>NZ_JPEQ01000004.1:0-870320 GCF_000738495.1 Chryseobacterium sp. P1-3
GGGAATTATGCTGGGAAAAGCAGAACAGGAATTTTTAGAATTTGCTGAAAAATCAGGGATTCCCGTTGCCTGGACGGTATTGGGAATGGGGGTAATCCCTACGGATCATCCACAGGCGGTTGGGATGGTAGGGATGCACGGAAATTATGGTCCCAATGTCCTTACCAATGAATGCGATGTCCTGATTGCAGTGGGAATGCGTTTCGATGACCGTGTTACGGGAAGGTTGGATGAATATGCTAAACAGGCAAAAATTATTCACCTGGATATTGATAAGGCTGAGATCAATAAGAATGTAAAGGCAGATGTGCCTGTTCTTGGAAATTGTAAACATACAATGCCGCTTCTCACAGCATTAGTTCAAAAGAAGGAACATCCGCAATGGCACAAAAGATTTAAAGATTACTATGTAATTGAAAACTCCAATCTGATTCATTATGAATTGTATCCTGAAGAAGGGGAGATTACCATGGGAGAAGTCATCCGGTATCTTAATGAGATAACAGCCGGTGAGGCTATTATTGTAACCGATGTAGGACAGCATCAGATGATCACCTGCAGATATTCCCGGTTTAATCATCCCCGGACTAATATTACCAGTGGGGGATTGGGAACGATGGGATTTTGTCTTCCGGCTGCCATAGGAGCTACCTATGCTGTAAACAAGCGCCCCGTTATCGCAGTAATGGGAGATGGAGGGGCGCAGATGAATATCCAGGAGTTGGGAACCATTATGCAGTACCATTCTGATGTGAAAATTTTAATTCTTAATAATGGTTACCTGGGAATGGTAAGGCAATGGCAGGAGCTGTTTCATGAAGAAAGATATTCGTCTGTTGATATCCAGAGTCCGGATTTTGTTCAGGTAGCAAAGGGATATGAAATTCAGGGAAGGAAAGTAGCTCAGAGGGAAGAGCTGAAAGAGGCGCTTCATGAGATGCTTGATCATAAAGGTGCTTTCCTTCTGGAGGTAATAACTAAAAAGGAACACAATGTATTTCCAATGATTCCCCAGGGGAAAAGTATTTCAGAAATTGTATTAAGTGCTACGTTTTAAAAAGGAAAAAATGAGAACAGAACATAAAGAATATACCATAACGGCATATACGGAGGATTATTTAGGTCTGATCGGCAGGATCAACGCTATTTTTTCAAGAAGAAGGATTTCTATGGTGACTTTTCATGTAGGACCCAGTGAAATAGAAAAAGTAAAAAAGTTTGTTATCATTATCAGGGAAACGGAAGAATCGGTTCAGAAGATTACCCGGCAAATGGAGAAACAAGTAGATGTATTGGAGGTTTATTATCATAAGAATCCATATCTGACGGTGATAGAATATGCCAGCTGATGGCGGAAGTTGGTTTGAAGGAAGTGCAGAGTTCTATTTTCCTGTTAAATGGTATGATTACATAAGGCTTCTAAAATAATACACTTATTAACAAAATAGCTACACCTGTTAATTAAAGCTTTGTTTTGAATAAAGAGAAGTTCATTTTTGAATATAAAAAAAATACTTATCTAATTCTATTATTATGAAAAATTTTAAAAAGCTTTCTAGAGTAGAAAAGATGAATATTAATGGTGGATTCACTGATATTCAGATTGAAGCATGCGGTGGTGCAGCTTATGTATGTTTCCGTGGAGGAGGAGCCTGGGGATGCTGGAGAAAACCGGGAGGCACTTGTTATGCTCCTTTACTTTAATCATGAATCAAAATAAAAAAGCACTGTCAAGCAGTGCTTTTTGTCTATTTTATGCTTTTTGAAAGATCAAGCATGGCTTCAATCGGTTTCAATGCTTTTAATCTTAAATCTTCATCAATAAGGATTTCAGGAAGCTCATATTTCATACATAAATACAATTTTTCCATGGTATTGCGTTTCATATAAAAACACTCTGAGCAGTTACAGCTTTCATCAAAAACCAGTGCCGGAATTAATTCTTTGTGTGGAGCCCGTTTTTTCATTTCATGCAGAATCCCTTCTTCTGTTGCGATAATGAATTTCTGACAATCATCTTTTTCCACATAGTTCAACAAAGCAGATGTGGAACCGATAAAGTGGGCCAGTTTCAAGACTGCTTCTTCACTTTCAGGATGTGCAATCAGTTTGGCATCAGGGTTATCAGCCAATTGTTTGGCAATTCTCTCCATTGAAAATGCTTCGTGTACTATACAGCTTCCGTCCCATAAGATCATATCACGTCCGGTTTTTTTTTGATAAATACCTTCCTAAGTTTTTATCCGGTGCAAAAATGATTGGTCTGTCTTTAGGTAGTGCTTCAATCACTGTTTCAGCATTTGAACTGGTTACAATGATGTCACTTTCAGCTTTAGTTTCAGCATTACAGTTGATGTAGGTAGCTACTAAAGCGTTGGGATATTGCTCACGCATTTTCCTTAATCCTTCTCCGGAGCATCCGTCTGCCAGGGAGCATCCGGCCATCGTATCCGGAAGAACTACTTTTTTAGTTGGATTCAGGATTTTGGCAGCTTCTGCCATAAAGTGAACGCCACAGAATACAATCATATCTGCGTTCGTTTCTTTAGCCTGTCTTGCCAGTTGTAAAGAATCACCAAGGAAATCAGCGATGTCCTGGATTTCTCCCGGCTGATAATAATGGGCAAGAATGACAGCATTCTTTTCTTCTTTAAGTTTCAGAATGGCTTTCACCAGTTCTTCCCCTTGAGGAATTGCAATATCTTTGATATCCAGAAATCCTTTTACAGGAATGGCAGATTTAGCTTTTTCTAATGTTTCGGTACTCATATCAACCTCAATTTTTTATGATCAGTTAGAGGTTAGAGATCAGAAGTTAGATTTTGAGAGTATTTATTACTTTCATCTTCCGGCTTCCATCTTCCAGCCGTTAGTTACTGATAAAATTTTTTATTAAACTTTCTATTTCTTTTTTGGCTACATCAAGATCTGTATTAATAACAACCTTGTCAAACTCTCCCGCATAAGACATTTCTTCTTCTGCTTTCTCTACACGGGTTTTAATGGTTTCCGCATCATCTGTATTTCTTGAAATCAATCTTCGTTCCAATTCTTCGATGGAAGGCGGCTCTATAAAAATGGACAAGGCCTTTTCACCAAAATATTTTTTCAAAGAAATTCCTCCTTTTACATCAACATCAAAAATAACAACTTTTCCCTGATTCCAGATTTTTTCTACTTCAGATTTTAAAGTACCGTAGTATTTGTCAGTATACACTTCTTCATATTCTACAAAAGCACCTTCTGAAATTTTTTGTCTGAATTGTTCGGGTGTTAAAAAATGATAATCTACTGCATGCACTTCATTTCCTCTTGGCTGTCTTGTTGTACAGGAAATTGAAAAAGCAAGTTCAGGAAATGTTTCCAGAGAATGTTTTACCAATGTCGTTTTTCCGCTCCCTGATGGCGCTGAAAATATAATTACTTTATCCATTTAGATTAGAGATTTTCAGATAAAAGAGCCAGGAAGGATCTCTTATCCTGAGGTCTATGGGCTATAATACGTTTAATGTTTGCTCTTTAATTTTTTCCAGATCATCTTTCATCATTACTACCAGCTTCTGGATCTCTGCATGATTGGCCTTGGAACCTAAAGTATTAATTTCCCTTCCGATCTCCTGAGAAATGAAGCCCAGCTTTTTACCGTTGAAAGATTCATTGTCCATTACTTCTTTATAGTATTTTAAATGTTGGGCAAGTCTTACCTTTTCTTCTGAAATGTCAAGTTTTTCCGTAAAGTAAGCCATTTCCTGGTAAAAACGGGTTTCATCAACATTTTCAAATTCCTTCAGGGACTTTTGATAGCGTTCTTTCACACTGATGATCCTTTCTTCTTCAAAAGGAATTACCTCTCCCAGATATTTATCAATATTCTGAATGTTTCTGTTCAGTTCCTCATGAAGGATACTTCCTTCGGTTCTTCTGAATTCCTCAAAGCGATCAATAGCCGTATTCACTATGGAAGCCAGCATTTCCCATTCGCCTTCCGTCAGTTCATCAGGTCTTGAGGTTATGGCATCAGGCAGTCTTACCGCCATTTTCAGATATTCGAAATCAGGACCGTCAGCGGCAATGGCCCGAAGTTCATTGATGTATGAATCAATCAGAGTCTTGTTAATTTTTACATCAGTGGATTCTTCCAGATTCTCCAGATTGATATAGCAATCTACCTTTCCACGGATAATTCTATCGTTAAGAATTTTTCTGATTTCAAATTCTTTCTCTTTATAACGTAAAGGAATTTTAATATTCAAATCAAAGCTCTTGCTGTTCAATGATTTAATATCTATAGTTATTTTTTTTCCTTCAAAAAACGTTTTCGGCTCTACCAAAGCCGGTCATTGATAAAATCATAGTTTTTTATTGTTCTACAAAGATAAACATTTAAATTAGCACTGTGAAATCTGTAAATATTACACCTGACCGATAAAAAATGAACGTGAACTGATGAAAAACCTGATTTCAGTAGTAGGGCCCACCGGGATTGGTAAAACGAGATTGGCAATTGATCTGGCTCAGCATTTCAATACAGAAATTATTTCCTGTGATTCCCGCCAGTTTTTTAAAGAAATGAAAATAGGAACAGCCGCACCTTCTGAAGAAGAACTGGCTGAAGCACCTCATCATTTTATCGGAAATCTTTCTGTAAAGGAATATTATTCTATCGGGCAATATGAAGAAGACGCCCTGCAAAAAATCAACGGACTTTTCAAGAATCATGATACAGTTATTCTCGTGGGGGGGAAGCATGATGTACGAAAAAGCTGTGATTGAAGGACTGCATGATCTGCCTGAAGCTAATGCCGGAAATCAGGAAAAACTTCAGAAAATCATGGAAGAAGAGGGAATTGAAAAACTTCAGGAAATACTGAAAGAACTTGATCCCGAATATTATAGTGTAGTGGATATTCATAACCACCGAAGGCTGTTAAGGGCAATCGATATTATCTGGCAGACGGATAAAAAATATTCTGAGCATATTGCTGTTTCGCAGGATGGCAGGGACTTTAATGTAATCCGGATCGGAATTGAAGCCCCGAGAGAAGAACTGTATGACAGGATCAACCGCCGGGTAGATATGATGATGGAAAAAGGATTATTGGATGAGGTAAAAGGTCTTGAAAAATTCAAAGGGCTAACTGCTTTAAATACGGTAGGGTACTCCGAACTATTTAAATATTTTGAAGGGGAATGGGATCTTGATTTCGCAGTTTCCGAAATTAAAAAAAACAGCCGCAGATATGCTAAGCGTCAGTTGACCTGGTATCGTAAGGCCAATGATATTCACTATTTGCAGCTAGGCTATTCCCAAAAGGATTTTGAAGAGCTGATTCAATGGATTACGGAACAGCTTCCGAAATAATGATCACATTAAAAATGCGGCCCAAACGAACCGCATTCAAACAATATAATTTAATTTACTACTTCCAACCGCCACCCAGCGCTCTGTATAAATCTACAATGCTGCTTAATCTCTGTCTTTTAATGGAAGCAAGGTTCAATTCCGCCTGAAGAGAATTTCCCTGTGCGGTAATCACCTCCAGATAATTGGCTGAACCTCCTTTGTAAAGAAGTTGGGCACTTTTAATCCCTTCTTTCAACGTTGCTGCCTGTTCGGAAGCTTTTTGTTCCTGGACTTTCAGATTTTCATTAGAAACCAAAGCATCAGAAACTTCACCTACAGCATTTAAAACAGACTGACGAAAAGCCAGTACATTTTTTTCTCTTTGTATTTTGGCTACCTCCAGATCCGTTTTCAACTGTCTTTTTTGAAAAATAGGTTGTGTGATTCCTCCTAAAACCGAACCGAATAATGAGGCGGGAATCTGGAACCAGTTGTCAAATTTAAATGAATTGACCCCTCCATTGGCCGTAATCTTTAAAGCAGGATACATATTGGCCTGGGCAATTCCTACCATCGCATTTGATTCAAGTAAGACCAGTTCTTGCTGACGTACATCAGGTCTTCTGCTGACCATAGCTGCCGGAAGTCCTGCAGAAATATTCCGGGGTAGGGAAGTGTCGGACATCTCAATTGTCCTGTTGATCTTGTTAGGGGTCTCACCCACTAAAATACTTAATGCATTTTCCTGAATCGCAATATTCTGCTCCAATTGCGAAATCAGGAGCTCGGTAGCCTGCTTTTGAGCAGAAGCTTGTTGGACCCCCAAGGAAGTGGTATCTCCGCTTTCCCACATTTTTTGTGTGATCAGTAGTGTATTGCTGCTCAGCTCAAGGTTAGATTTGGCAATGGCTAATTGTCTGTCAAGCATCAACAGATTATAATATCCCTGGGCAATTGCAGCCACCACCTGAGTCTGAACTGCCTTTGAACCTTCATAAGTCTGAAGATACTGCATTCTTGAAACTTCCTGCTGATTTTTAATCTTTCCCCAAATATCAGCTTCCCAGGAGAGGTTGAAAGCAGCATTATAATCTTCAACATGATTTTGCCCTAAAAACAGATTTAAACTTTGCCCGTTCATACTGTTTTTGGAAGGTTTTGAAATCTGTCCTGAAACTCCGAAACCTACATCGGGATATTGCATATATTTGGCCTGCTTCAGTTTTTCCTGGGAAGCAGCCACTTGTTTCAAAGCAATCTGAAGATCATAATTGTTTCTGATTCCTTTTTCAATCAACTCCTGTAAAATAGGGTCGCTGAAAAATTGTTTCCACTCCAGATTGGCAATACTTGCTGTATCTGCTGTTGCCGTATACTGGAATTTTTCAGGAAGCGGAAGCTCAGGTTCCGTGTATGCCAGTTTTGACACACACGAAACGGAACCTATAGCCAGTGCAAATGTTATAATAATATTTTTTACTCTTTTCATAGTTTTTGTTTGATAGACCTTTAATTATGCAAAAAATTGAGATTTTAACCACAGTTAACCTAAGTAACATTCAAGTTTTGTGACCTTTTTGTTTTCTTTCTTTAACCACAGATTACACAGATTTGCATAGATGTTTGTGGATAAGAAAACTGTGATTTTCTAAAGTTATGTGTACTTTTTTGTTCAAGCTTTTAGCGTAAAAAATAACTTAAGTGTTATAAAAATCTTTATGTTTTTTGGATATAAATTTCTTTTTCTTATTTAATTAATAGTAGAAGCTAAAAGTTCTTCTTCCATTTGTTTTTTCAGAAGTCTTTTTCTTTTTTTCTGCTCGGCATTTTTTTCATGCAGATACTGGAAGATTACGTACATTACGGGAATAATGAAAATTCCGAATAATACTCCTGTAAGCATTCCTCCCACAGTACTGTATCCAATGGAATGATTTCCTTTTGCTGATGCACCTTGTGTCCATACCAATGGAAGCATCCCTACGATAAAGGCAAAAGAAGTCATCAGGATAGGTCTTAAACGTAATCTTGAAGCCTGAAGGGCTGACTCAATTAACGATTTTCCTGCTTTTCTTCTCTGAACAGCAAATTCTACAATCAGGATGGCATTTTTGGCCAATAACCCAACAAGCATAATCAACCCGACCTGTACATAGATATTGTTATCTATTCCTGCCAGGCCTGTGAAAGCAAATACCCCAAAGATCCCTGTCGGAATGGTAAGAATAATGGCAAACGGAAGGATATAACTTTCATATTGAGCTGCCAGCAGGAAGTATACAAACAAAATACTCAACAGGAAGATAAACACGGTTTGTCCGCCTGTTTTGATTTCCTCGCGGGTAATTCCTGTCCATTCATAACCATAACCTCTCGGAAGGGACTGTTTGGCCACTTCTTCTACTGCTTTAATGGCATCCCCGGTGCTATATCCCGGTTTAGGAGTTCCGTTGATGGTTACGGCATTAAACAGGTTATTCCGGGTCACTGTTTCAGGTCCAAAAGTTCTTTTTAAGGTAACCAGTGTTTTAGCGGGAACCATCTCTCCGGATTTGTTCTTTACATAGATTCCTTCCAGGGAGTTAATATCCGTACGATAAGGAATATCAGCCTGGGCCATTACCCTGTAATATTTACCAAACCTGTTGAAATCTGAAACAAAGCTACTTCCGTAATAAATCTGCATTGTCTGCATCAGTTCTGTTACAGAAACTCCCAGCTGATTAGCTTTATCTGCATCTACATCAATGGTATATTGGGGATTTCCTGCAGCATAAGTGGTAAAGGCAAACGCAATCTCCGGACGTTTCATCAATTCACCGATGAATGCCTGGGTGGTGGTACCCAATTGTTCAAAAGAGCCATTGGTTTTATCCTGAAGCATGAATTCAAAACCGGAAACGTTACCGAATCCCTGTACAGTAGGGAAGTTGAAAAAGAATGCATTGGCATCTTTTACCTGGCTTACCTTTCCAGTAAGCGTTGCAGCGATTTGATCAGGATCTTTCATCTCACCGCGTTTATCATAATCTTTAAGCTTAATAAAACCTGCAGAATAAGGAGACGCGTTGGCGTTACTGATGAAGTTCATTCCGTCCGCTACCCACAAGTGGTTGGTTGCCTTTTCGCCATTAATAATTTTATCAATCTGTTCTGTCGCTCTGTGTGTTCTTTCCAGTGAGCTTCCCGGAGGAGTGTTTACCGCATACAATACAAATCCCTGATCTTCTGTAGGAATAAATCCTGAAGGGGCTTTTTTGATCATAAAAATACTTGCAGCAGTAATCACAACAAGACCACCAATAGCCACCCATTTATTTTTAATTAAAAACTTAAGGCTGTAAATATATTTTTTGGTCATGCTATTGAAGCTTGCATTAAATGCATTGAAAAATCTTGCTCCAAAACCTTTTTTGTGGCCGTGTTCACCATGTTCTCCCTGAGGATCATTCAGAAAAATGGCACATAAAGCCGGGCTTAATGTTAATGCATTAATGGCTGAAATCATAATGGCAATAGCCAGTGTAAAGGCAAACTGTCTGTAGAAAACTCCTGCAGGTCCCTGCATAAAACCTACCGGAATGAATACCGCACACATCACCAGCGTAATGGAAATGATCGCCCCGGAAATTTCACTCATCGAATTCATGGTAGCGTGTTCTACAGGCATTCCCGTTTGCTCCATCTTGGAATGAACTGCTTCTACGACTACAATGGCATCATCTACCACGATACCAATTGCCAGTACCAGGGCAAATAAGGTCAACATATTAATGCTGAATCCAAACAGCTGAAGGAAGAAGAACGTACCGATAATAGCTACCGGAACCGCAATGGCCGGAATCAATGTAGATCTGAAATCCTGAAGGAAAATAAATACCACAATGAATACCAGAATGAAAGCAATAACAAGCGTTTCCACCACCTGATGAATGGAGGCATCCAGGAAATCTTTCGAGTTATACATGATAATAGGTTCCACGCCTTTAGGCAGGGTAGTAGAGAGTACATCCACCTGTTTTTCAATTTCAGTAAGGATTTCATTCGCATTGGATCCTGCCGTTTGTAGAATGGCAAAACCAGCAACGGGTTTTCCGTCTACCCTGTTTGTCGCAGTATACGTATAAGAACCGAATTCTACCCTTGCCACATCTTTTAACCTTAAAAATGAACCGTCATTATTGGCTTTAATGGCTATATTCTCATAATCCTCACCTTTGTTCAGTTTTCCTTTATATTTAAGAATATACTCATAAGTTTCCTTACTTCCTTGCCCTAGGCGGCCGGGAGCTGCTTCAAGGTTGTGATCCTTGATAGCGTTAAGAACTTCCTGGGGAGAAAGGTTATTGGCAGCCAGACGGTCAGGCTTTAACCAGATTCTCATAGAGTAATCTCTTGTTCCGAATACCTGGGCCTGTGCTACTCCGGGAATACGTTGTATCTGAGGAATAACGTTAATTTTCAGGTAATTCTGTAAAAACAGTTCATCATATTGTTTAGGATCATTGCTGGTTAGACCCATAAACATAATCATACTGTTCTGGACTTTCTGTGTTGAAATTCCTGCCTGTACCACCTCCTGGGGAAGCTGGCTCATTGCCTTCGATACACGGTTCTGTACATTAACGGCAGCATTGTCAGGATCAGATCCTTGTTTGAAGTATACGCTTAGCGTCATGGTACCGTCATTACTGGAGTTGGAGGTCATATAAGTCATATTCTCAACTCCGTTCACGGCTTCTTCAATAGGGGTTGCCACAGAACGGGCCACTACCTCTGCATTAGCTCCCGGATAAAAAGCGGTTACCTGTACACTCGGCGGAGCAATGTCCGGGAAGAGAGCAATCGGCAGATTAAAGAGAGACAGTGCTCCCAATAATAGAAGGATTATGGAGATGACCGTTGAAAGTACCGGTCTTTCTATAAATTGTTTTAACATAAGAAGTTTATTTTTTTTATGTTGTCTGAACTTTTTTAAACATTAGAATCCGAATCCATCAGCATCTGGGAAGTTTTCACAAACTTACCTGAACTGAACGAACAGGTGCTGATCCCTTCCAATACCTTAAGGGTAAGAAATAATTAAAGTTCAGACTGTTTTTAAATAGTGTATTAAAATCTATTACAAAGGTTTTGCTCTTAATAAACTATCAGAAGAAATGGTCTTGGGACGGATAGATGCTCCGTCTTTGAGATTTCCTATTCCGGTGTAAACGATTTTCTCTCCCGGAGCCAGCCCTTCAGAAATAAAGTAATAACTGTCCGTTTTTCCTGAAATTTTAATCGGTTTACTTGTTACTTTCTGATCTTTTCCTAAGACGTAAACATAGGTTTTATCCTGAATTTCAAAGGTAGACTCCTGAGGAATAACCACTGCATTGGAAATCAGCTGCGGCATACGTACTCTTCCTGTATTTCCGGTTCTTAAAGTTCCGTGAGCATTAGGAAAAACCGCACGTACACTGATCGCTCCGGTGGTTTTATCAAACTGTCCGTCTACAATGCTCATTTTTCCTTTTTCAGGATAAATACTGTTATCAGCGATTACCAGCTCTACCATTGGCATATTTTTCAGCTTCTCCTCTAAGGATGCTCCAGGATATTTATTCTGGAAAGCAATGAAATCAAGTTCACTCAAAGAGAAATACGCATAAATTTCACTGATGTCAGACAGTAATGTCAATGGATTAGGATCTGTTCTGGAAATCAGACTCCCTTTTTTATAAGGAATTCTTCCGATGTATCCGCTTACAGGAGCTGTAATGGTTGTAAACCCTACATTGATCCTTGCATTTCCTACAGAAGCTCTTGCCTGGGATGCGGCGGCAACTGCTGCTGCATAATTGGCTTTTGCCGTTTTAAGCTGCACATCCGAAACGACTTTAGCAGACACTAAGGGCTGAAGCCTGTCCACTTCCACTCTTGCTTTCTCAATATTGGCATTGGCAACCTGAAGATTAGCCTGAGCCATATTCATCTGTTCACCATAGCTTCTTGAGTCTATTTTAAATAAGGGCTGTCCGGCTCTTACATACGCTCCTTCTTCTACGTAGATTTTATCCAGATATCCGTCTACCTGAGATCTGATTTCCACATTGTTTTTTCCTTCCAGTGCAGTAGGAAATTCCTGATAGGTAGTTGCAGGAGATGTGATAACGGTATAAACCGGAAGTTCAGGAGCTGGTGGCGCGGCATTGGAACCTTCCGCAGCCTTGGTGCAGCTTTGTAAAAGAATTATACTTGCAATAAGTACAATAAACCTTGTTTTTCCTGGTATTTTCATTTTGGTTTAATTTTTTTAATAAAGTGTTAGAGATAAGTAATGTTTCTTTCTAATAAATGCTGTTTTTTTTCCTAACAGTGTTAATAATTTGTTCAAAAAAAATTATAAAATCTTTAATGTCCGGTCAAATCACTAGTTTTCATAATTGAAGTCATTTTTTTAATGTTGATATATGTATAAAAGATAAGGTGTATCTGCGTTATATTTCCTAACGGTGTTAATTTATAAAAGAAAAATGTTTACCTTTACCTTTTGAATTGGTAAAAAAAAGTTGTGCATACCTGCTTTTATTTTAATTGTTTTAACTGAATATTTTAATTAACCATGTGTTAATTTTCCTAACGCTGTTAATTTTTAGTTCAAAAAAAAATTTATAAAGACTTAATAAAAGATGAAACTGTTTCATCCAAAGCCGTTTTATTCATTGTAGAAGGAATATCTGCAGTACGCATCATCATAATCGAAATCATACCGTGTACAGCAGAAAACAGGGCGTGGGACATATGACATGCATTATCTGTATTAGACCCGTTTTTCTTAATGATCTCGTAGGTGCATTCATAAATCAGTTCCTGGAAGGATGAAAATTCCTTTTTCATCTGGCCTTTTCCACAGCATTGCATCCCCAATCCAAACATCAACTGGTAATATTCCTTGTTTTTAAAGGCGAAATTCCAGTACGCATCTACAATAGCTACAAGTTGCTCTTCCGGAGTATCATATTTCCGCTGAGCTTTTAATAATTCTATATGTAATTTATGAAAGCCATCCAGAGAAATTTCAAATAAAATAGCTTCCTTATTTTCAAAATAATCATATACTACCGGTGCGCTGTATTCAATAGCGTCTGCTATTTTACGCATAGAAAGAGATCCCCAGCCCTCAGTTTTAGCCAAAGAAAAGGCAGCCTGCAAAATATTTGCACGGATGGATTCTTTTTCTCTTTGACGGCGTTCATGTAGACCCATGATATTTTTTACTAACGGTGTTAGCAAAACTACAAACTTTTTTAAGATATCTTCCAAATGATATTGAGACTTTAACATTTAATGAAAGGTAATAAAAAGATAAAAGTAAATGTTTGGAGCCTGGGAAAAGGAGTGGGGAAGCTATTTTGGAGTATTGAGCCTGGATTGAAAATTAAACAGCTGAAGTATAAAAAAATGAAAGCCGTATCATAGTTGCTTTTTGATAATTGGATAACTAATATCATCTTACCATATAAAACCAAAGAAATTTTTATCTTTGTAACCAAAGAAAATAGGATATGAACACCCCCTCTAATATGTTGGCACTGGGAACAAAAGCTCCCTTTTTTGAGCTTCCTAACCCGTCAAAAATGAATGAACTTCAGTCGTTGGAAGAACTGAAAGGAGAAAAAGGAACATTGGTTATCTTCATGTGCAACCATTGTCCGTTTGTTCTTCACGTGATTGATAAAATTAATGAACTGTACGAAGATTATAACGATAAAGGAATAGAGTTCATTGCCATCAATTCCAATGACATCGAAAAATACCCGGCCGATTCTCCTGAAAAAATGATTGAATTTCAAATCGAAAGAAGATTTGATTTCCCATACCTATTTGATGAAAGCCAGGCAATAGCAAAAGCATATGATGCAGCTTGTACCCCTGATTTTTATTTCTTTGATGATAAATTAGACCTTATCTATAGGGGACAGATGGACGATTCAAGACCCGGAAACAATAAGGATGTAACCGGAGAAGATTTGATTATTGCTTTTGAAAACCTTCTGGCAGGTGAGCCTCAGGAAGAAATTCAGAGACCAAGCATGGGATGTAATATAAAATGGAAATAATTTTACATTGAAAACGGAGAGTTAAAGTTAAAATTATTTTTACATTCTCTCATTTTCAATGAATATTATAAAGCTGTTCCTTCGCGAACAGCTTTTTACATTAGGTTTAATTACATTCAGGAAGCGATAGTAAATTGTTTTTTGTTGAATGATCAGCTTCAGTTTTTAAATATTGAGTACCATTGTACGTTTCAGCAGTGATAACTTTTGCTCTGTTTCCGTAGATGTCAGCAACATAAGCTTCTCCTTTTTTGTTTTTGATCCAATTGTAAATTTCTAACCTTGTGCTTTTACCTGTATTTCCATCTTCACCAATCCATCCTAAATAAGTAATTGCTAAGTTTGGGTTTTCATGAAAACCATTGTCTTTGTTGATACATGTGATTCTAATTGCCATCATTGTAATTTTAAATTGTTAGTAAATTATTTTTTTCGAAAATAATCTATGTTAGTTTCATACCCTTACGGTTTTCCATAAAATTACTTTTATAGATGGGATTCATTAAAAATTAGCTTTATTTTTAACTTCACTATCAATTTTCAAATCAACATTTATCTTGTCATCAGAATAGTTTTTAATAAATTCTGATGGTGTTTTTCCTGTATACTTTTTAAACATTCGGTTGAAATAAGTCACATTATTGAAACCACAACTATAACTGCACTCTGAAATGGTTTTATCCTGTGCCATCAGCAGACAGGCTTTGTTGATCCGGTAGCGGTTGACAAATTCTGTAAAAGTGATTTGTGTAGCCTTTTTAAAAAAAATTACAAAAAGCAGGAAGAGTAAGATTAGCCAGCCTGGCCACCTCTTCAATATTAATTTCCTTATCATAATGATGCTCCACATAGGTGAAAATATTCTCAAGACGGGTTTTATTTTTTGAAATAATGGTGTAAGGCATAATTTCTTTATTCAGAAGTTCATAATCTTTACATTGTGACAGTTCGAAAAGAATCTCAAGAAGGAGCAAATATCTTTTATATCCTTCCGTTTCCAGCATAAGCTTTAGTTTGGGAAGCATTGCTTTTTTTACCTTGTGGTGAAAATGGAGCCCGAATTTTGAAAGCTCCAATAAATTTTTGATGGATCTTGCTTCTACCTCTTGCTGGGGAAACTGAAGGATTTCTTCTTTAAACTGAAGTACGATTTCCTCATGCGGATCAATAGAATTGAGCCCGAATCCCGAGTGGGGAATATTGCTGCCGATTAATACCAGGTCTCCATGCGTATAATTACTTTTATGGTATCCTACATGACGTGTTCCGCTCCCAGAAATGACACATACCAGCTCAATTTCAGGATGATAATGATATTCCCATTTAAATTCTGAAATGGGAGAGTTGTTATGGATCATACGGAAAGAGCTTTTTTCATCAGGAATAACCCTTTCAAAAGTAACTTTCATTTAGTTAATCATATTTATTCACTAAAAATAGTAATTATATTAATATAGTTCAAAGATTCATTTATTGTGTTAAATTATTGTTAAGCCAAATGCCTCTATCTTAGCCGGTAAGAAATACTCTGAATGAACAATTTCAATATAAAGGCAGTTTTATTTTTAAATTATTTTGTTTTCGCCATCCTTCTGAATTCTGTAGGAACGGTTATTTTACAGGTACAGCAGAATTTTGGAATTTCAAAATCTTCTGCAAGTGTATTGGAAGGATTTAAAGATCTTCCGATTGCCATATGTTCTTTCATTCTTGCTTCATTTCTCCCTAAAATAGGCATTAAAAATTCCATGCTGATTGCTTTGCTGCTGGTAAGCTGTATGTGCTTTGTGATGCCATTTGCCAATGATTTTTGGTTTTTCAAACTATTATTTACCATTGTGGGAATTTCTTTTGCCCTGATTAAAATTTCAGTATTTACCTCGATTGGTTTAGTGACAGGTACGGATAAAGAACATTCCAGTTTTATGGGGTTTTTGGAAGGCTTTTTCATGATCGGAGTTTTAGCCGGAAATGTTTTATTCAGCCTATACATTGATGACCATAATCCGAAATCTACTCATTGGTTAAATGTATATTGGGTTTTGGGAGCGCTTTCCACATTGTCATTTTTATTCTTATTCTTTTCCAGGTTGAATGAAAAAGAAGCAAAAAGCGGGAAAACTGATCTGTTGGGAGATTTAAAAAACAGTGCAAGCCTGTTCAGTTATAAAAAAGTACTTTGCTTTCTGTTATGTGCTTTTCTTTTTGTGCTGGTAGAGCAAAGTTTCCAGACATGGACACCTACCTTCTACAAAGAAATTTTAAAACTACCGACTTCAATGAGTATTCAGGCCGGGGCTGTGCTGGCAGGAGCTTTTGCATTGGGAAGATTCTTATCCGGTTTTTTTTCCAAAAAATTCAGTTGGATCTATGTGGTTTCCTTTTGTGTGGCAGGCTTTGCTATTAGTTTACTTTTGGTTTTACCATTGACTCACAATATTCATATAGACATCAATACCAATTGGCTGAATGCCCCTTTGGTTGTGTATTTATTTCCTTTGATGGGAGGTTTGCTGGCCCCTATTTATCCCAGTATCAATTCTGTGATTCTGGCCTCAATCCCCAAATATTTACACAGCGCCATGTCCGGACTGATTGTTGTTTTTTTCTGCCATCGGAGGAACCATAGGCTCTGTTATTACCGGTTTTGTGTTTCAGGAATTTAGCGGGCAGCAGGCGTTTTTACCTTTCGCTGATCCCTCTTTCATTACTCATCACATCAGCCATTTTCATGAACAAATTAAAAATCAATCCTGAAAAATAAAATGAATAATCAATTTTATATCAACGAAATCCAAACTCTTTTTGATGATGTACAAAGATCAGAAATCTTTGAAGATCAAAAAATGATGACCGATGCCGTCCCGTTATTTCCGGTTGCTGAAATCAATGCCAAATATGAAGAAAGTAAAGTGACAGAAGGATTTGACCTGAAAGATTTTGTAATGGCCCATTTTGATTTTTTAGGAGCAAAAGTTTTTATCCAGAAACAGGATCACCTTCCTATTGAAGAGCATATTGAGAAGCTATGGGATGAACTGACCCGTACGGCTTACAAAGAAAAAGGAACCCTTTTAAAATTACCTAAACCCTATATTGTTCCGGGAGGACGTTTCAATGAGTTTTTTTTATTGGGACAGTTATTTTATCATGCTGGGATTACAGGTTTCAGGAAGAATAGAAATGATGGAAAATATTGTGGAAAACTGTTCTTATCTGATCCAAAATATAGGCTTTGTTCCTAATGCAAGCAGAACTCATTTTTTAAGCCGTTCACAACCCCCTTATTTTTCTTTGATGCTGGATCTGCTTTCTGAAACTACAGAAGACCAAAACGTCTATACCAGATATTATGATACGCTGGAGAAGGAATATGATTTCTGGATGAATGGAGAAGAATGGCTTACCAATGATGCAAGCATTAAAAGAGTAGTAAAAACCAAAGAAGGAGATCTTTTGAACCGGTATTATGATGCTGAAAATACCCCGCGTCCTGAAAGTTACCTGATTGATATTGAAGATGGCGGAAATACATCAGGAGAAGAGTTTTACAGAAATATAAGAAGTGCCTGTGAATCAGGCTGGGATTTTTCCAGCAGATGGTTTGCAGACGGAAAAAATATACAGACGATAGAAACGCTGAATCTGGCGGAAGTAGATCTGAATTGCCTTTTATGGCATTTAGAGACCACTTTGGCAAAATCTTCAGCTCTTTTACGTCTTCATGAAAAAGAAAAATATTTTACTGAAAGAGCAGCAAAGCGCAGACAGATGATCAACAAATACTTCTGGGATGAAAAAACAGAGAATTACAAAGATTATCACCTCAAAAAAAACACAAACACCCCGTCTGAACATATTGCTGCTCTTTATCCTTTATTCCTGAAGCTTGCAGATGAAAAACAGGCAGCAGCCGTAGCAAAAGTCATTTCCGAAAAATTTTTATACCAGGGAGGCCTTGTAACAACAACCCAAAAAACCGGTCAGCAATGGGATTTACCCAACGCCTGGGCCCCTTATCAATGGCTGGGTTTTAAAGCCATGAAAAATTATGGATTTGATGAGCTGGCAAAAAAAATCAAAAATAACTGGTGCCTGAACGTAGAAAGAGTCTACAAAAATACCGGAAAACTGATGGAAAAATACAACGCATTAGACACCGAAACAATAGCAGGCGGCGGGGAGTACCCTAATCAGGATGGATTTGGCTGGACCAATGGAGTGTATTTAAAACTGAAACATAACTGAAAACTAACAAAAAAATAGGGCTATGAAAAAAAAATCAATCTTTTTAATTGCCGCTACAGCTACATTGTATTTCAATAACGCTTATGCCCAGGAAACGCCACAGGATTCTGTGAAGGTTTCATCTATCGATCAGATTGTGATTACGGGAAACTCTAATCCAAAGAAAAAAATAGAATCCAGTACTGCTATTTCAACCTTTAATGCTAAGGAAATCCAAAAACAAAATCCAATCAGTGCCGCCGCATTGCTGCAGAGGGTTCCGGGATTTGCTGTGGAAACTTCAGGAGGTGAAGTAGGAAACAACCTTTTTGCCAGGGGAATTCCTTCAGCCGGAGCTTATGAATTTGTACAGGTACAGGAGGATGGTCTTCCGGTTTTCGAAGACGGAGCGCTTCAGTTTGCCAATGCAGACAATTTTTTCCGTGTAGATAATACGGTAAGCCGCCTTGAAGCATTACGGGGAGGTTCAGGTTCCATCTATGCAACCAATTCTCCGGGAGGGCTTATCAATTTTATTTCGAAAGAAGGGACCAACGATTTTAAAGGAACTGCCAAGCTTGAGACCGGTACCTATGGGCTCATGCGAACAGATCTTAATCTTGGAGGAGCGCTGATGAAAGATAAACTGTTTTTCAATGTTGGAGGTTTCTTCAGAACCGATAGCGGAATCAGAAAAACAGGTTTTAGAGCCAATAATGGAGGGCAGATCAGAATGAACCTGAAATATGTTTTTGATAAAGGATATGCAAAGGTTTATTATAAAAAGCTGGATGACAGGAATACATTTTACCTGCCTGTTCCTCTCCTGCAGGACGGGGATAAGCTGAAAGAATTCCCGGGATTTGATGCCAATTACGGTACCTACAGCTACAGGGCAATCGGTCAGCTTACTATTCCACAGGCAGGAGGAGGTTTCTTCAGCCGGGATCTTGAAAATGGAATTCATCCCAAAATGGATGTTCTGGGAGCAGAATTCAAATATGACCTGGGTAATAATTTCACCGTTGTAAACAAAACACGATATACCAATATTGATATGAACTATACGGGAATTTTCCCGGCCGGCGCACCCAAAACAGCTGCTGAATTTGCCAAAGGGATGGGAATGACCAATTATCAGTATTCATTGGTTAGCAATGGAGCAGTTGTAGACCCTGCCTATGTTCAGAAATTAGGTTTCTGGGCTATAGATAAGCAGATGAATAACTTTGTCAATGATTTACAATTCAATTATAAATTTGATAAAGGGAACGTAACCGCAGGTTTCTATAAATCAAACTGGAAGTCTCATCAATACTGGAACTGGAGCAATATCCTGACAACGGCTACGGACCGCCCGCAGCTGTTGAATTTAGTTGATACTTCACTTAATCCTTCTGATACCGGCTATTCTAAAACGTATAATGGAGTTACGGATATGTCTTTTCTGATCAGAGATTCCCAAATTCAGGGAAGCCTGAACGATTTGTATGTGAATGTGGACTATACTATTACGGATGACTGGAGTGTTAACGGAGGTATGCGCTATAGCAGGGATTACTATAAAGGATATGGTGTAAATACCACCGCTGCTAATCTTAATAATTCGGGTCTTACAGTTGATGGTACCCATAGCTTTGCAACTACTACGGCAGATGATAATATGGCTGTTCTGGGAAACAGGTATACATACTGGTATTATGATGTGAATAAAGTTTCTTATACATTGGCTTCCAATTATAAAATCAACAGGGAAAATGCATTGTATGCCCGTTTTTCCCATGGTTTCAGATCGCCGAATGAGGAAGCTTATTATAATAATATGTCAGATCTGAGCCAGATTAAACCGGTGCAGACCAATCAGCTGGAGATAGGATATAAATATTATTCCCGGACCTTTGATATTGCGGTGATTCCTTTTTATTCCACTCTTAAAAACCTTTCATTTACAGATGTATTCTCTGACGGAACTTCAGAAAACAAATTTGCCAATACTACCAACCTTGGGGTAGAGATTGAAGGGTATACCAGATTATTCAATAACATTCTTGAAGTCACTTTCAATGGAACCATTCAGAATCCAAAATATAAAGACTTCAGGGGAAGGAATCCGGATGGCTCCACATTTGATTATGATGGAAATACAGTAAGAAGAATGCCTAAATTTTATTTTAATATTTCTCCGGCAGTGAATATCACTAAAGAATGGAGGGCATATGTAAGTATGAATTATTATGGGAAACGATTCCAGAATGAAGGAAATACGGAAGATAATATTCTGCCGTCCTTTACAGAATTTGGGGCGGGGATGTCTTACCAGCTGGGAAAAATACGTTTTGCAGTTGATGGAACCAATATTTTCAATACCATTGGGATTACAGAAGGGGATCCAAGATCTCAAACCATGGGCGGAAGCAACATAAGAATGG
Source organism: Chryseobacterium sp. P1-3 (assembly GCF_000738495.1). Lineage (NCBI taxonomy): Bacteria > Pseudomonadati > Bacteroidota > Flavobacteriia > Flavobacteriales > Weeksellaceae > Chryseobacterium > Chryseobacterium sp. P1-3. The sequence goes on from NZ_JPEQ01000004.1 coordinate 20,106, forward strand.
CAAGGCCTATTATGGGAGCGGCTGCAAGAGCTTCTATTACTTTAGATTTTTAAAACTCTATTTCTTTATAACAATGAAACCGCCGGAATTTTCCTGGCGGTTTCTTTTTATGTTTTTCTTATAAAATCTGCGTTATCTGCTAAATCTGCGTGAGCATAATCTTTCGCTTGAAATCTGTGAAATCTTTACAATCTATGAACAATAAAATTACAGTACATCAAACTCTCTTTTATTTAAAAAACGGATTATACTGTTTTTCAAAACCAATGGTTGTAGGATTCCCATGGCCGGAAAATACCTGCGTATCTCCATCCAATATGAAAAGTTTTGTTTTTATGCCTTCTATCAGCTGTTCATAATTTCCTTTGTACAGATCTGTACGGCCAATACTTCCTTCAAAAAGAACATCTCCGGAAATCATGAATTTCTGGTTTTCATGATGATACACTACACTTCCGGGTGAGTGTCCCGGAACATGATAGATTTTAAATTTTTTCTCCATCCAGATCGAGTTCATCTCCTTCTTTTACATATTCAATATCTACTTTTACAGGATTTATATTCATCCCGAACCTTATTCCGCTGGCCTGCAGCATATCCAGGACTTCCTGATCTTCCGGATGCATATTTACAGGGACTTTGAATGTGTCAAAAGCCCATTGAAGTCCGAAGACATGGTCAATATGAGCATGAGTGAGAAGGATTTTCTGAATTTTCAGACCATTTTCTGTAATAAAGTTACTAATGGCCTGGGTTTCCTGTGCATTCATATTACCCGGATCAATCAACCAGGCATTTTTGTTTTCGTTGTAAATAATATAGGTGTTTTCGCTCGCAAAGTTAAATACGAAGCCTTGAATCTGAAGCATATCCGATATTTTTTATTCAAAAATACGATATTATTGAGAAAATGCTGATTTTTCGTTATCTTCGTCATAATGAAAACTTTGCGAATACTTTTACTTTCTTTTGGTGGGATGGTTTTTGGACAAAATATCCAGAGCATCCAGCTGTTTAATCCACAGACGAACGATGAAACTCCTGTTATCAAGTTCGGTGAACAACTGGTTTTAAGCTTTGATGATCTTACTAATGGCAGTGAGATTTACCGGTACACTATTAAACACTATGACAGGAACTGGAATGATGATAATCTGTTTTTTACTGAATTTGCCAATGGAAGTATGAACGGACTCCTTGATAAATTTCAATATTCATTTAACACACTGCAGGCTTATACCCATTACAAGCTGGTTTTTCCCAATGATAAAATACAGCCGAAAATTTCAGGAAATTTTGAACTCATTGTGTATAAAGACTCAGCAGATAAGCCTCTTTTTAAAAGAAGATTCTATATGGTGGAAAATGGGGCTTCTATGGCTTTGAATGTTTCAAGGATTTCCGATGCCAAAAAGCCTAATCTTAACCAAAGAGTAGAAGTAAAAGCTGTTTCAGCCGGAGGAGATCTTTCCTCTAATGTTAATTCTGTCAGCTTAAACCTGATGCAGAATAATAATCCGAATATGGTTATTTTTAATCAGAAGCCGAGCTCTGTTTTGGGGAATCAGCTGCTTTTTCAGCAAATGAACCTTACTTTCCCGGGAGATAATGAATTTTATTATTTCGATAATAAGAATATGAATATGGCAGCAGATATGGTTCGCTCAACAGAAATAAAAGATGGAGTTAACCAGACATATTTGCATCCGGTATGGGCTTTTCCGCTGAATTACCAGTATCAGCCTGACGTTAACGGGGCGTGGTATTACAGGAGGAATGACTTAGGAAGAGAGCGTGATGCAGAGCGTGAAGCAGATTATTCATGGGTACATTTTTATCTTGATTCGGAACCCGTGGATAAAGAAATTTATATTCTGGGAGGATTTAATGATTTTAAACCGGGTAAAGAAAACCAGATGCAGTATGATGCAGCCAATAAGCAGTATGTAGCCAGAATCTTTCTGAAACAAGGTTTTTATAACTATATTCTCGCTACGAAGGAAGCTGACGGGCCTATTAATTTTGGTGAGATAAACGGTAACTTCTGGCAAACGGAAAACTTATACCAGGCCTTTTTATATTATGCTCCGTTTGGAAGGAATTATGATGGACTGATTGGCTACGGAGAATTCAGAACACCTGTCAGAAAATAAATTATAACTTAAAATATAAAAATAAGTGAACAGACTGTCTTAAAAAGATGGTCTGTTTTTTTTATGAATACTGATAAAATGATTGTTAAGACAGCTATTTTAGGTTTATAAATGTAATGCATTACATAACGAAAAAAATAATTCACAAAGTGCTGATTAAAGTTGATTTTATTAATTGAAATTATTTTTATAAATTAAAATTTTATTTAATTATTTTATTTCTTTTTAAAATCATCATTGTGTTTTGTTTAATAATTTAAGCAATGTGTTTATTTTTATTTAAAATTTAAGTGTTTTCATTGTGGAAAATTTATAAATTCGTTATAATAATTAACAGGTATTTTATGAAAACAAAATTTATTTTACTAGCTGGTATTGCTGTCAGCTCTTTTGTCTTTGGGCAAGACAGACCATCCAAACTGATTCCGGGTAAAAGCGGATTACATTCAGATTTTATGAGATTCGATAAAAACGGTCCTGTTTTTCAGGGAAGTCCGGTTTTATTTGATGAGGTTTCTCAGAGACTTTCTCCCGGGCAAGCCCGTAAATTGGGGACAGAAAAAGATAAATTAGGCTTTGAGACGCATCGATTTCAGCAAACTGTTAACGGCATTCCTGTAGAATATGGAATGATGGCGGTACAGACGAAAGGAGGGAAAATAGTAGGACAATCGGGTAAATGGATCCTCAATACTCCTAAAGCTGTAGAGAAAGCAGCCAATATTTCTGAAGATATAGCATTACAAAATGCCTTATCATTTGTAGGAGCAGAAGCTTATAAATGGCAAAATAAAACGGAAGAAGATTTTATTAAAAAAGAAGCAGGCAACTCTGATGCTACTTTTGCTCCCAAAGGAGAATTAGTATATTATTCAGATCCTTCAGATGAGAATATGGCCGATTTAAAGCTGGCTTATAAATTTGACATCTATGCAGAAAAACCATTAAGCAGGCAATACGTTTTTGTAGATGCTAAAAATGGGAAAGTATTGGGAACAGACGCTATTATTCATGAAGTAAATACACCGGGAACAGCAACAACAGTGTATAGCGGCAGCAGAAGTATTATAACAGATTCATATAACGGAAGTTACAGGCTAAGAGAAACCGGAAGAAACGGCGGAACAGCAGTCGAAACTTATAATATGAAGAAAGGGACCAATTTTGCAAATGCAGTAGATTTCACAGATGCAGACAATAATTGGAACAATATAAATACCAATAAAGACGAATATGCTACCGATGCCCATTGGGGTGCTGAGATGACATTGGATTATTACTATACGAAATATGGCAGAAAGAGTATTGATAATAATAATTTTGCCATCAAATCATATGTTCATTATTCAACCAATTTATTCAATGCCTATTGGGATGGATCAAGAATGTTGTATGGTGACGGAAGTTCTACAACCAATGGTGGTAAACCGTTAACAGCTATTGATGTTTGTGGGCATGAAATTACTCATGGGATGACTTCCAAAACGGCCAATCTTGCTTATCAGAGAGAATCAGGAGCGTTAAATGAAGGCTTTTCTGATATTTTTGGAAACACTATTGAACGCTGGGCAAGACCTGCCAAAGCAAGCTGGACAATAGGAGAAGACTTCAATTACGTGATCCGGGATATGTCTAATCCTAATGCTTACAGACAGCCTGATACCTATATGGGAACCTATTGGAAAACAGCAACCACTTCTGGTTGTTCCTTTCCAAGTCAAGCTAACGATTATTGTGGTGTTCATACCAATTCCGGAGTGCTTAACTTCTGGTATTACCTTCTGGTAACAGGAGGATCAGGTACCAACGATAAAGGCTTTGCCTATAATGTGTCGGGAATCGGGCTCGACAAAGCAGCAGCTATTGCTTATAGAACCCTGACTACTTATCTTACTTCTTCTTCTACTTACGCCAATACAAGAACTTATTCTCTTCAGGCAGCAGCAGATCTGTATGGAGCAGGAAGTAATGAAGTGACTCAGGTTACAAACGCCTGGAATGCGGTAGGTGTTGGTGGAGGTACTTCACCGGCAGGAAAAACTGCAATTGCAGCAGATGCTCCGCTTTATACTATCAGTCCAAACCCGGCAACAGATAGATTTACAGTAGCATTTGAAGGGAAATCCGGAAAAGGAACTGTGGAATTAATCGGGTTAACGGGAAAAAGAGAGGTTTCTGAAAAAGTCAATATTGCTGACGGAATTAATAAACTGGAAATACAACTTCCATCAAATATTCTTCCTGGAGTATATGTTGTAATGGTAAATGGACAGAAAGCAGGAAACTTAATCAAAAAGTAAATTACTGTATTCACTAATAGAAAGGCCACACGATACTGTAGTATTTGTGGCCTTTTTTATTTTTATATGGGATGGTTTACACCAGGTAAAAGTCGTTTAGTTTTTCTTCGCAAAGTGTTTTTACCACTTCAATCCATCGGTCTTCATCATTCAGACAGGGAATGTAATGGAAATTCTCACCGCCACCGTGCAGGAACTGTTCTTTACCTTCTACAGAGATTTCCTCCAGTGTTTCCAGGCAGTCTGAAACAAATGCCGGGCAGACTATGGCCAGGTTTTTTATTCCTTTTTTACCAATTGTTTCCAGTGTTTCATCTGTATAAGGTTCAATCCACTTATCTTTTCCTAATCTTGACTGGAAAGAAACGATGGTTTTTTCTTTAGGTAAATTCAGTTTTTCAATGACAAGTTGTGTTGTTTTATAACATTGGTGACGGTAGCAAAACTGATGACTTGGATTCTCATCTCTGGAACAGCAATCGTTAAGATTACAGGTTTTGGTAGGATCTGTTTTATAAATATGTCTCTCCGGAACCCCATGATAAGAAAACTGCAGCGCATCAAAATTTTCCGGAAGCTTTTCCTTAATACTTTCTGCCAGACAATTGATATAAATATCCCTGTTGTAAAAAGGCTGAATATAATTGATCTTAACCTGTGGAAATTTCTTTTTCCTTACTTCTTCTGCTTTTTCAATAACGGTTTCCGTTGTACTCATGGCATATTGAGGATACAATGGAAAAAGAACGATTTCGGAAACTCCCTGATCTACCAGTTTCTGAATACCGGTTTCAATACTTGGTTCAGCATATCTCATCCCTATTTCTACAGGGACATCCACCAGTTTTTGAAGCTTTTTCTGAATTTTTTCAGTAATGACAATTAAGGGAGAGCCTTCTTCCGTCCATACCGTTTTATAGGCTTCGGCAGATTGGGCAGGTCTTGTTTTTAAGATAATTCCCCGAACCAGAAGTGCACGGAAAATCCAACGGTAATCAATTACCCTTTCGTCCATTAAAAATTCGTCAAGATATTCTTTTACATCATTTACAGCCGTGGATCTTGGAGAGCCAAGATTGACCAGTAAAATTCCTTTTTTATTCAATATTTTTATTTTTAATTATGACACGGATTCTGAAAAATCCGTTACCAATTGCAGTACTTTAGCAAAGGTATTGTTTTCAACTGAGCCATCAGGCTTTATTTTACCTTTTATCCCTTTTATCAAAAGCTGATGTTTGTCATTTATTTTTGCTCCCAACGTTGTTAAAAGCAATAATAACTCTTCATGCCCCTTCTCTCCACTGGCCGAACCCGTAATACATGCAACAGGTTTATCTGTAAAGACATTTGTGGAAACACACCATTCCAATACATTCTTTAATCTGCTCGGAATACTGAAAATATATTCCGGTGTAGAAAATATGACTCCCGCTGAATGTTGGATATCCTCTCTGATTTTCACTATCTCTTTGGGGATATTGACATCAGTGCATGAAGTATCAAAATGCGGAAAAGCAGACAGGTCATCATACATCTGGAAATGAATACCGGGATTTTTTTCCAACACCTGCTCCATAAGCTTCTGATTGCTGGAATTCTTTGTTGCACTTCCAATGATAACCAGGATCTTTCCGGGAGAATTCATAAAAATGTATTATCCGTTGACTGCCTCAACTCTTTCTACTAAATCCGGAACGAATTGTTTTAAAATATTCTCAATTCCGTTTTTCAGAGTCGCTGTAGAGCTCGGGCATCCTGAACAGGCTCCCTGTAAAAGCATTTTCGCAGTTTTGCTCGCTTCATCATATTCCATTAAGGAAATCTTTCCTCCGTCATTTTCTACTGCAGGAGCTACGTATTCATTTAAAATATCGGAAATTTTCTGTTCATCCTCAGTATAATCTCTGTTAATGATTTTTTCAACAGGACTTTCATGTTTCTGAGGCTCAAGGTTGGATATTGTGCCCCCGTTTTGCAGGTAATCAGCAATAAGAGAACGAACTGTCATCATTACCTGATGCCACTCCACGGAGTTATCTCTGGTAACCGCTACAAAGTTATCGGAAATGAAAACTTCCGTTGCGAAATCAAACTCATTGAAAATAGCTTGCGCCAAAGGTACTTCTTCCGCAGCATCCCTCGATTTCACTTCTACAAAACCATCTATCAGTAATTTGTTTGAAACAAACTTCATGACATTAGGATTCGGAGTCATTTCAGCATAAATCTGATACATTTCTTTTTTCTTCTGAAGATAAATTCTTGGATTTGCCAACAATTCATCTTCAATCACATTCTTCAGGCTTTCAGCTACATGTTCCCATTCGATGGTATCCTGTTTGGCTACTGCTACAAAATTGGCAGTAATGAAAATCCTTTCTACAAAAGGATAATTGAAAAGTTCCTGAGCTAAAGGAATTTCTGAGATATCTGAATTTCTGTCCAACTCCAAAGAACCCGGAATGAGATTATAATCAGCAACAAATTTCATTACTTTCGGGTTTTCGGTTGGTTCTATAAGTACGGTACGCATTTTTTCGTTAAATTTGAGATACAAAAATACGCATTAGAAGTTAGAAGCTGAAAATTGGGAGTTAGATTTTTGCTATCACTATAATTTAGAAGGTAGATATTGGAAATACAGTCTAGCAATTCACAATTTTCAAATTAGCTTAGTTTCAAATTTTCAAATTAAAATTATGGCACTTGTAAAAGAACTTTTAGGAAAAATACCTCAGATCGGGGAAAACACATTTTTAGCTGAGACGGCTACAATTATCGGAGATGTTACCATGGGAAAAGACTGCAGTGTTTGGTATAATGCTGTGATCAGAGGAGATGTTCATTACATCAAAATGGGTAATAAAGTAAATGTTCAGGATAATGCAATGCTTCACTGTACCTATCAGAAACATCCTTTAAATATCGGGAATAATGTTTCCATAGGACATAATGCCATTGTTCATGGATGTACAATTCATGATAATGTACTGATCGGGATGGGAGCTATCGTAATGGATGACTGCCTGGTAGAAGAAAATTCTATTGTAGGAGCCGGCTCTGTAGTGACTCAGGGGACTCATATCAAATCCGGGGAAGTATGGGGAGGCGTTCCGGCCAAAAAGATTAAAGATATTAACGCTCAGTTACTGGAAGGAGAAGTTAACCGGATTGCGGATAACTATGTAAAATATTCCTCATGGTACAAAGAAAATGCGAAGAATTACGAATTGTAATTGCTGGACAAGCCAATGTTGTCTACGGAATATCAATATAAAAAAGCTCCATCGGAAGATGGAGCTCTGTATATCAAGTCTTTATTGATTTGATATAGAACCTTTGCTGTTTTTTTTCGTCACCGTCCGGAGTTATCATCCGTATTTTTTCCTTCACACATTTAAGGGAAGTCGGAACCGGAACCACCGTACAGTCAGACGTGATATTATATTTTTCATTAAAAATTCTTACCCTGTCCGTATAGTCGTTAATTCTTGGCAGAATAGAATTCTCTATCTTTTTAGGATAGGCAATATATTGCTGAGGTCCGCCACAGGACTTTACCCCCATCGCTACAAATACCCAGTCGGAGGCGTCTGTACATTTTTCGCCTGAAGCTTCAGATTCTATAGATGCCTTTAGTTTATCGAGCTGTGCCTGATCATATTTCTGACTGTCTTCATCTGCAGGACGATCTGCGATATCTACAGGAAGATTGGTATTAAGATTTTTTGAAGTATTACAAGAAACAAGAATAAGTGTAGAACACAATACTACTGCCGGAATATGAAGTAAAATTTTTTTTTCACAATAAGTTTTTTTTCTTTTTTAAGAATTTTCAAAACTTATGCCAAGGTAAGAATTTCAAATTCATTTTCCGTATTTTTGAGGACGATGAATAATCATTTTTTTGACTTAATAGAGTACACCAACAGAAGTGTTTTCCTGACCGGAAAAGCCGGAACAGGAAAAACCACCTTTCTTAATGATTTTGTAAGGCGGACAAGAAAAAAACATATTGTTATAGCTCCTACGGGAATTGCAGCTATCAATGCGGGAGGGGTTACCATCCATTCCATGTTTGGTTTGCCCTTAAGAACCTTCCTGCCCACTACGGAAAGAATAGATACCAGTTTGGCCAATAATATTGCCGACCTGATGCCTCATTTCAAATACAGAAAAGACAAGCTTAAACTTTTGCGGGAAGTTGAGATTATCATTATTGATGAGGTTTCTATGCTGAGAGCAGACGTACTGGACATGATGGATTTCTCCTTACGTTTTATCAGAAGAAACAATCAGAGGTTTGGTGGGGTACAGATGCTGTTTATCGGGGATTTATATCAGCTTCCTCCGGTAGTAAGGGATGAACATGTTTTAAAGATGTATTATGACTCACCCTTCTTTTTCGATAGCCATGCCATTAAAGAAATTCCTTTGGTTACTATTGAATTAACCAAGGTTTACCGGCAATCTGACCAGGAATTCCTTAAAGTTTTAAATGCTATCCGGGACGGAGATACAGACAATATAGATTTTGATCATCTTAATGAAAGGTATGACCCGGATTTTGATATGGGCAAAGAATCTTATGTATATCTGTGTTCTCACAATAAAATGGCAGATGAAATCAACCAGGAAAAACTGGCAGAAATAAAAGCAGATGCCAGGACATATGAAGCAAAACTTGTAGGAGATTTTAAAGAAAACCAGTTTCCTAACGACCAGTTTTTAGAGCTGAAGGTAGGAGCGCAGATCATGTTTATCAGAAACGATGTTTCCGGAGAAAAAAAATATTTTAACGGAAAGCTTGGTGAAATTATTAGCCTGGATGAAGATGAGATACGTGTTGTTCTGGACGGCAGCGAAATGGAAATTACAGTAAAAAGGGAAACCTGGGAACAGAAAAAATATTTCCTGGACACCGAAAAAAATATTAAAGAAGAGGTTCTGGGAAGTTTTGAACAGTTTCCCATTAAACTAGCCTGGGCTGTTACCATTCACAAAAGCCAGGGATTAACATTTGATAAAGTGATTATCGATGCGGGTAAAAGCTTTACTGCCGGTCAGGTGTATGTTGCTTTATCGCGTTGCAGAACATTGGAAGGAATTGTTTTAAAATCAAAAATTACTCCGGAAGTCATTTTTAAAGATAACAGGATTCTTCATTTTCATACCGGCACCGTTGCCAATGATCATGTCGAGGAAATCCTGAATAGAGAAAAGTATGATTATAGTATCAGGAAAGTGCTTAGGACATTGGATTGCTTATGGTTTCTAAAAGAAGTTGAAAACTGGAATAACCTGTCAATTGTTACAAAAAATATCGACCACGTTAAAACCAACCAGTTGTATCTTCAGTTGAAGCATGAAGCAGTAACCCTCGGAAAGATTTTTGAAAAACTGGAAAGGATTATTTTCCAAAAGGTAAATAATTTTATCGGTGAAAAAGAGGAGTGGTCCGAAATAGAAAATAAAACAAAAGGTGCCGTTAATTTTTTCTTTACTGAAACCAGAAACAAGATTTTCGATCCTTTAAAAGATTTTTATGCTGAGATCAAAGGAGCTAAAGGATTGAAACAGTACAATGAAGAACTCAGAGACTGGCTTGAAGATATTGAAGAATACCTTAACAGTCTGAAAGAAATTCATTTGCTGGATACTAAACTGCTGGATGAAAAGAACGATAAAGAAGTCAGTCTCAAAATTGCTAAAGTTCCTTCACAGGTTTTAACCTTCCAATTATTTGAACAAGGAAAAACCATTGGTGAAATTGCTTTGGAAAGAGGGCTGGTAAAGGAAACGGTCATCGGACACCTTGCAAAATTTGCAGAACAGGGATTGCTGGATATTTCAAGAGTGATTACTTCGGATAAAATAAAAGCCTTTGAAACGGAGTTTTACAAGAAATCACACGAGACCTTAACGGAATGGAAAAATGCACTTCCCAGTCATTTTGAATTTAATGAAATCAGGATTCTTTTGAATCATTACAACTATAAAAAGGGGAAGAATTCATAAGAATTCTTCCCCTTTTTTGAAGTATATTAAGGGTACATTGCATTGATGGTATTGATATCACCGGTCGTGAAGCCTGTTCTGGTATAGGTAAAACTACTGCCATTGGCCCTGGTTATGGTAGGCTGTCCGTTTCTGGAATAAGAAGTTGGCCAGTACATCATCACCGAATTGATATTAAAAGGGCCAATATCCACTCCTGAAGTATACTTATCAAAGTTGTAGCTTTGTCCGCTTTGAATATTATCCCATAGGATCCGGACATACTGATCCCTGTCCTGACGGGTATGCTCATGATAAAGCCCTACGGTATGTCCCATCTCATGAATGACTGATCCTACAGAAATATACTGGTCCAATGAAATGGTTTGTACACCACCTCTGTATCCTATATGAGCCCACCCGTCTGATCCTGTCTGGCTTCCGAAAATAAACTGTACATAATTGCTCTGGTTAGTGCGGGCAATCCATTTGGTATTGGTATAAGAGTTATATTGATTGATCGCATTAATAATTTTGTCTCTGTTAATGGAGCCCATATTGCTGGCAATGGTATAGTAAATATTTCCTGAAGGCCACCGGGAGTAGCTTGCCCCGCCTTTTTTTTGAGAACCATCCTGCAGCTGTTCATCAGTCAATACAATATCACCCTGGAAGAAGTTTTTGCCGTCTTTTCTGACATAGGTAATTGGCTGGCCGTTTAATTGCCCTTTTCTAATCTCTTCTTTTTGCGACTGAACAGTGTTGATAACCGGATCATCATTGTTTTTATCACACGAGGATAAAAAGGCTACAGCCATATAACCCATGAAGATTATTGGGGAAATCAGTACTTTTGGTTTTGTTTTCATGATATTATTTTAAGATTTGTTGTTGAATACGAATGTAGTGATTAATTCCCTTATAAATGATTTATAGAGGTTGTTTATTTTTTATTTCTTTTACATTTGAATCCAACATACATCTGAGATAAGGTGCTGCCATAGTAAATATCATCATTTCTTAATAGTTTTTCTCTGAACTCATTCATCAATCCTATCAATTACAAAAAGTAACTAATGCGGTTTTTATATTTTAAATTTGCTTGGTTTTTCAAACCTAAAAAATAAGATTATGAAAAATTTTGAAATATCGGTTTTGGATCTGGCTCCCGTAAAGCAAGGGAAAAGTATCCACGATACGTTTCAGGACAGTTTATCTTTAGCAAACCATACTGAAAATTTACATTATAAAAGATTCTGGCTGGCAGAGCATCACAATATGGAAAGCATTGCCAGTTCTGCCACTTCAGTTTTAATTGGTTTTATAGCCAATGGAACCCAAAAAATAAGAGTAGGCTCCGGAGGGGTTATGCTGCCCAATCACAGTTCTCTGATCATTGCCGAACAATTTGGAACACTGGAGTCCCTGTTTCCCGGAAGAATTGACCTTGGATTGGGAAGAGCGCCCGGAACAGACGGGCTGACGGCCCAGGCGCTGGGAAGAAATCCGGCAACCATCAACGAAAAATTTCCTAGACAGATTCTTGAGCTTCAGCGGTACTTTTCCAAAGAAAATGCTGAATCGATGGTCCGGGCTATTCCTGGAGAAGGCCTGGATATTCCGCTTTACATTCTGGGATCAAGTACGGATAGTGCATGGCTGGCTGCTGAACTCGGTTTACCATACGCCTTTGCAGGACATTTTGCCCCGGAACAGATGGAAATGGCATTTAAGATTTATACTGAGCATTTTGAACCTTCCAAACAGCTGGATAAACCTTATATTATAGCTTGCGTGAATGGAGTGGCAGCAGATACTTCTGAGGAAGCTCATAGAATTTCAACAACCTTATTCCAGGCCTTTATCAATATTGTAAGAAACGACAGGAAGCCTTTTGCCCCGCCGGTGGATGATATGGATGAAATCTGGTCACCTATGGAAAAATCAATGGTGCTGCAAAAGCTGAGATATACTTTCATCGGCGATCAGGCAGAGATTACAGAAAAGCTTAAAGATTTCCAGGAAAGATTCAATGTGGATGAATTAATGATCAATTCACATATTTATGATCATCAGAAAAGGTTAAGATCTTATGAGATTTTCAGAAACTCCGTAAACTCTTTACCCAAAGCGTAATAAACCATTCATATTAATTGGCACATGCTTATTTTTATAAGTATCTTTGCAAAAATTTAAAAAGTAAAAATGTCTGATATTAAATTAAATACTATTCCGGAGGCGATAGAAGACCTTAGAAATGGTAAAATAATCATAGTAGTAGATGATGAAGACAGAGAAAATGAAGGTGACTTTCTTTGTGCTGCAGAGCTGACAACACCTGAAATTATCAACTTTATGGCACTGCATGGGAGAGGCTTAATCTGTATGCCGCTTCCTGAGAAAAGATGCGATGAATTAGGATTAGAAGTAATGGTAAGCCGAAGCAGCGATCCTAAGGAAACAGCATTTACCGTATCTGTAGACCTTCTGGGGAACGGTACTTCTACCGGTATTTCTGCAGGAGACAGGGCAAAAACAATTTTAGCTTTGATGGATGAGAAGTCTAAGCCTACAGATTTCATGAGACCCGGGCATATTTTCCCGCTTCGTGCAAGAAAAGGAGGGGTGCTGAAAAGAGCCGGACATACAGAGGCCGCTATTGACCTGACCCATCTGGCAGGATTGAAGGAAGGAGGAGTGATTTGTGAAATCATGAATGAAGACGGAACCATGTCCCGTTTACCTGAACTTCATGCTTTTGCTCAGAAACATGATATGAAAATTGTTTCCATCGAAGATTTGATCCATTATCAGCTTAAGAAAGGAAATCTTGTGGAAAGACTTGAAGAGAAAAAAGTAAAAACGTACTACGGTGATTTCGACTTTTATGCCTTCAGAGAGACTTCCAATGACCAGATTCATTTTGCTTTAACCAAAGGAACATGGACAGTAGATGAGCCGGTTTTGGTAAGAGTACAGTCGTCCGATTCTTATTTTGATGTATTAACAAGACTGAATAACGGTGAGAAACCTTTATTGGAAAAAGTAACCAATATGGTGAACGAAGCCGGAAAAGGAGCAATTATTTTCATCAACAATGTTTCCAATTCTGAAAATACATTGAGAAAATTACAGCAGTTCCTGAACTATCAGGATGGCCAGGAGCAGCATCCTACTTTAGCTTATAATTATAGAGATTACGGTATAGGCACACAGATTCTGAAGAATTTAGGAATCAACAAGTTTAAGGTAATCACCCAAAACCCTAATATCAAACCTCAGGTTGGGGGATACGATGTAGAGGTTACCGAGATGGTTCAGTTATAATATTTGCTAGTCAGTAGAAGCTCCGTAATGCAGTGAATAATATTGGCAAGAATATAAATAAAGGTTTAGGAGTTTTTCTAAACCTTTTTTTATTTTTAAACTATGATTGAGTCCTTAAAAAAGCATATCAGAGAATATGTAGACATTAGCGAAGAAAAACTGGATAAATATTGCAGCGCTTTCAGGCTTCAGAAGATGAAAAAGAAAGACTTCCTTTTAAAAGAAGGTGATATTTGCCAGTTTGAAGGATTTGTGGTGAAAGGTTGTTTTAAAGTATTTCATACTGATCATCATGGAGCGGAACAAATATTATATTTCGGTATAGAAAACTGGTGGGTTTCTGATATAGACAGTTTTATTAATCTGATTCCATCAAAACTCAATATACAGGCAATAGAAGACAGTGAGATTTTTCTTATTCCAAAAGAAAAGAAAGAAAGATTTTATTTTGAAATGCCTGAAGTGGAAAGATTGATGAGGCTCAAGTTTCAAATGTCAATTATTGCTTTACAGCGCAGAATTATTGATAACCTGAGCAAGCCTTCAGAAGAACGTTATCTTGATTTTCTGAAAGAGTATCCTCAAACGGCTCATCGTCTTACCAATATCCAGATTGCTGCATATCTTGGAGTTACCCCTGAATTTATCAGCAGAATCCGCAGAAAAATAGTAAAGAGCTGATGACAGACCGGCTTTCTGCATTTTTAAAATAAAAGTCACAAAGGATTTTGTATCTTTTGTGACCTTTATTTTTATAGTGAATTCTAAAGCGATATTTCGTCAAAATTTCTGAAACCATTCAGGAAATCCTTTACAGTCATTCTTTTTTTGCCTTCAAGTTGGAGCTCTTGTGGGAAATAAATACCATCTTCCGTATAGATTTTAAATTCGTTTTTTGAAATATCCAATGTTCCGGCTGGTTTTCCATGATTGGCAATTTCAAATTTACCCCCGAATATTTTCAATCCTTTTTCTTCCGCACCGATTTTTAAAGTGGTAAAAGCTGCGGGATAAGGCGACATCCCAAGGATAAACTGATGGATCTTTTTTGAAGGCGCCTGCCAATTGATTTTGGTATCTTCTTTAAAGATTTTGTAGGCATTTTTTGGATGTTCAACCTGTGGCTGAGGTTTTTCTTCGATGGCATTTTCTGCCAGCCCGTCCAAGGTTCTGACAACTAATTTTGAGCCCATTTCCATGAGCCTGTCGTGCAGACTCCCTGCATTTTCATCCGGTAAGATGATAAGCTCTTCCTGCAGGAGAATATTTCCTTCATCTATTTTTTCATTAATAAAAAAAGTGGTTGCGCCTGTTTTCTCTTCTCCGTTGATGATGGCATAGTTGATGGGAGCAGCACCTCTGTAGTCGGGTAGTAAAGAGGCGTGCAGATTAAAGGTTCCCATTTTAGGCATTTCAAAAAGAACTTTAGGCATCATTCTGAATGCCACGACTACAAAAACATCAGCATCTAATTTTCTGAGCTCTTCTAAAAACTCAGGATTCCTTAATTTTTCAGGTTGAAAAACGGGTATATTGTTTTCTGAAGCATAGATCTTTACAGGAGATTGATTTATTTTCTGGCCACGTCCACTCGCTTTATCTGCTACGGTTACAACGCCTACAACATGATGATGCGATTGATGAATAGCCTCCAGGCAAGTTTTGGCAAATTCAGGTGTTCCTAAAAAAAACGACTTTCAATGATTTCATGCTACAAAGATAAGTTTTTAGTTAATAGTTAAAAATTAAGAAGAAGGTGGCAAACGGTTTTTATTGTTTCGAATAGCGGAGTATCAGTGACTTGTTTTGAGCTTATGGTTGATGAGAAATAAGTAAATTTCATCAATCATTTATCAAAGATATCTTCATTGATTACCATTACTCATGGTTAAGCGCATAAGTCCTGAAGTTCAGCATTTTCACCTTCCCGGAATCCAGAAGAAAGATAAGGTTTTCTAAAATATTATTTTTAGAATGGTAGCTCAGCTGTACGGAAAGTTCTTCAATGGTAGAAGGTTTTTTTGCCAGTAAATTGATGATTTGCTGCGAAATATTCTTTCCGAAAATAGATTGTTTATTTTTTTCACATACCGAGCATTGGCCGCAATTTTTAGGATTTTTTTCACCAAAATAAGCGAGAATAAGTTTCATTTTACAATAATCATTGTTTTCTACATAAAACTTCATTTCTTCCCATTTCTGAATTTTATTTCTCTGAATATGTTCAAAGAGTTTCCAGTAAGCATTATTTACGGCTCTTTCGTCACGCGGTTTTAAAAATTTTACACTGGATAATGCACCATCAATATATTCAAGGTAATTTTTTTTGCTGAAGCTCTTTCAGACGTTCTTTGATCAAAGGAACGCTTACCTCGGTTTTGTTGCTTACCTGTTGCTCACTGAACATCACCTTATGCGTAGTAATTCCGGATACGGTGCGAAGAAGCAGTTCAATAAAATGAGCATCTTTTCTGGGTAATTGGTCTATTTCATCAGGTTTGATAAGCAATTCCAGAGAAGACAGGCTTTTGTTGTCATTGTAATATATGATTTCCTGGTTATGCAGAAAGTTTAATACATTGTTGATCTTCGCTTTTGAAAGCCTGGTGAAGTTTTGTATTCCTATAGAATGTAATTGAAATGTTTTTTCAGGCAATTCAAATTCGGCTACCTGAAAAATAGAGTAGAGGTAATTGATAATCTTTAAAAATTCTGCCTTATTAGGAATCTGGTTCTTTAAAATCTGGTCAAAATTCAGAAGTTCCTGTTTGTTCCAAAGCAGAAAGGCAAAACTATCCTTACCATCTCTTCCCGATCTTCCAATTTCCTGATAATAATTTTCAAGAGATGCCGCTGGAGAATAGTGGATAACAAAACGGACATTATCTTTATCGATACCCATTCCGAAGGCATTTGTGGAAATCAGGACATGGCTGTCACTATTGTTCCAGATCGCTTGTCTGGTATTTTTTTCCTTTGTTGTTAAACCTGCATGAAAATAATCTACATTTTTCAATTGATTTTTTTTTTAGGAACTCAGCCAATAATTCAGCTTCTTTCCTGGTTCTCACATATACAATCCCGGAATCGTTGGTATATTTTAAAATATCAAAGACACGCTGAAACTTGTCAGAAACCTCTTCTGTGAAAATTTTGATATTATCTCTTTTAAAGCTTTTCTGGAATATTGAAGGTTTTTTAAGTTCCAGTTTATTTCTGATTTCTTCAAGGACTTTGGGCGTTGCTGTTGCTGTTAAAGCCAGGCAGGGGATTTCGGGATTGTTTTTTCTGAAATCTTTAATATTCTGGTAGCTTGGCCTGAAATCCTGTCCCCATTCTGAAATACAATGGGCTTCATCAACGGCAATAAACGATAACGGAATATCCTGGATGTTTTGAATAAACTGAGTATTGGTAAGCCTTTCAGGGGAAATGTATAATAGTTTCGTAAGACCTTCCTTACAGCGTCCATAAATGGTTTCGGCATCATATTCATCCAGTTCCGAGGAAAGGTATTCCGCTTCTATGCCACGAGATTTAAGCTGATTAACCTGATCTTTCATCAAGGCCAGCAAAGGGGAAATAACGAGGCATGTTCCTTCTTTCAGCAAGGCAGGAAGCTGATAGCATAAAGACTTTCCGGCACCAGTAGGAAGTAAAACCAGGGTGTCTTTCTCATTGATAATTGAATTGATAATTTCTTCCTGAGCATCTCTGAAGCCGGTATGGCCCCAGAAATACTTAAGAGTATCATATTTTAGCTTTTGAAAATCCTGCGGAGAAATCATGTTGTAAAAATAAGGAAAGTATGATGACAAAAAAAGTCACGCAGGGCGTGACTTTCATATAATAGTTTAATAAGTTTATTATTTAGCTTCGAAATAAACTCTTCTGTTGGCTCTGTTTTTCCATTCAGGACATTTAGTAGCCGGTTCACATTCAGGATATTTAAGGTCTTTTTCACCTTTACCTATAGCTTTCAGTTTATCAGATTGAACTCCGTTCTTAATTAAATAATTTTTAACGTTATTCGCTCTTCTTTCAGAAAGTTTTTGGTTGTAAGCGTCAGTACCTCTTGTATCTGTAGCTCCGATTACGTTATAAGCTCCGCTTGAAGAATTGATATAGTTCACAGCATTGTTCAGAATTGGAGTATTGGATGGTAAAATTCTGTCAGAATTTAAATCAAACTCGATTCCTTCCAATTTCGTTTCTGTTTCTACTACAGGTCCTGTGGTAGTGGTAGGGCATCCGTTGTTTTCAACAGGTCCCGGAACCGTTACACACTTATCATAAAGGTCGATAACACCATCAAGGTCAGTATCAAGGGCAACTCCGGCTCCATCTACTCTTGCTCCTGCAGGAGTATCAAGCTGTCTGTCCCAATCGTCGCATACTCCATCATTATCAGCATCTCCTTTTTTACATACTTCGATATCCTGGTTTTTGTTGGCCAGAACGTCAAGTTTGTAATAGATTTCCTGAAGCGGATCATGCCACATTAAGTGAGATTCGTGTTTTCCTAATTTTAGTGAAAGACCTAAAGTTGCATTGAAGAAATTGTCGGAAACTTGCTCTGAACGCTTGTTGATTGCACTGTATGCATCTCCTCCGCCATCGAATTCATCATCACCGGTTACCACATACATCAATCTACCTTCGATGTCAATTCTTCTGTTAACTTTGAATTTCAACCCGGCACCTGCCTGCATAAACATAGATCCCAACTTGAAAGGCTTGACTTCCGTCATTAATCTTTGTCCTTTGATGTCTTTCTGATAAGCTCTGTAAGCAAGCGTACCAACACCTGCATATCCATGAAGTGCCCATCTGTAAGGAGAGTGGTTATCAACTCTTCTTAAAAGATTAGAGAAATTAACATCTCCCAAAATAGAGATTGCATCATACTGGGTTCTTGCTCCTACTGCCGTGGCATCAGGTGCAGTATCCTTAGTATTGAACCATCCTTGTCTGGTTTCTCCTCTGTCATATTGCAGCTTCAGGCCAAAAGCATGGGTGATGGCTTTATCAATACTTACATAGGCAGAATAGCCAAAAAGGTTTTTACCGTTCCCGTTTTTAATAGAGGTTAAATCAGATGATTGAAGAAGAGGAACTCCTGCTCCTACTGAAATAGACCAGTCATTAAATCTTTTTGATTGATTAGTAAAAGGGGAAACATTGGCAGATCCGGAAGAAAATGTGTTCGGATATTCTCCCTTTGAAACTGCCGTTGAGTCTTGTGCATAGCTGGCAGTAGGTAAAGCTAGAGCTAATGCAACAATTGCTAAACTTAATTTCATAGTGTTATTTTTTTAAGTTAAGTTATTTTAAATGATTTTTTTTCTTAATAATTATATTTGTATGAATTTTTTTCAGTTGGCAATACTAATCCTCCAATACTTTTGGAACATATTCCCTCTAAAATGATATAAAGGTATGTAAAATATTCCGTAATTGAAAAAAAAAAACCGAAAAGAACTATTCTTTTCGGTTTATATTATAAGAAATTATTTTTTCTTTTTCTTAGCGGAAGCTTTTTTTGCTGGCTTTTTAACCGGAGCATCTTCATAGTCTTTTTTCTTAATAGAATTCCATTCAGAGCTCTCCACAAATCTTACTGTAACTTTTCTGTCTGCTAATCTTTCTGCGTCTGAAGCAGTGGCAGGAACCGTAGCTTCTGCTGATCCTACACCTCTTGATTTTAAAACATCCTGACTAACTCCTCTGCTTTCTAAAGCAGCTACCACAGCAGCAGCTCTCTCTTTAGATAATCTAAGGTTGTAAGCAGCACTTCCTTTAATATCAGTATGCCCAGTCAGTAAATAATTACCTCCATTTTCCTTGATTATGGAAGCTGCCAGATCTAATTTACTATTAGATTCAGGTCTGATGGTCGCTTTATTAAAATTAAAGTAAATATCCTTAAGGGTTTTTTCTACTTCTACAGCAGTCTGGTTATTGTCTTTTTTTACCGGACATCCGTTGTTTTCAACAGGTCCCGGAACCGTTACACACTTATCATAAAGGTCAATAACACCATCAAGGTCAGTATCAAGGGCAACTCCGGCTCCATCTACTCTTGCTCCTGCAGGAGTATCAAGCTGTCTGTCCCAATCGTCGCATACTCCATCATTATCAGCATCTCCTTTTTTACATACTTCGATATCCTGGTTTTTGTTGGCCAGAACGTCAAGTTTGTAATAAATTTCCTGAAGCGGATCATGCCACATTAAGTGAGAATCATGTTTTCCTAATTTGAAGGAAAGACCTAAAGTTGCATTGAAGAAATTGTCAGAAACTTGCTCTGAACGCTTGTTGATTGCACTGTATGCATCTCCTCCGCCATCAAATTCATCATCACCGGTTACCACATACATCAATCTACCTTCAAGATCAATTCTTTTGTTAACTTTGAACTTCAACCCGGCACCTGCCTGCATAAACATAGATCCTAACTTGAAAGGCTTGACTTCCGTCATTAGTCTTTGCCCTTTGATGTCTTTCTGATAAGCTCTGTAAGCAAGCGTACCAAGACCTGCATATCCATGAAGTGCCCATCTGTAAGGAGAGTGGTTATCAACTCTTCTTAAAAGATTAGAGAAGTTAATGTCTCCCAAAATGGAGATTGCATCATACTGGGTTCTTGCTCCTACTGCCGTGGCATCAGGTGCAGCATCCTTGGTATTGAACCATCCTTGTCTGGTTTCCCCTCTGTCATATTGCAGCTTCAAGCCAAAAGCATGGGTGATGGCTTTATCAATACTTACATAGGCAGAATAGCCAAAAAGGTTTTTACCGTTCCCGTTTTTAATAGAGGTTAAATCAGATGATTGAAGAAGAGGAACCCCTGCTCCTACTGAAATAGACCAGTCATTAAATCTTTTTGATTGGTTGGTAAATGGGGAAACGTTAGCAGATCCGGAAGAAAATGTGTTAGGATATTCTCCACCCGAAGCTGCCATAGTGTCTTGTGCATAGCCGGCAGTGGGAACCGCCAATGCTAATGCAGCAATTGCTAAACTTAATTTCATCGTGTATTTATTATATGATTTTTCTTGCTGAAAAGTTTTTCAACTTTTTATTATGTTATTATTTAACCGGACATCCGTTATTTTCCACAGGCCCTGGAACGGTTACACACTTATCGTATAAGTCGATAACTCCGTCAAGATCCATATCCAACGCTACTCCGGCACCATCTACTCTTGCTCCTGCAGGAGTATCAAGCTGTCTGTCCCAATCATCACATACCCCGTCATTATCAGCATCTCCTTTTTCACACACTACAAAATCCGTAGATGCATTTTCCAATACATTGGTTTTGTAATAAGCTTCCTGCAGAGGGTCATGCCATGCCAGGTGAGATAAATGTTTCCCTAGTTTGAAAGATACCCCTAAAGTAACTGTCCATGCATTATCAGATCTTTTGTCATTGATCATATTATATTTTGATCCTGGAGTAGAAGGGTCGTAGTTATTAGCATCACCCCATCCGCCACCGTCGAAAGAGTCGTCTCCACTGATGAAGTACATGGTTCTTGCTTCTACGTCAATAAGTTTTGAAACATTATATTTCAAGCCTAAACCTCCCTGGTAGTAAACAGAGTTGATATCAAGATCTTGTTTGATAAATAACGGAACTCTTTTAGGGTTAGTGCTCCATCTGTTTTCATCATTGTCATGTAATGATGTTCTGTACCCCATAAGGCCAATTCCCATATAACCATGGAAAGACCATCTGTAAGGAGAATGATTATCCACTCTTCTCAATAAGTTAGAAAAGTTGATGTCTCCTAATAAGGAAATGGCATCAAATTGAGTAGTAGCGGTAGCTATTCCTGCCAATTGCCCTGCGGCACCCGGTAGTTGTCCTGTTTGTTTCGTTTCTCCTCTTGTATACATAAGGCTTAAACCGAATGTATGTGAAATTTGCTTATCCACACTGATGTAGGCATTATACCCCCATTTGGTATTATCCTTACGAAGTGATGTAAGGTCAGCATGAGCCATAAATGCCGGACCGCCTCCAACTGATATTGACCAGTCTCTGAAGCGTCTGGATTTATTGTCGAAAGGTTGTACATTAGCGGAGCCTGAAGAAAAAGTATTAGGATACTCAGTGGAAGAGTTTACTGCGGTACTGCTGTTTTGAGCCTGTGCGTAAACCGCGATTGGCAGTGTTGCCAATAATAATAAACCTAATTTCATACTATATGTTTTATGTTTTAAATAAAATCCTTTAATAATATTCTGGAAAACTCCCTTTCAAAAAGATGCTTTTTATGAGGGATTTCTAATCTTTCTGATTTAAAATTTAATTCATTATATTTAATGATATCAATATCTATTATTCTGTCGCTATAGCCACCAGATACTTTTGAATCATTAACTCTTCCCATTTCAGCTTCAATATTCTTTATACAATCAAGCAGTTCAATTGGTGAAAGATGCGTGAATATTATTGCTGCAATATTACAAAAAATATTGGAACTGACAAATTCTACAGGATCAGATATTAAAAATTCGCTGATTTGTGAAATTTCATTTCCTGCCGCACTTATTTTGTCTAATGCAAGCTCTAAATTTTTTTTTTTTGATCCCCAAGGTTACTTCCTAGTAACAAAACTACCTTTTGCTGCGACATATTGGAAAATTGATTGATTTATGAGAAGTTTCTTTAAAAATGTTTTGGCAAATATAGTAGCAATAATCATACTTTGCGCTGTATTTTTCATCTTTTTCATTATGATGCTTGTGTTCAGTGCTATGGGCAATGATAAATCGGTGGTGGTGAAAAAGAATTCTGTCCTTACGATTAATCTTAAAACAAATATTATAGATAGTCCTACTGAAGAGGAAGTAGGGTTATTTGGTCTTAATGCACAGAACAAAAGTGTTCTTCTTTATGATGCGTTGGAAGCTATTAATAAAGCAAAAACGGATGATCATATTAAGGGGATCAGTATTGAAGCGGATGATTTAAATGCAGGGCTTACACAAATTGATGATCTCAGGAATGCCATAGAAGATTTTAAAAAGAGTGGCAAATTTGTATATGCTTATGGGAACGGGGTTTCTCAATCATCTTATTATCTGGGATCCGTAGCGGATCAATATTATCTTAATCCTGCGGGAGGTATTGAACTAAAAGGTCTTTCTACAGAAGTTACATTTTTTAAAGACTTTGCAGATAAATATGGAATCGGTATTGAAGTGATCCGTCACGGTAAATTTAAATCAGCGGTGGAACCTTTTTTAAGGAATGATATTTCTCCTGAAAATAAGGAACAGCTAAGTACTCTTCTGAACGATCTCTGGAAAAACACTTCTAATAAAATAGCCGCTTCAAGAAAAATTGATACTGTACAGTTCAGAACAGTAGTGGATAGCTTATATGGAATGATTCCTGAGCTTGGATTGAAATATAAGCTTGCGGATAAGCTTATTCAAAAGACTGAATATGACAATCTGATCAAGTCTAAATTAAGTCTGAAAGAAAAAGAAAAATTAAATAAAATTTCACTGGCCAATTATATCAGCTCTTATGCCGATGATGAGAAGTCGGGGGAGAAAGTGGCGGTTTTATATGCTTCGGGGTCTATCAACAATGGGGATGGCTATAGTGATATCTATTCTGAACAATATATAAAATACATTAAAAAGCTTCAGGATGATGATAAAGTAAAGGCCGTTGTCTTCAGAATCAATTCCCCGGGAGGAAGTGCCAATGCTTCAGATGAAATTTTATTTGAACTTCAGCAATTAAAAAAGAAAAAGCCGTTGGTGGTTTCCTTCGGAGACTATGCTGCTTCGGGGGGATATTATGTAGCCATGGCCGCTGATAAAATTTATTCAGAGCCTAATACACTTACAGGGTCTATCGGAGTTTTTGGGGTAATTCCTTACTTTAAAGATATTGCCAATAAAAACGGGATCCGTTCAGATATTGTAGCAACCAACGCTAACTCTATGTACTATTCCGGGCTAAACGGGGTGACACCTTATGGCGTGAATATGATCACAAGAGGAGTAGAAGGAACATATAAAAGGTTTGTACATTTTGTAACGCAAAACAGAAAGCAGACTTTTGAGCAGATTGATAATGTAGGAGGCGGAAGAGTATGGAGTGGTACCCGTGCAAAGCAGATCGGTCTGGTAGATGAACTGGGTACTCTGAATGATGCCATAAAGTTTGCCGCACAGAAGGCAGGCCTGAAATCTTATAATGTAGATTCATTCCCTAAAAAAAATGTCTCCTTTTGAGCAGATATTCAAAGACCTGAATGAGGATGATGTTTCTGCAAGAATCATTAAAAATAAAATAGGGAAGGCCAACTATGAGATCCTGGAGCAGATTACAGACAAGAAGCTTCAGTCTGAAATCAAGATGTCCATGCCTTACCAGATTAAAATCGACTAACTAAATTATATTGTACACAAAAATCCCGGATCTGAATTTCAGATCCGGGATTTTATTTTTTTAATATTTAGCTTTTCTTCGTGGCCATTCCGTAAATCCAGAGGATAATTAAAGCTCCTCCGATAGAGAGAATCCAGCTTCTTGGATTCCAGAATGAGGTGACATCTCCCCAATGTAAAATGTAGACTCCTATAGCTCCTCCTATAAACGCTCCCAGAATTCCCAGGATGATAGTGATAAGCCATCCGCCTCCCTGAGTTCCGGGCATGATCATTTTAGCGATTGCACCTGCAATAAGACCGAATAAGATCCATGTTAATATTCCCATAGTTGCAAATTTTTTTAATTGTTAATATTTAAATTGATTTGTTTACTAATATAAGGGAAAACATGATATAAATCATCTTTTCTTGAAGAATGAGTCTACAAATTCCGTACCATTAAAAAGTTGCAGATCCTGCATTTTCTCGCCTACACCGATATATTTTACCGGAATCTGGAACTGGTCAGAGATTCCAATCACGACTCCGCCTTTAGCTGTTCCATCCAGTTTTGTTACAGCCAGGGCATTCACTTCAGTAGCTGCAGTAAATTGCTTGGCCTGTTCAAATGCATTCTGACCTGTAGAACCATCCAGCACTAATAAAATCTCATGAGGGGCATCAGGAATCACCTTTTGCATAACTCTTTTGATTTTAGAAAGCTCGTTCATGAGGTTGATTTTATTGTGAAGTCTTCCTGCTGTATCAATAATAACAACATCTGCATTTTGAGCTACAGCACTTTGCACCGTATCAAAAGCAACCGAAGCAGGATCGGAACCCATTCCTTGTTTTACGATAGGTACATCCACTCTTTCGCTCCAGATGGTAAGCTGGTCTACGGCTGCAGCTCTGAAAGTATCAGCAGCACCTAAAAACGACTTTTTTACCTTCAGATTTGAATTGGTGTGCCAGTTTCCCGATAGTAGTGGTTTTCCCAACCCCGTTTACTCCTACTACCATGATTACATATGGCTTTTTAGAAGTATCGATATTGCCGGTTCCTGCATGAGGATTTTCAAGTAACAGTCCGGAGATCTCCTCACGAAGAATTTTATCCAGCTCGCTCACTCCCACGTATTTGTCGCGGGCAACACGCTCCTCAATTCTTTCTATGATTTTGATCGTAGTAGAGGCCCCCACGTCGGAAGCAATAAGTACTTCTTCAAGGTCATCCAGCACTTCGTCATCTACTTTGCTTTTACCGACTACGGCTTTTGTCATTTTTTCAAAGAATCCCTGGCTGGATTTTTCCAATCCTTTGTCCAGTGTTTCTTTTTCTTCTTTTTTGAAAATATTTTTAAACCAACTCATAGTTTTAGTTTATTCTTATTTATTTTTAATCACTGCTGTGGCTTCCACTTCTATCAATACATCATTTCTGAAAAGAGAACTTACTTCTACAAGGCTGCTTACAGGAGGGTGTTGAATATTTACATATAAATCCCTTACCTTTCTGAAGCCTGCAGTCTGGGAAATATCTTTAATAAAAATTCCCAGTTTTACAATATCTTTTCCGGTTCCTCCATATTCTTTCAGAATGTTCTCTATATTTCTGAAGATCTGATGAGACTGCTCTTCTACAGTATTTCCTACCAGATTACCTTCTGCATTTAAAGGCACCTGGCCGGATAATAAAATCATCCTGGAGTTTCCGCAGTCGATACTTACGGACTGTGATAATCCCTGGATATTGAAAACTTCTGATGAATTTTTATATTCTATAGGGTTCATTGTTTTCTGACCGAATGAAAATAGAAAAATTACTGTGCACAACAGAGCAAGAATATTTTTCATATTTTACTGATTAATAATCTGGTGAGCAAAGATAACAAAAAAACTACCCAAAAGTTGAGTAGTTTTTTATATTGTAAATAAAGTGGAGATTATTTTTTCAAATAACCATCAACTTCGTCTGCATTCATTACTTTTTCTTCGAAAACGTAAGCTCCTGATTTAGAAGACTTCACCATTTTCACCACTTTAGTCATCTTTTTAGACTGACCGCTTTGTAGGGTTGCTACTACTTTCTTTGCCATGGTAAATTATATTTATAAATTACTTGATTTCTTTATGAACAGTATATTTCTTAAGAACAGGATTGTACTTTTTTAAGCTCTAATCTCTCTGTAGTGTTCTTTTTTATTTTTTTGTAGAAATGTATCTGGACATTCCTGGCATACCGCTTTCTTTGTGCTCTGTACATTCAAGGATTACTTGAACTCTGTTTCCTTTTTTTGCCATGATTCAATTACTTTTTAATCAATCCGTTTCTTACAGCTCTTTCCAGAGCCTCTTCGATTCCAATCTTGTTAATCACTCTCAATCCATGAGCTGATACTTTCAGTGTTACGTGCTTATCTTGCTCCGGAAGGTAAAACTTCTTCTCCAATAAGTTAATTTCAAAACGACGCTTCGTTTTGTTATTAGCGTGAGAAACGTTGTTACCAACCATTGCACGCTTTCCTGTTATTTGGCAAATTCTTGACATATCTCGATGTTCTTATTTGTATAATATTTGAGAGTGCAAAATAACGAAGAATTTTTTAGATAGACAAATCTTTTGGAATTTTTTTATAAATAAGTAACTGATTGATACTATTGATTTTTAAAATAACCCAATTGCCGTAATAAAGCGTCCCAGCAGGACTGATATATTTCATGCAGGCTTTTTCCGGAGAAAATAACTTTAAATTATATCTTTGTTTTTAATTAATCTAAATAAAAATAATATGAAAAGAATTTATATTTTTTTATCCATGCTTCCCGTTGGATTATCTGCGCAAAGCTTTACTGAAATACAGACCGGCATGAACAACTTCTATTATTCTGCAGCAGATGTTGCAGATATAGATAATAACGGGACATTGGATATTGTATTTAACGGGGCAATAGATTCTGATGGAGACGGAAATGTAGACACCAGCTATAACGAGGTGTATCAGAATAACGGCTCATCATGGTCCGGATATGCGGATCTCGGAAGCTATGCCACCCATCTGGGAGACATCAGGTTTATTGATTATAATAATGACGGACTTCCGGATATTATTTCTACCGGCCTCAGCTATATGGACATTGTTAATTACAAGCATTACAGATTTAAAAATACAGGAACCGGTTTTGTAAAAGAAGAAACGCTTCCGGGAAAGGTGTATGGTTCTATGGAAGTTTTTGATTTTAATCACGATGGGAAACCTGACTATGCCATTAACGGAGCTCAATATATCAACGGAGCAGGCTTTAAAAATACATTGGATCTGTACCAAAATACCGGGCAGGATTTTAATCAGATCGGTAATTGGATGGAAGGCACCCAGAATGGAAGCTTTAAAGTGGTAGACCTTAATAATGATCATCTGCTGGATCTTGTGATCATAGGAGCGGATGTGAACGGAGGACCTGTTTCTAAAGTTTACATCAACCAGGCGGGAGTATTGACTCATACACAGGACCTGAAGCCTCTGGCAAGTGGAAAGATAGATGTTGCAGATTTCAATGCCGATGGATTCCAGGATCTTGTTATAGTAGGAAAAGACGAAAATGACGACGGATATTTTGCTGTTCTGATGAATGACGGGACGGGAACATTCTCAACACAAGTGTTTGACGGACATGATATGTCTGATGTTTCGATAAGTACAGGAGATTTGAATAATGACGGATATTATGATTTTATCATTTCCGGAAATAAAAATTATAATGCCTTTGTAAAGACCTATATATATGACAGGGTAGGCCAGGAATTTACGGAAAGTTCGGCAACAGGAATATATGCACTGGGTGGCCCGGGACTTGTGCAATTATTTGATTTTAATAATGATCATCATCTTGATGTATTGCTGGGTGGATTCGACTGGGCAGATCCCGGGATGCCATCCCTCACCAGATTGTTTCAGAATACTTCGGCAGAAGTTAACTTAAAACCTATGCCTCCTGCTCAGCTGAATCTCACCAGAAACGGAAATCGATTTAATTTTACATGGAGTGGGGCTTCTGATGATAAAACTCCGGTTAATGCATTACGATACGAAATCAAGGTAGGTTCAGCACCGGGAGCAAAAGATATTGCCCAATATGTGGTAACAACCCCGTCATGGTTTCTTGATTTGGATCCGTCTGTCCAGAATATATACTGGAGTGTAAGATCAATTGATGCTTCAAAAGTATATTCTGATGAATCTATACAGGGAACTCTCGGGACGAAAGATATGAAACCTGTTGAAAGCCTGCTGGCAATATATCCCAACCCTGCCTCTGAAAAAGTGTATATTAAAGGTGAAAAGGTGCTGGAGGCTGAAATGTATTCAATGGATGGCAGGAAACTGGATATTATATGGAATGCAGACCAATCTATTGATGTTTCTCACCTGGCTAAAGGAATATATTTACTAAAACTGAAGATAAAAAACGAAATAACCACTAAAAAACTTACGATTAAATAGTTGAATTACTCTATCTTCTATCAATGAGAAAAGCCAGACGTCCAGCTGGCTTTTCTCTTTTTTTCAGGTGATTTTATTTTTGTTCGATGAGACGTTATCAATTTCTTGCCAATCAAACTAAATTTTCTTTGTCCTGTTTCTGAATTTTTCAATGAGGAAATAAAACAGTAAAAACCCTAAGGCAAATATGGAAAACCTTGAAAGAAGGTCCCCTGCTCTTGTATAAAAGGTCATTGTATCATATAAATTTATTTTTGCAAATAGAGCAGTCTGATCACCATAAAAAGTATCTGCTTCTATTTCCCCTTTGGCATTGATATGCGCTGAGATACCACTATTGGCAGCACGGGCAATTTCTCTCCGTGTTTCAATCGCTCTTAATTTGGCATAGGATAAAAGCTGTTTATGGCCTTCGGTAACGCCCCACCAGGAGTCATTGGTCATGATTCCTAAGAAATTGGCGCCTTTTTTAACATAATCAGTGACAAATTCACCATAAATGCTTTCGTAGCAAATAATAGGGGCCAATTTCCCTTTGTTATAAGGATTGGAGAAGGCCATTCTTTCTTTGTCTATCCCTAAAGAGGCGACTGTTCCTCCAAGATTGAGCATAGCATCCCCCAAAACAGGCTTCAGAACGCTCATATAAGGAAATATTTCAACACCCGGAACCAGTTTGCCCTTGTGATATACCTGAACTTTTTGATCAGGAGCAAGCTGAACTGCCGTATTGTAGCTACTCACCCAAACGCCATTGTTGACCTGGTAGGCTTCTTTAGGTAAGCTGGCCTGATCAAAATATAAACGGTGCGATGAAATTCCGGTAGCAAATACTGAACCCGGGTGTTTTGATAGAAAGTCTTTGAGATTATTTAACAACAAACTCTTTTCAAAACCCGTTTCAGAAATAGAGCCCCGTCCCGGAAGAGCTGTTTCAGGGGCAATATAGTAATCTATTTTGGTGGTTGAATTTTTTTCTGCCAGCGAAAGAAGATCCTGCTCTATCGTTAAGCTGTCCTTGGAATATTTCTCAGCATAAGGATCAAGATCAGGTTGTAGCAATAGGACATTTACCTGTCCGGAAGGCTTTTC
Source organism: Chryseobacterium sp. P1-3 (assembly GCF_000738495.1). Taxonomy (NCBI): domain Bacteria; kingdom Pseudomonadati; phylum Bacteroidota; class Flavobacteriia; order Flavobacteriales; family Weeksellaceae; genus Chryseobacterium; species Chryseobacterium sp. P1-3. The sequence continues at coordinate 49,887 of NZ_JPEQ01000004.1, forward strand.
ATTAAAGTTGTTATACTTAACGATGGAAATGATCATAGGAACAGCGATCAAAGCTGCTATAACAGATGAATTTTTAATGAGCTCTTTTCTCTTTCTTCCTGCCTCCCATGTTCTTAAAGTATAAAAAATAAAAACGTTAGTCAGTAGAATCCAGAAACTACCCCCGGTGGCTCCTAAGGTATCATACCATTGAATCAGTTTCGGATAATCGGAGAATACGTTTCCTAAGTTCAGCCATGGCCAGGTAAGCTCCCAGCTCATGTGAAATTTTTCAAAACTCATCCAGATGGCGATAAGAAATCCTAATCCCCAATAGGTTCCCTGTGCGTTTTTATACCAATGATAACATTGAAACATCAATGCATATAACAGCGAATTGACAAGTACGGGAAATAAAACGGCCATTAAAGAATGACTTCCGTCAGGATTCTTTGAGCCATACAGCCATCCTGTGGTGACTACATTCCAGATTACAAAACAGAGATAGGAAAGGCCGAAAACAGCCCAGCTTTTTCTTTTGTAACCTGAGAATTTTGAAATCCCATGTTCCATCATGAGCAGAGGAACAAGAGCGAAAAATATAAAAAACGGAACTCCGTAAGTAGGCCATGAAACCGACAGCAGCATTGCTGAAATAAGTGTAAGCAGAACGTATTTCATTAAATTATTTTAACATACAAATTTAATGTTTTTGAAATGAATATATTAGCACTCCATGTTAAAGAAAATATATAAAATTGTTATTATTCCTTATACCCTGTTTTTGCTTTATCTGATGTTTCTGGGTATGGGCAGGTTTCAGTATGAAGATAACCTGATCAGGGTGGAACCGGTGTTTTCAACGATAGACTTTATTCAGAATTCCATTAGCTGGAAAAATGTCATCATGATTGTACTGGGGAATATTGTTATGTTTATTCCTTTCGGTTTTCTTGGCTGGATTGTTCCGGAACTAAAAAAATTTGAAAAGCTTACTTTTTGCTTTTATCTCATCCATTGTCATAGCAGAAGCGCTCCAATACTTTACAAGAATGGGGATATTTGAGGTGGATGATATTATTTTAAATACTTTTGGAGTCTATTTGGGATGGCTCCTGTGCAGGTATACTGAAAAACGGTTTAGCTGTTGAGCTCTTTAGCCCTTTTTTCAGCATTCAGAATTCCCAGTTTTAGAATTTCTTTAAATTGATTATCCTCAAATGTTTTTAAAGCAGCTTCAGTGGTTCCGCCTTTGGATGCAACATCTTTTATCAGTTCCTCAAGGTTTTTTTCCGAGTTATTGATGAGATGATAAGCTCCCAGCATGGTTTGCTTTACAAACAGTTTAGACAGGTTTTCTTCAATTCCCATTTCGATTCCCGCTTTGATCATGGCATCAATAATGTAATAGAAGTAAGCAGGGCCACTGCCCGAAAGGGCGGTAACTCCATCCAGGAGTTCTTCATTTTCCAGGTAAACAGATCTGCCGGTACTGTTCAGTAATCGTTCAATATTAATAAGTTGGCTGAAAGAGATCCCGTCTGCAGCAGTGTATCCGGTGATTCCCATTCCCAGAAGGGTAGGAGAGTTTGGCATTGCTCTTACAACAAGCGGATGATTCAGTGATTTTTGAATTTTCTCAATATTGATTCCTGCCATGATGGATAGAACCATTTGGCTTTCTTTTAAGGTAAATGATAAGTTTTGAGCCACTGTCTGAAAATCCTGAGGCTTTACAGCAATGATGATCAGGTCTGCATCAAGTTCCTTTACCATTTCAAAAGTGGAGATTTTTGATTTTGGGAACTCTTCTGCTATTTTGGCTGTTTTCGCTTGATTTCTGATGATCAGATGAAGATTTTCAGGTTTGATAAGCTCGTATTTCAAAAATGATTTTGAAAAAGAAAGTCCCATATTTCCGGCTCCAAGAATCGCTATTTTCATATTGTGCTTTTATTTTTTAGCTAAAATAAGAATTTATAGGGACAGGATATGGATTAAAATGAATGATTTGTTGTTAAAGGTCTTAAGAGTATTTTGTCCGAAGACCTTTCTCAATGTGATGACTTTCAGAAAAACCACAAGTGTACAAGTGAGTTCATCGGTATATTAATAGCGATTAAAAATAAAGTGTCCCGCAGGTTTCCATAAGTATCCCATCTCGTTATCTGTGAAATCATCGAGACAATAATTTTAGAATAAATAAATCTAACGTCTTACCGGTCAACTTAAGAATAAAAAAGGCTGAATTCAAATTGAATCAGCCTGTATGTTATATTATATTGACTTCCCGTTCCAGTTCTATTCCAAATTTTTCTTTTACGGAATTGATGATTTCTGTAGAAAAATCGAAAATTTCTTTCCCTGTGGCGTTTCCTGTAGCATTGATGATCACCAGGGATTGTAGTTGATGCGAGGCTACATTTCCGATCTGTTTTCCTTTCCAGCCGCATTGTTCAATCAGCCATCCGGCAGGAACTTTTACCTTATCTCCGTTAGGATATCCCTGAATATTTTCAAATTTTTGTTGCAAACTTTCAAATTGAGTTAAAGGAATAGTGGGGTTTTTGAAAAAACTTCCGGCATTTCCGATGATTTTAGGGTCGGGTAGTTTACTTTGCCTGATGCTGATCACAGCTTTGGAAACATCCTGGATGGTAGGATTGGTAATTCCTGATTTCTCCAGTTCAGATTGAATAGCTCCATATTCTGTTTTTATATGATGATCTTTCAGGGTAAGTTTAAAAGTAACTTCCAGAATAACATATCTGCCTTTTCCTTCTTGTTTGAATATGGAGTCTCTATATCCAAACCTGCATTCCTCAAGGTTGAATGTTGTAATCATCATATTGTCTAAATCCAGCACCTGGCAACTGACAAAAGTATCTTTGATTTCAGTGCCGTAAGCGCCGATGTTTTGCATGGGAGAGGTGCCTACGTTGCCGGGAATTAAGGAAAGGTTCTCGAGTCCGCCATAGTTTTTCTGAAGGCAGTAGCTTACAAATTCGTGCCAGTTTTCTCCTGCCTTTGCGGTGACAAGGATTTCGTTTTCATTGATGTTTTGTTCAGAAATTCCTTTTAAATCAAGTTTAATGGCAAGACCATTAAAATCTTTTGTAAGCAGGATGTTGCTTCCTCCTCCTAAAAAAAGAAGCTGAAGAGAATGAGATTTTGAGAAAGTAATGGCCTCTTTTAATTCTTCAATGTTGTTTACCTCAGTAAAATATTGTGCTTTAGCATCAACACTGAATGTATTATAAGGTTTTAAGGAAAAATTTTCTTGCATGTTTTATTGGTATTCTTTAGGAAGAATCAGGACTAACTGTTCTTTAAACTGTTGAAGTTGTCTGTAATGTACGGTATCTGCAAAAGAATTGACGTAGATATGAGACTTTGCCGGAGTACGTATCTGAAAAGTTTCATCAATTCCGTCTACCGGTTGTTGGCTTGGAGAGCTTTTGATATCGTCAAGATCATTCACATTGATTGGAGAGATAAGCCGTTTCCAGGTATCAATATTGATGGACGAAGCCCATTCTTTATGTGTTTTATTGGCTGTAGCCCCTTTTTCTGCGAAAACAGAATCTTTTGTGACTTTAACAATGGTATATTCGCCTAATGTACCACCGATATGGGACATACTGATAAAAGTTATTTCGTTTGAAGTCCTGTTGCCGGTAACCGGTACTGTTTCTTTTTTATCACAAGAGAAAAATGCCGACAGCAAAAGGATCGAAAACAGAATTTTCAGATATAATTTTTTTGTTGTCGGCATCATCTGTATTACAGGCTAAATTCTTCTCTGTATTTTTTTAGGGCATCTTTAAGGATTTCAGCACTTCTCTTCAGATCTTCTTCTTTCAGGACGTACGCAATTCTTACCTGTTTTTTACCTAGCTCGGGATCACTATAGAATCCTCCGGCCGGAGCCACCATGATGGTTTCGTTATTAAGGGAATATTTTTCCAGCAGCCATTGTGCGAATTTTTCAGTATCATCCACCGGAAGCTCTGCCACACAATAGAAAGCTCCTCTTGGTTTAGGACATATTACTCCCGGAATAGCATTCAGAAGATCAACTAAAATATTTCTTCTGTGGGTATATTCTTCCCTAACAGCCCTGATATAGGCACCATCGTTCTGGTGTGCTGCAGTAGCTGCAATCTGACCTAAAAGAACCGGGCTTAATCTTGCCTGGGCAAAAAGCATAGCGGCATTACGGATTTTTTTGGAACGGGTCACCATACACCCGATTCTTACTCCACACATGGAGTAACGCTTCGATTCTGAATCAATAACGATGCAGTTTTCGCTTAGCTCGGGAAAGTCAAGGATAGACACCTGTTGTTTTCCATCATAGACATATTCCCTGTATACTTCGTCAGAGATGATGACGATATCATATTTTAAGGCAATTTCGGCAAGCTTTTGAAGCTCTTCACGGGTGTAAAGGTATCCTGTAGGATTGCCCGGATTGCAAATGATAATTGCCCTTGTCTTTTCTGTTATTTTTTTCTCGAATTCTTCAATAGGAGGTAGTGCAAAGCCTGTATCAATGGTAGATGATACCGCTACTACATTTACATCAAAAGTGCTGGTAAAACCGTTATAGTTTGCATAGTACGGCTCAGGGATGATGACTTCATCACCTTCATCACATAAAGTGGAGATGGCAAAGTTAAGTGCTTCAGAACCCCCATTGGTTACAATGAAATGATCCGGTGTTATATCTGCAAAACCTAATGACTGGTAATACTCTGTAAGGGCTTTCCTGTATTCCAGATTACCCTCAGAAAGTGCATATTCCAATACTTTTAAATCGATGTTTTTTAAAGCATTTAAAGCTGTTTCCGGAGTTTCAATATCAGGCTGCCCGATATTAAGATGATATACTTTTATTCCTTTCTGTTTTGCTTGTAATGCAAAAGGAACCAGTTTTCTTACCGGCGATGGCGGCATGTGCAGTGCTCTGTTTGAAATGTTCGGCATTGTTCAAAAAATTTGTATGACAAAAATAAGATTTAATTTCTCAATAAGGAAATTAAGAAACAAGAAGAAGCCTGTGTTGCTTGTAATATTGCTTTTAATACACTAAAATATTTAATATTCGGAATACTGATGTTAGTTTATTTTTAATCATTAATTAAATATTTATTAATATTATTGTTTTTATATTGATATTTTTCTTAATTTCCAACACAAATGTAAATAATATGATAATAAATTTATTTTCCAGAGTTTTGCCTGTCATTACTCTTTTTCCGGCTTCTGTTTTGATGGCCCAGAATTATCAAACCATGCCTGTTGCTTCAGGATATACGGCTGATGTGATTGCCAACGGGGTAGGTTCTTCAGTAGTTTCTACCAATAATGACGTAGATGGAGTTTCTTACGCCTTTGTTGCTAAAGATTTTCAGCTGACATCCACAAGTCCAGCTATTACCTATGGTATTCCTGTTGATGGAGTTATTAATTCTGTGGTAACAGCAACGCCCGGATTGAGTTTTCAGTTAGGAAGTCTAAGTTCCAATAATTCCTTGAGACTAGCTGCAGTAAATGATTCAGGAACTTTAACATTTACAGCAGCAAAAGCAGCAATTAAATTGTATATGCTTGCTGTTAGCGGAAGTGGTACTTCTACAGTCAGTGTAGCAGTGAATTTTACGGATGGCACATCACAAACATTTTCAAATATCAGCCTTGCGGACTGGTATAACGGTCCTAACTTTGCCATCCAGGGAATAGGAAGGATTAAGAAACCGGGTGCAACTCCTGCCAGTGGTGATGACGTTCCATCCCCTGAAGGAGGAACAAATCCAAGATTATATCAGGCCGAGTTAGCTATAGATGCTGCGAACCAGGCGAAACCAATACAAAGTATAACGGTAACCAAAACAGGCGGCTCCGGTATACCGAATATTTTTGCATTTTCAGCAGATGCCTATTCAGATTGCGCTCCTCCTGTATTGCAGGCGGTTTCAGGGATAACAGCAAATTCTGCATTTGTTTCATGGACCGCTCCGGCCAGTGCTGTAAGTTATGATGTATATCACAGTACTTCCGGTACCGTGCCTGCAAGTACGGTAACACCTACCTATCCGGGAATAGCAGGTACAAATACCACTATAGATGGTCTTACTCCGAATACAACCTATTATTATTGGGTAAGAACGAACTGTAATTCAACAACGGGGCAAAGTGCCTGGTCTTTTGCCGGTACATTCAAAACGGCCTGTTCCACTTTTTCTGTACCTTATACGGAAAATTTTGATACGACCAGTACAGGTTCTTCCACGAATAGTAATGCCCCAAGTTGCTGGAGCTATCTGGAAAGTCCATCATTTACAGGGTATGGTTATGTAACGACATCTAATAATTTTTCAGCACCTAATGCTTATTATCTCAATAATTCAACAGCTACTACCGGGAGTCAGATGTTAGTTTCACCTCCTACTGTAAATCTTTCAGATGGTACCAAACGCGTAAGATTTTATGCCAAAGGAGGAACGAATGGAAATACGCTGTTAGTGGGAACTTTATCAAACCCTGCTGATCCGGCTTCTTTTACTCAGATTGGCTCCCCTGTTACTTTAACAACTACTCATACACAATATACTATTAATATTCCTGTGGGTACTGATTTGCAACTGGCATTTAAAAATGGTATGGGAGGTACATCCCGTTCTATTTATATTGATAATATTACCGTTCAGCAAATTCCTTCTTGTATTGAACCTACTGCTGTTACACCTTCGAATGTTACAATGAACTCTGCAACGATTGATTGGACAGCACCTACTTCAGCTCCGGCAAACGGATATGAAGTATATTACAGCACCAACAACACTGCGCCTACTGCTACAACTGTTTTAGATGCTACGAACTCAGTAACTTCTGCCACAACTTCTGCTCCATTAAATTCGTTAGCTTCCGATTCAAACTATTATGTATGGGTAAGATCTGTATGTAGTGCTACGGACAAAAGTATCTGGAGTGAAGCTGTAGCTACATTCAGAACAGGTTATTGTGTCCCTACATCTACCAATCAGAATTCCTGGATTTCTGCCTTCACCTCTACAGGAGCAATTACGGATATGGCTTATACATCTGCTTCCGGTGCGGCAGGAGGATATCAGAATTTAACTACATCCAGCAATAAAATTACCAATACCGCAGGAACCAGTACTTCAATATCTTTAACAGCAGGAGGTCCTACATGCGGATTCGGGGTTTGGATAGACTGGAATAATAATTTAACTTTTGAAGCTTCGGAAAGAATGTTTGTTACTTCCAACTATACAACAACTATTTCCGGATCTATTACCCCGCCGGCTGGAACACCTGCCGGAAATTACAGAATGAGGGTTTTGGCTGATTATAATTCTTCAGTGCCTTCAAACCCTTGTGCAGCGATGACGAGAGGAGAGGCTATTGATTTTATATTCGAAGTGGCTGCATCACTGGCAACTTCAGAAGTAAATGCAAAGAAAAAAGAAGCCGATTTATATCCTAATCCGTTTAAGGATATTCTGCATATCGGGAATACAAAAGATATGAAATCTGTAACCATTACGGATGTAGCGGGAAGAGTAGTAAAAGTGATAGATTACCCGGAAAAAGAACTTTATTTAGGAGATCTGAATGCCGGCCTATACTTAGTGACAGTGTATTTCAAAGACGGATCCCAATCTACAGGAAAAGCGATAAAGAAATAATTGTATTTGATCAATAATTCCAGGAGGTAGCTATATTGTATGTAGCTGCCTTTTTTATGAAAAATAAAATTTTTAACAAAATGAATTGTTGTTAATATCACCTCAACAGAAATTATAAGGTAAGGTTAAACAAAAAATGGTGTTTTTAAAACAATGCGTTTTGACAAGTAAATAATATTGTGAAATAATTGTATTTTAGAAAAAAATAAAATATGCAGATTCAGGCGGTTTCTATAGAAGATTATATTTCCAGGATTCCTGAAGAAAGACAGGAATCTTTCAGAAAACTTTTTGATACGATCAGTAATAATTTACCTGAGGGTTTTGAAGAAAACACAGGGTATGGTATGGTAGGCTGGGGTGTTCCCCTGAAAACTTATCCGGCCGGTTATCATTGTACACCGGGATCACCATTGCCGTTTATTAACCTGGCTTCTCAAAAGAATTTTATAGCGTTGTATCATATGGGGCTTTATTCCACACCGGAACTGTTAGACTGGTTTGTCTCAGAATACCCTAAATATTCCAGGAAAAAGCTGGATATGGGCAAATCCTGCGTCCGTTTCAAAAAAGTGGAAGATATACCTTTTGAGCTAATTGCCGAACTGAGTAAAAAAATGACTGTCCAGGACTGGATCAGTGTTTATGAATCCCAATAATAAAAAATAAAAAAATCCCTGAAATCTATACGATTTCAGGGATTCGTTTTGAATGAGGGAGACTAAAAGGGAAGCTGGAAGGAAAAGGCGGGAATAATTGTTCATTTCTCATGTCTTAAAAGGAAAATATTATAATTTTAAAAGGTTATTAATTGGCTCCTTAGTTATTTCCTGCTTTAAAACTTTTCTCTTCCAGCTTCCTTTCTTTCCGCTGTTTACAGCTCAATATCCCAGATTCCCGCTTTACGCTCAAGCTCAATTAAAGCTGCTGCATTATCGGCAAGGGCCTGATAGTAATCTTTTCTTATTCCGTTATAAGTTCTCTGTGCATTCAGGACTTCGAGGATGGAGCTTTCCCCTCTTTTATAGCTATACGTAATGCCTTCCAGAATGTTTTCTGCTTCCGTCAGCATTCCGTTGTGGAATTGTTTTACCTGCTTTTGGGTAGCTCTATATTGCTGATAAGCCTGCATCACTTCGGCTCGTATCCCCTGTTCGATCTGCTGATATTCAACTTCGGCACGGGAATGGACCATTTCTGCTATTTTCAGACCTGCATTTCTCCGGTTGGAAAATTTCAACGGGATACTAATGCCTAATTTTACAGCATTTACGGTAGGAGAAGGCGCTATTTCATTGGTAGCTTCAGTGTGGTGCTCGGCTCCCGCACTGATTCCAAGATCTATGACGCGGTTGGCCCTTTCAAGATTAATCTGGCTTTTGGTGACTTGTATATTTTGTTTGGCTGCCAATACATCTGCCCTTTCGTTCAATGCATGAAGAATTAAATCATCAAGGTTAAAATCCCTGTTAAAAGCGTTAAAATCTCCGGAAACATCCCTGTCTGCTATTTTCTGATCACTAAGAAAAACCGACAGATAGGTGAGAGCCTGTTGCCCGGCACTTTCGGCCTGATATACTTCATTGAGAAGGGAAGCTGCTTCTAATTTACTTTGTTTTGAAGTAATCAATGAAATTGTTCCCAGACGATACCGTATGCTGTCTGATTTTGCGAGCCGCACAATATTTTGATATGAATCCTGTTGTACCTCAAGTAACGCTTTTGCCTTTAATACTTCCACATATGCTAAACTGGCATCAGCCCGGAGGTTTCTGAAAAAATCCTGTAACTGTATTTTACTCAGCTCCCATTGGGTTTCAGCCAGGTTGATTCTGGCTTTTCTTTTTCCTCCCAACTCAAGAGTCCATCCGATGGAAGTTCCGTAAACGTGTCCCATATTTTTATTTACCCCGTTATTGGTAGTTTCCAGTTCCCATTGAGGATCAGGAAACATACCTGCAGACTGAACTGAAGCTTCTGCGATGCTTACATTGTACTTTTGAGAAGCATATCCAAGATTTTGCTTTCTGACGAGACTCAGGTATTCTTCAAAACGTAGAACTTCTTTCTCCTGTGCCTTTACTGTACCTGCCATGCTTAATATTGCAGCAGATATGATGATAAAATAAATACTAATCTTCATTGGATACCAGGTTTTGATTTTCATTGCGACGCTCAGCCATAAAATAAATAGCAGGCAAAATGAATAATGTTAAAACAGTAGAGAACATCAGTCCATAAACAATTACCGTTGCCAGCGGCCGTTGTACATCAGAACCGATACCTGTTGCCAGCGATGCCGGAAACAATCCGATGACAGCAACCGTTGCGGTCATCAATACGGGTCGGAAACGATCTTTTGCCCCTTGGGTTACGGCAGGTCTGAGAGCATATCCTTTTTTGCGCAGATCATTGATGTGAGAAATCATAATCACCCCGTTCTGAATGGCAACTCCAAATAACGCAATAAAGCCTACAGCTGAAGATACATTCAGAGACATGCCCCGTATATTGAGTGCCAGCATACCTCCAAATAGGGCCAAAGGGACAATAGAGATCAGTACCAATGCCTGCCTGAAATCACCAAATGCCCCATACAATAACAGAAACATAACAGCTAATGCCAATGGAACGATAAATGCCAGCCTGGAGTATGCCCTGCTCTGGTTTTCGAATTGACCTCCCCATTTGATGTGGTATTTTTCGTGGTCATACTGAATATCTTTTTCAATTGTATCCTGAGCTTTTTTCAGGAAAGAGGAAAGATCCATACCTCTTAGGTTGAGCTTTACAGTAAGGTGACGCTTATTCATTTCTCTTGTGATGGTACTTTCCCCGGTGCTTAATTTTACTTCGGCTACCTGTGATAATGGAATTTTAGCTCCGGAAGCTGAAGTCAGCATCAGGTTCCCGATTTTATCAGGAGTGTTGCGGCTATTTTCAGTATATCGGCAGGAAATATCATAAACCTTATTTCCGATAAAAATCTGGGAAATGGCTTTTCCACCCAATGCTACCTCGATGAGGTCTGCCACATCCGCTACATTCAGGCCGTATTGGGCAATTTTATCCCTGTTTGCAATAATCTGCAACTGAGGCAAAGGAGGCTCCTGGTCAATGGCAAGATCGGCTGATCCGGGAATTTTGTCCAATGTGTACAACACGTTTTCTGCAATTCTCCGGGTTTCTTTGAAATCTTCTCCATACACTTTAACTACCAATTCACTATGTGCCCCGGAGATTTTGTCCATGACCCCGTCAATCATCGGCTGAGAGAATCCCACGGTAAATCCGGGCATTTCTTTATAATCTTCAGCCAGTTCTCTGATCAAATCCGCTTTTGTTTTTCCGGAAGGCCACTCGCTGTAAGGTTTTATCCCGATAGAAACTTCGAAATGGGAGGCTGTCCACGGATCGGTACCGTCATCATTCCGCCCGGCCTGTATCATCATATAGGTAATTTCTTTATGTTTCAATGTCCTGGCACGCAGAGTGTCACTCATTTCCTTTGATTGGGCTAAAGAAATGCCGGGAGGTAATTGTACCTGTAGCCATATGGAGCCTTCATCCAGTTCCGGAAGAAAGTCTTTTCCTACCGTGTAGGACAGAACTCCTGCAGATAGCAACACAATACCTATGGGTAACATTACTTTCTTAGGAGCCTGGAGTATTTTTTCGATTCTCTTTCCATAAGCATTCCCTGTTTTTTCCAGCCATTTGTTGTGGTATAGCTTTCTGGGTTTCCGATAAATCACATAAGCCAATCCGGGAATGAGCAGTAATGCCACGGCAAGAGCTCCTAATAAAGCATAGCCTACTGTAAAAGCCATTGGGGTAAAAAGTTTTTTCTCTACCCTTTCAAAGGCAAACAACGGCAAATAAGCAGTCATGATAATAATCGTGGAAAAGAAGATCGGTTTGGCTACTTCAATCACTCTTTGGGTAATACTTTTTTCCTCCAGTATTTCTTCCGGGTTTTCCTCCCTCTTTTTTAAGATGGTTTCCAGCATCACAATAGCTCCGTCTACGATAATCCCAAAGTCTATAGCTCCAAGGGAAAGAAGGTTGGCCGGAATATCGGTAAAATACATCAAGATAAATGCAAACAATAAAGAAAGGGGGATTGTGATGGCCACCAATAATGCTCCTCTCCAGCTTCCAAGGAAGACAATCAGCACAATAATGACCAGTACAATGCCTTCAGTCAGGGTATGAGAGACCGTGCTGAGAGTGGTCTTTACAAGGTCGGTTCTGTCCAGGAAAGGATGGATTTTTACACCGGCCGGAAGAATTTCATTGTTTAATTCATCTACCGCCTGGTGAATTCCTTCAAGAACCTGTGACGGATTTTGCCCCCTTAATAAAAGTACGATGCCTTCAATACTTTCAGAGTAATTACGTTCCCTGTCTGTATATCCCAAAATTCCTTTTCTTTCCAGGTTCCCATACTTTAATGTTCCTATATCATTCAGGAAAACCGGAACTCCATTTTCGGTTTTTACAACAATCTTTCCAAGATCATTTAAATCCTTCACAAGGCCTATTCCGCGGATAACATATGCTAAATTTCCATGGGGTAGCATGCTTCCCCCGGCACTTACATTATTTCTGGAAATAGTTTCCGTAACTTCAGACAGGGCCAAACCGTATTGTTCAAGTTTATGAGGATCTAATTCTACCTGGAACTGGGTGGTAATTCCTCCGAAATTGGTAACATCTGCAATTCCTGAGACCTGTTTGATACGCGGAATAATGACAAACTTCTGTAAATCTGTCAGTTCCCGGAGGCCATGGTTATTACTTTCAATGATATAGCGGTAGACTTCGCCGATGGGAGAGGTAAGGGGATCAAGTCCGGGCTGTGCATCATAAGGCAGGGTAACATCTGACAACCTTTCCTGAATACGTTGCCTGGCCCAGTAATCGTCTACACCGTCATCAAAAACCATAGTAATAATGGAAAGCCCGAATGTACTTTTACTTCGCATGACATGCATACCCGGAAGGCCGTTTAGGGAACGTTCCAGTGGAATGGTGATTTGTTGCTCTACCTCTTCAGCAGCAAGTCCGGGTACCTGTGTGACAACCTGTGAGGTAACGTCTGCAATATCGGGATAGGCTTCAACGGATAATCTGGTCCATGAGTAATACCCGAAAAAGCCCAGTAGAAGGAAGAGGGCCAGCATCAGCCATCTCTTCTGTATAGAGAGTGTAAGTAATTGCTTCATAATTTTTGATTTTTGCTACAAAAAGCCTATCTCGCATCCGGTAGGTAGATCCCTCCTTCAGTTATTATGATTTCCCCGATCTTTAAGCCTGAGATAATCCTTGTCGTTTTCTGATCCGTTTCTCCGGTGGCTACCATACGTTTGGTAAATTGGTTTTTCCCTGTTTTTACCCATACATACTGTGAGCCGTCGCTTTGCATTAAGGCTGTTACAGGGATCATAATTGTTTTTTCAGGAGCTGTTGAGAAATTAACGGTAGCATACATTCCTGGTTTTAGCTTTCTGCCGGGGTTATCACATTCAATAAGAACCTTGATACTCCGGGTATTTTCATCTACCATTTCGTTAATATGATATACTTTTCCGGTAATATTTGTATCAGGATAGGCGCTTACTTTTACAGAAACATGGTCGCCGGTATTCACGAAACGGATATCTTTTTCCTTTACATCTCCGGAAATCCATACCCTGGAAAGTTCAGCAATAATAATAACAGGGTCGGCATCACTTTTCAGGTATTGCCCGTTTACGATTGTATTGGAAATAATTTCACCGTTAATGGGAGCTCTTACAATAAGAGGTTTTCCTAAACCGCCACCTTTACTGTTGTAGACTTTCAAGGCTGCAGACGCATTGGAAAGAGCGGTCTTCTTATTTTTAAAATCAGTTTCCGTCTCATCCAGCTCTTTCTGAATACCCACACCATGTCTTACAAGATCCTGTTGTCTTTTGTAATTTTTTTCTGCAAGCTGTACCTCGTTTAAAGCATCCGTATAATCTTTCTGGACTGAGAAATAGTCTGAAGAAAGAATTTCAAAAAGAGGGCTGCCTGCGGAAACATTCTGTCCCAGCTGAATAAACGATTTTGTAATTCTTCCTGAAAAAGGACTGGCGATTTCAGCATAATGATTGGGAATAGCCTGAATGGTCCCTGCAGACAGGATACCATCACTATGCTCTTGGCTGGTAACGACTGCCGTTTTAATCTTTTTGAAAACAGGGTTGCTTTCCGGTACAATAACATGTCCGTGTTTAAGGATAATTTCCTGTGTGTTATTTTTCCGGGATACTTCATCCTTACAGGAAGCTGTAAAAAGAATGATAATGCTTAAGAGTATTTTTTTCATGATCTTAATAAAGTTGAGTGCTGTTGCTGATTTTTTTGTTTTGCTTTTTTTTCTTTGCGATGACCAGCTTTTTAGTCCGTGCCTTTTTTTGAGAGGATAAAGAAGGCCTTAAAAATATATTTGTGGAAACAATAAAGAAAACGGTGATGACAGCTTCTTTGGGGTAGCCCAGGGCACATAATGCTCCTATTGAAGCAGAACACCATAAAGTAGCAGCCGTATTTAATCCGCGTACCGTAAGGCCATCTTTCATGATCACACCGCCGCCGAGGAAACCTATTCCACTGACGATATAAGAGGTGATTCTTCCGGCAGCATCACCGCCAATCTTAAGGGCAACCAGTACAAATGCTGCGGAGCCTATACAAACCAGGGTATTGGTACGTAAACCTGCATTTTTTTTTACGCCACTGTCTCTCGAAACCTATTCCGGCACCTAAACAGAATGCAGTTAATAAGCGAAGTGTAAATTCAAATGTATTCATAACTTTTCCTTTGAAAGCTTTAAGCTGTACTGGAAAAGTCGGTACAACTAAAGCATTAAGATTGATAATTACTGTAAGGATCTGTGTCCATGTGCTTTATTTTTTTACTGTGCAAAAGTAATGAGAGCGTCTTTTTTTTTACCGTTAGAAAAGCTTTAGAATAGTATTAGAAAAGTATTAGAAAAATGATATTGTGATTTTTTGATAGTATCATTTAATACGATTAATGTTATAAAATGAGATCTCCTTGCAGACTAAAGAATAAGGTGATCTCTGTATCCATTATAAAAGGCAAAATTTCAATACATTTGGAGCAAACTATTATAATGGTAAGTCGTGACTGTAATTTATAGAATAAAGTTCACTTACATCGGGAAATTTCTTCCCAAAGGTTGGTTTATGAATGTTAAATTTTAGAAATGAAAAATTCAAATATAGCGATACCCGCAACGCTTTTAGCAATTATCTGCGTACAGGGAGGTGCTTCTATAGCTAAACAGCTCTTTCCCCTTATAGGACCTATTGGAACCGTTACTTTAAGGATTGTACTTTCGGCTATTTTGCTTACTTTAATTAATCGTCCGAAATTTTTGCAGTTTACCGCGCAAAAATGGAAATATTGTGCACTGTATGGAATGGGTCTAGCTGCTATGAATCTTATTTTTTATATGGCCATTCAGCGGATTCCATTGGGACTGGCTGTTACAGTGGAATTTGCGGGCCCTTTATTTCTGGCGCTTGCCCTGTCCCGTAAATTGCTGGATGTCATCTGGGCATTACTGGCTTGTGCCGGAATATTGCTGATTGTTCCATGGCAGAGTAATAATGTAGATTTAACAGGTCTTGGGCTGGCTTTCCTCGCGGGAATGTTTTGGGCGGTTTATATTGTGATGGGCGGGAAAGTTTCAAAAATTATGGATGGGAAAGATGCTGTCACAACAGGAATGTTATTTGCAAGTTTGTTGATAATACCCTTTACCATATGGGATGGAGCGGTATTCAATCTTACCCCTGCGATCTTTATGAAAGGACTGGGAGTGGCCATTTTATCCAGTGCATTGCCGTTTTCATTGGAAATTTTGGCATTGAAAAGGTTACCTGCAAAGACGTTCAGTATTCTGATGAGCTTAGAACCTGCCTTTGCAGCCCTTTCAGGATTGGTATTCCTGGCAGAAGATTTAAGTTTCTTACAATGGATTTCCATTATTTGTGTAATTGCAGCCAGCATAGGAACTACTGTTTTCGGTAAAAGGGTCAGTCATTGATCAAAAACTTCCGGATTTTCAAAAACATAGTTCTTTTTACGGCCTGTATATAGCTTCAATTTTGCAATTGGAAAATAAAGCTATATACTAAACTCCACTGTAAAAACCGTGGCTTTATCATCCGATGCCACTGTGATAACGGCGTGATGAAGATGAATGATTTTTTCTGTGAGAAAAAGCCCGATTCCGTATCCTTTTTCTTTTTTTGAATTTTTCGCTTCTGTAAAAAGGTTCAAAAATATGTTCCAGATCTTCCTGCGAAATGATGATTCCCCTGTTGCTGAACCTGATGTGCAGTTTTCCCGAAAGTATTTTAACGTCAATTGAGCAGGTATGTTCGGGGGAATATTTGCATGCGTTATCTATAAGATTATTAAAAGCTACCTGAAGCAGGTATTCATTTCCTTGTATGATAAGCTGGCGTTCCTCTACAGTATCTTCAATATTCAATGAAACTTTATATCCGGTATTTTCTTTGATAATTTTGGCATAAGACTCCAAAAGGATTTCATCAAGGCGTATTTCAGAGAAGCTGATTTCATTGGGATCATAGCTTGCCTTGGCCAGATCCATGAGGCTATTGGATAATTTTGCCATATTCCGGGCATCTTCCAACACACGCTGTATGGTTTGCTGATATTCTTCGTGGGTTTGCTTTTTTTCAGAAGCCAGTTCCAGCTCTGTAATAATGGCTGATAAAGGAGTCCGCAGTTCATGGGAAATATTAGAAACGAAATATTTCTGAGCATCAAAAGAATTTTCCAGGCGTTCCAGCATGCCATTGAAACTCTGAGCCAGTTCATTGAGCTCATCGTTTTCTTTTGTTGTTTTTAATCTCCATTGTAACCTTCCGGCTGTAATTTTTTTAATCTGGCCCACCATTTCGCTCAACGGGCTTAGAGTTTTCTTGGAGAGGAATATTCCGGCAAGGTAAATGAGAACCAAAATACTGATGAAAGCCAAGACGCTGATGGTAAGAAGATGGGTAAGGTATTCATAGCCATATTGGTCATACGAGGCAGCTGTTACTGCATAAGATTTTCCGGAATGATGATACACTATCCCGATTACCTGCAGTTTTCCTGAAAAAAAGGTAATTTTCTTTTTCTGAAATATTTCGGAAAGCATTTCCCGGTCCTCTTTTACATAATCTACTTTGGCATCATCATGGTAAACAAGCCGGTTGTTGGAATCATAGATTGCCACCTGTACCTCATTCAGGGTTCTGTTGTTATTTTTGTACAATTTATGCATTTCCTGCTCAGGCAGTGAGCTTTGAAAAAAAAAGATCTGCTTTGGCTATAGCTTCATTTTGCAGCTCGCTGTAAAAAGACTTTTCCCGGGCTTCTTTTGATGAATAATAGATGGATACACTGTAAATACTTAAAAGCATTGCAGTGATCAGGGTAAAAAGCAGCGTAAGCCTGGTTCTTATTTTCATCTTTGTATTATACCTGTTCGTAATTTTTCTTTAAAATAAATCCCATTCCCGGCTTGGTGTGAATCAGTTTATCTTCAAAATCCCTGTCAATTTTTTTCCGGAGATAATTAATGTATACATCAATAAAGTTGGTTCCCGTATCAAAATGAGTTTCCCATACCTTTTCGGCAATTTCACTTCGTGGTAACACCCTTTCGGAATTTTCAAGCATAAATTTAAGGAGGTTAAACTCCTTCGGAGTTAATTGTATCGGAACCTGATTCCTGCTCACCAGTTTCTGCTCCAGGTTCATCTCAATACCTTCATAGGTGAGTACGGAGATTTTTTGCTGCCTTTGCTGCGAAAAAACGTTTCAGGAGAACCCTGATTCTTGCGGTCAGTTCCCGCATTTCAAAAGGCTTGGTCATATAATCGTCAGCTCCGGCATCAAACCCTTCCAGTTTATCATCCGTAGTTCCAAGAGCCGTAAGCATGATCATCGGAAGGTCCGGTTTTAAAGCTTTTATTTCACTGCAAAATTCAAGACCGTTTTTTTGAGGAAGGATAATATCCGTTATTATCAGATCGAAATCTTTCTGCAAGGCAAGCTTTAGGGCTGCTATTCCGTCATAGGCCATGCTTACTTCAAATCCGGATTCCTGAAGTCCTTTGGTAATAAGTCTGGAAAGCCTGTCGTCGTCTTCTACTAATAAAATATGTGGCATAAGAATATTCGGAATATTGGTTGGTATGAAAACATATCAATATACCAGACAAATGTAATGAATTCTATTTTGTAATTTTGACACTGAAATCATTATGAATGCAGGAATTTAAATTACTTTTTAATAGAGAAAGCCTACTGACAGGAATATTTTTTTGTTTGATTTTTCTGTTGGCTCATTGTAGCTCATACCAGAAATTATCCCTTCAGAACGGAGATTTACTTTTTGTAACAGCAAAAGGAACCGGACTTTCCGGAGCCATTAATAATGTTACCCAAAGACAGGAAACAATATCTTTTGATCATATCGGCATTCTTGAAAAAGAGGGCAATGAACTGTTTGTATTGCATGCAGTTCCAAAAGGAGGTTCTCAAAAACAACAGATAAAAGAATTTCTTAATGATCAGAAAGAAGAAGGACAGAAAGTGATAGTATACCGTCTGAAGCCTGAATTTCAGAAATCAATTCCACAGGCGATTCAAAAAGCGCATCAAATGCTTGGGAAACCATATAACTTTAATTATATACTGGATGAAAACTCGTTCTATTGTTCAGACTTTGTAGAAAGGGCTTTCCGGGAAGATCATATTTTCAAATTGGAACCCATGACTTTTATTGATCCTAAAACAGGAACTATCAATGCATTCTGGGAAGATTTTTATAAAAAGAAAAACCTGAAGGTTCCTGAAGGAGAACCGGGCTGTAATCCTAATGGCCTGGCTGGTTCAGAAAAGTTGGAAAGAATAAGGGAACTGTAAAATTCAAATGAAAGAAGCTGGAAAAAGCTTCTTTTTTTAGTTAAAATTCAAAAAATATTAGTCTACTAATTTGGTGGACTAATATTTTTTTTATATTTTTGTCACAGATTTAACGCAGAAAGCAGATAATCTGAAAGAGTTTAACCAAAAATGTTTAACGATGATTACACCTAATCCTAATCTGCAGGTTTTACAAAATAAAATAAACCTGCCTAAAAAAGAATTGTTATTGGAAATAGAGTTGAATGGCAAAATGAAATTTGAACATTTAATGCATATGATCTATAACCAATTAGGAATTTGTCACAGAGTGTTATCAGCAAATGTGGAATATGTGAACGGATACAGTTTTGGTTCGGTGCAGTTATACATCAATGTCAATTCAGAAGATTATCAGCAACTTGAATTCTACCTGAATAAAAATAAACTTTTGAGTACAACGGTGGAATATGTCTGCCGGAAATATTCTTGAGAGAGATTCATATAGTTTTAATTACTCAAAGTGTCTGGTATTTATTTACCGGACACTTTTTATACTTAAAAAACAAAGGCCTTCTACTGTAGCTACTATTTGATGTGTAATCCATCTCTTCCTCACGGGGGGATGATAATATTCGAAGATAAAAAAAGCGCCCGGATCACTCCGGACGCTCTATAGTAATAAAAATAAGTTTTAGATTCTTTCAATATCGGCACCAATGGCTCTCAATCTTCCATCGATATTTTCATATCCCCTGTCAATTTGTTCGATATTATGAATAATGGATTTTCCTTCTGCAGAAAGTGCTGCGATAAGGAGGGCGTTTCCGGCTCTGATATCCGGGGAAACCATGGTGGTCCCTCTTAAAGGGGTTTCCTGGTTTAATCCGATTACCGTTGCTCTGTGTGGATCACACAGAATGATCTGTGCTCCCATATCAATTAATTTATCTACGAAGAATAATCTGGACTCAAACATTTTCTGATGAACCAAAATGCTTCCTTTTGCCTGAGTAGCTACCACCAGGATGATAGATAACAAATCCGGAGTGAATCCGGGCCATGGAGCATCTGAGATGGTCAGGATAGATCCGTCAATGAATTTCTGGATTTTATAATGATCCTGGGCAGGAATATAAATATCATCGTTACGCTGCTCAAGTTCAATCCCTAATTTTCTGAAGGTGTTGGGGATCACTCCCAGCTGATTCCAGTTTACATTTTTGATGGTAATTTCAGATTTTGTCATGGCGGCAAGACCAATCCAGGATCCGATTTCCACCATATCAGGAAGCATGGTATGCTCAGTTCCTCTCAGGGAATCTACTCCTTCAATGGTTAAGAGATTGGAACCAATTCCTGAAATATTAGCCCCCATTCTGTTTAGCATTTTACATAATTGCTGAAGATATGGTTCACAAGCGGCATTGTAAATTCTTGTTTTTCCTTTTGCCAGTACGGCAGCCATGACAATATTGGCTGTTCCGGTAACGGAAGCCTCTTCCAGCAAAATAAATTTTCCTTTGAGTTCAGTAGCTTTTAAAGAATAAAAGTATTCCTCTTCATCGTAATTGAATTCTGCACCCAGCTCTACCAATCCCTGGAAATGGGTGTCCAGTCTTCTTCTTCCGATTTTATCACCACCCGGAGTCGGCATATAAGCTTCGCCATAACGGGCCAGCATAGGTCCCATCAGCATGATGGAGCCACGCAATTTAGCGCCGTCCTTTTTGAATTCGTTGGATTTTATATAATCAAAATTAACCTGATCAGCCTTGAAAGTATAATCTCCCTGTCCGTTTTTGGTAATTTTTACCCCGAAGTCCCCTAAAATTTCAATCAGTCTGTTCACATCATGAATATCAGGGATATTTTTAATTCTTACCTCATCATCGGTCAGCAAAACCGCACATAAAATTTGTAGGGCTTCGTTTTTTGCCCCTTGTGGAGTTATTTCACCCTGCAGTTTTTTTCCTCCTCTTATTTGAAATGTTCCACTCATTATTTTCTGTTTTTATGATTATGCTTTCGTTTGTTATTATTGTTGTTGTTGTTACTTTGATTTTTATTGCCGCTGCTGTTTTTGTTGTTTCGGTTATTATTATTTGTGTAATAAATTTTACTTTTTTCAAGAGAATCAATTCCGGTAAGATCTAACCTGTTTTCCGACAATTCCTTGAGATGCCTGAAAATAACATCGTCCGTTACGTGTTCCTTATTATAGACATTGTAAGACTTCTTCATATTGTTGGCAATCACCTCGATAAGGGCTTCTTTTTCATCGCCGGTTTCCAGTTCAATTGCTTTATCAATCAATTGAAGAATACTTTTTCCGTAAAATTTAAAATCTCCCTGAAGTTTTGGATATTCCATTTTTTTAGGCTTTTCTGCCAATTGTTCCCTGGTTGGAAAAGGATATGGGGATTCTACATCCAGATCATAATCTGCCAGAATAAAAAGATGGTCCCAAAGTTTATGTTTATAATTTTCTTCGTCGCGAAGTTGTGGGTTTCTCTGACCCATAAAATCGATAATGGCCATAGCCATTTCACTTCTTTCCTCTTTGGTAGGAAGTTCTTTACAGCGCTCAACCAATTGTTGTATAATCCTGCCGTATTCCGGCATATGAAGCTGAGTTTTTTGGGTATTGTATTCCATAGTATGCAAATATATGCATTAAAAGAAAAATTGTTTCGGGAATCTTAAAAATTTATGATTTTTTAATGAAAATTTCATCCATCCTTTCTGAATGTTTATTGGAGAAAATGAAAATATTTCTCAACGATTGGAGTTTATTTTTGATAAAAGTGTAAATTGGTTAATGAATTACTAATCAGATATTGATATGAAAAAAACACATTTCCTTCTTTCTTTACTGGCTTTAACCGTGATGAGCTCTTGCCGGAATAATGATGAATCAACAATCGAAGCTCCGGGGAAACAAGAGGTTCACAATAAAACAATTAATGTGACCCATCATGATGGGAGACCATTTAGTACAGGAAAAGAGTCTGTACAGGGAAAATTTGTATCCGGGCCCGGTGGAGGAGTTCTGATGCAGGGTTTTTATTGGGATGTTCCGGAAGGGGGTAATTGGTGGAATACCGTTAAAGATAAACTGACAGCCTGGTCGGATGCAGGCATTGGGGCAGTATGGCTTCCTCCTGCTTCAAAAGCTCAGAACGGAGCTTATTCCATGGGCTATGATCCCACAGATTATTATGATTTTGGAAATTTCAATCAAAATGGAAGTATCGAAACCCGCTTCGGATCCAGAACAGAGCTGGAGGCATTGATTACAAAAGCGCATGCAGAAAATATGCAGGTATATGCGGATATTGTCATCAATCATAACAGTGGAGGAAAATCGGAAGCCAATCCTTTTACGGGAACAAATACCTGGACGGATTTTTCCGGAATCGCTTCGGGAAAGTTTCAAAGAAATTACAATGACTTTTATAAAAATGCCTACGGAAATAATGATGAAGGTTCTTTTGGTGGATTTCCGGATCTGTGTCATGCCAATCCTCATGTACAGGACTGGCTCTGGGGCCGGGACGACTCTGTCGCAAAATACTATAAAAATGTAATGAAGTTCGATGGCTGGAGATTTGATTATGTCAAAGGCTTCGGACCGTGGGTAGTCAATACGTGGAACTCCAAGGTAGGAGGATTTTCCGTGGGAGAGCTTTGGGACTCCAATGTCAATACACTGGAATGGTGGGCTAATAATGCAAACAGTTCCGTGTTTGACTTTGCTGCTTACTATAAAATGGATGAAGCTTTTGATAATGGCAATTTAAACGCCCTGAATGACGATATGATGTGGAAAAGAAATCCTTATAAGGCAGTAACTTTTGTAGCCAATCATGATACGGATATCATTTATAATAAAATGCCTGCCTATGCCTATATTCTGACTCATGAAGGCTATCCTACCATTTTCTACAGGGATTATGAAGAATGGCTGAATAAAGAAAGAATGAACAACCTGATCTGGATCCATAATAATAAGGCAACAGGAACTACATCTATTCTTTATACGGATAATGACGAATACATTGCAAGACGTAACGGATATAACGGGAATCCCGGACTTGTAGTGTATATCAATACCTCTTCAAGCTGGCAGGAAAGATGGGTTGAAACCAATTGGAGCAGCCAACAGATTAAAGATTTTACCGGACACTCAAGCTGGTATCCTACAACTCAGGGGGATAAATGGGTAAAAATCCAATGCCCGCCGAATAGCTATTCCATATGGTCGGTTAATTTATAAGTAAAGGACAGATTCTATTGATATTGATTCCGCAGATGTTGCTGACAAACGTGGATCTCTTTTGTAAGAATAACATTTGCGGAATTTGTGAATATGCGGGATTATCAAACCTGGATAAACTTTTTCTTCTGATGCTCATCAGGGAGAAAGCACTTTTGATTGGCCAGTTTCATTCTGTTTTTTGAAATGATATCATAAAGTTGGTCACTCAGAAAGGCGGGTATAATTTTTCCAATAATTGAAAGTCTGTAAATTCCTCCCAGCATATTGGCAATTTCCAGGACAGCTTTTGACTTGATTAAATAATACTGATGCGGCTTCCAAAGATAAAGCGTGTTAAATACCTTCGTTTCTAATCCTCTTTCCGATAAAAATTGCTGTCCGAAACCGGATTGCAATGAAGCAAACATAAATTTGTCTTTTTTATCCCTTTCCAGAATCCACTGGACCCAGAAATTGCAGACACCACAATTCCCGTCAAAAAATACAATATGTTTATTTTCCCAGTTTTCCACAATTTCTATTTATTAAACATAATTCCTCTTTCAGTATCTTCTTTTATCTTATTAAAGTATTTAACCAAATCAGCACGCTGTTCATCCGTTAACTTTGCATTTTGATGTCCTATATAATAAGATTCAAGAGGCATTTCTTTTTTTTCAATCATTTCTATACACTCTTCTAATTTTTTGAGTTGCCTCTGAGGCTCATATACAGCAAAGGTAGAAAAAATTAAGATGTTTTCTGCCCTCATTAATGTGGTTTTTCAAAAACCATGAAGCCGGTGAAATATTTGCATACCAGGGATATCTGGTTTCATTGGAGTGGCAATCATAGCAGGAAGTACGGATGGTTTTGGCAATTTTATCAGGAGTTTTTTTTAATCTTCAGAAAATCCATACCCGGAGTTAAGGGAGGATTGGTTTTATCGATAGGAAAAAACTGGATCATAATAAAGGCTACCAGAATGACAACTAATACTTTTTTCATAGATGTTCATGCTTCTTATATAAATATAAAGATAGCTAATTTATTTTAAGATTGTATACCCGAAACAGGAAGAAGGAAGAATTGTTTTATAGCAATCATCAGATAAAACTTTTATAAATTAAGAATGTTGTTACTGTAAGTTTAATACTTTCAAACTTCTGGCTTTCAGGTTTGTCCGAAATTCTTTGAGTCATTCTAAATAGAGTGAGGTAATGATGTTTTCACTCAATTGATACAAAAAAAATCGCTAACTTAATACCACAATAATGTCTTTGAGAAAATGCCGCGGAAGTATCTAATTATAGTTTTTTACTATCATTGAAATAATAATTAATAGATTGTATTTATTGGATAAGGGTTGTAAGTTTGTCATGTCTTACAACAGAAAAGTTACTTAATCTGCATTAATCAATATAAAAATAAATAAACAACAATGGAAAAAGATTTGAATGACATCAGTAAATGTCCGTTTCACAACGGGACGATGAAAAAGAATGTAGCGGGAGGAGGAACTCAAAATCAGGATTGGTGGCCTGATCAGTTGAGAGTAGATATCCTGCGTCAGCATTCATCACTGTCTAATCCTATGGATGAAGACTTTGATTATGCCGAGGCTTTTAAAAGCCTGGATCTTGAGGCAGTTAAAAGGGACCTCCATGCATTAATGACGGATTCACAAGACTGGTGGCCTGCTGATTTCGGACATTACGGGCCTCTGTTTATCCGTATGGCGTGGCACAGTGCCGGAACGTATCGTGTAGGAGATGGCAGAGGAGGTGCCGGATCGGGACAGCAGCGTTTTGCCCCGTTAAACAGCTGGCCGGATAACGTCAGCCTGGATAAGGCAAGAAGGTTATTGTGGCCGATCAAACAAAAGTATGGAAGAAATATATCCTGGGCAGACCTTTTAATCCTTACGGGAAATGTTGCCCTGGAATCTATGGGTTTCAAAACATTCGGATTTGCAGGCGGGCGTGAAGACGTTTGGGAACCGGATATGGATGTGTATTGGGGATCGGAAAAGACATGGTTAGGTGGAGATGTGCGTTATGCTCACGGTTCCGAAGGAGTAGCAGAGGGACAGTCGGCGGTTCTTCCGACAGATGATAATGCAGATGGCGATATCCATTCCAGAAACCTGGAGAAACCACTGGCAGCTGTGCAGATGGGACTTATTTATGTAAATCCTGAAGGGCCGGATGGAAATCCTGATCCGATTGCTGCTGCTAAAGATATCCGTGATACCTTCGGACGTATGGCAATGAATGATGAAGAAACGGTTGCCTTGATTGCCGGAGGACATACTTTTGGTAAAACCCACGGAGCAGGTCCGGCTGATCATGTTGGCAAAGAACCTGAAGGTGCAGGAATTGAGCTGCAAGGATTGGGATGGGCGAGTACCTATAAATCCGGAAGCGGAAGAGATGCCATCTCCAGTGGTCTGGAAGTAACATGGACGGAAACCCCGACTCAATGGAGTAATTATTTTTTCAAAAATTTATTTGAAAATGAATGGGAATTAACGAAAAGCCCGGCAGGAGCTCATCAATGGGTTGCAAAAAATGGTGCTGAAATTATTCCCGATGCTTTTGATTCTTCTAAAAAACATAGACCTACAATGTTAACTACGGACCTTTCACTGAGACTGGATCCGGTATATGAAAAAATTTCAAGACATTTTTATGAAAACCCCGATGCCTTTGCAGATGCCTTTGCGAGAGCATGGTTTAAACTTACTCACAGGGATATGGGGCCACGTGCCCGTTATCTGGGGCCCGATGTTCCACAGGAAGAATTAATATGGCAGGACCCGATTCCTGAAGTAGATCATGAGCTGGTAAACGATTCAGATGTGGAAATTCTTAAATCGAAAGTTTTACATTCAGGATTAAGTATTTCCGAATTGGTATCTACTGCCTGGGCTTCAGCTTCAACTTTCAGAGGAAGTGATAAACGTGGTGGTGCGAACGGAGCCAGAATCAGGCTGGAGCCACAAAAAAACTGGGAAGTCAATAATCCGGTGCAGTTACAGAAAGTATTGGATGTGTTGCAGGGAATCCAAAACGATTTTAACGCTTCCCAAAACGATGGTAAGAAAATTTCTTTGGCAGATCTTATTGTTTTAGCAGGAAATGCAGCCGTGGAAGCAGCTGCCAAAAATGCCGGACATGATGTTAAAGTTTCTTTTGCCCCTGGAAGAATGGATGCCTCACAGGAACAAACGGATGTAGAATCTATGGGATATCTTGAGCCTGTTGCTGACGGTTTCCGGAATTACCTGAAAAGAAAATTCTCAGTATCCACAGAATCATTACTGATTGATAAAGCGCAGTTACTAACCCTTACAGCTCCGGAATTAACGGTGTTGATAGGAGGTATGCGTGCCCTGGATACTAATTTTGATGGTTCAAAACATGGAGTGTTTACCAATCGTCCGGGAGTTTTAACCAATGATTTCTTTGTGAATCTATTGGATATGAGAACACAATGGAAAGCGATGTCAGAAGATCAGGAATTGTATATAGGCAGCGACCGGTCAACAGGTCAGCCAAGATGGACGGCCACTCGTGCAGACCTTGTTTTCGGATCTAATTCTGAATTAAGAGCAGTAGCTGAAGTTTACGGAAGTGCTGATGCGCAAGGCAAATTTGTCAAGGACTTTGTAGCAGCCTGGACAAAAGTGATGAATCTGGACAGGTTTGATCTGATTTAACAGATGACCTTATTTATAAAAACTTAGAGACAGCAGGAATGCTGTCTTTTTATTTATCTTTCTGAAGAAAAAACTGGGTTTTATTTTCCAGGGTTAAGACCCCATGATCTTTCCCTTTTAATGTAATAGATCCGGTATGATTATCAAATCTGATGAATACACTGTCTTTTTTTGGCGGTAGGAGTGAAAAACAATTTCGCCTTTTCAGTAGCAATTCCTTTTTTATACATAATGATACTGTCAGGTCTTACTACAATATGGATATTCTCTTCCCGGATTTTTTCTTTTACCAATTGGTGTAATGCTAATTCTTTAAACTCACTTTTATCACTTAAATTGATAATATCATCCACTTTCCAGTTACCCAGAAACTGATCATTGGTTTGTTTCATGAAAGATAAACAGATAACGGGAATTAATAAGTAAGATATTTTTTTCATGTGGTAATACAGGTTAAAAATGGCAAGGGTTTACCCCTTGCCATCTGTTATATTTAAGAATTGTTCTTGATCACATCGTCATTTATCTGGATAAGTAAAGTCTTCATATCGCCATCGATATCTATAGTTTTTTTATTAATAACATCCTCTAAAAGGCCGTCAATATCTGTGCTTCCATTACCTTGTGTTGACATTTTTCCAACAAAGTGATAGTGATTACCACCACCTACTAAATGAACATCATAGTGGTTGATTGAGATTCCACCTAAACCTATTGAAACATCAACCCATCCGTAGATGTGCCAGGTCGTTCCATTAACGTCTTTTATGGTGTAATCCAATTCAATTTTTTTATAAGCATTGGCTGCAGTATAGTTTTCTTTTTCTGGTGTTGGAATTGTGGTATTCGCATATAATGATGCTACACTTAAAACGGTTGTTAATAATAAGATCTTTTTCATAGTAATTAGTTTTGTCCTCATTTTGTTCAGGCTAAGGTGAGAACTTTTTCTTAACCTGTTTTTAAAATTATTGAATTGGTGATACATTTTTTGAGTTGTTGTATAATCAACTTTTGTATTCAATTTTTTTTTACCGGTGTCTTTTACTTTTTGTTTCAAAGAGTTTTCGTCTGTTTTTTCTTTTGTCAATCGTACTTATTGTTGCAAAACAAATATTCTGAAAACCTACTTTCAAAAAAATATCCTACCCTACAATGAAAAAAGTATTTGCTTACTATATACTCGATCGGATTTGCTGTTAGCCGAGTATAGTACGTGCCAATGTGATATTGGCAAGAACTCGTTTTCATGGTAGTTTTTTTAATAATGATTGAATAAATATATAAAATATTTCATTATGTATGGATAAAAAATAATAAAAAAATAATTAAATATTGTAAAAAAATTAATTGTTTTTTTTATTTTATGCGGAATAAAATATAATGAAGGTTAGTGTTTTGAGGTAAATATGATATAGTCAATTATTCGTGGGAAGTAGAAACAGTAAATCATCCAGCTGTTATTATGATCTAACAAAATATAGTAACTACTAAGAAAGTATAACCCAGATACCATAAAATTAGAGTTACGGGATTTGTTTGTTAGATAAGTTTAGAACTTTGATAGGCGGTAGTAGGGAGAAGGTAGGTTTGAGTTTGAGAGTTTTTGGAGAGGTAAGAAAAGACCATACCCTTCTTTAAATGAAAAAATGCCTTGGGAAAAATTACAGTCGCTGGAACATGTTATCCCTATTTAGTCTGATGTTACTGCAAAATTTTGGGACTCGAATGAAGTAATATTGCTCAGAAATTATACTTACTTAAGTTATATCCTCTTTTATTTCTGGTATCTTCTATGGCTAAAAAAAAAACTCTCTTAATTTGTAGCGAATCTATTGTTATAGCACAATTAAGTGCAAAAATAAAATGATTGGCTTTACCTGTTTGTAGTAGAACCAATCATTTTTAGTTGAAGATATTGAGCGTGATTATTGTTTTGTAAAAATCAAATCTTTTGTTTCAGGAAGATAAATGGTTGTATCCAAAGTGGAAGGGCATTTACTTTCTGTTGTTGTAATATCATTTGGACGATATTCCCAGGAAAGTTGTGTGGTATTAACTTTTTTTTAATATTATTTTACCCCATCCAACATGACAGTTTGTGCCAGCATAGTTAAATAATACCTTAATTCCATTCTCAATAGCCCATTGACTATAAATTGTATGTAATAAATCAGCGTTAAATACTTTATTTTGAGTGTCTTGTAGAATTACTCCAAATGAATTTTTTAACAGTATAACGTATGGAGAGAGCGTCTATATAAATTTGTTTATCTCCAAAATCAAATAACTTATCATTTTCTTTAGAAATAAAAAGAGTAATTTGGTTACCATTATATGTAGCTGAGTACGTACCTGTAAAGGATTGAAGTTCATTATTTGTATCCTTTAAGTGTGATAAATTAGGAATATTATCGATTGACGTTATTAATGGAAAAGCCTGCTGAGCTTTACAAGAAATAATGTTTAGCATTGTTAATATAAGAGCTATTTTATATATTGTTTTCATATTTCATCATTGTGAAAAAGACTGTCATTAAAACAGTCTCTATCATTATTGTTTTGTAAATATTAAATCTTTTGTTACAGGTAAATAAATGGTTGTATCCAAAGTGGAAGGGCATTTACTTTCTGTTGTTGTAATATCATTTGGACGATATTCCCAGGAAAGTTGTGTGGTATTAACTTTTTTTTAATATTATTTTACCCCATCCAACATAACAGTTTGTACCAGAATATACAAAAATTATTTCATTTTTAGTGGGTTTTGTTCCAATACTATACAATTCTATCTTAGATGAAGTATCATTTTGTGTATCTTGTAAGATATTTCCAGATGAGTTTTTGACAATATATTTTACGATTAAAGCATCCATATAATAATTTTTCTGACCAAACTTTTCTAATTTATTATCTTGTTTGGTAATGTATAAGATAATTTCATTACCTTCAAAACTTGTCTTATAAGTCCCAATATAGGGAGCTAATTCATTGTTTAAATCTTTCAGATAAGAGTTTTGTGGAATTTCTTCATAATCTGAATTTAAGGGGAATGTTTGTTGTGCTTTGCAAGATATAAGACTTAAAAATAAAATTAGAATTACTACTATTTTGTTATATGTTGTTTTCATATTTAAATTTATTATTTTGATTAGTATTAAGGACAAGGAGTTGCTGTAATTGAACCAGTAATATCTTTTGTTACATTATATACTGTTCCATTAGGCTCTACACGCTGAAGGACTACCTTGTTGTCAAGTCCCATATTTGTCAAAGTATCAAAAAACAATTTTTCTAATCCTTTTTCATTTAAATCGCCTGCTGAATTGATATATGAAGTTCCACTAATGCTTGTGTTGGTTAATTTAGCCTCTTTTTTTTGATAATCTATTAAAATTTGTTTCATTTGTTCAGGTGAATATACAAAATTTGCTAATTCTGTTCCTGTACCTACATAACGTATTACATAATGTATATATTTAACGTTGTCAGGACAAGTGTTACAAGGTTCACCGGCAATCATACCAAAATAAGCATTTCCCACACCATCATATACGCTTTGTGCTGCTGCAAATCCAAATAAAGTATCCACGATATCAGGAGGCGAAAACATGTGAATTCCTGTAGCTGTATGATTGTGATAACCTCCATAACCATCTGTTATATCTTTAAATACAACCTGATGAGCAGAATTAATATCAGCAAGCACTACAGTTCCGTCTTTCTTTTCTTTAAATCCTAATTCTCCGATATTTGGATTAGTAACAGACAACTTTGCATTCCCTTTTACATTGTTAATGCCTTGTTGCACATTAGGTCTATTCAACATTACTTTTGTTTTTTCGCATGGTGATGCTTTGCTGGCTAGTGAAAATGTTGGTATTGTAGGAGTTCCTTCATTAGGTCCGCTTCCTAAGCCTCTTGTGTCACCAACGCTAGTACCTCCTCCGTTTCCTGTTCCGTCATCTAGACTTGTATCTGCTCCACAAACTAATGCTACTACAGTAAGATGTTGAGCAGGATAACCTCCTTGACTTTGCCAGTTGCAACTGCCCCAAGTACTTTCATTAGTTTGGTTATGGTCTCCAGTATAACAAGAAAAGTACATATCTACAGTTTGGTAAGAGCAGGATTCGGTACCTCCCATGCTTCTATTAGAAATTACTCCTCCGTATGTTCCTTTTGCGAGTTCAATAGCTGTGGTTTTACCTGCTGTTTTTACTCCTTTACCTGCAAGTAAATCAAATTTTTCCTGTGGTGTAAAATTGTAAGTTACTAAAAGTTCTTTATAAGTTCCATCAGGTAGTGAAGATAATACTAAATTTTCTAATGGCGCATTTTCAGGAGTATTTTCTCTAACCAGATTAAATGTGTAGGTATGGAAAGTTGGTCCGTATTCAATGTAAGTTACGTTGTCTGTGGCAATCGAAACTCCATTTGTGAAATCAACTGTTTTGCCTGATGAATTAGTTTTGATTTCTGTTAGATTGTTTTGTACTTTTTGTAATTCAGTTTTAAGAACTAATTTATGTTTACTTTGTTCCAAACGAATTGTTTGGGATGTTGGCCTGAATTGACCACTGTTGTTGTACGTTTCTTGTTCTGGTGTTAGTTCATTTCTACAGGAATATAACAAGAGCATAATGGTTACTAAGAAAAGTAACTTCGCAATAAATTTGTTTTTCATTATTTGTATAAAATTAAAATGTTATTTAGTTTTCTTGGCGACAAAGATATAAAAAGCACTCAATCACTTAATACGGGAAACCATATATTGTTTAATACAAATATATACCGTCAAAGCGACAAAATATGTCGTATTTAATTTATGATGTATCTTTCATTTTCTCAGCATTTTCCCGATTAGAGAGTTTGAGCTGATTAAGTGTAATTAGAGGATGATTAATTATGAAATAAACTTGTAGTATGTATTGGTACTATGTGGCAGTTTACATACAATCCCGTTCATCGGTATTGCAGAGATAAAATAAGCCTCAACCCAATAAGGTCCGGGCTCTGTTTTTTGCTATATTTTTACTAATTAACCCATGTCCGTTACTATTGTCTTTCCACTGAATCTGAGTTTCTGATACTTTTCTAAATTCAAAACCTTGTGTTGGCGGGATGATGCCGTATTTTTTACCTGATCCTGAAGCAAGCTATGATTTAAAACAAAAAACCACCCTTTAAAAAGGATGGTTTGTAGACCCACAGGGATTCGAACCCCAGATGACTGAACCAAAATCAGTAGTGTTACCGCTACACCATGGGTCTGTTTTGATGCCGCGAAATTAGAAAATTAATTTTAAATATGAAAATTTAAATTAAAAATTAATGCGTATAACAGCAGTATAAACGGCTTTAGGTATTGATATCCAAATAATTATTTTTAATAAAAAAATCAAAATAAATGAGACTTTTAATACTCAATAGCCTGAATTCGGATTAAGAAAGGTAATTATACAGGCTGGAAGCTGAAAAAGGCGTTGGAAGCTGTTTTCAGTTAATTAATAAAAGTTAAACGAATATTTACTTTTAAAGAAGAAATAA
This sequence comes from Chryseobacterium sp. P1-3, assembly GCF_000738495.1. Classification (NCBI taxonomy): domain Bacteria; kingdom Pseudomonadati; phylum Bacteroidota; class Flavobacteriia; order Flavobacteriales; family Weeksellaceae; genus Chryseobacterium; species Chryseobacterium sp. P1-3. The sequence continues at coordinate 82,100 of NZ_JPEQ01000004.1, forward strand.
CTTCCAGCTTCTATCTCCCGGCTTCAATTGATTAAACCAGAAATCCTTATACTGGGCATTAAATAATAAACCTTATCTTTGCAAAAAAATTGGGCTCCAAAAGTTGGAGTAACCCATTAATAACATATCCTGAGTAATAAAGGATTATTAAACATTTTTTTTTATGTCAAATATTGTCGCAATCGTTGGGCGTCCCAACGTAGGAAAATCCACGCTTTTTAATCGTTTATTGGAAAGAAGGGAAGCCATTGTAGATTCTACAGCAGGTGTAACCAGAGACCGTCACTACGGGAAATCCGACTGGAATGGTGTAGACTTTACCGTAATTGATACCGGAGGATACGATGTAGGAACTGATGATATCTTTGAGGAAGAGATCCGTAAGCAGGTACAGCTGGCGGTGGACGAAGCCACATCTATTATTTTTATGATGAATGTAGAAGAGGGGCTTACTGATACAGACCACGAAATTTACAGATTGCTGAGAAGATCCAATAAACCTATTTATATTGTTGTCAACAAAGTTGATTCAGCGAAGGAAGAACTCCCGGCAACAGAATTCTATCAGTTGGGTATTGAAAAATATTATACACTTTCTTCGGCTACAGGATCAGGAACCGGTGATTTGCTGGATGATATTGTGAAAGATTTCCCGACTACAGAATATAAAGATCCTTTTGAAGGATTGCCTAAGATTACAATAGCTGGTCGTCCGAATGTAGGAAAATCTACGTTGACCAACGCATTGTTGGATGTAGAAAGAAATATTGTTACTGACATTGCAGGAACAACAAGAGACAGCATCCAGACCCTGTATAACAAATTCGGACACGAGTTTGTATTGGTAGATACGGCCGGAATGAGAAAAAAATCCAAGGTGAATGAAGATCTTGAATTCTATTCCGTTATGAGATCTATCCGCTCTATTGAATATTCTGATGTAGTGATCATCATGGTAGATGCTACCCAGGGATGGGAATCCCAGGATATGAATATTTTCGGACTGGCTCAGAAAAACAGAAAAGGAATTGTTATTCTGGTAAACAAGTGGGATTTGATTGAAGACAAGCAAACGAACACAATGCGGGATTTTGAAAAATCTATCAAAGACAAAATAGGCCAGTTTCAGGATATTCCGATTCTATTCATCTCAGCTTTAACGAAGCAAAGAATTTTGAAAGCAGTAGAAGTAGCAATGGAAGTGTATGAAGACCGTAAGAAAAAAATCAAAACCTCAAAACTGAACGAGGTAATGCTTCCGATTTTTGAGCAAACACCTCCACCGGCCAATAAAGGGAAATACATTAAAATTAAATACTGTGTTCAGCTTCCTACACCTTCACCACAATTCGTATTCTTCTGTAATCTTCCGCAGTATGTGAAAGAACCTTATAAAAGATTTACTGAAAATCAGTTGAGAAAAGAGTTCGGATTTACCGGAGTCCCAATTGAAGTATATTTCAGACAAAAATAAAATGACTTTTCATAAAAACCTGGTGGGATATTCTTATCAGGTTTTTTTTATGCTCATACCTTATTCTTATTGACATCAACCTGCAAATTCGTTTTTTTAGTTGTAATTTTGCAGAATTAAAAATTAAGATCTTCATGCTTACTATTTTATCGCAACAATTTTCTCTTGTTAATGAATGGATTAATGAACTTCGAAACGTGGAAGTTCAGCACGATCGGATGAGGTTCCGGAGAAATATGGAAAGAATCGGAGAAATTGCGGCCTTTGAGATCAGTAAAGGATTAGAGCATAGAGAAGTTGAAATTCAAACTCCTTTAGATACCATCAAAAGCAGGGAGATTGCGGTACAACCTGTTATTACAACTATTTTAAGAGCCGGAGTACCCTTATTCGAAGGAATACTGAATTACCTGGACAGGGCAGATTGTGGTTTCGTAGCCGCTTACAGAAAACATGATGCCAACGATTATTTTTCCATTAAACAGGATTATCTCACCTGCCCAAGCATTGAAGGAAGACCGTTAATTGTTGCAGATCCGATGCTGGCAACAGGAGCCTCCCTGATTGAAGCCATCAAAGACTTATTGACGAACGGAAACCCTACCCAACTTCATATCGTAGCAGCAATTGCTTCGAGGCAAGGGGTAGAAACGGTTCAGAATGCTTATCCTGACGCTCAGATATGGGTAGGAGCTATTGATGAACAATTAACTTCAAAAGGATATATCACTCCCGGATTAGGTGATGCAGGAGATTTGAGCTACGGAGAAAAACTTCAGCGATAATTAAAGATCCGGATTGTATATAAAATCAATAATAAACTAGATCTTACTTTATCCATTGCGTGTTTTTATACCGGAAGTACGATCAGGGTATACATGAACCGATAAAGACTTCAGTTATCACTGATTATTTTAAAGATCCATCGCCATTACCAGAACACTTACTTTATTGTTTCCGGCATTTAAAAGCTCCCATGCGATAGATGAAACCGTATTCCCGGTTGTAAAAACATCATCAATCAAAAGGATATGTTTCCCTGTAACAGCCTGGGTAAGTGAGAAAGCGTTAGCTGTACTTAAACGATGCTCCCTGTCTTTCAATGCCTGTGCTTTTGAATAATGATTTCTTTTAATAAGTTCATGGTGGTACGGAATACCATATAATATTGATAATGTCTCTGTAAATAAATGAAGCTGGTTATATCCTCTTTCCTTTAATTTTTTCGGATGTAGCGGGACACTTACCATAAGATCCGGTGTTTTGTCTCTAAAATCCAGTCGTTCCGCCGTCCATTCCGCGAGTGTTTTTCCTGCCTTTTCTCTGCTTCTGTATTTAAGTTCATGAATGATTTTACGGCTTAAACCTTGTTCCTCAAACTGCATCAAAGCATAAGTGTTTTCAACAGGGAACAGCAATTTACACTTTTCCCTGACCGGATTATTGCCGGAAAAATCATAATGGGTAAAATGAATCTGATCAAAACATACATTACAAACCAGAAGTTCAGGGCTGATAATTCTATTGCAGTGAATGCAGCGGTTAGGGAAAAGTAAGTCAAGTATCATTGTGTGTTTTTGCTAAAGTTATGAAATACTTTCCTGCCGGAAAATACCTTTATCCATAGCTTGATATTCTTCAAATCTTTTTAAGGCTTATTTCTCAAACTCCTTCCGGATCTTTTCTATTGAATTTTTCATACTGAGATTAAAATGCTCTTTATCCAGTCTTACCGGAGGTGCCTGCCTTACTTCACAATCAGGTATACTGCAGGATTCACAGGTAACTCCTACATTAATGGTTTGAAGAGACGGTGATTTGATAAAACCTATCTTCTTGATGGTGTGCGGATTTAACAAAATGCCCAGACAATAGCTTCTGTTGCTTCCGTCTGAAAAAGGGTTTTTCTGAGAAGTGGAAATCACCAGGTAGCTGATGCCTTGATCTTTATAATGAGAGATCTGAGCACCGGTCAGGGTTTCATTTTCCTTCAGGTAATGAAGATTCTTTACAGCAATCCATCTTCTGCAATAGTGTTCATTGGTTGCATTGGCATGGGGAGCTTGCTGATGGTTGAGATGAAGTTCTTTTAAAATCTGGATTTTGTCCGAATCTTTCTTTTTTACCAGGCATAAGTAGAAAAGATCTTTAATTCCCATTTCAGCAGAAAGGATATTTGTAAGCCGGTAGTAAAAAGTTTCAGGGGAGTGGGTAAAACTGCTGATAAGTTCTTCAAAGTTTTGGGGCTCCCATTTATTGTGAAGAAAAAAGTCTGCGGTTTTTTCGATGACGGGTTCTTTTGATATTAACAAAGCTCCCGCAAAATAAGACGCATAAAAATTATTCAGAATTTCTTCAAAACTTCCGAAGTCAAGCCATGAATATGTGGTAGGACGAACTTTTAATTCCAACACATTAAACCCGATTTCTTTAGCCAGAATAAAGGTTTTCTGATCCTTTTCAAGTTTCCTGTTCAGAAGCAATAGTTTTTTTTCAGGCATAAACAGGGAACGGAGATGATCCAGGGTTCCGTATTTTTCAAAATCTTCAGACTGGATGCTGTAATTGAATTTTTCTGAAAGTATTTTTTCCAGAATGTCAGATTGTAAATTTTTATCAGTTGTAAGGTTGTTTTCCCGGGTAAAAAGACTTACTTTTTCTTCTATTTCAGGAAAATAATTATCATAAAGCTCCTGGAAAGATCTCAGTACCGCGAAGTAAAATCTTTCTTTTCCGAGATTATAATTTTGGGAAATTTCAATCAGGGCATTGATGAAAGCCGTTACTTTTTTGGGGGCATCACTGATGATGCTGATGAGGTTGTTTTTATTAATCCCGAATAGCTCTAAAGGGACCTCTTTAAAAAAATCAGACTGCAGGATTTCGTTAAACGGAGCGAGACTCTTATCCAGCTTTGTGGAAACGAGGTCGTCAAAAGTACATTGCAAAGCTTCGGAAAGCTGGATGATTTTGTCATGCTTGGGGTATTTTTTTCCGTTCTCGATTTCGTTGAGATAAGATTTTGAAAGTCCGGTTTTTACGGCAAGATCCTGTAATGACCAGTTTTTCTTTTGTCTCTGTTGTTTCAGTTTCAGTCCGAAAACCGTTTTGATAAAGTCGCTTTCTGAATTCATACTCAAAGATAAATAATAGATGCGATTATTCGCATAATAATTTTTTAATAAAAACAGCGAACGTTCGCTATTTGTGAAAATTTTTGTTTATGTTTGTAATATTAAATCACAAAATCAACAAGTTATGGAAACTAAGACTCAACTGAAAATAAAGGCAGGCAGGCAGTTTGAAGAAATTTTCACTCAGGATCTGATAGATTTCCTGGTAGCTCTTCATCAGAATTTTGATCGCCAAAGAACAGAACTTTTAGAAGAACGGAAAAAAACTCAGCAAAAGTTTGATCAGGGAATACTGCCCGGGTTTTTAAAAGAAACAGAAGAAATCAGAGCCGGAAGCTGGGTCTGTGCACCATTGCCGGAAGATTTATTAGACAGAAGAGTAGAAATCACCGGACCTGTTGACCGTAAAATGATTATCAATGCTCTCAATTCCGGGGCAATGACATTTATGGCTGATTTTGAAGACAGCAATTCGCCTACATGGGAGAATTGTATGGAAGGACAACTGAACCTTACGGATGCCGTGAACAGGACAATTGATTTTGTAAATGAAAAAGGAAAAGCTTATCAGCTTAATGAAAATACAGCAGTTCTGATTGTTCGTCCCCGTGGATTGCATCTTCCTGAAAAGAACATTGAAATCAATGGAGAAGAATCTTCAGGATCATTGATTGATTTTGGAATTTATTTTTTCAGAAACGCAAAAAGGCTTCTGGAAAGAGGAAGTGGTCCTTACTTTTACCTTCCCAAATTAGAACATTATAAAGAGGCCCGCTGGTGGAACGAAGTATTTGTTTTTGCCCAGAATTACCTGGGAATTCCTGAAGGAACAATTAAGGCAACTGTTTTGATAGAAACGATTACCGCTTCATTTCAGATTGATGAAATTTTATACGAATTAAAAGAACATAGCGCAGGTCTGAATTGTGGCAGGTGGGATTATATTTTTTCATACATCAAAAAATTCAGAAACCTTCCGGAATTTATTGTGCCGGACAGGGATCAGGTAACCATGGTCTCACCTTTTATGAATGCTTATTCAAAAAGAGTGATTGAGGGCTGCCATAAAAGGAATGTTCATGCTATGGGAGGAATGGCTGCACAGATCCCTGTGAAAGATAACGATGAGGCAAATGCCCTGGCTTTCGAAAAAGTAAGAAATGATAAAGAAAGGGAAGTAAAAAACGGGCATGATGGCACCTGGGTAGCACATCCTGCATTGGTTTCCGTTGCAAAAGCAGTTTTTGACGAGTATATGCCCGGCAAAAACCAGATTGATAAAAAATTTGAATACCATATACAAGAAGCTGATCTGCTTGAAATTCCCAAAGGTGAAATTACAGAAAAAGGAGTAAGGAAAAATATTAATGTGGGAATCCTTTACCTGGAAAGCTGGCTAATGGGAGTAGGAGCGGCCGCAATTTATAATCTGATGGAAGATGCAGCTACGGCAGAAATTTCAAGGACCCAGATCTGGCAATGGCTGAAAAACGAAGCCGTCTTAAGTGACGACAGGACCCTCACCCGGAATATGGTCCTTCAATGGGAGTCGGAAGAAATGTACAATATTGAAAAATATGTGGGAGAAGAACGTTTTAAAAACGGAAAATTCAACCTGGCTAAAGAACTTTTCAATGAACTGGTTTTCTCCGAGAACTTTGAGGAATTTTTAACCCTTAAAGCCTATCCGTTTATCTAATTATCCAATAGAAATACCAACCAAAAAAAACGCAATCAAACAGCTAATGACCAGCAATTGGTTAACATCAACAACTATTACATAACCTTAATCTAACAAATCCAAATATTATGAAAACAAAACAAGAACAAATCCAGGCTATAGAGCAAGATTGGCTGACTAACCCTCGTTGGAACGGAGTGAAAAGACCTTACACGGCAGAAGAAGTTTTAAAACTGAGAGGCTCTTATAAAATAGATTATACCATCGCAACGGAAATGTCTAAAAAGCTTTGGGAAAAATTAAATTCCCAGGACTATGTGGCGGGGCTTGGTGCATTAACCGGTAATCAGGCTGTACAGGAAGTGGATGCAGGACTGGAAGCAATATACCTTTCAGGGTGGCAGGTAGCTGCAGATGCAAATTTGTCCGGAGAAATGTATCCGGATCAATCTTTATACCCTGCGAATTCCGTGCCTTCCGTCGTAAAGAAAATTAACAATGCCTTATTAAGGGCAGACCAGGTTCAGTCAGTAAGCGGAACAGGAAATAAAGAATACCTGGTACCGATTATTGCTGATGCAGAAGCAGGCTTTGGTGGAAACCTGAACGCTTTCGAACTGATGAAGCAGATGATCGAGGCAGGAGCTGCCGGGGTACATTTTGAAGATCAGCTTTCTTCTGCAAAAAAATGCGGACACCTGGGAGGAAAAGTATTGGTCCCTACCCAGGAAGCAGTGAATAAACTGATTGCAGCACGTCTTGCAGCAGATGTATCAGGAGTTCCGAGCCTTATCATTGCAAGAACGGATGCTGATGCCGCAGACTTGCTAACCTCAGATATTGATGACAGGGACAAAAAATTTGTCACCGGTGAGAGAACTTCCGAAGGATTTTATGTAGTAAGAAACGGAGTAGAGCAGGGAATAGACAGAGGATTGTCCTATGCGCCTTATGCAGATTTAATCTGGATGGAAACTTCTAACCCTGATCTGGAACAGGCAAGAAAATTTGCAGAAGGAATCCATGCCAAATTCCCGGGAAAGATGCTTGCTTATAACTGCTCACCTTCGTTTAACTGGGCTGCAAAACTGAGTGTTGAAGAGATGTCTACTTTCCGTGAGGAGCTTGCCAAAATGGGGTATAAATTCCAGTTTATCACATTAGCAGGTTTCCACGCTTTGAACACAGCTATGTTCGAATTGGCTTTAGCTTATAAAGAAAGAGGAATGGCAGGATATTCAGAATTGCAGGAACGTGAGTTTGCCCTGCAGCAAAAAGGGTTCCGAGCGGTAAAACACCAGTCTTTTGTAGGAACAGGATATTTTGATGAAATCCAGAATATTGTTACAAATGGTTCATCTGCAACAGTTGCCATGAAAGATTCTACGGAAACTGCACAGTTTCATTAGTCATTTTTTCCATATTTTTTTGATGTAAACCTTCTCATTCTTTGAGAGGGTTTTCTCATAGGAGGCAATTCAAAAGTTACTATATTTGATGATCAATAGAATATGAAATAATGAAGTTAGTACATCAAAAGCAGATACAGGTGACTGAAGAACATATCGATCAGAATAATCACGTCAATAATGTGCAATATGTGCACTGGGTGGAAGAAATAGCAGCAGAGCACTGGGACCTTCTGAAACAGAAAACAGAATATGCAAATGATGCCTGGATGCTTTTAGACCACCATATTCAATATAAAAAGCAGGCTTACCTGAATGATATTATTACCATCAAAACATACCCGGAATCACCGGAAGGAGCAAAACAGCCCAGAAAAGTTGAGTTTTATTGTAATGACCGGTTGCTGGTGAATTCCAGTACCCTATGGGTTCTATTTGATCCGGAAACAAAGAAAATCAAGCGCCTGGAAAATGACTGGCTGGAAAAACTGACCTGATATTGTCATCCAAAAAATCATTGGGTAGCGGCTACTTTGCTTTTTGCTATCGTTAATCAAAAATAAAACTAATAACATGAAATTCTATTATTCAATTCTTGTACTATTTTTCGGCTTTTCGGGTTATGCCCAGGAGAGTTTCTATCGGTTTTCAGAGGATGTGAAAAAGACCATAGTAGAAGATACTACAAAACCAGGATCCTGGAGAAGTCAGATGGGAGCTACCTACTACTCAATAAGCGGGCAATATAAAAAGGCTCTGGAGAGCTGGGATATCACTTTCGGAAGGGTTAAAAAACTGAGTGCTGCCGATAGCCTGAAGTTAACAAAACTCATCCCGGTCAATGCAAAAGATTATATTATGGACCGGGCCTCCCATGAAAAAATAATCATTATTAACGAAGCCCATCACAATGCAAGTCATAGGAATTTTGTATCCTCGTTGCTCAAAGGGTTGTATGAACGTGGCTACAGATACCTGGGAATTGAAACATTACAGAATGACTCTTTAAACATTACAAAATTTGCAGATAGTAATAGCGGGTTTTATTCTCAGGAACCCGAATTCGGAAACTTTATTTACCATGCACTGAAAACCGGTTTTAAGCTTTTTCCCTATGAGAGTGAAGGAAATGGAAAGGAAAGGGAAATCGGGCAGGCTAAAAACATTTATGATTTTATGCAAAAAAACAAGGAAGGAAAATATCTGATTTACTGTGGTTATGAGCATGTCTATGAAGGAGTTCATACATCATGGGAGAAAACAATGGCAGGGAGACTTTCTGATCTGACGGGACTTAATCCTTTCACTATTGACCAGGTTCAGTTTTCTGAAAAAAGCCTTCCGAAATATAACGAGCCATTGCTGAGATGGATGAAAAATGCAGAATCTGTTATCCTGACCAATCCTGATCAGTCGGTATATAATGGAGAAGATAAAGAACTATTTACCGATGTTAAAATTATTCATCCCGTTACAAAATATATAAAAGGAAGACCCGGCTGGATGCTTAATGAAAATCGAAAATTTGTAGAAATTCCGGCTTCTGCAGTTACTCAATATCCGGCTTTGGTTTTTGCCTATCGTAAAGGAGAGTTTGAAAAAAAAGGTATTCCCGCTGATATCCTGGAACTTAAAGATTCAAAGGATAGCCATTTTCTGATTTTGAATAAAGGAAAGTACGAAATGATTATTAAAGACAGGAATTACAAAGTGATCAGCCGTTTTGAAAAAGTTGTACAATAAGCCTTGGTTATCGTTAAAATCCGGATTGGCTTATGTGATATATTAAAGCCCTGTTGAAATCGTTACAATAGAAACTGTCTTTTCTTTGTTAAACTGTTTTGTCATATCTTTGCATTATGATACGTATTACAAAAATTTTTTACATTCGAAACAGCTCACGTACTGTACAACTACGATGGGAAATGTAAAAATATGCATGGGCATTCCTATAAGCTGTTTGTGACAGTAAAAGGAAGACCCATTAATGATATAGAAAACCCTAAAAACGGGATGGTGGTTGATTTTGGAGATATCAAAAGTATCGTAAAATCTGAAATTGTAGATGTATGGGACCATGCGGTTCTTGTGAATGCTTTGTCTCCACATAAAGAGTTGGGTGATGATCTTGAAACCAGAGGACATAAAGTGATCTACTGCAGTTTCCAGCCAACCTGCGAAAATATGTTGTACGCTATAGCAGCCAAAATAAAATCAAAACTTCCGGACGGAATTTCTTTAGCTTATCTTAAACTTCATGAGACTGAGAATTCTTATGGAGAATGGTTTGCAGAAGATAACCAATAATTTTATCCTACAAAATTCAGGCGGTGTTAAAAACAACAATCAATCTAGAACCCGGAAAAAAAGTCTATTTTGCTTCAGACCAGCATTTTGGAGCGCCAACTCCTCAGGCAAGCAAAGTGCGTGAAGAAAAATTTATACGCTGGATGGATGAAATCAAAGAAGATGCCCAGGTTTTGTTTTTAATGGGTGATCTCTTTGACTTTTGGCATGAATGGAAGCATGTAGTTCCAAAGGGATATGTTCGTGTTCTGGGAAAAATTGCAGAACTGAAAGACCGGGGAATTCATATTTATTTCTTCGTAGGAAATCATGATCTGTGGATGAAGGATTATCTGGAAGAAGAAATAGGATGTACTGTTTTTTATCAGAAGCAATATTTCGAAATGGGAGGAAAGCAGTTTTTGCTGGCCCATGGTGATGGATTAGGCCCCGGGGACAAAGGATATAAAAGGATGAAAAAATTATTCACCAATCCTGTGGCCCAGTGGCTTTTTAAATGGCTTCACCCGGATATTGCCATGAAGATCGCATTGTATCTTTCCCAAAAAAATAAAATGATTTCAGGGGAAGAAGACAAGGCTTTCTTGGGAGAAGAAAAAGAATTTTTAATTATTTATTCCAAAGAAAAGCTGAAGACGGAAAAAATTGATTATTTCATCTATGGGCACCGTCATCTTCCAATGGTGTTGGATCTGGAGCCCGGCTCAAAGTACATTAATCTCGGTGACTGGATTTCTTACTTTACTTACGGGGTTTTCGACGAAGATTTTGAGCTGAAGGTGTTCGGAAAATAACATAAAAAAATTACCTCTGAAAAGAGGTAATTTCGAATGAGCCGAAGCCCATTCTGTTTTTAATCCATATTCCGAATAAATAATTGCAAAATTGTTACCAAAGTATGACTTCAATATTAAAAAAATATTAAATAAAAAATATTTTTATAGATAATTGTCTTATAATGAAGTTATAAGATGATAAAAAAATTATACCATTGAAAAATATATTCAATATACAGACAGAACAGGACTTCTTAGCTGAATCACTGAAAACGTTTCGTTATCAGTATGATCATGTTGAAATATACAGGAAGTTTGTTGATTTTTTGAAAATTAATCCTGATGAGGTAGATGGTTTGGAAAAAATACCGTTTCTCCCGATAGAAATGTTTAAAAATCATCAGATTCTGGATAAAAATGTAACAGCTGATCTTTTCTTTCAGAGTTCGGGAACGACCCGGATGAATCTTTCCAGACATTTCATTGCGGACCAGGGCTTATATGAAGAAAGTATTTATAAAAGTTTTGAACGGTTTATCGGCAAACCTGAAGACTTTATTTTCCTTGGGCTGCTTCCAAGTTACCTGGAGAGACAAAATTCATCATTGATTTACATGGTAGACTATCTGATGAAAAAAGTCTGACAGGCCGGAGAACGGATATTTTCTTTATAATCATGCCGATCTTTTTGACCTTTTAAATTCCCTGCGGGGTCAAAAGGTTATTCTTTTCGGGGTTTCTTTTGCGCTGTTAGACTTTTTGGATTATTGTCTGCAAAGTGATAAATCATTCAGTTTTCTGGAAAATTTAGTAGTTATTGAAACCGGTGGAATGAAAGGCAGAAAAGAGGAGATGACAAAAGATGAGCTTCTGAAGATTCTTCAGGATGGTTTTAAAACCCATAGGATTTATTCCGAATATTCTATGACAGAGCTTTTATCACAAGCCTATTCCCTTGGAAATAACGAATACGAATGTCCTGCCTGGATGAGAATCATGATCAGGAACGCAGAAGATCCTTTTTCATACGAAAAAGAAGGAAGAACGGGAGCTATTAATATTATTGACCTGGCCAATATCCATTCCTGTGCTTTTATTGCGACTCAGGATCTGGGGAAAATAACAGGAAATAAATTCCAGGTATTAGGAAGAATAGATCACTCGGATATCAGGGGTTGCAGCCTTCTGGTGAGTTGAAAGTGTATTGGAATACCAGGAAAGCCTGACATTTATTGTTAACTCTAAACAAATATTATACAACCTGTAAACAATGATCAAAATTGAAGAACTTGTTCACGCCTATATTTATTCCCATTGTGATTTTGAAAGAGAAATTGTATTGACGAATTATTTTCAGGGTGATTGGGAGGCAGACATGCTGATCATTGATGCTGCCGGATTCAGCCATGAAATTGAAATCAAGCTTTCAAAAAGTGATTTTAAAAATGATTTTAAAAAATCATATATCAATAAGGAAACCGGCGATCAGTTTTTAAAACATGATAAAATTTCCTGCGGGGATTATGTCTGTAATGCCTTCAGTTTTTTGCTTCCTATGGGTATGGTAGACCCGGCAATGATTCCCGGGCATTGCGGAATTATTGAATTTTATCACAATGCAGATACCTGGGAAACAGAATTTTACCCTGTTCGTGAGCCCAAAAGACTTCACGAAGATTCATACTGGAAGCTGAATGATAAAGATCTTTTCATCAGGAAAATGGCTCTTAATCTGCTTCAGCGGAAAATGGAAATTAAGGGGAAACATGAGGAACTTATTTTCAAAAATCCTTTTGACATTAAAAAGATAAAATAAAATCCTGCCGAAGACAGGATTTTTTAGTTGTTATTATTTTTTTATTTAATCTGTTATTTCAGCGGTATCTCTTTGAAGTAAGAATTTGTAAATCAATCCACCTACTACTCCCCCTAAAATAGGAGCTGCCCAGAACAGCCAAAGCTGCGACATGGCAAGCCCGCCTGTGAAAACTGCCTGTGACAGAGATCTTGCGGGGTTTACAGAAGTGTTGGTAATCGGGATGGAGATCAGGTGAATTAAAGTAAGTGCAAGCCCGATAGCAATACCGGCAAACTTACCATTAGCCCATCTGTCTGTTGCCCCCATAATCACAATAAGGAAAAAGGCTGTTAATAAAAACTCAGCAAGGAATGCTGCTCCCATACTGAACGCCTTTCCGTTGTAAACAGCTTCTCCGTAAAAATTGGTTGCAAACGCTCCCGGTTGTGAGAAGTCAACTGCTCCGGCACCATTAAGGATGGTGTATAGGCAAGCCGCTGCAACGATAGCTCCCAGACACTGGGCTACAATATAAGGGATAAGGTCTTTTGCCGGAAATCTGCCGCCTGCCAGAAGTCCGAAAGAAACAGCGGGATTGAAATGGCCTCCGGAAATGTGCCCTACAGCATAAGCCATTGTAAGAACAGTGAGACCAAAAGCTAAGGCAACTCCCAAAAGTCCAATGCCAATGTCGGGAACGCCGGCTGCAAAGACAGCACTTCCACAACCTCCGAAAACAAGCCAAAATGTGCCGAAAAATTCAGCAAAAAGTTTTTTTATCATATTGTTTATTTTTAAAATGTATCTCAAATGTAGAATTTATATCTTAAAATAAAAAGATAAATCTGAAAAAATATTTCAAAAATAAGAGAACAAAGATTGTAAATTCAATAAATTGGTTTAATGTTTGTTTGGGATTTGTTCAGATAATATTATGATAGAAACTGAAAGATACAACATAAATGTTTTATCTTTCGTTAGTAATTTAAAAGGATGGTTAATGAGAAAGTTGCTTTGTGTGGTCTTTGTGCCTTTTATTTATAACTTACATTATTCGCAGACAGCCAAAAAAGCTTTTCCCTGCTATGATCTTACATCGGTATTGAAAGTGGAACCAACAGCTTTATATAGGCCTCATATTGATGCATCGAAGAGCTTTGGGGTGCAATTGTTGAAAGATTCTAAAACAGTTCAGAAATATATCAATAACGGGAAGTTTCACAAGATTAAAAAGACCGGAAAGGGATACCGTGTTCTGAAGCTTGATTACAGCAGAGCTTATATGGTTTCTAAAGCTAAAGCTACCCTCGAAAAGATGGGGGCCAGATTCAGCAAAGACACGAAAGGCGGAACATTTACAGTTTCTTCCATTACGCGGACTCTTGAAGACCAGTGCAGGCTGAGAAAGGTGAATTCGAATGCTTCACTGGGAATAAGCTCACATAACTATGGAAATTCATTTGATATTTCCTATATAAGATTCAATAATGTTCTTAAATATAATCCGAAAATGGAAGCGGCGTTGGAGAAAGTTTTAAAGTATTATGTGAATGCTGGTAGAATTTATTACATAAAAGAAAAGCAACAAAGTTGTTATCATATTACTGTAAGGAATTATTAATTAAAATCTTACTTGCGTAGGATTTTTAGTTTATTTATTTTTATAAAACTAAAAACTACCTACATGACAACATTAAACATCGTAGATTCTATGCTTTCTGCAAAAGATTGTCAGGATGCAGCAGATGAATGGAGCAAATGCTGCTCTGATTTTCTCAGAATGAAAAATCTGATTCCCACCCATTATGTTTTTGAGATTTCCGCAGAACACCTTCAATGGATGACCGGATTTAAAGAATATCCGGAGTTTTGTGCTGCAATGGGTATATATAGTAATAAGCTGATCCTGATTCTTTATCCGATGGATGAAAAAGGAGTAAGAATTCCGCTGGAAAGCTATCCGTATAACAACCTTTGTGAACTAGGGCAAGATCTGAAACTGCAGGAAACCCAGCAATATACGATTGTTAAAAATGCAATCCTTTCCAAAGATCTTCAGAATATTAATAAAAATGCAGATATGGCCTTTCCTGTTTCTGCGCAACCTGTTTTGCCGCAGGATAAAGCGATAGAAGCGATTGAAAAATGGAGATATGAAGGACTGGACTGGCTTTACAGAGAATATAAAGAGAATAATGGTGAAGGAATATTTAAAAAATTCTATGTTCCTACAGCTGATTTATGCCTTTCGGATTCAACATTAACAGGGATTACATGTTCTTTTGGACTAAGATACAATGATATTTATGGGAAAATGCTGGTTACCCTGATTTTTATCTCCTTCCGTGTGGATCTTCAAAATGCTGAGAGTGCAGAAATCATCTCCAATACATATGACTGGGCAAAACCATGTCCGCCTGTATGCCGTATACCGGATGCAGGAATGAATAATTGGTAATTAGAGTGTAAGGATGGCTGATCTTTATAGGGCAATCTTATTCCTGAACTATGGACTGCTCCTGTCTGTTATACTACTGGGAGCAGTGAAGTATCGCATTTTAAACAATAAGGAGAAGCCCTATTTTCATTATATTGCTTTTCTTTTTTTTTATTGAATTGCTGAACCTTATTTTGCCTTATATTTTCAACCTTAATGATACTTCATTTATTTATCCTTTTTACATTGCCGGAGAATTTTTCTTATTGACAGCCTTATTTATCAGGAAACTGAACGTGCCTAAATACTACCTTCTTCTGGCCGCCGCCCTTGCTTCAGGTTTTATGATTTTAAAATATGGAGCAGGCATCCCTGCGAATGCAGACATTGTAAAAGTAATTTCCAACATCATCATCATTTGTCTTTCAGGAGCCATTTTAATCAGGGAAATTAAAGACAGTCCTTCTCAAAACCGGTTTTTACCGGCAGATGCCTGTATTTTTTTCTATTACTCTGTTTCTGTATTCTTTTTTATTGTTCAGCATCAGATTGCCCATCTGTCTGAAGATGATTATCTTATTATTCTCAGTGCCAATAATGTTCTTTCAAGTATTTTGTACTGTTCATTTTTATATATTTTTATCAAATTAAAGAAGTAACTTTAAATATTAACCTGCTGATACTTATAATTGTTACCATAGCAATTATAGTGTCTTTTATTTTGCTCGCCTACAGGGCTTTTATCAGCAGGATCATACAAGAGAAAAATACCCGGCATGAGGCTGAGGTCCTTCATCAGAAAAAGCTGGTACTGGAAAATATAAGGGCCCAGGAAGAAGAGCGAAAGAGAATAGCGGTGATGATTCATGATGATATCGGAAACCGGCTAAACATTCTTTCTTTATGGCTCAATAACCTGGATACAAAAGGAGATGAACTGATTAAGAAAAATATTTATACCCAGATGTCTTCCCTGATTGATGCAGCCAGAAGCATTTCCCATACCCTGTATCCCGTCAACCTCGAATCTGTAGGGCTGGTATTGTATGTGGAAGAACTGATCGCTAACCTTTCCCATAAAATCAATATTTCTTTACAGGTAATGCCCGGATACGAAAAGAAAGATCTTTTTATAGAAGTACAGCTATACCGGATTATCCAGGAGTTTACTACAAATGTTATCAGGCATTCCACAGCAACAGATGTATGGATCTATATAAAAGATTACCCGCAGAATATGGCGGTTGTAATCTCAGATAACGGCCAGGGCTTCGATTATGAACAGGTGAAAAAAGGAATGGGAATCAAGAATATTGAATCCCGTATCAAGTCTATGAATGCTGCCCATAAATGGAAAAATACTTTTTTAAATAAAGGAAGCCGTCTAATCATAAAAATTCCCAAAACATAATGAGTTCCCAAATTAAAATAGCCCTGATTGATGATGAACAGCTGATCCTGGAAGGAGTGAAAATGCTGCTGTCAAATGAAAAAAATATATCAGTATGCCTCACCTCAGATAACGGGTCCAGTTTTATAGAATCACTGGACAAACTTTCAAAACATGATTTCCCGGATATTGCCCTTGTAGATGTTCAGATGAAACCAATGAACGGCTTTGAGCTGGTAGAGATTCTGAAAGAAAAATATCCGGATCTTAAAATCATTATCCTTTCTTCCCACTATAAGACATCTATTCTTGGTTATATGGTGAAGCTGGGAGTCTCTGCCTTCCTTCCTAAAAATTCAAACAGGAAAACTTTTATTGATGCGATCACAATGGTAGATAAAAACGGTGTGTTTTTTACAGCGGAAGACCATCAGATGCTGTTTACTTATATGAATGGTTCTGCCAAGAAAAACTCACTCTTTGAAAGCGAAGATGAATTGTCTGAGCGTGAAAAAGACGTAGTAAAATTAATCTGCCAGGAATTTACCAACAATGAAATCGGAGAAAAATTATTTATCAGTCCCAGAACTGTAGAAAGCCACCGGCAGCGTATTCTTGAAAAAATTGGTGCCAGAAATACAGTAGGCATTGTTATTTATGCTATCGTTAATAATATCCATCCTTTAGAAAAAATATAATGGAGATTCCGTAGAAATACGGAATTTTTTATTTAGTACTTTTCACTCTAGCCTGGCTTTTTTTTTCTTCAGTTATTTTGAACGTTTTCCCTATAGGGGAATTTTAAATAGAATTGATCTATAAAAACACAAGCAGGATATGAATAAAAATAGTGATGGTAACAGTGTGATTTCTGTAGGTATTTTTTTTGATGATACAGGCAACAATGGCATGAACGTCCTGTCTCCGGATAAACTATTGGATAATAATGAAAGCTATTATGGTGCTTTTACTAATATTTACAAGTTATACAGTTTATTTATTGGAGATGAAAGATTATATATTGAAGGAATTGGAACGGTAACAGGAAGCGAAGATAATAATTTTGCCATGGCAACCTGTGCTAATCCACCTTATGGTAATGGCTATTCTTCTGATGATAAACTCCAGAAAGCAGAAAATTTTGTGCAGGAAATATTCAGCAGGGGCCATGGGGAATATCATTTTTATCTCTATGGATTTGGCAGGGGAGGAATGCTGGTGAGAACTTTTTGTAACCGGTTGTTAGCTCATTATTCTACAGAATATATCAAAATCAGGTTTTTGGGAGTTTTCGATACAGTAGAATCCAAGCCTTTCAATACCTATGATCTGAGCCTGTCTCAGAAGGTAGAACGTTCACTGCATCTTTGTGCCGTTAATGAATCCAGGTTCTTTTTTCCACTCACCGGTTTTTTTGAAAATTCAAAAGCCATGCTGGATCAGCAATACCGAAGTGGTGATGTCGTATGGAAAGAAATCTTTGTTCCCGGTGCTCATGCTGACGTAGGCGGAGGATACCTGGATGGGCCGCAATCAGTGTTTATTTCAACAGATTTTATCAATGCTGAAGATGTGAGGAACTATATTTCGGATATCAGAAATGCCAAAACCGATGCAGGAGGAATCCGGATCTGGGATGCCTTGCTTTCCGGTTACCGGATTAAGAAAGGAGACACCTATTCTCAGGCTTATATTACCAGGGATAAAGTTTACCATGATCTCTCGAAGGTATATGGAAAACTCATGCTTGAAGAAACCAATGACACATCAGTAGTTTTTAGTACAGATACTGGTCTGTACTTTGAACAGGGCAGTGGAAAACATGCCTTTCTTAGCCATTTTTATACAGAGCTCAGAAACTATGCAAAATACCTGTTGCCGGAAATGAAACCTGTATACGACTATGAAAAATTTACAAATTATATCCATATTTCTTCCAATTTCGGACTGTATAGTGAAGCTTTGCTGAAGAAATCTCATCAGGAAATTAATGCAGAACTGATCAATAACGGACTGAATGTTTCCAGCAGCACGGTTCTGAACAAAGATAACCAGACAAGACTTTCTGTAGAGCTTCACTTACCCGAAGATAGTTTTGTTGCAGATTTCCTGTATGGAACCAATGTTCCTAATAACGATATCTGGATCCGTTCTATTGTAAAAAGTACGGTTACCCAAAAAGTAATCCAATAAATATGTGTTAGTACTTTTCAATTTTAAATTTAGGTTATGAGGGGCACCTTTTTAAGGGTGTCTCTTTTTTTAGCCTTGGCCTCTGGTTTAATATCTATAAAAAAACGGCTCCATCCTAGAACCGTTTTGTGATATTTTTACAACGCAACTATGATTTTTTTTGAACCAGTTTATTTCCGATAATTGACGTCGTTCTTTAAATCTGTAATAAAAGAATCTATCATATCTTTTGTGATTCCCGGTCTGATAATGAGGTGGCTGAATGCACCATGAGCTGCCAATTGCCATTTATACTGGAGTGCCTTGCTTACGCGGGGAAAAATTATTGTAAGGGCGTTCGGATTGCGCAAGGCTTTAATTCCAAGATGGTTTATTTTGATCTGGGTATACGCCGCTAAATTAAGACACTCATTAAGCTGATGATGAATTCCTTCTGTACCAACGGTTCTGATCATATACCATATTATCAGAGGAGTAATGGCATTACGTGATCCGGTAATCGTATCATCTAAACTGTCCAGAACATCCACATAATTTGAAATTCTTTCTTTATTGTGCTTTAGTACAATGATTATTCCACAGGGAATAGGGGACCCTAGAAATTTATGTCCGCTTACAATAATAGAATCCGCTCCTTCACTAAAATCAAAATGCGGTTTTGGAGATAAAAAATTGGGCATAACTCCCACAAAATGCAGCATCACAGTGGATATAATATTTTTTTTACTTTGCATTTGCCTAAAATGTCCTGGATAGGTTTGATATCATCCTTTGCCTCCTTGAAGGTGGTCCCAATATTGGCAATGATGATTGCAGGCTGATCCTGATGGAGCAAGATTTTCTCTTCAAAATCTTTATAATCTATCTCTCCGTGAGGCTGGGATTTTACTTTTTGATAATTTAAGCCTAATATATCAATATTTTTTTCAATACTGTAATGGGATTCTTCAGAAAAGTAAACCACCCCTCCGGGATATAAACGCTTGGCTAAATAAAGTGCATAAAGATTACCTTCTGAGCTGCCATTGGTAACGTACCCCCAATAATTATTTTCCGGCGCCTTTAGTAAATTGGCAAAAAAATGGATGACCTCTCTTTCTATAGAATGCGTATTCATATGGTGAGACCCGTCCATATAAAACGGATCTCCGGCGTTGTTTACAGGATATTGAAGGAATTTATAAAGCAAAGAATAATCAAAGTTAAGTGTTACAGGATATCCCAATAGATGATTTTTTCTTTCTTGCAAATGATTTTTTAATTCATCAATTCTGTTTTTGTCTTCTGGTGTCAAGTTTTTCATGATATAGATATTTGTGTATCCTATAAAGATAATTGATAATTATTGTTTTTTCACTAAAATGAGAATAAAATTTATTAATATTGCCAGGATGCTGATGGATGACAGGTAAATAATTGGAGGTAATGAATAAATTCTGAATTAAAGATATATATCCGTCAGATTCTCCTATTCATTTCTTTTTCCGTATTTTTGCACCCGGAAATTCATACTCAGTATTAACTATTAATTAAAAAAATGCTTTCGGTTCAAGGTTTAGGATTACATCATTCGGGAAATTATTTATTTCAAAATGTAAATTTCACCATCAAAAAGGATGATAAAGTAGGTTTGGTGGGGAAAAATGGAGCAGGAAAATCTACTTTGTTGAAGATGCTTTCCGGGGAAATCAATTTCTACGAAGGGGATGTGGTAACCGAAGGAAGTATTACCATCGGTTTCCTGAAACAGGACCTTGATTTTGTAAAAGGGAGGACTGTCTGGGATGAAACCATGCAGGCCTTTGAGCAGATCAATGCATGGAAAAATGAACTTGAGGAGGTTAACCATCAAATGGCAACAAGAACCGACTATGAAAGTGATTCTTATACCGATCTGATTAATAAAATGACCGAGCTGAATGATCTTTTAATGAACCATGATGCCTACAATCTGGAAGGAGACATGGAAAAAGTTTTGTTTGGGCTAGGATTTAAGGCTGATGACTTTCATAAAATTACTGATGAGTTTTCAGGAGGTTGGAGAATGAGAATTGAACTGGCAAAATTACTTCTTCAAAAGAATGACATCATGCTTCTCGATGAGCCTACCAACCACCTTGATATGGAATCTATCATCTGGCTGGAAAACTTCCTGAAAGACTATCCGGGGGCTATTGTCCTGGTAAGCCACGATAAGCAGTTTATGACGGCAGTATGTAACCGTACTTTTGATATCAACAACAAAAAGGTGGATGACTACAAAGCCAATTATTCAAAATATTTGATCATGAGAGAAGATCGCCGCGAAAAACTGATTCAGGCTAAAAAGAACCAGGATGCGGAGATCAAACAAATGGAAGATAATATCAATAAATTCCGTGCAAGTGCTACCAAAGCATCATTTGCCCAGTCCCTGATCAAAAAATTAGATAAAATTGAACGTATCGAAGTGGATAATGAAGATGTTTCAAAATTCAATATCCGTTTTGTACAATCTATGGTTCCGGGGAAGGTGATTTTTGAAGCGGAAAACCTTGGAAAAGCTTATGGTAATAAGCAAATTTTTGATAATGTGGACTTTATTGTTCAAAGAGGAGACAGAATTGCACTTTTAGGGCAGAACGGGCAGGGAAAAACAACACTGGCCAAAATTTTGGCGGGAGATATTAAAGATTACTCAGGAACCTGGAATCTTGGACATAACGTAAACATCGGATATTTTGCCCAGAATCAGGAAGAAGTACTGACCCCGAATAAAACAGTTTTGGAAGAAGCAGAAGATGCTGCAACCGAAGAAACGAGACCCAGAGTAAGGGATTTATTAGGATCTTTCCTGTTCCAGGGAGATGCCGTTTCCAAGAAAACAAAAGTTCTTTCCGGAGGAGAAAGGAACCGTCTGGCCCTTTGTAAATTATTGCTTCGTCCTTTTAATACACTGATTATGGACGAACCTACCAACCACCTGGATATTCAGTCTAAAGAAATCATTAAGCTGGCATTACAGAATTTTGAAGGCACATTAATTGTGATTTCTCACGACAGGGAATTCCTTCAGGGGCTTTGTGATAAAATATATGAATTCCGTGATGGAAAAATGAAAGAATTCCTAGGGGATATCAATGAGTATCTTGAATACAGACAAAAGGAAACCATCAGAGAAATTTCTGCTGAAAAAGCTAAACTTCATCATGAAGAAGTAAAGGCAGAGCCAAAGAAAGCTGAAGAAAAACCTGTTGTCAGCAGTAACCAGACTTCTGGTATCATCAGTAAAGAACAAAAAAATATTCAGAATAAAATAAAAAAAGTTGAAGAAAGAATTTCCGATCTCGAAATTAAAATAGAAGAGATGGAAGCTTCTTTTGCCAAAGAGAATCCTTCCGAAGAAACTTTAGAGAAATACAATAAAGCCAAAGAAGAGCTGGATACAGCTTTACAGGAATGGGAATATCTTGGAACCCAATTAGATTAATGATATCAATGCTTCATACTCAATTATGAAGCATTTTTTGTAACTTGTTATGAATCATTTATACATATTGTCCGTAATCATATAAGTAATTTAATACAAGTTTGGCCTGACAATTAAATTATTTTCATAATTTTGAAGCATGATTAAAGAAAGCAGAAATTTTAAGAGTTTTATCTCCAGGCTATTGTTTGGAGTGTATTTCCTTGCGCTGCTTTCTCAAAGCTTTCACCATCATGACTCTGTGGATTATTTTAAGGCTTTTAACCTTAAAAAAACAGAGAACACAATGACGAAAGCCGCTACTAAAGAGAAAGCCGGCGACTGTCTGGCCTGCCACTTTTTGGCTACCGGACATTCATTAGCTCCTGAAGATTTCAGTTTTACTTTAGAGCACTATACTCATGAAGTAAAGCAGATTATTGCTATTCAGGAGAAAATCTGGTCTCAGACCAAATTCACTTTTCAGCTTCGGGGGCCTCCCGCAATTTCATAATTCATAGTTTCTACAGGGTTTAAGGTGCAGTGCCTTAAGTTTAATGTTACAAGTTTAAGGTTTAAAGCTGTTGGCAACACGATTGCTTTTTAGCTGCTAGTTGGTATTTATATAATAAAAACCTCAATCAGCTCTAATTCTAGCTCCTAATTCCTCATACTTTGTATAATTAACACCCCTTTCATAAATTTTAACGAAAATGTACCTGTTGAAAAGGTACGCAATCAATCTATTTACAATGAAATTGATATATTGCCTGTTGCTGATCTTTTGTGGATCAGTATTTACAAGCGCACAAAAAAACGTATACTGTAGAGGGAACCGTCCAGGACTTTCACGATAAGGCCATGTTGGAAAATGCAGTTATTAAAATCGGAAGCTTTACATCCAGAACCAATAAGGAAGGTAAATTTTCTTTTGATAAAATCCCTGCAGGAAAGTATACCCTCATTGCACAGCATCCTGATTGCAATGATTATACTGAAAATATAGGAGTTGATCGGGATATCCACTTAGCCATCACCTTAGAGCACCATACCGGTGATATCGAAACCATTACCTTGCATGGAAGCCACAAATCTAAAGGCTCTGTGGTAATGAAAACACTGGATAAAGCTGATATTGAAAGGAATTCTACAGAAAATCTGGGAAATATTCTTTCTAAAATTTCAGGAGTAGCTGTGCTGAAGACAGGGAATAACATTACTAAACCTGTAATTCATGGTCTCTACGGAAGCCGTATCTCCATTATGAATAATGGGGTGAAAATGGCAGAACAGGAATGGGGTGCTGAACATGCTCCTAATGTGGATGTCAATGATTTTGAACATATAGATGTTATTAAAGGTGCATCTGCATTGAAATACGGGAACGATGGAGTGGCCGGAGTAGTCCTTTTGGAGCCGTTACTGCCTCCTAAGAAAGATACTTTAATGGGAAATGTGAAGCTTTCCGGTATTTCTAATGGAAGAGGAGGGGAAATCTCGGCAAATGCCTTGAAGGCCTGGAAAAACCAATGGTTTGTTAAAGCCGGAGGAAGCTATAAAAAGCTCGGAGACCTTTATATTCCGCATCATACGCTCCAGAATACCGGAGCAGAAGTAAATTCCTTTAATTTTTCTTTTGGAAATCATAGCTTTATGCAAGGATTTGATATCTCTTACAATGGTATTAACCAGGAGTTCGGAATTTATAAGGGAGCACATTTAGGAAATAACTATGATGCTTATATGGCGATGAACTTCGGACAACCTTATTTTCTGGATGATTTCAGTTACGATATTGGTAATCCCAAACAAAATGTAGAGCATCACATTATAAAACTTTCCGCCTACAAGCGTTTTGCAGATTTTGGGAAAATTACATTCCAATATAGCTTTCAGCTGAACAGACGTAAGGAATATGACATCAGAAAAGGTGATCTGAAAGATATTCCTTCCATGGATTTGAGGCTGATAACACATTCAGCTTCTTTAACTCATCTTCTGGAACGGGCAAACTGGAGTCTGGAAAGTGGAATTTCTGCCGGATTTCAGGATAACTATCCCAATCCTGCTACGAAAGCAAGGCGTTTAATCCCTGACTACTACCGGTATGATGCAGGAGTATTTTCTGTATTTAAATATCGTTTCAGCCCTGTGTTGAATGCAGAAGCCGGAATAAGATATGATTTCAGCAGATATGACGCTTACAAATATTATGATGCCAAAGAATGGAATGATAAGTACGCCTCTGTATTTCTGCAGTTCTATGTACAGAAGAATGACAGCAGAATTTTAGCGCGTCCTATATTTGATTATCATAATTTTTCAGCCAATATCGGTTTGAATTATAAACCTTCTAAAGATTTTGATCTTAAATTTAATTTTTCAAGAATCAGCAGAACCCCGAATCCCGCAGAGTTATTTGCAGACGGGCTTCACCATTCTGCCGCAATTATTGAAAAAGGAGATCTAAGAATCAGACAGGAAGAAGTATATAATGCCAACCTGTCGCTTACAGGAAGATTGAATGTACTGAAAGGATTACAGATAGAAGCCAATCCGTACATTATGTTTTCGGATGGATTTATTAATCAAATGCCGGTAGACTTTCAGAATACAACCAGGGGAAGTTTTGCGGTATGGGAGTACCAGCAGGTAAAAGCCAGAATTTACGGAATTGATGCAGATGCACAGCTTAACATTCTGGATAACTTGAAATGGACAACCGGGTTCAGTGCGTTAAGGGGGGACGACCTTACAAAAAATGAACCATTGATCCTGATGATGCCGATGAACCTGAGAAATTCATTAGAATTTAAACTGAACAAACCTTACAATTTCTACGTTAGACTGGAAAATGAAAATGTATTTAAGCAGAATCGTTTCCCAATCAGGGACCAAACGGTGCAGTTTATCGAGGATAAAGAATTGGTGACGAGAGTCATTGATTATAGTTCCACACCGGCAGCTTATTCCATATTTAATGCGTCCATAGGTGCAGACCTATTCAAAAATCTGAATCTGAATTTCAGAATCAATAATATTTTCAATAAAGAGTACAGGGAATATCTTAACAGATTGAGATATTATATGCCGGAATCGGGAAGAAATGTAGTGCTTACTCTTAAATACAATTTCTAATTATTAATATTTAAAATTAAATTAAAATGAAAAAATTTTTCAACATATCACTATTATTATTGGCAGCCATTTTATTATTCTCATGTCGTGACGGAAGCAGCGATATTCCTGAAGATATCCACGAACATGAAGAAATAGGAAAAGTGGTGGTAACCGTAACCAATAAAGCGGATGGAAATGTACAGACGGTCAATGTAGTCAATGGAGAAACGGCCGACCATCTTCACCTTGATCAGGGCCAAACCTATACGGTAGCTCTTGATTTTCAAATCAAACATGATGACCACTATCATAGTTCAGATGAGATACTGGAAGAAAAAGATATGCACTTTATCACCTATAAATTTTCAGGTGCTGATATAAAAGTAAAAAGAACGGCGGATGACATTATAAGAACAGATGGTAAAAAACTAGGGCTTAAAACTGAATGGACAGTAGCAGCTGCGGCCACTGGTAAAGCTAATATTACCCTTGTACACGGGCCTTCCTCTGTGAATGATAATTCCCCTTCAGCAGACAATCAGCTTGGAAGTACTGTAGGCGGTGAGAGTGATGTGGATATCTTTATAGATTTTCACTAATATTTATCAAAAATAAGCTACACTGTCAATAGAACATATGTAGTTATATGTAATGTGGAAAGCCACTGATTTATTCAGTGGTTTTTTATTTAACAATTTTTGACGTTTTTAAGTTGATTTTAAATGAGTGATTTTCATAAAAATTTCCTATTTTTGCAACCTAAAATTTTAATCAATAATGAAGGTTACCGCACAAAACCATGATAACGTAAGTGCATTACTTACAGTAACATTGGAGAAATCTGACTACAAAGAAAGAGTAGAAAAGCAATTGATTAATTATGCTAAAAATGCGCAAGTTCCTGGATTCAGAAAAGGGAAAGTGCCTTTGAGTATGGTTAAAAAACAATATGAAGCTGGTATTGCATTTGAAGAAATCAACAAACAGGTTTCTGATGCTTTGAACAACTATGTTAATGAAAACAAATTAAGATTAGTTGGTCAGCCAATTCCTCAGCCCGTAAACGAATTCGATTACAATGCTGATCAGCTGGAAGTTGCTTTTGAAGTTGGGTATGAGCCTGAATTCACTATAGATTTAGCTAAATATGAAGCCCCTCACTATAAAGTAGAAGCTTCTGAAAAAAGAAATCAACAAGAGCATTGAAAACATGCAGAAGCGTTTCGCAGAGCAGGTTCCTCAAGATAAAATCACTAAAGATTCTTATATCGCTTTAGAAGTTTCCCAGGTTGTAGAAGAAGATGCTGAAGGGGAACACCACCACCATCCAAAAAACATTACCATTACAGCTGAAAACAAAGAAGCTTTCAAATTGGTAAAAGGTTTGAAAATGGACGGATCTGTAAAAGTGTCTAAAGAAACTCTAGCCGGAGATGAAGAATTAGCTAAGGAATTAGGATTCAGCAAAGAAGAAGTAGAGCACCTGCACCACAATGAAGTAGAAGTAAAAGTAAAAGATTTCTATTCATTAAACTTAGCTGAACTAAACGAAGAATTATTCGATAAAGTATACGGAGAAGGAAACATCAAGACTGAAGAAGAACTTAAAGAAAAAGTAAAATCAGAACTGGATGAATACTTCCAGCAAAATGCTGATGTTCACTTTGTGAATAAAGTATTGGAGCAGATTACAGAAAAAGAAGAAGTAACACTTCCTGAAGCTTTCCTTGTAAAATGGTTAATGTTCTCTAACCAGAATATCCAGTCTGAAGAACAGGCTAAAGAAATTCTTGAAGCAGAGAAAAACCAGTTGAGATATCAGATCATCGAAGGTAAGCTAATGACGGATAACGAAATCCAGTTAGATTATGCTGATGTATTGGCACAGGCTGAGCAATTGGTGAAAAACCAATTGGCCATCTATGGAATTCACCACCTGGGAGATGAAGAAATTCAGAAATATGCTGTTGAAATGCTGAAAGATCAGGAGCAGGTGAGACAAATCTCTTCAGAAGTAGCTATGGCTAAATTAAAAGATGTAATTCTTGAAAAAGCAAGCAAAAAAGAAACTAAAATTTCCCACGACGAATTTTTAGAAGAGCTTAAAAAATAATTATACACAGATATAATATTAAACCGTCAATATTGACGGTTTTTTTATTTTAATAAACGTAGGTATATATGTCAGCCAATATTCATATATTTATCCCCTAAACTATTATGTATATGAAAAAGATCATCATTCCATTTTTCTGCGCTGTACTTTTTTCCGTTCCGGCAGCTGCTCAGAAAAAAAGAAGCTGTTTCTGCTAAGACAGAAGCCGTAAAATCAAAATTAACGGCTAAAGAAGTTATTGATAATTACTTCAAAGCTTTAGGAGGAAAAGATAAATTGGAAGCTGTAAAGTCTATCGTTACAGATAACACGCTAAGCGTACAGGGAATGGAAATTACAATGACCACTAAAAAGATGGGAAATAAATTC
Organism: Chryseobacterium sp. P1-3; assembly: GCF_000738495.1. Lineage (NCBI taxonomy): Bacteria > Pseudomonadati > Bacteroidota > Flavobacteriia > Flavobacteriales > Weeksellaceae > Chryseobacterium > Chryseobacterium sp. P1-3. The sequence continues at coordinate 109,752 of NZ_JPEQ01000004.1, forward strand.
AAATCTGTACAGTCGGTAATGGGACAGCAGATGGTTCAGCTTTTTGACGGGGAAAAAGGATATTTTGAACAGATGGGAAATAAGACAGATATTCCTGCTGACAAAATAGCTGATTTGAAAAAAGCAAAACCCATAGAAGCATTGGCCTTTGATCCTGCTAATTTCCAGAACGTAACCGTTGAAAAACTAGACGGAAAAGATTATAATGTACTTTCTTCTGATAAAGGGAAGTTTTATTTCGATGCGGCTACAGGACTTTTATATAAAACAATGGCTGGCGAAGGTAATGTAATAGTGAAAAGTTATATGACCGTAGACGGATTACAGTTTCCGGCAGAAGTAGATGCAGAAGGAGGAGGTCAGAAAGTAAATATCAAAACCACTAAAGTGGTCATCAACTCCGGAGTTACGGACGCTGATTTTAAATAAAATTACTTTTTTAAGATATAAAAACCGGGCATTACCCGGTTTTTTTAATATATTAATAACTTTTAACTCAACTTTAACTATAAAAATAGATTCGGTGATTTCCTTACCTTATGAATAATTGGTAGTTTTAAGCCGTAAATAATTAATACCATGAAAAACGTTTTTATCCTCATTTGCAGTCATTGTTTTGATGTCTTCAAATGTCTTTGCACAGAATATCCCTGTAGATCCTTCTGTAAGAATCGGTACCCTTTCCAACGGAATGAAGTACTACATTAAGAAAAATACATTACCTGAAAAGAAAGTGGATTTTCGCCTGGCTATTAATGCCGGATCTATTCTTGAAGACGAAAATCAAAGAGGTCTGGCCCATTTTATGGAGCATATGAACTTCAATGGGACGAAAAATTTTCCTGACAATAAACTAGTTGACTTCCTGCAATCTATCGGTGTAAAATTCGGACAACACCTTAACGCTTATACCAGCTTTGATGAAACGGTTTATATGCTTCCCGTTCCTCTGGATAAACCCGGTAATCTGGATGCAGGGCTGAAAGTGATGGAAGACTGGGCGTTTAATGCTACACTTTCGGATGAACAAATCAATAAAGAAAGAGGCGTTGTTTTGGAAGAATTAAGGCTTGGCTTAGGAGCTGATAAAAGAATGGCGGATAAGTATCTTCCGAAACTTTTGTACAACTCTCAATATGCCAACAGGCTTCCAATCGGAAAAAAAGAAGTGCTCGAAAACTTTAAACCGGATGTTATCAGGAAGTTTCACCAGGATTGGTACAGACCGGATCTGATGGCCATTGTAGTGGTAGGAGATATCAATGTGGATGAAGTTGAAAAGAAAATCAAAGATAACTTCAGTAAATATAAAAACCCGTCAAAGCCCAGAGAAAGAAAGACTTTTGACCTTCCTAACCATAAAGAAACATTAGTGGCCATTGAAACTGATCCGGACGCTACCAACTCTATGGTGCAGTTTATCATGAAAGATGCAGAGGCTTATAAACCCGATGTAACCATTGAGCAATATAATCAAAGTATTGTGGAAGGGCTTTCCACCACTATGCTGAATAACAGGCTGAAAGAACTTATCAATTCTACCAATCCTCCTTTTACTTTCGGATCCGTATATCATGGCGGAACGTATGCCAGAAGTAAAGAAGCGTTTCAGGGATTTGCCATGGTGAAAGAAGGGAATCAGCTTAATGCACTGAAAGTGTTACTGGAAGAAGTGGAAAGGGCAAAGAGATTCGGGTTTACACAATCTGAGCTTGACAGGGCAAAGGCGCAGATGCTTTCCAATCTGGAAAGATCTTATAATAACAGGGATAAAACGGAAAGCGATATGTTGGTAGATGAATATGTAAGAAATTTCCTGGAGCAGGAACCTATGCCGGGGATTGCCTGGGAATATGAAGATACCAAATCCTTCCTTCCAACAGTAACGCTTGCACAAACCAATGAGGTCATCAAGAAAATGGTAAAAGATGACAGCAGGGTAATTGTCATCACCGGTCCTAAGAAAGATAATATCTCTATGCCAACAGAAGCCATGGTTCTTAATACCTTTGAAACCGTGAAAATGGCAGATCTTAAGCCATATGAAGAGAAAGCAACTATTAAAAATTTAGTGAAACCTTTCAAATCAGAAGGGAAAATTGCTAAAACAGAGACAGATGACAAGCTGGGAACAACCACCTGGACATTGAGCAACGGCGCTAAAGTAACCTTCAAAAAAACTGATTTCAAAGATGATGAAATCGTGTTTACAGCAAGAAGCTTGGGAGGAAGTTCTCTGATTCCGGATGCAGATTTTAATAAAACCCAGTTCGCTTTTTCAGCTTTGACAGAAGCAGGAGTAGGAGGATTCTCTAAAGCTGATCTTACCAACTATCTGGCAGGAAAGCAGGTGAGCGTGAACCCTTCAGTAGGAACCCTGTATGAAGGAATTTCAGGGAGAACGAACCAAAAGGACTTAGGAACGGCAATGGAACTGATGTATGCCTATTTTACCAGCCTGAACTATAACCCCGCGGCTTTCAATGCTTACAAGGATAAGCAATCTGCCATGCTTAACAATCTATTGTCTAACCCACAAGCCTACTTTTCTAATGAGCATGCCAAGTTCATGAATCAGAAAAATCCAAGATTTATCGGATTATTCCCGATGGAAAAGGACTGGGCGAATACAGATTACAAAAAAGCATATGATATTTATAAAGAAAAATTTGCCAATGCCGGAAACTTCCAGTTTTATTTTGTGGGAAATATAGATGAAGCGAAATTTAAAAAATGAAGTCTTACAGTATATTGCAAGCTTGCCATCATCAGGAAAGACTACAGCTTTTAAGGATACCGGATACAGACAGTTGACCGGAGACTATACAAAAGTGTATAAAAAAAGGAAAAGATCCTAAGAGTATGGTGACTATCTCTTACAGTGGAGAAGCTCCTTATAATGAGAAGGAAGCACTTGCTTTATCAGCTCTTGGGGAAGTGGCAACCATCAAAGTGATCGAAAAACTGAGAGAAGATGAAAGCGGTATCTACGGTGGTGGAGCAAGAGGAGGCATGAGTAAAGTTCCTTACAGCAACTATAATTTCAGTATCAGTTTCCCATGTGGTCCTGAAAATGCTGAAAAACTGACAAAGAGCGCTATTGCCGAACTTCAGAAATTAATTGATAAAGGACCTGAGCAGAAGGACCTGGATAAATATAAAGAAGGAGAATATAACGACAATAAAACCGAGCTTAAAGATAATATGTTCTGGCTGAATTCTATCGCCAGGAACCAGTTAGATGGAAGTGATAAATATGATATCCTGAACTATCAGGATAAAGTTAAAGCTCTTACGGTAAAAGATCTTCAGGATGTGGCTAAAAAGTATCTTTCCAAAGGAAAAGTAATCGCAATGCTTATGCCGGAAGATGGCTGGGAAAAAGTTAAGAAAACTGATGCAAAAGCAGAAGTTACAGGAGCAACGGTTGTGAAACAATAGTTTTTAGCCTTGTTTATAATAAAAAACCGCAGCATATGCTGTGGTTTTTTATTTCATTCAAATCCTGACTGGTTAAGAACCATACTCTTTTTTCCATTCATCGGCAGCTTCGCTCAGAACGGTATAAAATTCTTCTCCATATTTTCTGATCAATGGTGTTTTTAAGAATTTATAAACCGGAACCTGAAGTTCTTTTCCAAGAGTGCAGGCATCACTGCATACGTTCCATTCATGGTAGTTTAAAGCCGTGAATGCAGAATATTCTGTAACTCTGATAGGATAAAGATGGCACGAAATAGGCTTTTGCCAGTCTACAGCACCGTCTTCATATGCTTTTTCAATACCACATTTGGTAATTCCTTTCTCATCGAAAGTCACATAAGCACACTCCCGGTCTTCCACCATGGGAGTAACATACATTCCGTCGTGTGGATCAGTAGTCCATGTCCCTTGTTCTTCAAGGGCTTTAATACCTTCCTGGGTCAGATAAGGTTTTATTTTGTCGAAAATACTGTCCAGTATTTCCAGCTCGTTTTTATCCAACGGAGCCCCTACATCTCCTTCCACACAACATGCACCTTTACACTTGGTAAGGTTGCAAACAAATTCTTCGGAAAAGATTTCCTCAGAAATCAATTTATCGTCTATCTGAATCATAATTTTTTAAAATAAGTCAAAAACGGTACCGGCCTTGAAGGTCAGCAAGCTGATAATGATAAGCCATAGGCTGGCTTCCTGCATCCAGTACTTCGGTAAAAATCTCATCATTCTGCTCAGGATAATACTCGATGGAAAAGCCAACAGCAGCAAATATTCATAGTTTTTATTCATATACAGAATAATCGTGATCAGCTGAGCAACAGAAAATACAAGCAGAAAGGTGTATTTATATCTGCTGATCGGGCTTTTCTTGTTGTAATTTTTAAAATGATCATATACTGCATAGATCAGCATCAGGACTACAGGAATCAAAGGTAGTAATTCTGTATAATCTGTCACAGGTTTCATTTTTCCGAATGGGAAATAATCTATATTCCAGGAAGTAAACTGTACAAAATACATCACGGAGAAATAGCTGAATGTGATCAGAATAATCCCCAAAAGAAACCTGAAAAGGTTCAGCCCTATTCTGGCAGAAGTAGCCACTACGTGAATGATCACAAAAACGGCCATAGGCCAGGTGGTAGGAAGGAAGATAAAATTCAGGGCAACAATAGCTCCCACCAGTACATATGACTTCTTCCTGATATCTTCATCTGCACTCGTCAAAAGAAGAATAAGAAAAGAATTGGTAAGCAGGGAAACCGCAATTCCTATATCTAAATTCCCCGGATACAGCCCAAAAATAAAAAAAGGTGTACAGGAACAAAGGAAGATGGGTCTGATAATTAAGCGCAATACTGTGAAAACAAAAATATCCCAAAGCAATTCCCAGAAAAGTAATCCCGGCAACAATTGCTTCGTAAGTATTGAAATTCAGTATGTTAAATATTACGACTACTAAAAGAAGGCAACCAATATAAACAGGGATTGAAAAAATATTGCTTTCTTTTGAAAGTAATTTAAACATTTTTTTATAAATTTGTACAAAGTTAATTTAAAAAAGGAAAATAATGACGTCTTTCTTTCTATTCTTAAGCAAAGTTTTCAAATGGTCTTTCGGTTTCTTTGATGCTTTCGGTAATGTTTTAAACTGGATCCTATTTATTGTTTGCTGTGTATTATTTACATATTGGTGCTATGTTCTGGTGGTTACACTAGGTGGTGACAAGGATAAAGACTATTATTCTCCAACGGAAGGTAAGCATCCTTACTATGATCCGAATATCTATAAAAAAGAAGGTTAATTAATTGGTTATATAGTAAAAAACCGATCAAATAATTTATTTGATCGGTTTTTTTATTACTAACGATTAAAATTTTCTGTTTTTAAGCATGAATAGGCAGTACTAACACCGGAACAGGCGAACTTTTGGTCAGCCCTTTAGTTAAGCTTCCGACAAATACATCATAAATTCCGCTTCTTCCGTGTGATCCCATCACAATATAATCTGCATTTTTTGCTTTGGCATATTCCAGAATGATATCTTTGGCAAGACCTTGTTTTAAAAGGTGCTCACAATCAATATCATGGGCAATTATCCTCTGCTCAATTTTATTAAGCTGAATAAGTTCCTCTCTGATCTCGTTGGCTTCCACTTCCGGAAAATACTGGAATCCCATATCACCGATAGCAAAGCCAATGTCTGATGGTGCTACATGGATCAGATAGATTCTGCCGTTAATCTGTTTTGCAAATTTTATGGCACCATCTACCAATTGGTCTGTTTTGTCCCCAAAATCTACGGGTAATATAATATTGATCATAACCTTTCATTTTGTTACCTAAAGATAGGAAAAATTTACCAGACTTTTGTGTTAAATACTTATAATATTCGGATATCAAGAATTTTTTCATCCTGAAGGTAAGCTTCCAGGATATCATTTTCATTTACTTTTCCTACTCCTTTCGGAGTTCCCGTGAAAATAAGATCACCTACCCTTAAGGTAAAATACTGAGAAGCAAAGGCAATAATATCATCAATATTAAATATCATATCTTTTGTATTTCCATCCTGCACCTTTTCTTTGTTTTTCAAGAGTGAAAAAGACAGTTTTTCAAGGTCATAATTTTCTTTTTTGAAGAAATTACCTACCACAGCTGAGCCGTCAAAACCCTTGGCAAGCTCCCACGGAAGTCCTTTGGACTTTAATTCACTTTGAAGATCCCGTGCTGTAAAATCGATTCCAAGGCTAAGTTCTTCATAATGTTTGTGAGCGGTTTCTTTCCGGATATATTTTCCGCCTTTTGAAATCTTAACCACAACTTCCAGCTCATAGTGGATATCATTGGAAAATTCGGGAAGGTAAAAATCATTTCCTTTTAAAACTGCTGTATCAGGCTTTATAAAAATGACAGGCTGTTCCGGAATCTCGTTTCCTAATTCTTTGGCATGTTCACTGTAGTTTCTTCCTATGCAGATAATTTTCATAATTTTTTATTTTATTTCAGATATTGACCATCTGATCGAAACACTTATATTTAAAAACAGACTCATATAATTTTTGAGGACTAACGGGTAAATTCATTTCCACAATAATAACATTTAAATGTATGGCTTGTCAGAAAGGAAATCCCAAAGAAGCTGGTTGCACTGTCGTCCCTGTAAATATGATTGGAGCCGCATCGGGGACATACAAAATCAAATCCGGGATGATCAATGGTGTGTTCTACCTCCAGGGCAAATTTTTCATTATCATGGTATTCCTGAAGGACTTTTTTTGCCTGCTCTATATCATCTTCAAAAACCTGAAGCTGGATGCCGCCTACAGCTTGAGAAAGCAGCCAATCCGATTGGATAAGCTGTTCATTCGCAATGAAACTGTTGATTCCGTTTTCAGCCAGTATCTGTTTGTCCCTGTTGGCTTCAAGGGCAGTTTCATAAAATTTAAAACGGACAAGATCAGACATTCTTAAAATTTAGCAGATAATTGAATTTTAGTAAATACTTTCTTAGTATACAGCGGGAAATCGGCATTCTGAAGCCACCCGAAATATCCTAAATCTTTCTGGAATATTACCTTTACACATTGTCCCTTATATTTTCCAAAATTAAAAACTTCTTCAAGTTTCTCATTGTATCCGATAAATCCGGCAAGGTCCGCATGTTTATTATGGAAGGTAAATTCACTTAAAGGGCCTATTTCATTAGGAATATCATCATATTTTCCCACCTGGGCATCCAATACCTCAAATGTGGCCATCACATCAGCTTCTGCAGAATGGGCATTTTCCAATGTTTTTCCACAATAGAACTGGTAGGCCGCTCCCAGGTTTCTGGGTTCTTTTTTGTGGAAAATAGTCTGCGCGTCCACTAATCTGAATTTGCTAAGATCGAAATCCATTCCCACCCGTAACAGCTCTTCTGCCAAAAGAGGAACATCAAACCTGTTTGAATTAAAGCCTCCCAGATCACTTCCGGTAATCATTTCCATGATTTTGGGAGCAATTTCTTTGAAGGTAGGAGCATCCTTTACATCTTCATCATAAATTCCGTGAATTTCGCTGCATTCTTTTGGAATGGGCATTTCCGGATTTATACGCCATGTCTTGCTCTCCCTGGAAGCATCAGGATTTACCTTTAAGATACAGATCTCAACGATTCTGTCTTTTCCGATATTTGTACCTGTAGTTTCCAGGTCAAAAATACAAAGCGGTTTATGGAGTTTTAAATTCATGTTGTTGATTAATAATTTGAAATGTGTTTTAATTTGAAAATGAGATTGTGTATTTATTTTAGTCTCATATGTATTTTTTATCTTCCGATACCTGAAGCTTTTATTTTAACTGGTTTTGAAAAACTAATGATACCAGCATATAATAAAGGACTAGTATCGGTATTCCCACCACTTTAAATAAGGCAATAATAATAATGCCGCCTATCAATAAAACAAGTTTGGGGTAATTATCTTTTAATTGCCTGGATTTGAATTTTATAGCCATCATTTTTATCGGACTGATCAAAAGCCAGGAGGTAAGGATGGTGAGTAAAATCAATAACAAGGCATTCTCAAACAGAAAGCTGAAGTTACCGGTTTCTTTAAAAGCGTAATACAAACCGAAAAGTAAAACGGTGTTGGTAGGAGTATTTAGACCTTTGAAATAATAACGCTGTTCTTCATCAAGGTTAAAAATGGCAAGTCTCAGACAGGAAAATACGGTAACCAGTAAACCTGTATATTTGATTTCAAAAGGTAAATGCATTCCCAGCAGCTCAGTTCCGAAAGGCTCCAGGGCTTTATACATCGTAAGGCCGGGAATCAATCCAAAACTCACCATATCCGCAAGAGAATCAAGCTGAAGCCCGAGGTTAGAGTTTGATTTCAGGGCTCTGGCAACAAAACCGTCAAAAAAGTCAAAAACTGCGGAGAGAACAAGACAAAGGGCTGTGGTCTGATAGTCTCCTGAAATAAGATGTATAGCACCTATGGAACCTGCAAATAAATTAGCTAGGGTCAAAGCGTTGGCCAGATTATTCTTTATAAAATCCATAACCACAAAATTACAGTTTTTAAAAATTACAGCTCAAAATAATATGGACTAAAAAATGCATTATAGTGATTTTGATGTAAATTTGCGGCATGAAATTTTTAAAAGGATTTAGAAAACAGGAAGTTCTGGTATTGCTTTACAGAATTTTTTTTAGCATATGTTTTTTATCAGATTGCCAGACTTTTGTTCTGGTATTTTAATAAAGACCTTATTAAAGTGGATTCCGTTTCGGAATATATAAAATTAGCCTATCACGGTACAGCTTTCGATACAACGGCTATTTTATATGTGAATGCCTTATTTATCCTTCTCAGCCTGCTGCCATTGGTGATCAATACTAAAAAAGGCTTTCAGAAAGTTCTTTTCTGGCTTTATTTTTTGACCAACGGATTGGCCTATGCAATGAACTTCGGGGATTTTATTTATTATAAATTTTCCCAGGCAAGGCTTACTTCAGCAGTATTTCAGGTGGCAGAGCATGAGTCAAACGTTTCAAAAACATTAATGATTTCCATCGGGCAACATCCTTTTGTACTGATCTGGTATATTGTTTTAATGGTGGTATGGGTTTTCCTTTATAAAAAAGTAAAGGTTGAAGATAAAAAACCGGTAAAACTGCTTCCTTACTTTTTGTATTCGATTGTTACCTTATGCATTACGGCCGTTTTGGTTGTAGGAGGGATCAGAGGGGACTTCAAGCATAGCACAAGACCTATCAATATGGTGGATGCTACCCGTTTTGTAACAAATCCGTTACAGGGGAACATGGTTCTCAATAGTACATTTTCTTTTTTCAGAACTTTAAATACGAATAATTTTAAAGAAGTTCATTTTGTAGATGAAAAATATATTGAAGATCATGTATTTCCCTACAAGGTATATGAAAGAAAAGTTGAAAATCGTCCTAATATTGTTATTTTCATCGTAGAATCTTTCGGAAGAGAATATTCCGGAGCTTTTAATAAAGATAAGAATATTAAAGATTACGTTTCCTACACTCCGTTTATAGATAGTCTGGCCACTCAAAGTCTTATTTTTCCCAACACTTTTGCCAATGGAAGACAGTCTATTCACGGAATGAGCAGTGTACTGGCAGGAATTCCGAGCCTTACAGATGCTTTTACAGGATCTCCGTATTCCAATCAGAAAATTCAGTCTATTGTTTCCGTTTGTAATGATCTGGGGTATGATACCTCTTTTTACCACGGGGCACCCAACGGATCGATGGGTTTCCTCGGATTCGGAAATATCCTGGGATTCAAACATTATTTTGGAAAAACAGAATATAATCATGATGAGGATTTTGATGGAATGTGGGCAATATGGGATGAGCCCTTCCTTCAGTATTTTGCTAAAAATGTGGGAAAAAAACAACCTTTCATGGCTACAGTATTTACCGCTTCCTCACATCATCCTTTTAAAATCCCTGCAAAATACAACGGGAAATTTAAAAAAGGCAGAATAGAAATGCATGAGCCGATCCAGTACACGGACTATGCCATTAAAAAGTATTTTGAGACCGCTGAAAAGCAGCCCTGGTTCCACAATACGATTTTCGTTTTCACCGGGGATCATACCAACCAGGTGTATTATTCTGAATATGAACGGGCAATGAACCGGTATGCTGTTCCTTTGATTTTTTATTCCCCCAACCCTGATTATCAGCTCAAAGGAATCAGCCAGGAAACAGCACAACAGGCAGATATTTATCCGACACTGGCAGACCTTATCGGCTATAATAAACCTATCAGAAGCTGGGGGAGAAGCCTGGTAAGCAACAAAAACTATCCCTCTATTGTTGTAAATTCTGATGGAAGCACCGAACAGTTTATTATCGGAAACTATATGTACCGTTTTGACGGAAAACAAATCCTCGGAGTCTATGATAAAAGTGATCTGGGACTTGAAAAAAATCTGATAGACCAGCTGAAAACTGCCGAAGTTGAAAAAGGAAAACAGGTAGCGAAAGCCTGGTATCAGGATTATATGGATAGGGTAATCAACAGGAAATTGAATTAGAAAGAGGAGGAAGAATGAGGATGACAACTTTTTGATAAAATGTCTGACTGTTTATCATCCGGAATTTGGATTTTTTATCACTGCTTTTCCTGCCTTCTTTGCTTCCTTATGCTTTGTATAATAAAAGTTTTTGTTTGTTGAAAATTAATTTATATTTTTATCAATACTTATAAAAGAATATTGTATAAAATTAAAACGATAAGAAATATGAAAAAAATAATGTTAACATTCGTCCTTTCCCTGTTCAGTGTGCTTACCTTTGCACAGATAGAAGGAAAGTGGAAGACTATAGATGATGAAACAAAGCAGGCTAAATCCATTGTTGAGATATTTAAAAAATCAGACGGAAAATATTACGGAAAAGTTTCACAGTTACTGATAAAGCCGGCTGATCCTAATTGTACAGCCTGTAAAGATGACAGAAAAGGGAAACCGATTGTAGGATTGGAAATCATCAGAGGGCTGAAAAAAGAAGGGGATGAATTTACCGGGGGTAGTATTACCGATCCTAAAACAGGGAAAACCTACAAATGCACGATTACAAGAAGCGGTGATAAGCTTAATGTAAGAGGATATCTGGGATTATCATTATTAGGAAGAACCCAGGTTTGGGAAAAAGCAAACTAATCAAGTTTAAATAGAATTTTAAAGATGGCATTTCAGCAATGAAATGTCATTTTTTTATGAAAACTACAAAGAACTACGCTGCAAGGAAATTTCTAAAAATAATAGAAGTATAGGTTAACGTTCTTTATGCTTCAATAACTTGTCTGTTTTAAACATCACGTCTTGAATTATTCTTAATATTGGAGCGTCTTGTTCAAATGAGATGCCTTTTTGTTATGTGTATAATAAAAAAAACACTATTTTTGTACTCTAAATTTTTCAAGAAAATATGGCAGAATATACTTTTCGTGAGGTAATTGCACAGGCAATGAGCGAGGAAATGCGTAAAGACGAATCCATCTACCTGATGGGGGAGGAAGTTGCAGAATATAATGGTGCATATAAAGCTTCAAAAGGAATGCTGGATGAATTTGGTCCGAAAAGAGTAATCGATACTCCGATTGCAGAGCTTGGATTTGCAGGAATCTCCGTGGGAGCTGCAATGAATGGAAACAGACCGATCGTAGAATTTATGACATTCAATTTTTCACTAGTAGGAATTGATCAGATTATCAATAATGCAGCGAAAATCCGTCAGATGAGTGGTGGACAGTGGAACTGTCCGATCGTTTTCCGTGGTCCTACCGCTTCAGCAGGACAATTGGGAGCTACACACTCTCAGGCCTTTGAAAGTTGGTATGCCAACTGCCCGGGGCTTAAAGTAGTGGTACCTTCCAACCCTTATGATGCAAAAGGATTATTGAAAACAGCAATCCAGGATAATGACCCTGTTATTTTCATGGAATCTGAGCAGATGTATGGAGATAAAATGGAAATTCCTGAAGAAGAATATTACTTACCAATAGGAAAAGCAGATATCAAAAAAGAAGGTACAGATGTTACCTTGGTTTCTTTCGGTAAAATCATGAAGCTGGCTATCCAGGCTGCTGAAGATATGGCTAAAGAAGGTATCTCTGTAGAAGTGATCGACCTTAGAACAGTTCGCCCTCTTGATTTCGATACAATTTTAGAATCAGTGAAGAAAACAAACAGACTGGTTATCCTGGAAGAAGCATGGCCGTTTGGTTCAGTATCTTCAGAAATTACTTATATGGTACAGCAAAAAGCATTTGATTATTTAGATGCTCCTATCAAGAGAATTACTACTCCTGATGCGCCTGCACCTTACTCAGCAGCATTGTTTGCAGAATGGTTCCCAAAACTTGAAAAAGTAAAAGAAGAAATCAAAAAAGCGATGTACGTGAAATAATTATAGAGAAAAACTTCCGAAAGGAAGTTTTTTCATTTATTATATTCATGAAGAAAAGTTCTTAGGGTCATAAAATTGATATAAATTTGCGCTTTTAAAAAAATAAATTGGCTGATATGGCAGAAGTTACAGAAGGCGGTCATCATTTTGACTTAAAGAAGCTTTCATTTGTAGGCGTTATAGTTTCTCTTGGAATCGTTTTCGGAGATATTGGTACGTCACCGCTTTACGTAATGAAAGCAATTGTGAACGCAAGAAAAGAAGGCGCCGCTATGCCGTTTGATGAATACATTGAAGGAGCTTTATCGTGTATCATCTGGACGTTGACGCTTCAGACTACCCTCAAATATGTAATCATTGCTCTTAAAGCAGATAACAAAGGGGAAGGTGGAATCCTTGCTCTTTATTCATTAGTAAAAAAACTGAAGAAAAAATGGCTGTATGTGGTCGCCATTATAGGAGCATCCACATTGGTAGCCGATAGTGTTATCACTCCTTCCTTAACGGTGATGTCCGCTATTGAAGGTCTGAAAATCTACAATCCCGAAACGCCTGTTGTTCTTATTACATTGGTGATTTTATTTGTGATTTTTGTCGTACAGCAGTTTGGAACCGCTTCCATCGGAAAGTTTTTCGGCCCTGTTATGGTGACGTGGTTCCTGGTTTTAGGAGTTTCCGGATCTCTTCATATATTTGATCACATTGAAATTCTTAGAGCATTCAACCCGATATATGCCTATAACCTGATCACCCACTCTTCAAGTGCCATTGTTATTATGGGGGCTGTTTTCCTTTGTACAACGGGAGCAGAAGCTTTGTATTCGGATCTGGGGCATTGTGGTGCAAAGAATATCAGAATCAGCTGGGTATTTGTTAAGCTGATGCTTATTTTAAACTATTTGGGACAAGGTTCATGGCTGCTTGATAATTATCACCAGGTGCACAACGGAGTAAATCCTTTCTTTGGAATAATGCCTGAATGGGCCGTTTTACCAAGTGTAATCCTGGCCACAGCAGCAGCTATTATTGCGAGTCAGGCGGTTATCACCGGGTCATTTACCATGTTCTCGGAGGCAATGTCTATTTCTTTCTGGCCTAATCAGCATATTGAATATCCTTCAGGGATTAAAGGACAGATGTATATTCCAAGAATCAACTGGGGATTAATGGCTTTTTGTTTTATCGTCGTTGTATTCTTCCAGAAGTCAGAACGCATGGAAGCCGCTTATGGATTGACGATTACCATTACCATGCTCATGACAACCATTCTCCTTTTATTCTGGCTGAGCAGAACAAGGGTGAGCAAAATTTTTTATTATAGGTTTTGCCATTGTTTATCTGTTCCTTGAATCAGGTTTCTTCTACGCAAATGTGATCAAATTTGTAGACGGAGGTTGGCTGACAATGGTGTTAGGAGGATTTATTGCAGTTTGTATGTATGCCTGGTATAACGGACGATTAATTAAGGCCAACTTTATCCAGTATGTGAAAATAGAAAAGTATGTTTCTATTCTTAAAGATATGAAGCTGGACGAAACCATTCCTAAATATGCAACAAATCTTGCTTACCTGAGCAGGGCGAAAAGAAATGATGAAGTGGAATCTAAAATTATTTATTCCATTATTAAAAAACAGCCGAAAAGAGCAGATCATTACTTTATCCTAAGTATTGTAAACCAGGAAGATCCGTACACCTTTAAATATACTGTAGATGAAATTCTTCCCGGAACTGTTTATAAAATAAACTTCCTTCTTGGATTTAAAGTAGACCGGAGAATTAACGATTACTTCAATATGGTTTTAAAAGATTTAATGGCTGATGGGACCATTCCGTCAAGAAGCAGCCATCCGTCTTTAAGAGCTCACAATATCCCGCCGGATCTTAAGTATGTGATTATAGATAATACCTATATCAACGATATTCTTTTGACGGTTAAACAGAAAATTACCCTTAATATTTACAATTTTGTGAAGTATATCGGAAGTGATGATTTTAAAGCCTGGGGAGTATCTTCGCATAACGTTGAGGTAGAGTCTGCTCCTATTACGGAACTTACCGTTTATGATAATAAGATCGAGCAATCCGGGTATTTCCGTCACAACTCCTAGAGTATCTGAGCATGATATCTATTTAAATAAAAAATCAATAAATTTGTAGATAATTTTTTTTAATGGATACAATACAAAAAGAAAAAAATATAGCTTTGATCAAGGATGTTTTAAGAAACTACTTACTGGAAAAAGGGTTTAGAAACACCCCTGAAAGATATACGATATTAGAAGAGATTTATAATATGGATCATCACTTCAATGTTGATGATCTGTACCTTCTGATGATGCAGAAAAAAATATCATGTTTCCAAAGCTACAATTTACAACACTATTGAAATTTTCCTGGATGCGGGCCTGATCCGTAAACATCAGTTCGGAGAAAAAACACTGACCTCTTCATCTTATGAAAAGTCTTATTTTGATAAACAGCATGACCATCTGGTAATCTACAAAAAAAGACTCCGATAAAGAAATTGAAGAAATTATTGAATTCTGTGACCCCAGAATTCAAGGAATCAAAGAAGCCATTGAAGATGCATTTGGCGTAAAAATTGATTCTCATTCGCTATATTTTTATGGCACTAAGAATGACTAATTAATGAGAATAATCCTTTTTCTGTTACTTTTTTATCTCTACGCTCAGTTTTGCGCAGGATAAAAACTCCCGTGAAGAGAGATCCCTATCTGCAGACTCCTTCATCGGCCCGGCCTGTCCA
Organism: Chryseobacterium sp. P1-3; assembly: GCF_000738495.1. NCBI lineage: Bacteria > Pseudomonadati > Bacteroidota > Flavobacteriia > Flavobacteriales > Weeksellaceae > Chryseobacterium > Chryseobacterium sp. P1-3. Next base: position 124,948 of record NZ_JPEQ01000004.1, read on the forward strand.
GACAAAGCCTGAAGATAAAGTAAAAATCATCCACGCAGATAAAATTATAAAAGACCCTGAAAAATATGACGGCAATCAGTACTTCACAGGAAATGTTCAGATTGAACACCAGGGCTCTGTTCTTACAGCAGATGAAGTCATCCTGTATAATGAGGAAAACTTTGTAAAAGCAATCGGAAATACAAGACTTCAGAATACCGACGGCTCCGTAATTACTGCAGGAGAGATGGAATATGACGGGAATACCCAGAAAGGGGTTGCCCGGAAAAATGTAGTGCTTACAGATCCGAAACAAACCATTAAGACAGATATCCTGTATTATGACAGGATCTCCAATCAGGCCTATTTTAATACCGGAGGTACAATCTCGGACGGACAGAATATAACCTATACCAAATCGGCTACGTATTTTCTCAATACCAAAATAGTAGATCTTACCGGAAACGTAAAGATAGATACTCCGCAGTACATTATTGAAGGACCTAATATCAAACAGAATCAAAATACAAAGGTTGCCGACTTTACCGGACCAACAACCATTACCAACAAGGCTAATCCAAAAAACAGGGTATACACGGAAAGAGGAACTTATAAGATGGAAACCAAGGAAGCCTTCCTTAATAAAAATTCCAAGATTTTTTATAATGATAAAATCCTTACAGGGGACGATATGTATTATAATCAGCTGAGTGGCTTTGGAAAAGCAACCGGAAATGTAATGCTGGATGACCCGAAAGAAAAAAGGTATATCAAAGGAGGCTATGGAGAGGTTTTTGAGAAAAAAGACTCTGCCATGATGACTAAAAATCCTTATGCGGTAAAAGTAATGGAAAAAGATTCCATCTATTTTGCTGCAGAAAAAATTATCTCTTATCAAAGACCGGATTCATCAGATATCAAGGTGAAAAAAAAGCTATTTGAGAGCATATAAAAAAAGCGCGTGTCTATAAATCCAATGCTCAGGGAAGAGCAGATTCCATTGCCTTTAATGAAACAGATGGAATCATGCATATGTATACCCAGCCCATTCTGTGGAGTGGAGAAAAACAAGTGACCGGAGACAAAGTAGAAGCTTATTTCAATACCAAAACTGAAGACATAGACTCTTTAAAAGTTATTGGTAATGCCTTTGCGATCAGCAAAGTGGATTCTTTAACATTAAAAGATGAATTCAACCAGGTGAAAGGAAAATTCATGACGGTTTACTATGAGAAAAATGCGATCAAAGAAGCGAAGGTTATCGGAAATGCGCAATCTATCGTGTATGTAGATGATACGGATCAGGAAACAAAGAAGCCCGAAAGAATCGGGATTACCCTGTCTGCTTGCGGGATTATAGGTGCCTTGTTTGAAGAAAGGGCTCTGCAGATTATTTCCTGTAGTATAGGTGCAACTTCAGATACCTATCCGATGAGCAAAATAGAACCGGCCAGAAGAAAATTCCCGGATTTTAACTGGAATACCAAAGATAGAATCAGAAAATGGCAGGATATTCTTGTCGATAGTCCTAATTACGAAGAAATAAAATACTCTGCCGATACCGAGCTCTATGATAAAGCCCAGGAAGCTGTGGAAAAAGAAAGAGCGAAAGAAGAGGCTAAAAAGCCGAAGAGAGTAAGAAAATAATAAAAGAACCGCTGTATCAAGCGGTTCTTTTTATAATCATGCGTTGTTGTCCCGTATTAAAATTGTATAAGTTTAAATGAATCAGCAATTATATTCTAATTTCCTTGCTTCTATGTAGTTGCTCCTTTATTCCTTACTGAATGTATGGGTATGGTTCCGGTCTTTGATTTTTAAATAATAAACTCCTTTTAACAGGTTCTGAACAGATATTTTGCTGTCCTTGATATTTCCTGACTGTATCAGTTGGCCTGTAGTATTGTAAATTTCATATTTTTGATCTTTCATCCCCTTAATGCTGATAACATCTTTGGCAGGGTTAGGATAAATAATATCTGATAACTGGTTTCCTTGGGTTTCTTGGGTGTTAAGGGCTGAAAACTTAAAATTCTGAGCATAAATGCTTTCTTCTGAATCCGAAGCCTTTTTTTCATGGAATACAATTACATTTTGTCCGTTAACAGGGGCAAGACTGGTAATGCCGGATTTTGCGGCAGGATAGGTTGCCATTGGGAAATGTTCCTGGGCCCAGCTGAAATCACCGGAGTTATTCAATGATACCACATTCAGGGAAATTGCATTAGAGTTGGGATCTGTATTTTTTTGTATGATAAAAAACGGATTGTCATTGATCAGGTATAAATTTCCTGCGTGATGCCTGAGGCTACTATCTATCGGATATATCTGTTTTGCGGTATTGGTCAGGAGTCTTGCCCCGGTATTCTTATCAAATTTCTGAACAAATTCACCACCTAGATTCTGGCTTGGATTAGCATAATGTGCAATAGCCCATACATGTGGTGCGCCGGGAGTCATTGCAGCTTTGATTCCTAGCTGGAAATTAGAAGGGTCGGTCGTGAAATTAACTCCATCCGCACCCCATGGAAGAGTTCCGTCGGAATTGATCTTTTGAAGGTAACCATACAAGGCATTATTATCTGATCCGATATAAGCACAGTAAACAGTTGTTCCGTCAACAACAATGCTATTATATTCCCCGACTGACGACGTTACTTTTGTTGAAACCTGTTTAGGAGCGTTCCAAAGAATAGTACCTTCATGATTGATTTTTTGGGCAAATAAGTAAGCATTTGTTCCACCGATTGATTGATTAAAAATGATTTCATATTCATTGTCAGAGACTTTAAAAAGACCTACCGGATTGGTTTCTTTAGAGAGATCATCAGACTTGATGTCAACGGGTGCTTGCCATACAGCTTGTCCGTTTGAATTAAAGCGTTGTACTTTTGTATATTTTTGAGTTATGGGAGCGTAAGCTACCATAATATCCCCTCCTGATAAAGGCAGAATCTTGGGCAGGGCAGCTTCTCCCAGCATAATACCGTTAGGCCATACCGAATTTCCTTGCGGGGTTATTTTAAATACATATCCGGCGTTTCCTGCTCCCGTTCCCGTTACCCCAATATATAAATTGTCGGAAGAATCGATCGCGGTTCCTTCTACAGCAAAATACGTAGACATCGGAATTTGATTGCTGATCATGATGCCGTTATTTCCCAGCTGCTTATTTCCGTTCTGGTCCAGAATCTGAAGCCATAATTCATAATTTACAGGAGCATTTACTTTCTTCCAGTAGGTCACATATGTTTTCCCGTCGCTCATTGCCGTTGGAAATCCAAAAACTTCGGAGTTGGTATCAACTACCTTTACATTCTGACCAGTATCAGGATTCCATTGAGATCTTGCCGTTATCATACCGGCCAATACTAAAATACTTAAGAATAGATTTTTCATAATATGTGATTTTTTTATATTACTAAGTTAGAGAATTAACTATTGCCTCTAAATGCTCCGGCGTGTTAAATAATGTCAATTCTAGTTGGTGTTTTATAATTCAGATTAATTTTAAAAAATAATTTACTTATATCTATGTATGGTGATTAAATATTAATAGAAATGCTTTTTAAGGTAAATTATAATCAATAGAAAATTTTCATTTGAAGCTTATTCAAGGTTATTATTTCGGGATTTGCAGAATCTTTTATAGCTTTGCTGAAATTTTTTGAAGACGATGGAAATGCAAAAAGATTTCTTTATATATCAGGCACAAACCACAAAATTTGCAGCCGGCTTTGAAGTTGAAAAAAGCTGAAGGAAGCTATATCTATGGGACAGACGGTAAACAATATCTGGATTTTGTAGCCGGAGTTTCAGCCAATACATTGGGACACTCGCATCCGAAGGTTGTTAATGCTATCAAAGAACAGGCAGATAAATATCTTCACGTTATGGTATATGGCGAATATGCACAGGAAAAGCCTGTTGCATTGTGTAAGCTGCTGGCGGAAGCAACACCGGATCCTTTAGAAATTACTTACCTGGTGAACAGTGGGGCAGAAGCAATCGACGGAAGTTTAAAGCTGGCAAAAAGATATACGGGAAGAGAAGAAATTGTTTCTTTTAAAAATTCATATCATGGAAATACCCACGGGGCACTAAGTGTGTCCGGAAACGAAACTCATAAACGGGAATTCCGTCCCCTACTGCCTATGGTTACATTTATTGAATTCAATAATGAACATGATTTTGATAAAATTACAGAGAAGACAGCATGTGTTATCCTGGAAACCATTCAGGGAGCGGCAGGATTTCTGGTGCCTGATAATGACTATCTGATTAAACTGAAAAAAAGATGTGAAGAAGTAGGTGCCCTTTTAATTCTTGATGAAATTCAGCCGGGATTCGGAAGAACCGGAAAGCTGTTTTCTTTTGAACATTTCGGAATCGTTCCGGATATTTTGGTGATGGGGAAAGGAATGGGAGGTGGAGTGCCTGTGGGGGCTTTTATGAGTTCCCGGGAAATTATGGAGACCCTGTCCCATTCTCCGAAGCTCGGACACATTACTACCTTTGGTGGAAACCCTCTAATTGCAGCGGCAAGCTATGCTACCTTAAAAGAAGTTATAGAAAGCGGTTTAATGGATGAAGTTGCAGAAAAAGAAAAATTATTCAGGGAATTACTGATCCATCCAAAGATTAAAAACATTAACGGGAAAGGATTGATGCTGGCCGTAAATCTCGGAAGTCCTGAATATACTTTAGACGTTGCAAAAAAATGCATGGATAAAGGACTGATCGTATTCTGGCAGCTTTATCGAAATGAATATCTGAGAATCTCTCCCCCGCTTACCATATCCCTGGAGGAAATCAGACAAGGTTGTCAAATCATCCTTGATATTCTTAACGAAAATTAAATATAAAATCTCTCCCCACCGGAGAGATTTTTTTATGTATTGCATGCTTGTTTTAATGGTTCATACTTAACATAATACATATTTAAAATCTCTGATAAATATCATGCAGATCCCTTAAAAAAATAATTGCTTTTTTGTGTAATAAAAAAATTAATTTATATATTGCGGGACGATAAAAACAAAGATTATATGGCGAAACATAAAGTCCATTACGAATTTCCAATGCATTGTTTATCAGAGATTTTGTATGAATATCTGGCCACTGCGGAGGGATTGTCTGAATGGTTTGCGGATGAGGTAACAGAGAAAGGCGATGATTTCTTTTTTAGCTGGGGGGGAGGCCCTGCTGAAAAGGCCACTTTGATCAGATATAAGCCTGAAGGTTTCGTGCGTTTCAGATGGGAAGAAGACGAAGGCACTAAGAACTTCTTTGAAATGACTATCGTAATAGATGATATTACAGAAGACTTGTCTCTTAATATTACAGATTTCTGTGAAGATGGAGATGAAGAAGAAAACGCAATGTATTGGGAAAATCTTATTGAGAATCTCAGAATAAAATTAGGTGCAGCATAATGCTGGTCTGTATTAAATGATAAAACTGATGAACGATTTATCGTTCATTATTTTTTTGTAAATAAATTGCATCAAAAATTGGAAAATCAATATTTTACATCGGACGAATTAAATGTAAAGAACAGATCCTTTCTTTGGGGAGACTCAGTGAAGGTATCTTTCTTTGTGAGAAACGGAGAATTAATCATGGATGAAGAATGTTATTTCTTCCTGATGGCTTCCATGAGAAAGATGAGAATGAATATCCCCCTGACTTATACCCTGGAGTTTTTTCAATCACTTTTCCAAAAAGAAAGTATAGAAGGGAAAGGAATAAAAAACGGAATTATCAATTTCCTGGTTTTCAGAAATAATGATGGGCCTACCCTGGCAAAATCTTCAGTTTCCTATTTTTATGAAATAACGGAAATGGAAGATGTGCTTACTGTTCACCAGAGGCCACTGGAATTGGATTTGATTAAAGAAATCAATGTAAACAATAACCTGTTGAGTAATATCAGGGTTCATTGTCCGGAAAATATTTATGGAGGGATCTATGCTCAGGAAAATGATCTGGATGATGTTATCCTGCTTAACCCTAACAAAAGGATTGCCCGTACTACCACAGGAAATTTATTGTTTCTCGAAGGAGATGTTATTAAAATTCCAAAGCAGACAGAAGGGGCCTACATTTCTCCGTTAATGGAAAATTTTTGTGACTTTCCTGCATAAAAATAACCTTGCAGACATACAGGAACACGAGATTATTGCATTTGAATCTCAAAAAGCAGAAGAAATTTTATTGATTTCTGATGAGAAAGGCATATTTTCTGTTGGTAAAATTAGAAATAAAACTTTTGACAATACCCGTTTCTTGAAACTCGTAGAAAGCTGGAAGAAAAGTTTTAATTAAAATTGACAAACCCGGTAAACAACAAAGTTCCGAAAGTCCTTTACCGGGTTTTATTCTGAGTAAATCAGAAATTGTTTCTTATTTAGTTTTCATTGATAATCTCAACGAATTTTTGTGCAATTTCCTGTTGCCCTTTTTTACTGGTAATATAGGCTCTGTCTGAAGAATTATTGATAAATCCAAGCTCTACCAGTACGGCAGGTGCCTTGGTTTCTCTCAGTATATGGAGATTACGCTCTTCAATTTTACGGACGTTGAATTTTTTTATAGATTTTTCCTGCAAGCTTCTTTGAGTCTTCAGAATTTTGAACAAATACTTCAACTCCATGGTTAGGAGTTTCTTCCTGTGGAGACCTGTTCACATGAAGGGAAATAACCATCTCAGGATTCAGTTTATTGATTTGATCAGTCCTTTCAGAAAGGGTTGGATGGCTATCACCATCCCGGGTTAAAATAATCTCATATGCATCCTGATTTCGATTGATCTTCTGAATTTCCCTGGCAATATCCAATGAAATATCTTTTTCAGAGAATTGACCAAATACAACTCCATGATCGTTACCGCCATGACCAGCATCTATGACAATATATTTTTTGTTTACAGGAACAAATGAAGATAAAAGAACCGTAGAAAACACTGATAAAGTAAGTAGTTTAATCCCTTTCATTTTATTAGTAATTTGGTTTTTCAAATAACGGGAAAACTTTCTTTAAAATTGGTTAAGATAATCTTAAATTTTGTTAATTATGTTGCGGAATTTTGAACGAAATAATTAGTTTAATGAAATATCCTCAGGAGAATTGGCCCAGAGAAGAAATTCGCCGCCAAGATTCTGCATAATTGATTTCCAAAGGGTTTGGTCATTGGGAAGCGTATAGTCAAGATTATAAACATCCACTACTGTCCACATTTTTCGCTGAACTTCAGCATCCAGTTGATTAGAAGCCCATCCTGAATATCCTGAGAATATTTTCACCTGGTGTATGTCGAGATCATTACTTAAAACGGCATTAATGATATGCTCAATATCTTCGGTAAGATAGTATTCATCGGTGATTTCAGTGTAAATATCAGTCACTTTTTTCCCTTTTACAATAAAAAAAACTTTATCATTTTCCACTGGCCCACCATCATATACTTCAATTTTGAAATCAAAAAAATCTTTGAATTTATTACTCATCTGGCTGTTTTTTTTTATTCAGTATCAAACCAAATGCACCACTTTCATTATGTTCAATGACCAATACTACCGATCTTGAAAAAATATCACCGGAAATGTCAGGGGTGGAGATTAATATTTTACCTTTGTATGAGTGATTCATACTCAAATTTAATAAAAAATATTTATGGAAAACCTGCATGATAAAAGAAAAGTTTACGGTAAAGCCCAACTTATTGAAAGTGAGATCAAACAGAATCCGATTGAGCAGTTTAGAGACTGGTTTTTGGAAGCAAGTGAAAGCGATATGATTTCCGAAGCAAATGCAATGGCCGTTTCTACAATAGAAGAAGATGGGTGTCCGAGAACCAGAATGGTTTTGCTTAAAGCCTATACCCATGAAGGTTTTATTTTTTATACCAATTATAACAGCAGGAAGGGGAAGGCTATTGAAAACAATCATAAAGCCTGTCTTCACTTTTTCTGGCCGAATCTGGAAAGACAAATTATTATTAAAGCTAACCTGGAAAAAGTTGCTGATAATCTGAGCGATGGCTATTTTCACTCAAGACCTAAAGGGAGCCAGCTTGGAGCTGTGGTTTCTCCGCAAAGTGAAGTGATTCCTGACAGGGATTTTTTAGAAAAAAAGCTGAAAGAACTCGAAAAAGAATATGAAAATACTGAAGTTCCAAGACCCGGGCACTGGGGAGGATATATAGCAAAACCATACGAAATCGAATTCTGGCAGGGAAGACCTAATCGGTTACATGACAGAATTATCTATCAACTGGAAGACCTGGATTGGAAAATCTCCAGATTGGCACCTTAATCCGGATTTGAAGGTTAAAAGAATCATGTTTTAAAAACACTATATCAATAAAAGCAGGCTTTTGCCGGATCAGAGGTAAAAGTTGGGGACATAATAAATTGGGTCTGAATATAAGAAATTCTGTTCATTATTGATGAGTGTCAAAATTATTGAGATCTTTTTCACGTAAAGTTTAAAAAAATAATGTTCTATTTCAAGTAGGCAAAGAAGGCAGCATAGCTGCTGACTAAGCGCATGCAAAGTCTTCGCTTCATCAGAATCGATTGAAGATCGATTCATTTCTTAGCGTACTTAAAATAAAGAATAATCAAAAAGAAATCTTTGCGTGAATTTTAAAATTAAATAGATCTAAATATTATATGCCCCCAACTTTTGCGCTTGATCTAAAAAAAGATTAATAAACAATAGCGGATCAGTCTCAAAAATTGGATATAATAAATTGGGGTCTGAATATAAGAAATTCTTTCATTATTGATTAGCATCAAAATTATTGAGATCGTTTTTCACGCAAAGTTTTAAAAAAAATAATGTTCCATTTTAAGTAGGCAAAGAAGGCAGCATAGCTGCTGACTAAGCGCATGCAAAGTCTTCGCTTCATCAGAATCGATTGAAGATCGATTCATTCTTAGCTTACTTAAAATAAAGAGTAATCAAAAAGAGGTCTTTGCGTGAATTTTAAAATTAAATAGCTCTAAATAGTATAAGCCCTCAGATTTTGCGCTTGATCCCTTTTACCTGCTTATTGTATTTTGTGTATTAATACTGTATTGCTAGTTGTTATGTACATAAAAAGGCTGTTTCTTAGAAACAGCCTTTTGAATTTTTGTAATCTGAATGATTATTTTTTCTTAGCTCCGGAAACTGCATTGGATAAATCAGCTCCAGCTTTGAATTTAGCAACTTTTTTTAGCAGCAATTTTTAATTGGTTTTTTTAGTTGCAGGGTTGATACCTTGTCTGGCAGCTCTCTCAGCTACTGAGAAAGTACCGAATCCTACTAAAGAAACTTTTCCGTCTTTTTTCTTTAAAGTAGAAGTTACGTTAGAAATAAAGGATTCTAAAGCAGCTTTTGCTGCAACTTTAGTGATTCCTGCATCTTTTGCGATTGCGTCGATTAATTCAGACTTGTTCATAATTTTTAATATTAAAGTTAGTTCGTAATTATAGCAAATATAATACTATTTTCTAATTGTGCAATTTTTTTTATTAAAACTTATACAATTTTTTTTACTTTTCAGTGAAAACAGTTAAAATATGATAATTCCGTTTTTCACGAAAAATCTACGTTACGGGTTACTAAAATCATGCCAAATGCTTATGTGTATTGACTTTAGCGAAAAGTTAATATTGTTTCCTGTATTTATTAAATCCTAAATTGTGTATAAAGTATTAATGTTTTTAAGGATATGGTTGTTAATTTTATAAGTAAAATTCAAAATTTTTTATGTTTCGCAAAATTAAACTGCTGTGTTGATGGGAGTTTATAAATAATAGCGAAAGTCTGTTTTATGAATTTTTATTAATAAATTTGCAGTATGTTAATAGAAGTTTTCAAATCCAAAATCCACAGGGTAAGAGTAACAGCCTCAGACCTTAATTATATAGGAAGTATAACGATTGATGAAGATCTTATAGAAGCTGCCGGATTGGTAGTGGGAGAAAGAGTCTATATCGTGAACGTAAATAACGGAGAACGTTTTGATACCTATGTTATCAAAGGAAAAAGAAAATCAGGAGAAGTATGTCTGAACGGACCTGCAGCAAGAAAGGTACAGAAAGATGATATTATTATCATTATTGCTTATGCACAGATGACTCCTGAAGAGGCGAAGGATTTCCAGCCTAAAATAGTTTTCCCGGACGAAAAAACAAACCTTCTTACCTGATCCATGGAGAAAACATCAAAAAGTCCTTTAAAGTCAATACTTACAATCGTAATATCGCTTGCTTTTGCAGGCTTTTTTTTATGGCTTGCTTTAAAGGGACTGGATTTTAAAGTAATCCGGGCGTCATTAGCTAAGGCCAACTATCTCTGGGTATTGTTTGCTGCAGTATTCGGGCTTCTGGCCTATTGGTTCAGGGCGATCCGCTGGAATCTGATGCTGGAACCTATGGGGCATAAAATTTCCGATTCCAATGCACTCTGGTCTATATCATTCGGGTATCTGATGAACCTTACCATTCCCAGAAGTGGGGAGGTGGCAAGGGCAACCGCTTTATATGGGGTAGAAAAAGTCCCTGTAGATAAATCTTTCGGAACAATTATTCTGGAAAGAGTGGTAGATTTAGTTTGTATGTTGGGGTTCTTAGGGCTGACCTTGCTGTTTAAATATGATGCTATTTTGTCTTTTTATAAAAACTCCGGTATTCAGATCAATCCTAATAAGATTTTGCTGGTACTTTTGACCCTGGCAGTAGGGAGTGTTCTTTTTTTCGTGTATAAAAAGAAACTTGCAGGTGTTCCCTTTTTAGGTAAAATAGTAGGGTTTATCGATGGAATTTTCCAGGGACTGGCTACAATTTTTAAGCTGAAGGAGAAAGGAAAGTTCATACTGTACACACTAGCCATCTGGATTTCTTATTATTTTGCAGCCTATCTGGTATGCTTTGCACTTCCTGAAACGTCACAATTTACCCTGGCAGATGGTTTTTTTTATCATTGTAGTGGGTACCTTAGGGATGATTATCCCGGCAAGTGGAGGGATTGGAGCTTATAACCTGGCCATGAAATATGGCTTTATGGCACTATTCCTCTCGGTGGGTAAAAGCGCTGATCTGGGAGGAGAAATGGGACTTACCTATTCATTTATTTCTTTACCGCTTCAGATTGTAATCATGCTGGTAATGGGACTTATTTCTATCCCTATGCTGGCAAAGGCACGTAATGCCGCTGTTGCAGATAAAGATTTTTAATTACTGAAGCAATACATTATATTTTTTAAGTCCGGTTTTGTGACCGGACTTTTTTTATTGCAATTTTTTAATTCCCGGGAAATATAGTATTGATGATATTTTTAATAAATGATTTGGTTAATTCATAAATCGGATTTATCTTAAGGCAAAAAAATAATTTATAGCATAAACAATATGGCAATTAATTTACAAAAAGGACAAAAGATTGAAATAGGGTTGACTAAAATGACAATAGGGCTTGGCTGGGATCCTAATGAAGGAACGGGCTATGATTTTGACCTGGATGCTTCTGCTATTATGATCGGTTCCGACAGGAAATTAGTGGGTGAAGAATATTTTGTTTTTTTATAATAACCTGAACTCTCCGGATGGTGCACTTATCCATACAGGAGATGACCCTAACGGAAAAAATAGTGACGGTGATGATGATGAAGCCATTATTGTAGACCTGGATAAAGTAGATCCAAGAGTACAGGAAATCCTTTTTGTAGTCACTATAGAAGATTTTGAAAGAAGACGACAGAATTTCGGACAGGTAAGAAATTCATACATCAGAGTAGTGGATAACCAGACCAACCAGGAAATTGCAAAATATGAACTGGATGAAGACTTTTCTATTGAAACAGGAGTAGAGTTTGGAAGATTGTACAAAAGAAACGGAAACTGGAAGTTTGAAGCTTCGGGAATAGGATACAGGGCAGACCTGGGTTTTTTCCTTGAAAAATATTATAAAGGACAGATCATTAAATAACCATTCACAAAACGATAATTATGGCAATTAATTTACAGAAAGGACAGACGATAGATTTAAGAAAAAACGATCGTGGAGAAAGTGTTTATGATCTTTCCAAGGTAACAATCGGTTTGGGATGGGATGTAAGAAAGCAAGGAGGAGGATTCTTTGGGAAATTATTCAGTAAAGAAGCCGAATATGATCTGGATGCAGTAGCATTTCTTTTGGATGGCAATGGAAAAGTAGCCAATCTGGGAAAAACAGTACAAACCAGCGATGGAAGGCAAGTAGGACTGTATCAGGGGGACATTGTTTTCTTCAATTCGATGCAGCACCCAAGCGGAAATATATGGCTAACAGGAGATAACAGAACCGGTGCCGGAGAGGGAGATGATGAACAAATTATTGTTAAATTGGACCAGCTGGACCAAAGCTACCAGAGAATAGTGTTTCTGGTGACCATTTATCAGGGGAGAAGGAATAACCAGCATTTTGGAATGATTGAAAATGCATTTATCCGTGCTGTAGATGCCCGGGGAAAAGAAATTACAAAATACAGCCTTTCAGGTGGTGCCGGCATGAACGGAATGTGTGCCTTGGTTTTTGCAGAAGCATACCGTCACAACGGGGACTGGAAATTCCGCGCACTAGGCGAACCTCATTCTACAGATAATTTCATTGATATTCTGAAACAGCACTACACATACTCAAATTAATGTAAGCCGGTTGCACCTTTTTAATCCCTTTACTATTTATTTAATAATTTATAAACCTGAAAATTCCATAAAGTAGGAATGTTCATCTTCTCCCACTATCCTGAATCCCAGTCTGGTATATAAATTTTGGGCTTTATTAGTCTTTAAAACACTTAAGGTTACTATTCTTCCGGTTTCAGATGCTTCACGGAGGATTTGGATTAAAATATTTCTTCCCAGTCCTTTACCCTGTTGACCGGGATCTATCTGGAGTTGCAGAATATCGATATTGGTATCGGCCCTGTTCACTTTCAGAAGGCCAATGGGACGGTTGTCCAGAAAGATAATACTCGCCTTGTCAAACTGATAAAGAATCCTTTGGAGAGCTGTTTCCCGGTCTGTAGGAAGATTGGATTCGGCATAATGCGGAACCATGGTTTTTATCCTGAGGTCAAGAAGGTAATCGATGTCTTTTTCTGTAGCTTTTTGATAGGTAACGGGTGCTTTCATAGTTTTTTTGAATTCGAATTTCAGGCCATACTTTCCCTGTTGAGAAGAAAAATCAATAAGAATCTACAATGACAATTCTGGAATTTTTTTCAATATCAATCTTTAACTTCATTTCTATGGCTTTGCTTAGAAAAACATTAGCATAGTAAATGGTTTGTGAATAAGGCCCATCATTATCATTAGAGGCCATATCGATAAGGAAGTTTAATTCATTTTCAACGACTTCAAAGAGGTGAGAATTGTCTTTATTTTCAATCTTAATGGCCTCAATAATTTTTTCTTCTTCATCAGTCAGTTGATCATCATTGTCATTAAGCTTACTTTCAATGATCCTTTTCATAACGAGAATGACATAATCATTGAACCGTAGAAAATCTTCGGAAAGTATATTAGCACCACCATCATCTCCCTTTATTTCATCAAGAGGAAAATACTCAGTATAATTTCCATATTGAAACATATAAGCAGTACATACTGTTTTAGTGGGAAGTTTAAAAAGTTCAATAATTCCATAATGATTGTATAAGCTTTCAATCTGTTTCATTGAGGTATTCCAGTCTTCCTGTTTAGAAAGGTTATAGATATGATTGCTCAAAAATAGAGTGATTTCAAACAAATCATCAGGTGTAAGAAGGTTAGCATCGGTTCTGATGATTTCCAGAATACTGCTGAAGCTCATATTATAGGTATTGAATTCCTTATTTCGGTCTTCAATAAACTTTTTAAATGTTCCGGCGTGATAAGTTCTGTGCTGAAGATCCTCATAAAGATTAGCCGCTGCTTTTTCTTTATTGAACATATAAATTGAAGTATGTCTTCCCATGAATTAGTTTGATATATATTGGAAATTTCTTTACTTTCTATGGTTTTTCTTAATCAAATGTAATATTTCTTTGCTGAAGATAAGTTTCATCAATATTTTCTCTTTCAATATGATCCGGATGCATTGTAATTTTTATCAACTCTTCATCACTGTAAAAGCCTGCCAGAAATAATTCATTCCCTATTATTTTTACCCGTATGGTAAGGGCATCGATCAAGATCTCTTCGTTCCGCAACGTGTGGATATTAAAAATAAACAACCTTTGATAATGCTTATCCTTGTATTTTATAATCAGATAATTTTCATAAAAGTATAAAAGACAGCCCCGGAAAGTTGGCTGCTCCAGCGTACTTACGGGAGGTTTCCAGGTAAGGATTTTTTTATCCCTGAGCCTGATCTGAACTTGCTCTTTTCCCGCTTCATTGCATTGCCACCACGCAGTATCTCCATGGTTATTGGTCGTTGTTTGGTGAGGGAATACAGTGTTTTCCACAGACTCAGGATGGGGCCGGATCATTGTCTGCTCGCTCAGTTCCATATTCATAGGATCTTCCAATAGCTCTTCGTTGATCTGCTTAGGGATTTCAGTTTTCGCCATTATTTTAAGTTTACAGGGACGAATATATAGATTTAATTGGACTAAAGCATATAAAGAAAAGCTTAAATAAAAACCGGAAGTACTCAATAGTATTCTTCCGGTTTCATATCCTTTTATACCAGCTGAAAGAAGTTTCTTCTGCCAAGTTTTATTTTAATCCCTTTTAAAAGTTCAATTTTCTGGTCGGGATCTGAGACTTTCACCGAATTGATCTGAACTCCTCCGCTTTGGATGAGTCTTCTGACAGCTGATTTGCTGAGGTCATTCTTCAGTTGATGGCAAAGTTCAAGAACAGTCATTGTATGTTGAGCATGTTTCAGTGTACTGATTGAAACAGGTTCAAAACTTTTCTCATCAAAATTTTTATTCTGAAACTGATTATTGAAGAACAGTTCTGCACTTTCAGCCGATTCATCATCATGGTATTGGCTGATAATATTTTTGGCAATCAGTTTTTTGATGTTCATCGGATTTTCCCCATTCTCTATTTTAGATTTTAAACTGTTTTTCTCTTCAGCAGAAAAGTTTGTAGTAAGATCTATAAACTCCTCAATCAGAGCATCCGGAATAGACATTGTTTTACCAAACATTTCATTAGGCTCATCAGTAAGCCCGATGATGTTGTTCAAAGATTTGCTCATTTTTTCTTTTCCGTCAAGACCCTTCAACAAAGGCATACACATCACGATCTGGGCAGGCCGTTCATAGATTTCCTGCAGCTGCCTGCCTATCGTACAGTTGAACAGCTGGTCTGTACCTCCCATTTCAATATCGCATTCAATTTTCACAGAATCGAACCCCTGGAGAATCGGGTATACCAGTTCATGCATGGCAATAGGTGTATTTTCTGTAAATCTTTTATTAAAATCATTACGGTGCATCAGCTGGGCGACGGTCACTTTTGAAAGCAGCTGAATAACTTCTGAAAAGTCAAGGGCATCCAGCCAATCGGAATTGAATACAATTTCTGTTCTTTCAATATCAAGCACCCTGGAAAGCTGATTGATATAAGTCTGTGCATTATGATGTACTTCCTCTGCACTTAAAGGTTTTCTTGCTTTATTTTTTCCGGTAGGATCACCGATTCTTGCAGTAAAGCTTCCTACGACAATAATGATTGTATGGCCAAGGTCCTGAAACTGTTTCAGCTTTTTGAGAACCACGGCATGACCCAGATGAAGATCAGGTGCAGTAGGATCAAAACCTAGTTTGATGGATAATTTTCTGTTTTCTTTTTGGGCCTGTGCTAATTTTTTCTTCCAGCCCGTTTTCCGGCAGGATGATAGCAACATTTTCTTGTAATGTATGGATCATGATGAATAATTTAAAATGAAAAAGCCCGGACATGTACTGTTCGGGCTCTATATATAATGTTAGATGATTTTAATGGATTACAGATATAGAAAGTCTTCCCGAACGATAGCCCGGAGTATAATATTCACTGAAGAATGGAAGACGCAATATGCTGTTGAGATGTTTCATTGCAGTTGCAAATATAAAAAGTTTTTTCGGGGAGATCCAATATTTAAACCATTAAGATATTAATTTGAACATATCCGGTAAGTTGACTTAATCAATTTACCTTTTATGAATCTTAATGGTTTAAAATAAAGGTTCAAAACAATTTTACTTACGATTTTGAAGCGAATACCATGCCATATAATCCTTAAATAATAAAATAATCCCTGAAGAAGGTATCATACTATTTCTTTTTTAAAAATGGGTTCCACTTACTTTGTTCATAACGGATTGATCATAGGTATTCTGAATTTGCGCTTTCCATATTTCCAGGTTTTCAGAAGTTGCTCTATCGGCCTTGTCAAAAAAGAAATGTTGTATAATTTCAAAACCCGAATATAGGAAGATTCCTTTGTCAGAAGTTAATGACAGAGCTTTATCCATTCCGGAGGATTCATACTCTTCCCGGGATTTCCCGTGGGTATTGATAATAACTGCTTTTTTTCCTTTTAAAAGACCTTTTTGTATCCCCTGATCATACCGGTAGGCAAACCCATAGCTGAAAACCCGGTCAATATATCCTTTCATCATGGCAGGCATCCCGGTCCACCAGATGGGGTAAATAAAGGTAACATAATCAGCCCATGCAATATGAGCCTGTTCAATACCAACGTCTTCCGTTACTTTTCCTGCATATTGGCCCTGCATGTCTGCCAGAGATAGTACCGGATCAAAAAGAATCTGATATAAATCCCGGACTATAATCTCATGCTTTTCAGATTCAAGGACTTTGATGACATGATGTAAAAGATGGTGATTTAAGCTGCTTTCATTAGGGTGAGCATAAATTATTAAATGTTTCATTGTGCTGTTTTTAAAATTAACAGAACAAATGTAGAACAGCAGGTTGTTTAAAAATTGTAAGAAAACGAAAAGCTGTTATTCAATTCCCGGATTGCAGATTGCCTGCTGGAACTTCAGGTATTGGGCGGGGGAAATATGTAAGAAGTGTTTGAAATCATGAATGAGCTGGCTTTGATCGTAATAGCCGCATTGTTCAATAATATAAAACCATTGGATTTTATTTTGCTTCCCCGTTTCTTCTTCTATGATCTTTATAGCTTTTAAAAAACGGTAATAACGATTGATCTCTTTCACAGAATACCCAAATTGCTCTTTCTGCTTTCGTTGAATATTCCTTTCAGTCTGTTGGGTTTGCTCAGCAATTACCTTAATAGGATTCAGCTGGTTATTTCCGAAATGGCTCAGAAGGAGCCCTGTTGGGTCCTGTGCCTGCAGATAAGGTCTGCAGAAGTCTAAGATATGATGCACCCGGTCCTGGGGAGAGGAAATGTCCGCCAGTTGATGCCATAAATCTGTAAAGCAATTTTCTTTCAGCAATTGATCCGGATGTACCGCAGATTTGTTTTCAGGAGGAAACTTCCCAAAAAACCTGAAAAATGCATCCTGTTTAAAGTTGGCAACCAGAATTGAGGTTTTCGAAGGAAGCGTATAGTCAAAAGCTTGCCTTACCGGTCCGAAAACCATGCATTGATCAACATGCAGGTTAATGTTTTCACGGGTAGTCATCATTGCTTTTTCTCCAAAACAGAACAATAAAATAGTCTGGTAGGTAGGAAGCAGCGTTTTGGTCACCGGATTCGGGGAAATATTTTCAGCAAAATAAAAATGAGTGAAGATATTTTCAAACTCTTCAGGAACAGTGATTTTACATTCATGATATTCTGAAGGCAGATCCTGCATAAGCTATATTTTAGATTAACGTTTACTATTTACTGATGGTGAAATAAGAAACTGCCGGACTTCCCGCAGATATGTTCCTGTTCTGGTGCTCATGTGTTATTGAATGTATTTCTGTTGGTAAATGTCCTGCTGTTCAGTAGTGAGCAGGGGGTAGAAAAGATTCATCTGCAGTAAGGTATAATGCTGTATAGCTTCTTTTTCTGTGAGTTTGGAAATCAATCTGTTATGGGTGATCCAATTATCTGCTATCAAAAACACCTGCGCCGTCAGACTGTCCATAATGAAATCCGGAATATCATCTCTCATAATATTGTTTTTTTGAAAGCTTGAGAAAATCTCCTGAAACTCCTCTTTTCTGCTTGCATTAATAGCCTCATAATGACTTTCGATCTCTGGGATCTTCTTTAAAATATCCACAAAATTCATGAAAATGAACCGGTAAGCATAGAAGATCTCAAAAGTGGAAAAAGTAAACTGGTAAAGATTGTCCAAAGTTTTATGCCCGGTTTCTTTCATCTTTTTCATTTGGTCATTCATTTTAAGGGTAAGGGCTGAAAAGAGAATTTTAATAATATCCTCAGAATGTTTAAAATGATAATGCAGGTTTCCTGCACTTATATTAAGTTCAGCCGCAATATGGCGTGTGGTAGTGGTATTGTAGCCTCTTTCATTAAATAGTTCCAATGCCTTAGACAGAATCTTTTCCTTGGTTTTCATGTTCCAAATATAAGAGACTTTTAAATACTATTCCTAAAATTAGAACAATTGTTCTAATTTATTTATATTTGTATCAGAAAATCTAATCAGAATGGAAGTGAAAAGAAAATTTGACTATGAGTCTGCAGAAAAAAACGAAAGGGAAAATGAAAATACAACGCAGGACATGATGGCAAAAATCCTGCAGGTAATCATAGGCTTTATCATGGCAGTGCTGCATATGTAATGAAAAAAGGAATCTCATATTGGTTTTTACTGGGTCTGGCAATTTGGATTGCTGTTCTGCTGCTGAGAAAATATGGCGTCTATATTCCGGTTATCAATGATCATTGTACAGATCTTATTTCGGTCCCCATGTATTGTTACCTGATAGAATACCTCATGAATAACACCATGGGATACCAGTGGAAACCTGATCTGAAGTTTGTACTGACTTCTTGTGTTTATCTTTCTTTTTTGTTTGAAATATTATGTCCTCTGTTATCAGATGTTTTTACAGGAGATGTTTTGGATGTATTGGCCTATTTTGCTGGGGGAATGGCTTATTATCAAAAAAGAATGAAGTCAAAACCACATTTAAATGAGTAACGATCTTCGGTTCATACTTGGTTTTATACAAGACAGTTTTAAAATTTTTTATGATAGATGAACTTGTCTCCCCGAAAATGTTAAACAAGCGGAAGCAACACAAGCTGATAAAAGCCTTACGGTTCTCCTATTGGTTTTCCAACCGGATAATAGAGCCTTTATAAAATTTTGTAAGATCATACAAATCGGTGAAATAAAGCTGAAGCTCAGGGCTGGTCTTTTCCACGATATTTTTGGTGCTGAGCTGGTTTTCAGCTAATCGGTATAAAGATTCATAATCCGTTTTAAGGTAGCTTGAAAGAACATTTTCACCCTGTTGCTTATTCGCCATTTCTGTAAGAAATATGCCATAGATCAAAAATTGATTGAAATGTTGAGCATTTACAATAAATCCCAGGTCTTGATGCATATTTTTTTCATAATCTGAAAGAATCTCCAGAAAGCTGTTTACATGTATCGTTGAAGGAATCTCATAAAAAAGATCAATTCCATTGATAAAAAGCTGTGTTTTGATTTCTTCACGATCCGATGGGTAAAGAGTGCTGAACCAGGAAAAAATATGTAGGAGCTCTTCTTTGGTCAGCTCTTCCACCGAATCTTTTACCTTATCCTTAATAATTTCAAGATTCGTATTTCGATCCGTTTGTAAAAACTTCAGAATATTTTCTTCTTCACGACACAATTTATTGTACAAATTAATTTTGGCAACAGTAGGATTTGTTTTGATGAAATAAAGTTCTTCTGGCATAGCTTTTTACAGAATATTTTTTTTATGAATCGTAATTAAAGATACAAAAATATGTACAGACTTACTTTTAAAGTATTATGCACTGAATTGTACTTGATTGCCGGCTATTGATCAAATGGTTTGATTGACATGCTTAAAAAAGCTTTTTAAGAAAATTAAACGGAAATAATTTAAAAATAGATAGATCTATCTATTTTTTATACCTTTGTTAAAATTTTCTGTTATGAAAAAAGAAAAGGCAAAAGAGAGAATTCTAAGGGTAGCCTCTGAATTATTTTACAAACAAGGATATAATTCCACAGGAATCAATCAGATCATCGCTGAAGCAGATATTGCGATCGGGTCATTGTACAATCATTTCCCTTCTAAAAATGAGCTGCTTCAGGCTTATCTTATCAGGGAAGAACAGCATTGGTTTGAAGGATTTGAGAACAGTGTTGTCAATAGCTCCGGTCCGAGGGAAAAAAATTTTCAGTCTTATAGAATACAGGAAAAAGCTTCAGCGGTCTTCTGACTTTTCAGGATGTCACTTTATTAAAATTATTTCTGAATTAGGAGAAAGTAATCCTGCTATTGCTGGTTTTGTAAAAAAGCATAAAGAAAAACAAAAAGAACTGATCTTTACTCTCGTGAAAGAATATGGAGAATTAAAAGAAAATTTTGATCCGGCTTTGATTACTGAAAATATATTCCTGTTAATGGAAGGCGCAGTAGTGACTTCCACTATAACCAGGAAAAATGACTCTTTTGATCAGATCAAAAAAATAATTCAGGGTTTATTACCCTAATTTTTTTTAAAATTAAAAAATAGATATATCTATATAGAAATGAATTCTAAATTACTGAAACTGTTCGTGGTGCTGTCCGGCCAGTTGCTTACGATAATGGATATCTTTATCCTTAATGTTTCCATTCCCTCCATTCAGAGGGACCTTCACGCTTCCAACGGAGAAATGCAGATGATGATTACCTCTTACCTGATTGGTTTTGCTTCTTTTCTGATCACCGGCGGAAGATTGGGGGATGTGTACGGGCGCAAAAAAATATTTATCACCGGAATGCTTTTTTTTTATGCTTAGCTCGTTAGCATGCGGACTTTCATCCGGAGCTGTTCTGCTTGTTGTTTCAAGATTTGTACAGGGAATCAGTGCTGCAATAATGGCACCGCAGGTTTTGTCGATCATCCAGGTTTTATTTCCGGATCATGAAGAGAGAACAAAAGCCATGGGCTGGTATGGAATTACGATTGGGATTGGAACGATCCTGGGACAATTTCTGGGTGGATATTTTTCTTCACTAAAAGGTTGGGAAGAACCATGGAGACTTATTTTCCTTATCAATATTCCTATTTGTCTGATTGCCGTTTTCTGCAGTTTCAGGCAGTTGGAAGAATCCACGGTGAGGAACAAAAAGTCCTTTGATATTTGGGGTGTTCTTGTACTTTCAGCAGGACTTTTCCTTATAACGTATGCGTTGACAGCTTCTGAGGAGAAGGGAATGGATCTTCAAAATGGAATAATGATGACTGTTTCAGCGGGAATATTAATATACTTTGTGAAAGAACAAAAAAATAAGATGAAAAAAGACAGATCCTATCTGATTGATTTTGAACTCTTCAGTCTTAAAAATTTCAATCTGGGCATCATCGCTGTTTCTTTCTTTTTCATTATGCTGGATTCTTATTTTTATATTCTGTCCGTATTTTTTCAGGATGGATTAAAGATCAGTCCGTTAATGGCTGGTGAGATAATTGTTTTTCAGGGGCTGGGATTTATACTGGCATCAGTATTTTCAGTACAGCTGATTTTAAAATATGGAAAAAATGCTCTGATAGCAGGGCTTATAGTCATTATTGCTGTTCTTGTTCTTCAGGTGTTTCTTTTCAGGGTATCAACCGGCTTCTATATGTTTTGCCTGCTTTTATTCTTACATGGATTGGGAATAGGTACTGTTATTCCTTCACTGGCCAATATTGCGTTATCCGGGATGTCTGAAAAACTGACAGGAAATGCATCAGGCGTTTACAATACCTTCCAGCAGATTGCAGCCATCATTGGTATTGTAGCCGTAGGAGGCCTCTTTTATTATTCTCTCGGAGATCAGCCTTTAACCGGAAATTATCATCATGCCTTTTCCATTGCTGTATTAATTAATGTGCTCTGCCTGCTTTTTGTAATCGTTGCCGTTCTCAGAGTTCCGGATAATGTATTGCCTAAAAGAAAAACTTGAAATAAGCGCTGTGTTTGGGATAAAAACAGTTATTTCTTAAGGCTTTTTACTGGATTTTAAATTCATTCAGCGTTATTCTGGCAATATTTCTGGTGATTTCAGTAGGAGAGTGGCAATCACAGTTACTGAGTCCTATAACGTAAATATCTTCTCCGGGAATATAAACGCCCATACTTTTGAATCCGAAAACACTTCCGCCATGTTCACGGTCCGGAGCTCCATCCATTTCTTTCAGATGCCATCCGTATCCATAGGTAAACTCTTCACCGTTGTTCAGTCTATATTTCTGAAAGGCTTTTTGGGTTTCCACAGGGTTGAGCAGGAGATTCTGATTTAAAGCCTGTTGCCATTTCCAAAGATCATCCACTGTAGACATCAATGAGCCGGAAGCATAAGGAATACTGAAACTGATAACTGTCCTATTGACAAATCCCTGTTCTTTTTTATGGTAACCATAGGCTCTTTTAGGAATAACCTTTCTGTCAGAAGCATAATATGAATGAGTCATTCCTGCCTTGTCAAAAATATTTTTTTGAATGAAATTCTCATAGGTATCCCCGGAAACGAGCTCTATAATATAACCGAGCAACACGTATCCCGAATTGTTGTAATCAAACTTTTCACCCGGAGCAAAATCAACAGGCTCATTTTTGAAAAAATCTACCATCGCTTCAGGTTTCATTTCTTTTTGAGCAATGGAAGAAAGTGCTTTCATTTTGGTAAAATCCTTTATTCCTGAAGTATGGGTAAGCAAATGATGAATCGTAATTTTGTCACCATTGGGATAATCTTTACTATATTTTGAAACAGGATCATTCACATTCAGTTTCCCCTGTTGTTCCAGCATTAAAATAGCCACAGCTGTAAACTGTTTGGTCATGGAACCTATCTGAAAAACCTGGTCCGGGGTCATATCAGTATCAAGTTCCAGATTTGCTTTTCCAAAGGCCTTTTTGTAAATACTTTTACCTTTTCTGGTAATCATAAAAACACCTCCGGGTTCATTTTTATTTCCAAATTCAGTCAGGATCAGGCTGTCTATTTTCTTTTCATAGCTTTTGGCAAGTTGCTGTGCATCCATTGTATTTATAAAAAATGGAAGTACAATAAGGGCGGTGATCAGTTTTTTTTAAAATCATATTTATACTTTGTTATGCAAAGATATAATTTATTTTAATTACTATGTTATACAATATAGTAGTTTGTATTGTTAATAATAACGAAGAATATTTATTATTAAAATATTACGATTACTATTAAAGCAGATACCCTCACAGAAACCTTACCATTTGCAGACCATCCGTACGTTGCTGAAATAAAGAAGTTTGATGTTGAGAATTTTTATAATGAGACCCTTGTCACTATAGTATAGGGGAAGTACATCTGTATTTCAATAAAAGTTATTTTTCGGCAGAGATAATTAACATCATCGGGCGTCGGAGTTCTTCTTTCATCTCAGGAATTTCCTTCAGCATTTCCGGACCTGGTTGAGGTTCGACAATTTCTTTGATTCTGAAACCATGTTTTAATAAGGTATTTAAATAAGAAGTCAGCGTTCTGTGGTATTTGATTACATTTTCACCCAGGAATGTGGTGTTTCTTTTCCCTTCAAGAAAATAGCGGTCAACGGGCCAGCATGTTTTCTGTCCGTCTTTGTCATAAACCCAGTCCTGCCCACCTTCAGCTGTAAACACGGGATGCTCTACTGAAAACACAAGATGTCCGCCGGCAGTCAGCCATTGATAAATATTTCCTGCAATCGTTTCAAAGGACTCTATATAATGAAGCGTTAGTGAACTCAAAACCAGGTCAAAGCTATTGCTTGGATAAGTAACATCCTCCAGGGCCATTCTTTCATATTGAATACCTTCAAGCTGATTGATATCTTTTGCTTTGGCCAGCATTTTTTCTGACAGATCAATTCCGATAACAGATGTAGCTCTATTTTCTATGGCATAGCGGCAATGCCAACCAAAGCCGCAGCCGAGATCAAGAACTTTCTTTCCTTTAAAATCCGGCAGCATAGTTCTCAAAGTATGCCATTCTCCGGCACCTTCCAGACCCAGCTGTGACCGGAGCATTTTTTCATATTGATCAAAAAAAGAAGGATCATCGTATTTATTTTCTTTCATAATACAGTAAATCTGTTGTTTTTAATTAGCAGATAAACTCTTTAAAAATTAAAGATTATCGTAT
Organism: Chryseobacterium sp. P1-3; assembly: GCF_000738495.1. Taxonomy (NCBI): domain Bacteria; kingdom Pseudomonadati; phylum Bacteroidota; class Flavobacteriia; order Flavobacteriales; family Weeksellaceae; genus Chryseobacterium; species Chryseobacterium sp. P1-3. Next base: position 149,214 of record NZ_JPEQ01000004.1, read on the forward strand.
CAGGAGTAAGCATATTTACTTTTGATTTTCCTGCATCGCTTTAATTAACCTGTTAGTTCTTTTGTCTGCTCTTGCATTATTCAATGATAAGACAGCCCAGATAGCAGCCGGAAGCCACCCGATCAATGTGATCTGTAAAATCAGGCAAATAATTCCTGTGATGATTTTTCCACGAACCATAAAAGACAGGAACGGAAGTAAAATGGCTAGTAACATACTTTATTATTTTAAAATATAAATATACTGATTTTCAGTGATATCTGAATTGCCTGATCAGGTCTTTCATTGTCTTGTCGGTTTTCATCAGCTCTCCTTGCGGAATCTGGCCATTAAGGTAAGTGAACAACAAATCGGTGACCCAGCTGTTGTCCATATGATGAACATAATAGGCACATATCAGCCCTATGTCATCAGAAATATAAGCCGGCAAATCTGATGAACCTGTTATTTTGAAAGTTAAAACAAATATTTCCTTTCGGATCTCACTGATCTTATCTTCAGTTTTAAGGTCCATTATCCGGTCTTCAACAGCTTGATAAGCTTTCATCCACAAGTCTGAAAATCCGGCATCATCCCTGTTATCTAAAATAGTATCAATATTTTCGGAAGGAATATTGCGAAGAGCAGTTTTTAACGACTCGTTAAAAAACTGCTTCTAATGTATTAAGTTCTTGTATAATCATTACAGGAAGTATTTTACCCAAAGGCTCTTTTCAATAAGCTTTCCACTTTCGGTTCACTTCCTCTGAAGCTTTTATAGAGTTTCATAGGATCTTTGGTTCCTCCTGAAGAAAGCAGTACTTTATATTTTGCAGCAATCTCAGGATTAAAAATGCCATTTTCTTTAAAATACTGGAATGCATCAGCATCTAAAACCTCAGCCCATTTATAGGAATAATATCCTGCAGAATATCCGCCCTGGAAAATATGGGAGAAACTCGGGCTCATGGCAGTTTCAGGGTTGATGGGATAAAGGGTGGTGGCTTTGGTGTACTTATCCTCGAACTCTTTTATACTCTCATTTTCTAATTCTGCTACTTTCGTATGGTAGTTCATATCCAGAAGGCCAAAACCCAACTGTCTTAAGGTCTGATATCCTTCCATGAAATTCTTAGACTGTTCTATTTTTTCAATTTTTTCGTCGGGAAGAACTTCTCCCGTCTTATAATGTTTTGCAAATGTTTTTAAGAATTCAGGTTCGTAGCAGAAGTTTTCCAGGAACTGGGAAGGAAGTTCCACGAAATCCCATTTCACAGAAGTTCCGGAAAGGGTTGGATATTGAGTATCTGCCATCATTCCGTGAAGTGCATGCCCGAACTCATGGAACAATGTGGTAACTTCCTGGAAAGTCAGCAAGCTTGGAGTATCTTTTGTCGGTTTGCTGAAGTTGCAAACAATAGAAATATGCGGACGTGAATTTTCACCGTTCTGTTTGTACTGATTTTTATAGCTGGTCATCCATGCGCCAGCTCTCTTTCCTTTTCTGGGAAAATAATCAACATACAGGAGCGATTTGTAAGTTCCGTTTTCTTTCACTTCATAGACTTTTACATCCTCGTGGTATTTAGGAATATCTGTTCTTTCTTCAAAAGTCAGTCCGAACAGTTTCCCTGCCAGTCCAAAAACGGCATCCTGAACCTGGTTTAGCGGGAAATAAGGTTTCAGTTCCTCATCGTTAAGGTCAAATTTCTGTTTACGGAGCTTTTCAGCATAGTAGGCATGGTCATAGCTTTGCATGTCTTCAATTCCGTCAGCTTTGGCTAAAGATTTTAATTCTTCAATTTCTTTATCAGCATATGGCTTTGCTTTGGTTAAAAGCTCATTTAAAAAATCAAAAACTTTTGCCGGGGATTTTGCCATTCTTTCTTCAAGAACGAAATCTGCATAATTGGTATATCCTAACAGCTCTGCTTTTTGCTGTTTTAAATCAAGAAGTTCTTTGATGAGGCTTTGGTTGTCATATTCTCCGCCATCAAAAGATTTTTTACCATTGGCTAATGCCAGTTCTTTCCTTAATTCACGGTTTTCAGCATAGGTCATGAAAGGGAGGTAGCTCGGATATTGCAGGGTAATAACCCATCCATCCAGGTTTCTTTCTTTGGCTTCTTCAGCGTACTGATCAATAATCGCTTCCGGAATCCCTGCCAGATCTTCCTTACGGGTGATATGTTTGAAATAAGCATTGGTTGAAGCCAGCACATTCTGTCCGAATTGTAAAGATTTTAAAGAAAGATCCATGTTGATTTTCTTTAATTTTTCCTTGTCTTCTTCATTCAATAATGCCCCGCTTCTCACAAAACCTTTATACGTTTCATCCAGAAGCATTTTTTGCTCCTCATTAAGGTTATATTTCTCCCTTTCATCATATACTTTTTTGATTTTGTTGAAAAGGGCTTCGTTCTGGGAAATTTTTGAGGAGTGCTCTGTCAGGATAGGAGAAACCTCCTGTGCAATCTGCTGAATTTCATCGCTGGTTTCAGCCGAATTTAAATTGAAAAAAATATTGGAAACCACGTCCAGCTGCTCACCCGAATAGGCTAATGCTTCAATGACGTTTTGAAAAGTAGGGGCTTCCGGATTATTAACAATAGCATTGATTTCTTCTTCTGATTGTTGAATTAATTCCTTGAAAGCAGGAAGATAATCTTCGTTTTTAATATGGGTAAAAGGAGCTGCGTGGTATGGAGTATTAAATTTTTCAATTAAAATATTCATTTTTTTCAAATTTTATTTAGAGTAAATGTAAGGATTCATCGTGAATCAGAACTGCAAAGCTCAAAAATAATGCCTGAATATCCTGATGTGACAAAAATGCCTTACCTTTAATTAATCTTGTCATATGGAAAGAGAGTATGCAGAGTGAATATTTAATTTTGGAAACAGATTGGAGACATCGTCATTACGAGTAATAATTTTAAATAGATAAACTATGAAAACATTCTTGAAAATTATCGGTATCATTATCCTGCTGGTTGTAGTATACGCTGTAATTGCCATACTATTCTTCAGCAAAGATTATCATTATGAGAAATCTGTTGTCATTAATGCTCCAAAAGAAAAAGTATGGCAGCATGTAGGTTCTTTAAAGGCATACAATAGCTGGGACCCATTTTCGAAGGAGATCAAAAACTTTTCTGTTACTTATTCGGGAGAAGGAGATAAAGTAGGTGATTCTTACCATTGGAAAGGAGAGGGTAGTGAGGGAGAGCAATCTGTTACCGAAATTGTGCCCAATGAAAAATTGGGTACACAGCTTCACTTTATCAAACCTTTTGACGGAAAGGCGAAAAGCAATATTGTATTAACCCCGGACGGGAACGGAACAAAAGTGACCTGGATGATTGATAATGAATTAACCACCATGATGAAACCGATGAAGCCGATGATGGACAGTAATATGGATAAAATGTTTGGCCAGGGATTAGAAGAACTTAAGAAACTGACAGAAAAATAAAAATAGAAGCCTTGTTATTTTGCAAGGCTTTTTTTTATGGACAAATACGGATATTCTTTTTGTTTTTGCATAAAAAAATTGATTGTTTTATAAAAAAGTAAAAAATTATAGATATTATTTCAAAAAAATATTATCTTTATATAAAGAATCGATTGTATGGAGAAGATTGTATTTGAAAAAAGCGATATCAGGAATTTTGTAAAAAATGACGATCGCTGAAAAAAATTGAAAAACTTAAAAAATTTTATTGAATTCACTCTGGAAGCGAGCCGTGATATTAAAAAGACTCCGAAATATGATAGCATGAGAGAAGAAATGCAGGAGGAAATTTATCAGATGCAGCGGCAACTGGGTGCACTGAATGACCTTAAAAGGAACATGGCAAAAGTTTTAAACACTGCTACAGACAGGGTTCAGCTGGGTTCCCTGGTGATCACCAATAAGGCCCGGTTCTATATTTCAGTTTCGTTAGGAGAATTTTTCTTTGAAGGTGACAGATTCTATGCAATATCTCCGGAGAGTCCTATGGCGAAAAAGATGATGGGCATGAAACCAGGGGCTGCTTTCACCTTAAATAATATTCACCAGGAAATTGTAGAGGTGTTATAATATGGCGTGAGAAAGCTATAATGCAGCAGGATGAGCAGAAGGTCTGTTAATTTCAGTTTTTGCTTACCGGTTTTCACTTTTCATACCGCTTTTTTTTAATTTTGCATCTATGAACAAAGCAGACGTTTTAAAAGAAATCATAGAGCAACGAAGAAGTATTTTTCCAAAAGATTATACAGACGCAGAAATTTCCCAGGAAGTCATTGATGAAATTTTACATTCAGCCACATTAGCTCCCAATCATAAACGTACAAAACCATGGCGTTTTAAAATATTCAAGGGAGAAGAAAAAGCTCAGCTGGCTTTGGAAATGCAGGCCATCTATAAATCTACTCAACCCGAACAACTTTTTCTGGAAAAAAAATATAACGATATAGGCTTTAAAATTAATAAGGCTAATGTTGTTGTGTCTATTGTTGTTAATTTTAGCGGAATGGTTCCGGAATGGGAAGAAATTGCAGCGACTTCCATGGCGGTACAGAATATGTATCTTACTTGTACAGCCAATAATATCGGATGTTACTGGAGCTCTCCGGGAATCGTCAGTCATCTGAAAGATTCTTTAACGATAGAAGAAAATCAGAAATGTCTGGGACTTTTTTATATGGGAAATCTGGTTTAATAGCCCTGATTGAGCGGCCTGTCTGAGCTCTTTTTCTTTGCAAAAGAAAAAAGCGAGTAGCGAAAGCAGGTTCCCGGCTTCTGGGAAAAATAATTTGAATATATAAAACTTTTTACCTGAAGCTTTTTACTTCAAACTTTTTTATTATCTTTGCACTCTTAAATATTTAACTGGGACGAGTTCCCGTAAAATTCAAACATTATGTCAGTAAAAATCAGATTACAAAGACACGGTAAAAAAGGAAAACCTTTTTTCCACATCGTGGTTGCAGATTCAAGAGCTAGAAGAGATGGTAGATTCATCGAAAAACTAGGAACTTACAACCCAATTACTAACCCGGCAACTATCGAATTGAACGTTGATTCTGCTGTGAAGTGGTTAAACAACGGTGCTCAGCCTACTGATACTGCTAGAGCTATCCTTTCTTACAAAGGTGCCCTTTACAAAAAACACTTACAAGGTGGTGTAGCTAAAGGAGCTTTTGACGAAGCTGAAGCTGAAAAAAGATTCAATGCTTGGGTAGAAGCTAAAGATGCTAAAGTACAAGGTAAAGTAGAAGGATTATCTAAAGCACAGGCTGATGCTAAAAAAAGCTGCTTTAGAAGCTGAAGCAAAAGTAAACGAAGCCAGAATTGCTGCAGCTGCACAAGCTGAAGCTGATGCTAAAGCTGCTGAAGAAGCTGCAAATGCACCTGCTGAAGAAGTTACTGAAGCTACAGAAGGAGAAGCTCCTGCTGCTGAAACTGAAGAAAACACTGAAGCTTAAGAACAAAACCTTGTTATGCGTAAAGAAGATTGCTATTTTTTAGGTAAAATCACACGCAGACATGGACTTGCGGGTAATGTGATCCTTAAACTGGATACCGACCAACCCGAGCTTTACAATAAACTGGAATCAATATTCGTTGAAATCAACGGATTATTGGTTCCATTTTTTATTGAAAGATCATCATGGAGCAAACTAGATGCTCTGAATATTGCATTCAAAAATTCCTCTGAAGCAATGGTAGACCAGGTTTTAGGTAAAAGCGTTTACCTACCTCTCTCTACATTGCCTAAACTTTCAGGAAAACAATTCTACTACCACGAGATTATAGGGTATAATATCCTTGATGAAAATAATAATGACTGTGGTGTTATCCGATCTGTAAACGATCAAACTGCTCAAAATTATTTCATTCTGGGATTTGAAGGCAGGGAAATTGTTATTCCATTGATCAAAGACTGGATTCTGGAAGTCAACAGGGAAGAACGATTCATTAAAATGCAGCTGCCGGAAGGCCTGATGGACGTATTCCTGGTTCCATCTAAAAAAGACGAATAATTGTCTTCTTGCTCTGCTAACTTTTGACTTAGTTCTTCAATCTGTATATATCCTTATTAATTAAAGAGCACCTTCTTTTTCCGGTTTCCGAATTCATTCAATGGTTTTGAATTTTTTTGACCTGGTGCTTAAAATAGCTTAGGAAATCTTCTCGTTATATATCGGAACAAAAAAGAGTATTATTGCTTACTTTTAAACAAAATATTGTTGTTTAAAATGACACAATCATTACTATATAATATTGTAAAATTTTTTCTTCAGTTCTTTTTTTTAACAATCCCATTTTATAGTAAAAGGAATTATCCTGTGAGAATATGATGTCCCACGCTGTCATCACGGATAGAATATTAAGGAAACAAAAATAATGGAAAAAACCGATTTTCTTTAAATAAATTGGAATAACTGAGGGGGAATACTGCTTTAATGATGCTGATTTTCTTACTTTGATATCAATTGAAAATTTAAATGTATAATTATATAATGTGTTTATTATTAATATTTTGTGTTTTGTTGAGTGAAAAATATACATCTATAAATTTATGAATCTATAGAACATTCATTTGCAGATGTCTTCTTCTTACTGCATCTTTGCTTCAAGGTAGAAACACAAAAATTTATCATCTTGTTGTAGGTGGACTATACTAAGAAGAGGAAGTAATTAATGTTCAGCAAAAAAGAAAAATATGAAAGCAATTATTTAAAAAAGTTAGGTATAAAATGTATTGATCATTAAAAATCATAATCGAGTAAAGGAGAAAAAATTGAAACCATTAGAAAGGTCTGTGGAAATATTCATATGATGATTGAATAAGACAAAACTAAAATTTGAAATTATCACTTAAAAACTAATAACTATTTCCATACATCAGAAATGATGAAACCTAAGAATAAGTAAATCTATTCTTTCTTAAAGTGATAAAAGCAATATGTTGAGTGCAGATCAAAACGGATTTTTCAAAATTCAGAAAAAGTATATAGAGCCATAGAATTATACCTTAAATGAAGAGTAAGGGATAGAATAAGAAGGTAATTTTCTGAAAAAAGTACAATACTTAGATAAGTGATTTAAATGCAGTATAACAATCAGGTTATGCTGCATTTTTGTAATATTGTCAGTATTATTTTATGCGGAAGTTTTATCATCCACGGATGAAAATGCCAGCGATTTATAATATCTAAATAAATAATCATATATTATCATCTCAAACAATCTTTGATTTGAAATAAACATTCTGTTGATATTCATATGAAATATACTTTGAAATAAATTCTTTAAAGGTATATTTAGCGATTGATTTTCATTGTGATGGATGATGTGCTGCAAAGCATGAGCGGATTCTTCAATATAAGAAATAATTGTATTTCTTTCTTCTGAAAAATCTTCTGACTGAATAAAATCTAAAAATATGGGTTTAAAATTCCTGTATTTTTTATCTAATTGTGAATTAAGATGTTTATCTGCTCTGAATTCTTTTTTGAAATGAATATTGAAATCCTTAATCCAGGACAATTTTTCCTGTACAGAGAAATGAATTTTATTGAAGATTTGATCAATATAGAACATCGTGATCATAATTTTTTCTTCATCGTTATACGAGAGGCACTCTAATGTAAATTCACTATTAATGCAGAATAATGTTTCTACATCCTCAATGGTATTTTGTCCATATCTCTCTATTTCTCTCTGATAAGAGTCTATTAAAATATTTGAGATTTCCCCACTGTCTACATACTGCTGTAATGCTGTCTTGGTTTTATCAAACACCTCATTGTTGTTGATTTCAAATCTTATCCTTAGGTGAGGGTTAGGGTCATTGTACCGAACGAAAAACCATTTTGAAATAGACTGTTGTTGACGAAAATATTCTGTTAAAGGCTGTATCACTTCTTCCAGAATGATATCAGCCGTTTTTACTCCTGTATAAATTTTAAGATATAACCATTTATCTCCGGGAGCGAATTTTCTCTCTATCATGATTTTCTGTTCTTATATTTCGGTCATTATACATTGAAAAAATAAACTGATGCATAAAATCATTATTTTCATTATAGAGAAACTCTTCAATGACTATTGTGTTCAGTTTTTTTAATCGTATCGATAAAGATTTTTACCAGATCGTAATTTTCAAGATTAATGGTAAGTTTATTATCAGATTGTACCCATTGTATCCATTGCGGGATTTGTCTTTTACGTCTCCAGTTTCTTATTTCCGATAATAACTTTTCCTTATTTTCTGCTTCATAATGTTTGAATATAGAAGATTGAGCCATCTCTTTTTCTGTAATTTTCCAGGATGCTTTTGAGAGGACTATATTTTTATATTCAACGCGTGGTAAAAAATTGATATATTTTTTTCAGATCTCCCCAGTCAAAATAAAGATTTGATCTTATGTTTTGGGAATGCAGATCACATAAAAAATGATAGGCAGGTAAAGGGTTAGAGGAGTAATTGTGAGAGTTTGTTAAATAAGGCTTAACTTCTTTGTTGAGCTTTTTAGACCTTAAAATAATTTTATCATTTAGTAAAGAGATGTATAAATCCTCCAAAGGGATCTGATTTTCTTCAGGTAAAACAGACTGTGCGAGAAAAGGGATTTCATATCGGCGTAGTGTAGGTCTTCTGATTACATTTCCTATTCTTGCTTCCGGTAAATGAATAACTTCAGCTAATATATAGTCTGTATTGAGCTTTTCTTCTTTTTTTGTAATTTTTTTTTGTTAAGTTTTGTACTTCCGACTTTTCTGAGCAAAATCTGGCTAAAAGATTGGCAGCACTGCTTCCAAGTCCGCCATTTAAAAAAAGTTTTTCCTGATTGTTTTCTGAAATAATTTCAGCTACAAAAGAGATGGTATCTGGAAGATCATCCCAGCTTTCTTTAAAATCTTCAAGATCATCATGGCATAATTCTATTTTATGCGCATTGTCTAATAAAGCTTCCTGAATTTTTTTTATTTAAAATCTGCTGAAACGGATTAAGTTCAATCTTGAGATTATTTTTTTCCTGAGCTAAAAAAGGTTCTATATCTTCAAGATAAGGATGTAATCCTTTGGCGGGAATATCTTGTCTGTAGCCAATTCCTATTTCGGTATCTAGAACATAAGCTAAAGAAACTTCTTGTTTTTCAAATCTTTTGTGGAAGGCATTCTTAAACCTTTCCAGATAAGTATCCTGTTGATATAAAGAGATTTTATTTAAAAAGCTGATTGCTTCTTTTAATTGTTTTTTCCAATATGATGCTAAAGAGAATCTATCTTTAAAGTAGAGGTCGGTTTGAAACAGATATTTTTGATCGTATTCGGCGTTGAATGATCGTATGGATTTTTCAATTTCAGAATATAAAGAAAAGGAATTTCCGATTTTTCGGTCTGCTTTAGTCAGGTTATTTTTTATAGAAATGAGAGTTGCTGCTTCATCAGTTGCTTCTATTCGGTTCAAGATACTGATAATATGATCCAAAAAGTCATGGCCTGAAACAACAGGTTCCAGTTCACTTACCAGAATCTGGTGGTCTATAAGTTCTTCAATAAAGTCCCTTGCTTCTTTTTCCGTGATTTCTTCATTGACCAGGATTTCTGAAATTTGCTTTATGGTCTTACCCGATTTTGAAAAGCACAATATACTCTGTAACTCTTCAGAAAGGTGAGCCGAAGAAATAATATAGTCCCTCTTTCCATTGGTGTATTCATATTCCACATACCGGATTCTGTTTCTGATTTTATAGATGCTGTTATTGGGGGTAAAACAGCAAACGATTTCTTATTTTAGGTGTTTTAACGAAATGCCCCGATAAACTAAACAGGAAATGCATATCCAGTTTAGTATCCCTAATAAGATTGTTGCTGATAAGTTCATCTTTTTTTAAGAAAGAACCTGAAGATCCAAATTTCCCTAGTCCAACTTCAGTAAATAAGCCAAAAGGAATTGAGCGGGTGCTCATCCTGCTATAGTATTTTAATAAGCTGTTTTTAAGCTTTTGATTTTTATGGAGTAACAATTCTTTTTCTGAGCTGAGCCATTTATTAAGTTCCCCATGGAGATAAGGTGAGGCCAGATAGATTGCTTCCTGAAAAATAGGATCAGAGTAGATTGTTTTTAATTCGGTATTTAAGATCTCATCCTTACCTGTTATTTCCTGAAAGTCTTTTCGTGAAAACAATGGAGTACGGAAAACATACTCATCAAAAAACTGATAAGGAAAACGGGACATCTATTTTGCTGGATTTTTTTTAGGTTGATAATCCGGATGACCTAGCTGCCAAAACATAAATGCGAAGATATCTGATAAATTAGAATATCTTTGAGCTACAGGAATATCACCACCATGACCTCCTTCATAATCAATGTTTAAAAGGATAGGATTTTTGGAGACATTGTCAGCTAACAACTTAGCTGCAAACTTAGTAGACTGCCATGGAGAAACTCTCGGATCATTCATTCCGGCGCAAACTAACGTAGCAGGGTATTTTTTCCCTTTTTTAATATGCTGATAAGAATCCATTTCTAATAATCCCTTAAACTCTATTGAATCATTTGGATTGCCATATTCTTTGATACTGGTTGCCTGAATACCATTATTCTCAAATCGGGTTGTATTCAGTACTCCCGATTCTATTACTGCTGCTTTAAATAATTCAGGTCTTTCCGTTATTGCCCTTCCTATGGCAATTCCCCCGGCACTGGCTCCCCAGATAGCAATTTTTTCTGGTGAGGTAAACTTCCTGTCAATTAAATATTCAGCACTGGCAATCAAATCTTTCCAGGTATTAGGTTTTTTATTTTTTTTGCCGTCTATATGCCATTGAGCCCCTTTTTCTCCTCCTCCTCTTACATGTGGAACAGCGACGATACCTCCCTGGTTTACCCACAACAGATAGCTTTTTGCAAAGAAAGGTATTGCAGACTCTCCAAATGCACCATAACAGTCCATAAGTAATGGATTTTGTCCGTCTCGTTTACTGTTTTTATTGTAGATTAAAGAAAGTGGTACTTCTGTTCCATCATAAGATTTTATGGAAAGCTCTTCTACAATGATGTCTTTAAATTCCGGGAATTCTATAATTGGCAGAAGGTTTTCTTGTGTAAAGGTTCTGGTAGATAAATCATACTTAAATCGTTGCTCGTCATTTGCCCATCCTGAACAGCTTATCCATACATCAGAGAAATCCTTTCCTTTTGATTGCAAATCTATACTCCCAGATACATAGGGTAATTGGATTGGAACCTCTTTACCATTTCGATATAAATATAATTTAGCTTCTACCCCGTTTTTTGTGGTCACATAATAAATGCCATCTTTTGTAAGGACGTACTGATTGATAACCTCATCCTTTTTTTCAGGAACCAATACTTCAGGTTCCTTAAAGTTTCTATTGGTAAAATTGGTTTTACACAATTTGTAATTAGGAGAATTATATCCTGATAAAAAAGTAAATATCATTTCCTGATACTCTTATTGTAAATGCCTTACTATCTTTATCATACAGCAACTTCCAATCCTTTTTGTGCTGTAACAGGTCCTTTTTTTCAATATAAAATGCCTTTCTGAACTTTTCTGCATCCACAAGGATTCCTATATAATACTGATCTTCCGGATTGAAAGTTAATATAGCAGGATATTCGGTTTTACTGATGTTTAAATCGGGATTGTTGGTGCTTGAAAATACATCATGCAGTACTTTAGGGTCTTCTCCTATCTTATAAAGGATAGCCTGCGTATTTTTTCTGAAATCCGGTGATTGTAAGTCAACAACCGGATAATAAACATAAAAAAAGCCATTATTGTCATCCAACCATTTAATACCACCAATATTGGCAGGGTTGGTATTGATAATAGTTTGCGGATAGATACTTTTTTTATCTACATTCATTACAATGACCTCCGACAGTTCTTTTCCTCCCTGAGTCAATGAAATAGCTACTTTGTTTCCATCCCAGCTTGGACTTACAAGGTTAATAACAAAGTCTTTTTTAGAAGCATCTGTCATTTTTTGGGAGGAAGTAAAATTTGCCGGATCAAAAATCAGAATTTCCTTTCCGGCAAATCCATTTCTATAGTAGACTTTTGCCGTTTTCTCTCCGACATTTCTTTTCAAATAAAAATATTTATTATTTCCGGTTATTTTTAGGTCGGATAAAGTATAGCCTTCTCTTTTATCAAACTCTAACCTTTTATTTAAATAATAGTTTCTATTAGGTATTGCGTTTAATACAGAGATGGTGAAATCAGATTGAGATTTCATCCAGCTTATTACTTTAGGGTCTTGTAGATTTTCTAAGTTTCTGTAATCATCAATTATTTTTATACCAAAATGATTATCTGTAACAGGAACTGGCTGAAATAAATTGTTGGATTGGGCACCTAAAAATACACTCGAAAAAATAGTAATAAATATTTTATATTGCATGTAAAGACTATTTAGTTTTAGGTCTTGGTTGACCTATTCCGTCATCAATGCCAAGACTTCCATCGTCACCATTTGCACAGCCATCCAGATTTTGTCTACCATGGCCACCGTGTATTTTGTGAAGATTATGAATTTTTGCCATTTGTAACTTTTTCAAAGATAATTTTTTTTCAGGGAAATTTTTATTTTTCATTTTCGAAATAATTTAAATTAGTTCACAAAGAAAATAATATTATCTCGATTTTATAAGAAACATATTAATGAATTCATGAATTTACCGATAGTTTTCTTGATTTAAAGTACTTAATTTCAATATGTTGTATTTAAAATATTTTATTTTTACCTATACCTTATTTTTTTAGTAAATAAACAATATTTTTGTAAAAAAATGTGGGGCAAAATGTTGAAAATAAAATTGTTTCTCCTATTTAGCATTGTATGCAATTTCTTATATGCACAAACAAAGAATATTGAGGATATCGAAAAAGGTATTTCAAAAAATTACACCTATGAGGAATTGGAAAATGAATTCTATGATGGTAGAACAGGAGATGTTAACAGTAAAATAAGTATAGCAAAATACTATCTTAAAAAAAGCTAAAGCTGAAAAAAATAATACTCAAATTGCGGAAGGGTATGTAATGTCACATTATGATGAAACTTTTCCGAACGCATTAAAGTATCTTGATAGCTTACAGGCTATCACAAAAAAATTCCAGGGAAAATTATTACCCTGCCAGAACTTACTTATTAAGAGGAAACTTATATTTTAAGGCTGATAACCTTCAGGCAGCACTAAATAATTATGTGCTCGGGTTAAAATATGCAAAAGCAAAAGAAAATAAAAAGACAGATTGCCATTGCAGAGATTAGTATTGCCTATTTAAATAATTTTATCGGAAAGCATACAGAAACAGCCAAAACTCTTAAACATTATTTGTACAATGTTGATTATCTTGATGAAGGTGAGCGTGAACATCTTAAATTAAATTTAGCAGATGCCTATATAGAAATTAATAATATGGATTCTGCCTATGCATTAATACAGGACGGTCTGATTTCTTCTAAAAAAAATAAAGATATTTACAGGTATCATCAAAATCTTGGGCTACTTGGATTTTATAATTTAAAGTTAAAGAAATATAATATTGCAGTAGAAGACCTGTTACAGTGTAAAAATTATTTTTTTGCAACGAAGGATCAAAGTAAGAGAAATCAAAATTATACGCTCTTAAATCTGGGAAAGGCTTATGCAGGGTTAGAGAATAAAGCTAAAGCAATAGAAAATTTCACTAAAATTGACTCTTTGGTTCTTAAAACAAATTATGTTTTTCCTGAACTTAGAGAAGTCTATACCTACCTCATTGATTATTATAAGGAGGCAAAAGATAAAGAGAAGCAATTATATTTTGTTGAGAGGTTTTTAAAGGTTGATCATATATTGGATTCTCAATTCAGATATATATCCAGGGAGCTACCAAGACGATATGACACGCCTAAACTACTTCAGGAAAAAGAGCTCATTACAGATGAGCTTAAAAAAGAAAAGAACGTTCTTTTATATTGCTCTGGGTTTTCTGATAGTAGTTCTTTTATTGTTTATCAATTTTTATTTTAAGTATAAAAAATGCTGATAAAAAATACAGAAAAAATTGCTCAGGATCTGATTCAGTCTGTGCATGAACATAAGCTTGAAAGTGAGACTGAGATAAAAAAAGAGGAATTACCGGATGATCTTTTACCACAAAATATAGCAATCACGGAAGAGAAAACCAGTAAGACTATTTCTGAAGATATTGTTCAGACCATATTAAAAGAGCTTGACACATTCGAACGTAAAGAGCAGTTTTTAACCAAAGGGATTACTTTGAGCAGTCTTGCAAAGAAACTAAAGACGAATTCTAAATATTTATCAGAGGTTATTAATACGTACAAAGAGAAAAATTTTGCTGCTTATCTCAATGATCTTCGCATTGATTATGCGATCAGCAGATTGGCAACAGATCGAAAATTTCGCTCATATAAAATACCTTTTATCGCAGAAGAGTTAGGGTATAATAATGAACAGGCATTTACGATGGCTTTCAAAAGAAGGACCGGAACTCCGCTTTCTATTTATCTTAAAGAAATTGAAAAATTAGCTAATTGATATTTTAATCAGCTGATTTTCATTTGTTTGTTTTTATGGATTCATGGATTTATAAATATAATTTCATGAATCTATAAAGTATTCGTTTGTATAGTCATTCACCTTGCTGCATCTTTGTTCCAGGTAAAAACACAAAATTTATGTTTTTGTATGTGTACAGTACAAAAAGTAAATATAAAAACTGCTGATCAGCAATCCCATGTCAGGGCTTATATGACAAGAATATGTATTAAACTAATAAATTCAGAAATGACAAACAGATTAGAAAAGTTCAAAGGACATGAGTTAACTAAAAATCAATATGCTCAGGTTCATGGTTCGAGATCAAAAAGTGTTCAGATGCTTGATATGGGAGGACCAATGTGTGCAGAAGTTACTACCATTGACAGAAATAATGGTACCATTGTTCAAAAAAATTAGATACGTAGAAAGCAACGGAAATTAAAAAAACATTAATTATGGAAAAATTAAAGCAAAATCAATTAAATTCACTGGCAATGTCTAAAGTAGTGGGAGCCAGATCTAAAACTGTAGTACAAGGCACTGCTGATGATGGTACTTGCCTTTCTATTACTTATATTGATAATAATGACGGTTCTCTTCGTAAGATAAAGGTACAAGAGTGCTAAAAAATAGCTGTTGAAATGAAAAAAAATAATCTTATTTTTCTGTACCCTTAGTGTAGGGTTGCTGTATTCTCAAAAAAATACTTCTGATGATTTTACATGTTCTCCTTACTATGGGAATTTCAACAGCGCTAAACTTAAATATCATCAAGGATCAACAGACTTTGTACTTTTGGATTCTTTAATTCAGAAGGCGTTGTCAACAAACAGCAAACCATTGTCTGTTGATCTCTTTTTTTCATTGAAAGTGTATGCGAAAAATTGTAGAGAAGATCATTTTGTAGCTGTTTCTGAAATGCTGCTGAAAAACGGATTGAATATTAATACTATTCTGAATGAAGTACCTTCCTGCATTAGTAAGAACGGGATCAAAGAAAAGCTGAAAAATATTATTCCTTATAATAAGGACAATGCCATTGCAAAGCTGCTTAATGAAATACATGATGATGATAAAAAAATCGCAATCTGTACTCACGAGTAATAAGAAAAGAGAAGAAATCAATAATAAGAATTATACTAAGCTTATTGGTATTATTAATCAGGTAAAAAAATGGCCCGGAATTTCGGTAAGTGGTCAGGACCTAAATATATATCACGTGGATATATCTTATGATTTTACACAAGCATTGCTTCACTTTAATCAGAATCAAATTGAAACTTTAATGCCTTACTTAAAAGAGGCTATAAAGAATCAGGAGCTTAGTCCATACCATTTTGCAAGAATCTATGATTATTATTATATCAAAAAAGACTACGGATGAGTCATTAAAAGAGGCTCTTAAAAAAAAATCCGAAAGACCTGTTAGGAAACTCGAAACAACAACTACCGGGTATTATTTCCAAACAATTTTATGGAATTTATAAAAGTAATGACCGCAAAGAAATTTATCCAGCTGTTATTGATCCGGATAAACTGAAAGAAAGGCGGGAAAAAATATGTATGATTGGCGATGATTTAGAACTAGATTAAAATCATCTGCCGTAAAAAGCTAAACACAGATGGTTCTAATCTTTAATCCTGAAAATAATTTTACCAATTACAAACTTTTTGATTTATTTATAGCTCACCATATTTGTTTTGAAGTTATAGATCCCACAAAGATTTATTCTATTTCAATAGAACAGAATCACGAAAGTCCTACCGTTTTGATTATAAATGAAAAAAGGATTTTTTTAGATTCAATCAGTTGTATATTCTCTTCATCCTCCAACCTTAATTTATGCATGGACTTTGATGATTCTGATTTTAAAGAATTCAGCAAAGAAGAAGTGTTATTGTTCTTAAATTCAGAATGGCGCAAAATAAATGAATTTATCGCTTTTATATTACAAAAAATACCTCATTTATCTATTCCATACGATAATGAAAATAAGCTGAAAACAAATGAAATAGCAAAAAAAATAGGGTTTAGGATACCTGATTCAATTATTACAACTCATAAAAGAGATATTGAAAAATATTTCTCTGAGAGGGCTCAGAAAACCTTTGTAGCAAAACGTGTCAATGATTTTTTATCGGGGACAACTCAAAAGGGTGAATATTTTCAACACGAAAGTATTGTTCTGAGCGATAAAAGTATGGATTACTTCCAGGAGGTTTTATTCCCTTCTACATCACAAGTGCTTGTTGACTATATAATTGAGGTTCGCAGTGTATATATTGATGGGGGTATCTTTTCTGTAGCCAGACATCTGAAAAGCTCTGATGTTGATATGCCGTTTGTTCTGGATACATCTATTCAATCAAAAATCATAGTACTTATGAGGGAATTGGGGCTTACGTTTGGTTCTATAGATCTGCTTATTGATGATTCCAATAACTATTATTTTTTAGAAATTAACCCTCATGGCCAATATGATATCATCGAGGTTCTAGGGGACTTTGATGTTTACAACAAAATATTTGAATTTATTTATGAAAGAGAAAAGTCTGCTCTTTGCAACAGTTAAAAAAGTATCAAACTCTAAAAAATAATGAGGAAACAGAAAAAAATACTCATTAAACAAAAAAAAAATTACTGTGAAAAAAATATGGAAACCAGTCTGTGCTTCCATTAAACTATCATAAAAATATCTCTCAAATAATAGATCTGTAATGAAATACTTTTTAAGAGCTGATGTAATACCCTGTAAAGGATTTACCAGAACAGCTTTAATTGATATCGTCAATTCCGAAGTTTCTTTTTTAGATAATAGCCATTATGATACTGTACACCAATTGTATAATATGGGGGTAGAGCTGATGGATGAAAATTTGTTATCCCTTTTACAAGCAGACAATTATGTAATAAAGGCGGAAAATATAGATCATTTTCCAAGAATTTCATTAAAAAAAACAGAATCTGTATTTTCAATAGACAATTGTATTATAGATTATAATAACCATTCTACATATAATGTTGTTCATATATTGCAGCAACTGGACGATCTTAACTGCAAATATGTCCAACTAAGATATTTCGATTATTCTGATGAAATTTATAAAGTAGTTGATTATTTGAATGAAACAAAAAGTTTCATTCAGAATGTCGAAATTATCATTAAAAAGACTCATAACCATTTCCAGAAACTGGAAAAATTATTTCATGAAAACCTGAGAATAAATAAACTTATTCTTTTTAAAAGTGAGAATACAGGAGTATTAAGTTTAAGTCAAGGGCGGATTTTCATTGAAGTTCAGGATGATATAGCTGATTGTAAATCCTGCGGGATAATATCAACAAACGGTTTTTTCATTAATAAGTATCATGTTAAAGAGGCAAATAATTTTAATACTTGCTTGGCAAAAAAAATAAGTATTGATGTGACAGGAAATATTAAGAATTGTCCTTCTATGCCAGAATCCTTTGGATGTATTGAAGATACCACCTTAAAACAAGCGCTGGGTAAGGCTTCTTTTAAAAAAATACTGGAATCTTACAAAAGATCAAGTAACGATCTGTAAAGATTGTGAATTCAGGTACATTTGTACAGACTGCAGAGCATATACAGAACGTAGCCATTTTAATGATGAAGGACTGGATATCTCAAAACCATTAAAATGTGGATACAATCCCTATTCGGGGGAATGGGAGGAATGGAGCCAAAATCCATTGAAACAAGGAGCTGTTGAATATTACGGAATGCAGAGGCTGAGAAAGATATGAAGCTTAGAAAAACTTTTCCCTTTTATCGTCAACCGGGAGCCAAAGACTGTGGACCTACCTGTCTTCGAATCATTTCAAAATTTTATGGTAAAAATATACCTTTACAAAAGATCCGTAATCTTTCAGAAACGAATCGTGAAGGAAGTTCTCTGCTGGGTTTAAGTGAAGCCTCAGAAAAGATAGGTTTTCGATCTATTGGAGTTCAGATAAATTTCAATATTCTGATCGAAGAAGCTCCATTGCCATGTATTGTCCACTGGGAGAATGAACATTTTGTAGTTGTCTATAAAATAGATAAAAAGACAGATCGGATTTATATTTCAGATCCCAGCTATGGACTGATTAATTATACGAAGGAAGAATTTATCAAATCGTGGATTGGTGAAAATGCCAATGAAGAAACAAAAGAAGGAATTGCCCTCATCTTAGAAACGACACCCGAATTTTTTCAATCAGAATTTGATGAGAAAGAAAGCAAAGCCAGTTTTTCTTTCCTGTCCAGGTATTTATTAAAATACAGGTTGCTTGTGATACAGCTTGCATTAGGGCTCTTGGCAGGAAGTTTACTATCTCTGATTTTTCCTTTTCTTACTCAAAGTATTGTGGATGTAGGAATTCAAAATCAGGATATTCATTTTATCTATTTGGTCCTGCTTGCCCAGGTTATGCTTTTTATAGGAAAGATGGGGATAGAGATGATCCGGAGCTGGATTTTACTTCATCTTTCAGCACGAATTAATATTTCCATTATTTCTGATTTCTTTATCAAGCTCATGAAACTTCCTATCAGTTTTTTTTGATACAAGAATGACCGGAGATATTATGCAGAGGATAGAAGACCATCACAGAATAGAACAGCTGCTGACGAATTCTTCGCTTAACACCTTGTTTTCTTTGGTTAATCTTGTAATTTTCAGTATCGTCCTTTTATTTTACGATTATCGTTTATTTCTTGTTTATATCATCGGTTCAGTTCTTTATATTGGGTGGATTACCTTTTTTTTTAAAGAAAAGAAAAGAGCTCGATTATAAAAGATTTTCGCAGGTTTCTGAAGAGCAGAGCAAAGTGATCGAGCTTATCAATGGAATGCAGGAAATTAAAATGCATAATGCTGAAAAGCAAAAACGCTGGGATTGGGAATTCTTACAGATAAAATTATTTAAAATCCGGATAAAGTCTCTATCATTGGAACAATGGCAATCTGTGGGAGGAAATTTTATTAATCAGATAAAGGATATTGTTGTAAGTTTTCTTTCTGCAAAACTGGTACTTAGCGGTAATCTGACTTTGGGAATGATGCTATCTGTACAGTATATTATTGGCCAGCTTAACGCACCATTGCTGCAACTGATCGACTTTATTAAACAAACTCAGGATGCTAAAATATCACTTGAACGATTAGGTGAAATCCATGATAAAGAGGATGAAGAGAAAAAAGATGAGGATTATATCTCCGAAATTCCCCAAAAAGATATTGAAATTCAGAATCTGTCATTTAGATATGTAGGATCTGACTCTTATATATTCGAAGATTTAAATCTATCAATTCCTTATCACAAGACAACTGCGATTGTAGGAGCCAGCGGAAGTGGTAAAACTACACTTCTAAAGCTCTTAATGAAGTTTTATGATCCTAACGAAGGTGAAATTAAAATAGGGAATACCAATCTGAAAAATATTTCACCACGTGCGTGGAGAAATCATTGTGGTGTAGTAATGCAGGAAGGGTATGTATTTAATGATACGGTGGCCAATAATATTGCTGTGGGGGAAGATTATGTGGATAAAACCAAATTACGAAAAGCAGTAGAAATTGCTAATATTAAAGATTTTATTGAAAGTTTACCTTTAAGTTATAATACAAAAATAGGGAATGAAGGAATAGGAGTAAGCGGAGGGCAAAAACAGAGAATGTTTATTGCAAGAGCTGTATATAAATCTCCGGAAGTCATTTTATTTGATGAGGCAACATCTGCTCTTGATGCCAACAATGAAAAAGTAATCATGGAAAATCTGGAACAGTTCTTTAAAGGAAAAACAGCGATTGTCATTGCTCATAGATTATCTACGGTAAAACATGCGGACAAAATTGTTGTCCTGGATCATGGAGAAGTGGTGGAAGAGGGTAATCATGCACAATTAGTGGCCTTGAAAGGCGAATACTACCGACTTGTAAAAAATCAATTGGAACTTGGAAACTAAAAAAGATATATTAGATGATCTGGAACTCCGTTCTGAAAATGTTCAGGATGTTCTTTCGCAGCCACCACATTGGATGATCCGCTGGGGAAATACAGTTATATTTATTATCCTGCTGCTTATTTTAGCAATGAGTTATCTCATTAAGTATCCCGAGTTTGTACCGGCACCCATTATTGTAACATCTCAGAATCCACCAGAAAAGCTGGAGGCTAGGGAAAATACCAAAATTGAAAAAATTTTTGTTAAAGATCATCAAAAGGTGCAAAAAGGACAAAAACTAATGGTTTTGCAATCCGCGGCGAACTATCAGGATATATTGAAATTACAGGAAATAATTGACTCTTATACTGCTACTAGTATGAATTCTTTTCCTATCAATGAAACCTCTCATTTTAAATTGGGTGAATTGCAGGGGGATTATAATAGTTTCGCAAAAGCTCTTCAGGATGAAAAATTATTTATAAAATTGCAACCGTATCAACCAGAGAATATTGCTGCTGATCAGAATATTGCTGAATACAGAAAAAGAATAAATACCCTTAAACAGCAGAAAAGCCTTGAGCTTTCGAAGTATGAACTGGCTAAAAAGAACTATGGACGATTTCAGGACCTATTTAATCAGGGAGTAATTTCAGCAATGGAACTTGAAAATGAAAAAATAAAGTTTTTACAGGCTCAACAGAATCTGCAGAATATTAATATTTCTTTATCCCAAACAGAAGAAGGAATCTCTAATTCTAATAAGGCCAAAAGCGGAACGTCCATCAATACAGAAAAAGATAAGATTAATTATTCTTCGCAAACATTGCAGCTATTTGAACAATTAAGAAAATCCTTACGAAAATGGGAGCAGAGCTATTTAATCACTTCATCTACGGATGGGATCGTAAGCTTTCAGAAATTTTTTGGAGAAAATCAGTTTGTAAAAACCGGAGAGGCCATATTATCTGTTTTACCTGATGATAAACAGGCATTAGTGGGGAGAATGTCTATTCCTTCCGTTAATTCAGGGAAAGTAAATGTAAACCAAAAAGTATTGATTAAGCTTGATAACTATCGTTTTCAGGAATATGGCATTGTGGAAGGGAAGGTCCTTCATGTTTCTTTAATTCCAAATGCTGATGACAAAGGAAATTATTCTTATTATGTGGACGTTATCCTTCCTAAAGGACTGAAAACAACTTATAATAAAAAATTTACCTTTTGATAAGGAGCTAAGGGGGAACGCTGAAATTGTTACTCAGGATTTGAGATTGATTGAACGATTTTTTTTATCAGATAAGAAAATTACTGGGCTATCAGACTTAAATGCGGTATATAAAAAAATGGTTTAACCATCATTTTACCTATACCTAAATAGACGAAGATAGCTTTGCAGCTCAAAGATATATATTGAGAATAATAATCTGATTGTTTAAATACCAGATAAATGATTTTTTAAAGACGGCACAACCATGAAGTTGCGCTGTTTTTTTGTAACTTTGCCAACATTAATTTTTATATAAAAAAATTTATCATCAACAAATGAAAAAGCAAACGATCAAAGAAATCCTGAAGGATTACAAGAAAGTATTACATCATGACATTACAGTTTACGGATGGGTAAGAACCTTCCGTGCTAATCGCTTTATTGCACTTAATGATGGTTCTACGATTAATAATTTGCAGATAGTTGTTGATTTCGAAAATTTTTGATGAAGAACTTATCAAAAAAATCAGTACGGCTTCTTCCCTTAAAGTAGTAGGTGAAGTAGTGGAAAGCCAGGGAGCAGGTCAATCTGTAGAGATTATTGCTAAAAAGATTATCATTTTAGGGGATAACTTTACCGACGATCTTCAAAGTACCATTCTTCAGCCTAAAAAACATAGCCTGGAAAAACTTCGTGAGCAGGCCCACTTAAGATTCAGAACCAACTTATTCGGTGCTGTTTTCAGAGTGCGCCACGCTGTTAGTTTTGCCGTTCATTCATTCTTTAACCAAAACCAGTTTTTCTATATCAATACGCCGGTAATCACGGGGGCTGATGCGGAAGGAGCTGGAGAAATGTTTGGAGTAACCAATTTTGATCTGAACAATATGCCAAGAACGGAAGATGGCGGAATTGATTTTACACAGGATTTCTTTGGAAGAAAGACCAACCTTACGGTTTCAGGTCAGCTTGAGGGAGAAACAGCAGCCATGGGATTGGGAAGAATTTATACTTTCGGACCTACCTTCCGTGCTGAAAATTCAAACACAACGAGACATCTTGCCGAGTTCTGGATGATTGAACCGGAGGTTGCCTTCAATAACCTGGAAGATAACATCGACCTTGCCGAAGATTTCTTAAAATATGTGATCCAGTATGTATTGGATAATTGTAAAGACGACCTTGAGTTCCTGGATAAACGTTTTGCAGAAGAGCAGAAAACAAAGCCTGAAAAAGAAAGAGCAAAAGAAGGTCTTATTGAAAAGCTTCAGAATGTTGTAGCTAAGCGTTTCAAGCGTGTAAGTTATACAGAAGCCATTGAGATTTTATTAAATTCAAAAGAAAATAAAAAAGGAAAATTCGCTTATCCGGTGGAGGCCTGGGGAGCAGATCTTCAGTCTGAGCATGAAAGATATCTGGTTGAAAAGCACTTTGAAAGCCCGGTAGTATTATTTGACTATCCGAAGGAAATCAAGGCTTTTTATATGAAACTGAATGATGACAACAAAACCGTTGCCGCAATGGATGTTTTATTCCCGGGTATCGGTGAGATTATCGGAGGATCTGAAAGAGAGGCCAGATTAGATGTATTGAAACAGAAAATGGCAGATATGCATGTAGATGAGCATGAGCTTTGGTGGTATCTTGATACCAGAAAATTCGGTTCTGTACCTCATGCAGGCTTTGGATTAGGATTAGAAAGACTTGTTCTTTTTGTAACGGGAATGACTAATATCAGAGATGTAATTCCTTTCCCAAGAACACCGAAAAGCGCTGAATTCTAGAACAATAAAAAAAGCCTTAATGAGAAATTAAGGCTTTTTTTATTCTTTAATAGTTTATTATGTTGAGATGTATAATGCAAAAATCATGCTAAATATACTTTTTATCAAATAAATTTATTAAATTCGTAGAATATGTTATGTTAAAACGCAAATACGAATATGCTTAAACAACACTTACAACTCAAATTAGGACAAAAGCTGGCCCCTCAGCAGATCCAGTTGATGAAGCTTATCCAGCTTCATACTCTTGAATTTGAAGAGGAGTTGGAGAGAGAGTTAGAAGAAAACCCTGCTTTGGAAATTGTAAAGGAGGATTCTAAAGAAGATGATTTTTCTTCTCTGGAAGACGCTTATCAGGATGAGGGTACAGAAAGCATCGAAACAGATTTTGACGTCAATGAGTATCTCTATGACGATGAACCAAGCTATAAAACTGCATCCAGCAACTATTCTCCGGACGATGAGGAATTTGATAATGAAAGCCTTTTAACAGAAGGACAGTCGTTATATGATTATTTAATGGAACAAATCCATCTTGTCAATATCAATGATGAAGACCTGAAGATTGCGGAATATCTTATTGGAAACCTGGATACCGACGGTTATCTGAGAAGGGAAATCAAATCTATTGTTGATGATCTCGCTTTCTCACAAGGAATCTATACTACCAAAGAAAAAGTAGAGGATGTCCTCGAAAACTATGTTCAGAAGTTGGATCCGCCTGGTGTAGGTGCCAGAGGCCTTCAGGAGTGTTTATTGTTACAGATAGAGAAGAAGGTAAGTTCGGACAAAGCAGTGTCCCTGGCAGCTAATATTCTGAGAAACCAGTTTGAAGCTCTTACCAATAAGCATTATAATAAAATCATCCAGAAATATGATATCGAAGAGGATGACCTGAAAGATGCACTGGATGAAATTTCAAAATTATCCCCGAAAGTAGGAGGAAACTTTGATACACAAACCATTACTATCAATCAGGAAATCATCCCGGATTTTGTAATCCAGGTGAAAGACGGACAGGTAATTCCTATGCTTAACAGCAAAAATGCACCTACTTTAAGAGTATCTGAAGAGTATAAAGATATTCTTACTACTTATTCGCATGATAAGAATTCATCTGAACATAAACAGGCTGCATTGTTTATTAAGCAGAAGCTGGACGCTGCCAAATGGTATATTGATGCTATTAACCAGCGTCAGAATACCTTGCTGCAAACCATTACGGCAATTGTCAAATTCCAGAAAGATTATTTCATCACAGGAGACGAAAAATCCCTGAAGCCGATGATTTTAAAGGATATCGCAGATATTACGGGATTTGATATTTCTACGATCTCAAGGGTAGTGAAAAGCAAATATGCCGATACTCCTAACGGAATCATATACCTTAAAGATTTATTCTCAGATAGTCTGACTAATGATGATGGAGAAGAAGTTTCCACAAAAGAGATTAAAACCCATCTTCAGGAAGTGATCAACAAAGAGAATAAGAGAAAACCGCTGACAGATGATGCGCTGGTGGTGATCTTAAAAGAACAAGGCTATAATATTGCCAGAAGAACAATTGCGAAATATCGTGAACAGCTCAATATCCCCGTAGCTAGATTAAGAAAAGAACTTTAATAATAAAAAAGCATTTCAAACCGAAATGCTTTTTGTTTTTTTACTTTGTTTAAAAGTGAAGTTGCTTTTAATACTCTTAACTTTAAGGATAAAATTAAGCCTTATGACTTTCCAGCCCTAATTCTCTTATGGAAATTTCCCGCATTTCAACCTTTCGTATCTTGCCGGAAATAGTCATTGGAAACTCGTCAACAAACTTCCAGTATTTTGGTATTTTATAATGGGCAATCCTGCCTTTACAGTATTCCAGCAGTTCCTCTTCAGTAATATTGAATCCTTTTCTTACTTTTACCCATGCCATCACTTCTTCACCAAATTTTTCACTGGGCACTCCAATGATCTGAACATCCAGAATATGAGTATAGGTATATAAGAAATCTTCAATTTCTTTAGGTGAAATGTTTTCGCCACCACGGATAATAAGATCTTTAATTCTGCCGGAAATGGTAATATATCCGTCTTTATCCATTACTGCCATATCTCCGGTATGCATCCATCGGGCATCATCCAGTACCTTTTTGGTATTTTCAGGATCATTCCAGTATTTAAGCATGACAGAATAGCCTCTTGTACAAAGCTCACCGTGTTCTCCACGGTTAACTATTCTTCCGTTTTCATCGATGATTTTTATCTCAAGATGATCCTGCACCGTTCCCACTGTACTGATTTGTTTTTCCAACGGGGTGCCGATCAGGGTTTGAGTAGAGACGGGAGATGTTTCCGTCATTCCATAACAGATACTCATTTCTTTAATATTCATCAGGTTTTCCACCTTTTTCATAATTTCAGGAGGACATACTGATCCTGCCATAACACCGGTTCTTAAGCTTGAAAAATCATAGGTTTCAAAATTTTTTTACTGCTAATTCTGCAATGAACATGGTAGGCACTCCGTACAGAGAGGTGCATTTTTCATCAGAAACAGTTTTCAATGTGATATCCGGATCAAAACTGTCATTAGGAATCACCATGCAGGCACCATGGGAAGTACAGCATATATTCCCGATGACCATTCCGAAGCAATGATAAAATGGTACAGGAATGCAGACCCTGTCTTTTTCCGTATATTTTAACCGTACCCCGATAAAATAACCATTATTCAAAATATTATGATGGGAGAGAGTGACTCCTTTGGGAAATCCTGTAGTTCCTGAAGTGTATTGGATATTAACGGGATCATCAAACTGAACATGTTCCTCAAAGCTGTGGAGGACTTCATCAGAAATATCCTGTCCTTTGTTGACAAATTCTTCCCAGTTGTCGTCGAAGAAAATTTCATGCTCAAGGGAAGGACATACTTCTTTGGCATATTCCACCATCTCTTTATAATTGCTGGTTTTAAAATGTAAAGCCGAAAAAATAAACCTGATTTCAGACTGGTTGATCACATAAGTAAGTTCGTGTGTCCTATAGGCCGGATTGATATTCACAAGAATGACACCTATCCTGGCAGTAGCATATTGTAAAAGTACCCACTCATATCGGTTTGAGGACCATATTCCGATACGATCCCCTGCCTTTGCTCCCAGGAATATCAATGCTTTTGAAACAGCGGTTGTCTGATTGTAAAATTCCTGATAGGTAGCTCTGTAGTTTTGATGTACACAAACCAGGGCTTCTTGATGGGGGTATTTTTCTACAGTATTTTTAAGGTTTTTTCCGATCGTTTGTCCTAACAATGGAACCTCGGATGCTCCATAGACATAAGATAAAGGCATAGTATAAGATTTGGTTAACTAAAATTAACAAATATATCTTTAACTACGAACAATATACATTAATTTTCCTGTGAATCAATCTCCTTAAGCTGTTTCAGATTTTTATCAAGCTTTTTAATAATACTGCCATAAACAAGTCTGTAATATAACCAGATCATGGATACAGCCAGCAAAGTACTGACAACAATACCAACAATAATAATGGTAAGATTGGAGTTGGTAGGCTGAATATTCTGAGAATTTAAAGTATAAAATATAAATGCTATCAATACAAAGGTAAACGTAAGAAGCAAAACGATACTGATCAGGATAAATGCATTCACTGTTTTTTTGAACTTGATGATTCTCGTAATGAATCCTTTCAGGTTTTCTTCAATTTTGATTTTACGATAATTCTGATAAAATTTCAGCACAAAATA
Organism: Chryseobacterium sp. P1-3; assembly: GCF_000738495.1. NCBI lineage: Bacteria > Pseudomonadati > Bacteroidota > Flavobacteriia > Flavobacteriales > Weeksellaceae > Chryseobacterium > Chryseobacterium sp. P1-3. The sequence continues at coordinate 176,488 of NZ_JPEQ01000004.1, forward strand.
CGCTGTAATTAATAAACTCAGAATTTTTATTGCTAAATAAACATGGCCAAAATTACTTTCCACCTCAGGAGCCTCCTGCGCTCCCAGCCTTTCCAGCACATTTCGGAAACTGTCAGATTCTTCTTCCTGAAAGAAATAGAATAATCCCAGTACGGAAAAGAATAAAAATTCAACAACACTGATCCAGAAAATATATTTCACATAATTACGTGACTTCTTATTCAACATCTGAAGAATCTCACGGTTGTCATATTTCGGCTGGACAGGCTGCTCCTGCCATGTTTTCTTAAAGCTATCTAAATCAAATTCAGGCATATTTTTCCATCTGTTCTTTAAGGGTTTTCTTTAATCTGTTCATTTTTACACGTGCATTAACCTCAGTGATCCCAAGGTTTTCTGCAATATCCTTGTAAGGCAGATCGTCAAGATACATCATGACAATGGCTCTTTCTATATTGGGAAGAGTCTTGATTACAGTATATAAAAGTGATATTTGTTGTTGTTTTTCATCATCGTCTTCCACAAAATCTCTGTGGTTAATGTCCAGTTCATTCGTTGGAAGGCTTTTGCTTTTTTTTTCTGAAGAGGGTAATGGCAGTATTAAGTGCAACACGGTACATCCAGGTAGAAATTTTGGAATTTCCTTTAAAAGAATCATAGCTTCTCCAAAGCTGTAATACGATTTCCTGAAAAAGGTCCTCTTCATCTTCAAGAGAATTCGTATATAAGCGCGAAACTTTGATAATCAGACCCTGATTATCTTTGATAAGCTGCGCAAACTCTTTTTCTCTGGAATTCATAGAAATATAATGCACGAAGATAATAATAATGCGGTAATTGGTGAAGAATAATTATGGCAAAATAGTAAAATGGCGAAAAAGCTTAATGCTAAAGAAATTAAGCAAATTTTTTAAACATAAGAATCCATAAAAAGCTTTTAGTATCCGATCACTACAATTTATTTGATTTATTGTCTTTTTGTTCTTTCTTTTTTCCGCCTCTCCAAAATTCCGTATCTTTGCATCCGCGAGAAAGTCGGCCTGTTGATTTCCCGTTCTACGGGAGGTAGGAAAGTCCGGACACCATAGAGCAGCAAAGCGGATAACATCCGTCACCCGCGAGGGTAGGACAAGTGCAACAGAAAGCAGGTACAGTTCGGCTGTAGTGAAACCAGGTAAACTCTTTGCGGTGCAATGGTAAGTATATCGGTTCTTTTCAGTAATGGAAATAGGGGCGGCTCGTCCTGAAAGCCGAGGGGTAATCAGCTCAAGTCTTGCAGTAATGTAAGGCGTAGATAAATAACAGGCACTTCTTCGGAAGTACAGAATCCGGCTTATAGATTTTCTCGTGTTTTTAAGTTATTTAGAGATAAATATGATCAAAGCTTCCTGATTCGATTGGGAAGCTTTGATTATTTATTCATTTTCAAGAGTACTTTTAGCATCAATGAGGCCTTGCTTTTCTTTGTCGGAAAGTTGCGGATATTTCAGGTTCATTTTTTCCAGCGTATCTATAATGATCTGTATTGCTGCTACTCTGGCAAACCATTTATTGTCAGCAGGAAGTACATACCACGGAGCATAATCTTTGGCGGTTTCGTTGATTGCGGTCTCATAACAATCCATGTATTTGTCAAATAAAGCTCTTTCAGGAAGGTCTCCTGTAGAGAATTTCCAGTTTTTTTCCTGTTCGTTGATCCTGTCAAGAAGCCTTTTCTTTTGTTCATCCTTCGAGACATTCAGGAATATTTTAATAATAGTGGTCCCGTTTTGTGAAAGATGCTTTTCAAAATTTCGGATGCTCTCATACCGGTTTTCCCAGAATGTATTGTCAAAATCTTTTACAGAAGACCATGTTTTTTCACTTAAATTATATTCAGGGTGTACTTTGCAGACTAATACACTTTCATAATGGGAGCGGTTAAAGATTCCTATCATTCCTTTCTGTGGCAGTGCAAGGTAATGCCTCCATAAAAAATCGTGGGAATATTCTTTGGAGCTAGGTGTTTTAAAGCTGGTGACATTACATCCTTGTGGATTTACTCCGCCGAAAACATGTTCTATCATACTATCTTTTCCGGCTGCATCCATCGCCTGCAATACCACTAAAAGAGACTGGCTTCCGTCAGCATAAAGCTTCTCCTGCAATTCACGGAGTTTTTCCTTTTCCTTAATTAATAACTGAGCTCCTTCTTCCTTGGTAAGCTTTCCTTTATATGAGGTAGGTGTTTTTTTAAATTGAAAATTTTCCATTTTAATTTTAAAATCATCTGAGAAATTGGTGTCCATATGTTTTTTTATTTAAAGATAAAAGATAAAAAGATAAAAAAGATAAAAAGATAAAAAAGATAAAAAGATCTTATTGTTAAATAACTATTATCCATCCGGATATCAACATCAATAGGAGGGCTTCAGCCCAGCCCAATAATTATTTAAATATAACAAAAAACCGCCTCAATAGAGACGGTTCCTTTATTTTTTTTAGTAAAGATTACTTCGCGGCAGCTTTTTTTAGCTAGTTTCGCAGCTTTTTTTCTCTGCTTTTGCAGCTTCTTTCTGCTCTGCAGGAGTCAGTACTTTTGGCTCAGGAGCATTAGGGTCTACATTACCTTTAATGTAGATTACGCTTCTGCTGTTAGCAGGGTCATTAGAGAAAACTTCAATCATTTTGTTGAAAGGTCCGTTAAGAGCAGTGTTGTATCCAACTTTGATCTTAGCAGATTTTCCCGGCATGATCGGATCCTGACTAAATTCTGGTGTAGTACATCCGCAAGATGGTTTTACATTAGAAAGGATTAAAGGCTTATCACCTGTGTTCGTTACCGTAAAGAATCTTGTACCATCGGCATTAGGTTTAATATTACCGTAGTCGAAAGTAGTTTTATCAAACGTAATCGTTTGTGCAGATGCAAAGGCAAATGTTCCGAATAATGCAATTCCTGCGATTAATTTCTTCATATTCTTGAATGTTAATATGTTTGTTAGATAAGTTTTGTGAAACAAAGTTAAAAATTATTTTAATTCATGCTTAAAAATTTTTTTCTTTAGACTATTTTTGCAAATTGTAAGCCAAAGAAATAGAATTTATGCAGATTTCAGAAAAATATAATCCACAGGAAACAGAACAAAAATGGTATAACTACTGGTTGGAAAACAAATATTTCCATTCAGAGCCTAATGACAAACCACCATATACCGTGGTAATTCCTCCGCCAAATGTTACAGGGATTTTACACATGGGACATATGCTGAACAATACCATTCAAGATGTTCTGGTCCGTCGTGCAAGAATGCGAGGGTTTAATGCCTGCTGGATTCCGGGAACAGATCATGCTTCCATTGCTACCGAAGCTAAAGTTGTTGCTAAACTGAAGTCTGAAGGAGTCAATAAGTCAGATATTACCCGTGAACAATTCCTGGAGCACGCCTGGGAATGGACCCATAAGTATGGGGGAACTATTCTTGAACAGCTAAAAAAAATTAGGATGTTCATGTGATTGGGACAGAACCCGTTTTACCATGGAGGATAAGCTTTCTCAGCAGGTGATCAGGAGCTTTGTAGACCTTTATAATAAAGGACTGATCTATAGAGGCTACAGGATGGTAAACTGGGATCCTGAGGCGAAAACCAATATTTCTGACGAAGAGGTTATTTTTAAAGAACAAAACGGAAAACTGTATTTCCTTAAATATAAAATTGAAGGGTCAGAAGAGTTTCTTTCAGTTGCAACGACGCGTCCTGAGACTATTTTTGGAGATACGGCAGTATGTATCAACCCTAATGATGAGAGATACGCCCATCTGAAAGGTAAGAACGTAATTGTCCCGATTGTCAACAGAGTAATTCCTATTATTGAGGACGAATATGTAGATATTGAGTTCGGAACGGGAGCTTTGAAAATCACTCCGGCACACGATACCAATGACTACGAGATCGGACAGAAGCATCAGCTCAAAATGATTGATGCGCTAGATGATGATGGAAATCTGAACGAACATGGTTTACATTATGCAGGGAAAAACAGATTTGAAGTCAGAAAACAAATCGCTAAAGAACTGGAAGAAAAAGATCTTTTGTTAAAGTCAGAAGATTATGTGAATAAAGTGGGAACTTCTGAAAGAACAGGGGCTGTTATTGAGCCTAAGGTTTCCGTTCAATGGTTCTTGAAAATGTCTGAAATTGCTCAGCCTGCACTGGATGTCGTGATGAATGACGAAGTGAAATTCTATCCTGAGAAATTTAAAAATACCTACAAACACTGGATGGAAAACATCCGTGACTGGAATATTTCCCGTCAGCTTTGGTGGGGACAGCAGATTCCTGCCTACTATTATGGCACAGGAGATGAAGATTTTGTAGTGGCTGAGACTAAAGAAGAAGCTTTGGAACTGGCAAAACAAAAAACAGGAAATCCGGAATTATCAGCAGAGAACCTCACTCAGGATAATGATGCATTAGACACCTGGTTCTCTTCATGGTTATGGCCGATGTCTGTATTTGATGGGGTGCTTGATCCTGATAATAAAGATATCAATTATTATTATCCGACTTCAGATCTGGTTACGGCACCTGATATTATTTTCTTCTGGGTAGCAAGAATGATCATGGCCGGACTGGAATACAGAAAAGAAGTTCCGTTCAAAAATGTATATTTTACAGGAATTGTAAGAGATAAGCAGAGAAGGAAGATGTCAAAATCTTTAGGAAACTCTCCGGATCCGCTTGAACTGATGGAAAAATATGGTGCAGACGGGGTGCGAGTAGGTATTCTGTTGAGCTCTGCTGCTGGAAATGATCTCCTTTTTGATGAAGATCTGATGCTTCAGGGAAGAAACTTCATGACGAAGATCTGGAATGCTTTCCGTTTGATCAATATGTGGGATCATGAAGACAAAACGGCTAATTTAACGGAGAACCAGACAATAGAATGGTTTGAAAATAAATTAAATAAAACAATTGCAGAAATCAACGACCAGTTTGAGAAATTCAGAATTTCTGATGCACTGCATCTGATTTATAAATTAATTTGGGACGATTTTTGCGGATGGTACCTTGAAGCAATTAAGCCTAATTACGGAGAAGGTATTTCCAAGGAAGTTTACCATAAAACAATATATTTCTTTGAAGAGCTGATGAAACTGCTGCATCCTTTCATGCCTTTCTTAACGGAAGAATTGTGGCAGACTATTTCGGAGAGAAATATTGAGGAAGCTTTGGTGATTGCCCAACAGAAAGAAGCCGGTGAGTATGATGAGGCTATTATTAAAAACTTTGAAACCGCGTCAGAACTGATTTCAGGAGTTAGAAATTACCGCCAGACAAAAGGAATTTCCCCGAGAGAAGCGGCTGAGGTTTATACCAATGCATCAGAATTTGCGAATGAGGCGATAGTAAGAAAACTGGCTAATATTTCTGAAATCCATTTCGGACAGAAAACAGATAAGCCAAGCTTTACATTCCTGGTAGGAGCTACTGAAGTTTCTATTCCTTTAAGCGAAAACCTGGACCTTGGTGAAGAAAAAGCCAAAACGGAGGAAGAATTAAAATATTTAAAAGGATTTTTAGTTTCTGTAGAAAAGAAACTTTCAAACGAAAAGTTTGTTGCCAATGCCAAACCTGAAATCGTGGAGGTAGAACGTAAGAAACAAAAAGATGCTCTTGACAAGATTGCGATCCTGGAAGAGAAGCTGAAAAGTTTGTAATTAAAAAATCAATCAGGTAAATTTCCTGAAAGTATACATATAAAAGAAGGCCGGTTGAACTAGTCTTCTTTTATATGTTTAATGATATCAATCAAGCGGTAACGATTGAGAAACAAGTGAAAGGCTGGTGTACAAAGAAGCAATTATAAATGATAATTGGGATAAATTAAAAGAATTGTCTATTTGTCAAAATGAATTCATTCTGATATTTTTAGTAAAGAAGATCAGGAAGACCCGGGCTCTACTCAGCCTGACATAGAGAACAAATAATAAATTAAATGACACATATAGAAAACATACAAAAATTATTTTCAAAAGACTTTGTGGAAAGTCCGTTGCTGGAGAGTTTTGAGGTGGGGAAGATTTACCTTTCCAGTGGGAAACTGGTAGCTTGTGATCCCCTGATCACCAATGATATGCTGCCTTTTTCTACAGAATTTCCAAAAGGAGATTTTCCTGTTATTTTGCATAAAGAGAGAGACAGCAACTGTGTTGCCTACTCGGAAATTATTTTCAATACAGGAGAAATCACAGAATGGAAACTGGCAACTACTGCAGGGCAGCATGTAAAAGATTTAGCGGAAGGAGAAGTCTTCGGATATCCTGTAGAAAGTGGAATGGGTTGTTTTATGGATGTGGAGACCCAGGCTAAGCTTAATGAACTGGAGCAAAAACTGTATCATAACAAAGGAGTGGATTTTATGGGAATCTACGAGGAATTTTTCCATGAGCACTTTTTTGATGAGAACGGGGCGATAGATCAATATGCCTTCCTGAAGCCTTCAGAATCACACCCTGGAACCATATTTGCTTTTGAAACCGGGTATGGGGAAGGTTTTTATGCAAGCTATATCGCTTACGGTAAAGATCAGACCCCGGTAAAGATAATTACTGAATTTATTGAAATAAGTTAATTAAAAATAGTTATTTTTGAGAAACCATTTTGGAGTGTTATAAACTTAAACCAATATAAAACACAATGAAATTTTCATCAGAGCAACCCAAAATTATTGTTGTAGGAAGTTCCTCAATAGACCTGGTTTTGGAAACCGAAAAACTTCCTTTACCTAATGAAACTGTTTTAGCTGTTAATTCAGACAGTTATTTTGGAGGTAAAGGAGCCAATCAGGCAGTAGGTACCGCAAGACTGGGCGCGAGTGTCTATTTTATCGGCTGCGTGGGAATGGATCCTTTAGGACAGCAGATTATGAGAAACCTCGTGGGTGAAAATGTCAACGTGGGGTTTGTTCATGAAACCGATAAAGAATCTACAGGAACTGCTTATGTGACAACTTCCAACGGAAATGCTGCTATTGTAGTGGTTCCTGCGGCTAATAAATATCTGAGTAAGGCACATATAGATGAGGCAGACCGGTACTTTCATACGGCAGATATGGTTTTGGTACAGCTTGAGGTTTCAATGGATGTTGTAGAATATACCGTTAAAAAAGCCAAGAAATATGGTATAAAAGTAGGCTTGTATGCTTCACCTGCGATGAGAATCAGCAATGATATTATTGAAAATGTTGATTTTATTGTAGCAAAAAGCAGTGAGCTTTATATCATTTTTGGAGAAGAGAAAAGAGAGGAGATTCTTACCAGATATTTTAATAAGGTGTTTGTGAGAGATGATACCAATTCTACTATTTATTTTGATGGGACAGAAATGAAATATTACAGAAATGATAGGGATGAAACCGTTTATAAGATGGGAATGGGAGACGCTTTTACTTCAGGATTTGCCATTGCATTGTGTCATGGAAATTCTGTAGAAGATTGTGTGAAGTTCGGAAACGAAGTTTCATCACGGGTTTCAGGAGGTAAAGGATCACAGACAGGACTACCCAGAATATCAGATTTCCTTTCTTAAAGCTATTTACAACATATCAAAAGTCTGAAACTTAACATAAAAATATAGGTAAAATGTCCACTTTTATAGTGGATTTTTTTCTTTTATACTATGGAAAAGCTAATACTCACCACTGAAGACCATGTTCCGTTAACAGCCCACCTTTTCCGTCCGGAAAAAAGCAATGGAAAACTACTGCTTATCAATTCGGCTACCGGAGTGAAACAGCAGGTCTATTTCTCATTTGCCCAATATTTTTCAGAGCAGGGATTTACGGTACTTACTTATGATTATAGAGGAATAGGGCTTTCCAAACCCAAAAATATGAGAGGCTTCCGGGGCTCTATGAGAGTATGGGGAGCGAAGGATTATAAAGAGCTCACCCGGTATATTAAAGTAAAGTTCCCGGATTACAGGAAGTATTGTCTGGGCCATTCTGTAGGAGCATTGATCTTAGGCATGAATAAGGATTCTGAAATGTTTGAGAAGTTTATCTTTGTGGGAACCCAAAAAGCTTTCGTGGGAAATCTGAAACTGAGGACAAAAATTGAGGCTTACCTGGGATTCGGGGTCGTTCAGCCGATAACAACTTCACTGCTGGGATATTTTCCGGCACATTGGTTCGGACTTGGAGAAAGTCTCCCTAAAAATTGTGCATATGACTGGAGAACCTTAATTTTAAATAAAAAATCTACCAACCGGTTGTTGGAGAAAACTGATAATTATTCTAAAAATTTAACACAGAAGGTATTGGTACTTAGAGCAGAAGATGATGTATGGGTGACGGAGAAAGGAGTTGAAAGTTTATTAAACGAAACGTATCCTAATATGAACCCGACATACAGGCTCGTGAAAATTTCAGAATCTGAAAAAAGAGAAATCGGACATGTTAATTTTTTTAGAAGCTACAATAAAAAACTTTGGGATATTATTTTAAATGAATTGATAGATACATGAAAAGTACAATTGACAACACTATAGAGTTTGTAAAAGAAAAATTAGAAGGGGCAGAAGCCGGACATGACTGGTTTCATATCGAAAGGGTCTGGAAGCTTTCCAGGAAAATTGCGGAAACTGAAGATTGTGATCATGATGTGGTAGAGCTTTCGGCACTTCTTCATGATATTGCCGATCCTAAATTTCATAATGGAGACGAGACCATTGCACCAAAAATATCCAGAGAATTTTTAGAACAACAAAATGTGCCTGACGAAACTATTGAAAAGATATTGTTTGTGATCAACAATATTTCGTTTAAAAACCGGGATCAGGCTCCCCAAAATCCCCCTATTGAACTTAAAATTGTTCAGGATGCCGACCGTATTGATGCCATTGGGGCAATTGGTATCGCCAGAACATTTAATTTCGGAGGATTTAAAAATAATCTGATGTATGATCCTGAAACACCGCCTAACCCGGGTATGACGAAGGAGCAGTATAAGAAATCTAACGGAACGACTATCAATCATTTTTATGAAAAGCTGTTGCTTCTTAAAGATTTAATGAATACTGAAAAAGGAAAAAAGTTAGCAGAGGAAAGGCATGATTATATGCTGAATTTTCTGGACCAGTTTTATAGAGAATGGAATGTAGATTAACATTCTCCTGAAAATTCTGAAATCAGTATCTTTGCAGTATGGTATTTATCATTTTGGTTATCTTCTGGGCTTGTGTACTTTCTCTGATTTTATATAAAGTAAAATCGGGAAGGGCGGCAAAATGGGCCAAGCTGTTCCGTATTCTGACCGTTGTTTTCTCAATTTCAATTTTTACCTACTGGTTTATCAAGAAAAGCGCTGTGGCATTTGTAGATAATTCGGTAGGGCTCCAGGTAGTAAATAAACTTCCGCAGACACTGGATTTTTATCTGATCATTGTGGAGAAAGTAGATAATAATGTTGTTCTTAATCCTAAACATATCGGAAAAATACGTCCCGAATATTATAGGATTGAATACCTGAAAATGGATAAATCTGATGAGTACTGGGTAGCAGGGTATCTGGGGAAAAAGAATCTTGTTTATTTTTCTCAACATTCTGTTCCTAATAAAAATATTGATCAGATTGTGGAAGCTCAGAATTATATCAATCAAAGTGTGAAACTTTCAGAAGCAGCAAAAAAGCAGGTGGATGCCTATAATTATGAAAATACAAAAGTGGGCATCTGGATTACGCTGGATTTTCTGCTTTTATTCCTGAACCTGGTATTGCTCCTGAAGAAAAATAAATGATAAGATCATCCTTTACATAATAAGCAACGGGTAGTCTATAATGGATTACCCGTTGCTTATTATTAGGGATAGTCCAGAATCTGCATAATTTCTTCTTTATGTTCCTCCGGACAGTTTTTAACCAGTTTATCCTTATTTTGTTTACTTATCTGTTCAGGTTTGAGCCATTCTACGTTATTAGAATTAAGGCTATGGTGGTCATATATTCTTTTTATACGGTGATCTTCATAAAAAGTATATTCATCGGCAAGCCAGCTGGTGGCGATACTGATTCTGCAAATTTCCTTTTCCATGATGTTTTTATTTTAAAATATCTTATTGGGTAAATAGGATATTTTTAAATGTATAAAAAAATATGATATGAAAGGGTGAATGATCAGTTTAATTTACCGTCAGGCAACCTGAAAGGATTCTATGCTCTATTTTAATTGACAGCTTTAGCAGACAATAATCATTAAAATTAAAAAAGTGTCCCTGTACTTTCGGTTGCCATTTGTGGAATATGGATATCGGTTTTCCATTCCTCATTCATTTTTTTGATAAAATAAGCCGATAAAAGAGGAGACGCCTTTTCAATATTCTGGTGTACAAAAAAGTAGAGGTTCTGAAGTCCTTCATTTTTCCATTTTGTCAAATGCTTCAGCCAATCATCCAGTCTTTCATAGTCACTTTCTGCATTGGCCCCTACATACCGGATAAATGCATTGGGAGTGGTAAGGCGCATATGAAGCATATCTCTTCTTCCGGCAGTATCTACGATGATATTGGTAATATGATGGGCTTCAAAGAGTTCACACGTTGTGTTGAGGATTTCTTCGTCTGTAAACCATTCTGTATTTCGGAGTTCTATTGCCAAAGGGACTTCTTTTGGCCATTCTTTTACAAATTTTTCCAGCCTGTCATAATCTTTCGGTTTAAAATTATCATGAAGCTGAAGAAAAGCCATTCCCAGTTTTTCATCAAAGTTCATAACTGCCGAAGCGAAATGAGTGACGGGATCCGTAACGTCAATCAATCTTCTGAAGTGGGAAACCGTATTGGTAATCTTGGGGAAGAATTTGAAATGGTCCGGAGTTTTTTCTTTCCATGTTTTTACCTGGTCCGGAGTTGGCATTCCGTAAAATGTAGCGTTCAATTCAATTGAATTAAACTGGGTTGCATAGTAAGTAAGTTCGTCTTTTGTTCCTTTGGGATAGAATCCTTTGAGATCCGTTTTGTTCCATTTGGCACATCCTATAGAGATGTTTTCCAATCCCTTTTTATTAAGATTTAAAATTTCTTTGGTTCGGGGATGGTCTTCAGGTAGGGTAAAATCTATTATTGAGGGATCTTCTACTTGTCCGAATTTCATATCTGTAACTTTTAAGGTTAAACTCTTAACACAAATATAACCCAAAACCATAGAGAAGACTATGGTTTTAGGACAAAAAAATATCTGATGTTGTTTATTCCTTGATTATTTTTTTGATGAGGTGTGTTTTTTCCGTTTTTATTTTCATGATATACAGGGCGTTGGAATAGACAGAGAAATCTATGGTAACAATATTCCGGTCAAAGTCCTGATTGAAAATGAGTTTTCCCTGGGGGTCAAATATTTTTATATTTTCTATGCGCTCGTCAGACTGGATCTGCAGAACATTTTTTACCGGATTGGGAAAAACTTTGATGCCGGCCTTAAGCGCAGTTTCCGGATTTTTTTCACGTTTTGTATTTCCGCAATTGGTAGTAAAACTAATATCCGGATACATAGATTGCAGGTCATTGAACTCAGCATCATCTACACACATGGATAAATTGAAATTGTACCCTGAAAAATCATAAAGTTCTGCTATAGAACCATTCCTTATATTGACATTGGTTAAGCCGGGCATGTTTGATAATGAAAGTGCTGCTATATCCGGTGAATTGGAAAAATCAAGCTGTGTAATCAGCGGGCAATGGCTGAAATTTACATTTTTAAGATGAGTATTGTTTGAAGTATCTGCGTGTGCCAACAAAGGGTGTCCGCTAACATTAAGATTTTCAAGATTGGTATTGGCCGGCATGTTTACCGTAGTAAGCAGATTATTCCATAAGAGGTCCAATGACTTCAGGGCTGTGCACTCAGAAACATCCAGGCTTGTTATCCCGGTCATTTGTATAATGACTTCTTTAAGACCGGAACATTGTTGTATAATGATCTTATTTAATTCGGGAAAGGATCCTCCGTTTACATAATAATTTCCGATGGTCAGTGATTGCAGCCCCTGACAGTTCTGCAGATCCAGTTCTTTCAGTCCGGAATTATTTTTGAACTCAAAATTTGTGAGAGCAATACAGTTTTCAGTAATAATTTTTTGGAGATTGTCATTTCCAGGCGTCCCAGTAGTTTCGGATCTGTCCGCTTTCAATGTATGAAGGTTCGGGAGATTACTGACGTTCACCGTATTCATATATCCGCAGGAATTGGTAATGTCTATATGCTCCAGTGCTGTGGCTGTACTGAAATTGATCGTATTGGTGATGGGTTGATTAAACGCTTTTACTATTTTAAGTTGGGGAAGTCCTGCGAGGTTTAATGAAGTAACATTTCCAAAATACACCCCGGATGTAGTTGTATAACCATTTCTATTATAAAAAGAACAATCAAGCTCTTCCAGACGGGTTAGTCCTGCATTCGAAAAATCGATGGTGGTGGCGTTGATTCCTTTTAATTTTTTCAGGTTGCTGCACCCATTGATATTGATTGCCGTAAAATAAGCACCCTGGCTGTAGTAATGATCAGTGTCTGCTATAATTTCTTCCAGATTGCTACAGTTATTGGCTATGAGTTGGATTCCGTTCTGACTATAGGTTTGATTGCCGGCTGAACCACTGATTAGAATAGAAGTCAGTGAACCTAGATTAGGAAGATACAATTTTTCAAGCCGATAACATGAATTAAAACGGATAGAAGTAATGGTTGCATTTTCAATATAAAGTTCTTTGACCGCTTTGGAGTCCAGGACGATGTCTCCTGTAAGTTGCGGACAATTTTTTAAACTTCAATATGGTTTCATTGGTGAGATAAGGGTTAATAGCAGGAAGAAACTGATTAATGTCCTGTACTGCCGCACAGCTATCAAATGAAAAGTCAACAGGGACGGCCTGCCAGGTTCCTGTATGATCAATATATCCACCACTTCCTGTATACAGGACTTTTTTGATTTTTTGATTATTGGTAAAGCTTATAACAGCAGATTGGGTATCCCGTACATAGAGCTCTTCGAGGTTGGTAAACAGGAGGGCATCAGTAATGTGCCCGGGAAGAGCACCGGGTGGGGGATTTCCACCGGCATCTATATTCAGAATCTTTACCTGGAGGGCTTCAGAATATTGAATTTCACCGTCTCCATTGGCATCTATGGCAATAGGATTTCCGTTGATGTCTTTGGCAATCTGATTACCGGGGGTAGAGCTTAATAGTAAAGTCTTAAACTTTGAATCGGTAAAATGAAGGGTCTGGGAGTAAGCTAATGAAGATAAGCCTACAGACAGGGTAAGTAAAAATTTTTTTTCATGGCTTGTATTTTTTAAATTATCTTAATTTATATTCTTGGGAACTGTATAACAATAAGATAGTGCTAATTTAATTCTTTTTTTTTTGTTTCAAAGACTAAAATGCTGATATTGTTTTTTTTATTGTCATTTTAGCTGGTGTGATTATGTAAGCTGGTATTATTTTGCGATTAAGTTTTTTTTTAAGAAAATGTTAACCATTGTGTTACGTAATGTTAATTTTATGTTACCACACTTCTTTGATGTGAAATCTAATTTTACACCAGATTTCGTAGCAATAAAAAATATGAAGAAAAAATTGATCTGTGCTTTTGCATTATTATCTTTTGGATTTGCATTTTCACAGGAAACCAGTTCAAAAATCTTTGGAAGATTAAAAGGTGTTTCTTCCGAAGTTGTGGTAAAAGTAGTACACGTTCCTACCAACAGTACTTTTGAAACCAGAAGTAATAGCAAAGGACAGTTTAGTCTGGATAATCTACAGCCGGGAGGCCCTTATACCATTGAAATTCTGGATGGCTCAAAGGTTATTTATGAAAATACCAATCTTCAGCTCTCATTGGGCAATAATGACTTACCTGTGGTAGAAATTGACGGTAAGGAAAAAACAATTGATGAGGTAAAGATTACTTCTAAAAAAACAGCTGTAAAATATGGAGTAGGGATCAATCAGGCACAGATTTCAGGATTACCCAATATCAACAGAGGGATCCAGGATGTAACCAAGCTGGTTCCGCAAAGTGCCAATAATTCTTTTAACGGAACCAATTTCCGTTATAATAATGTGACAATAGACGGCTCTATTAATAATGACGCAATTGGATTTAGCCCATCTTTGGGAGGGCAGACCGGAACTTCAGGAATGCCGGGAAGCAGTACCCGCTCCAATTCTATAAGCCTGGATGCGATTCAGGATGTACAGGTGTATATTGCTCCTTATGATGTGAAACTTGGGAATTTTCTGGGCGGAAGCATCAATGCAGTTACACGAAGCGGAAGTAACGATGTAACCGGGTCATTATATGTGTATGGAAGAAATGCATCAATTACGGGGAGTAACCGGGTTGGGGATAATTCTAAAATGCCTAAAGATTTTTCTGATTTTATTTACGGGGGAAGGGTAGGCTTGCCGGTGGTAAGAGATAAAGTATTTTTATTTACCAATCTGGAATACACAAAAAGAACAGATCCGGTATTCTATAATGCCAATGATCCTAACGCGCTGGTTAATGAAACCGTGGCACAGCAGATTTCAGATTTTGTACGGAGTAAATATGGATTTAATGCAGGAACCTTCAATCAGTATAATAATTTCTCGGAAAGTTCTAAACTCTTCAACAAGCTGGACTGGAAGATTAATGATAAACACACCTTATCGATTAAAAACAATACTGTATTTTCACAGGCTTCCAATCTTGAGAGAGATGGTGCCAACTTCAGATTCTCAAGTATGGATTTTGTGCAGAAAAATACTGCCTCTACAACGACTCTTGAGCTGAAAAGCCGTTTTAATGATAAATGGAGCAATAATTTGGTGCTGGGTTACTCTTCGATTCATGATTACAGGGACCCTACCTCCAGTAATCCTATGTTTCCACAGGTGGAAATTGCTTACAATGGAGGAACCATTTTGTTAGGAAATGACAGGGAGGCTACAGTCTTCAATATGAAACAGAAAACGTTTGAAATTACCAATAATCTTACCTACAAAACAGGACATCATACCTTTTTGCTGGGAACCCATAATGAGTTATATGCTATCAATTACGGTTTTGTAAATGCTTTAAATGGGAGAATTTCTTACAAAAGCCTTTCGGATTTCTATAATTCTAATCCGGCAAGGATAAGAGGAACCTATCCGTTCAACGGGGACAGCCGGGGAACCCTTTTTGACAACCCGTACGCCCAATATAAGGTCAATCTCCTTTCCTTGTATCTGCAGGATGAAATTAACTGGGGCAGGCTAAGATTATCACCGGGTGTGAGAGTTGATTATACGGATTTACCGGATAAGCCACAATTAAGCCCATTGGTAAACAATTCTCCACAGGATCCTAATTATGGGAAAACCTATAGCTATACTCCGTTAAGTCAGCTTACCAATACTTATCTCAATAAACCGACCTTATCACCAAGACTCGGATTCACAATTGACCTTACGGAGAACAGATCTATGGTATTAAGAGGAGGTTCAGGTATTTTTGTCGGCCGGATTCCGTTTGCCTGGTTAGGATATGCTTATTATAATGACGGGGTAGGTTTTGGAAGCTATGATTATAATGCGCCTACAGCAGCACAGCTGGCGGCCAACGGAGATCCGTTGGTAGGAGCTAATTTCCCGAAATGGCAGAATTCTTCAAAAGTACAGGTAGACCTTATTGATAACAACTTTAAAATGCCTCGGGTATGGAGGAGCTCTCTAGCGTACGACTATACTCTGGCAGGATATAAACTTACATTAGAAGGGATTTATACCAAGGTACTGTATGATCTGAAATTCCAGCAGGTGAATAAAACGGATAATGTGACGTATTACAGCTATGATGTCAATCACGAAATGCCGGTCTATACCACCAATATCAACAGCAATTTTTCTAATGCTTATCTTTTATCCAATACTAAAGAAGGATACCGTTACAATTTGACGGCACAGCTTTCAAAATCTTATAATTTCGGATTCAATTTCTTTGTAGCATACACCTATGGTGATGCCAAAGATATTACGAATGGTATCCGGAATTCTATGGAAAGTAACTGGCAGATGAACCAGTCTCTGACTCCTAACGATCCTAAGCTGACCACCTCTAACTTTGCAATCAAAAACAGAGTGGTGGCAAACCTTGGGTATGCCTTTACTATTTCTAAATCCAACAGGCTGTATACCAATGTATATTTCAATGCCCAGTCAGGTAACCCATTCACTTGGGGATTTGTAAACAGTACGATTGCCAATACGGGACAGGCAGCCGGACTTGCTTATATCTTTAAAGATGCTGCTGAAGCTGCAAAATATATCGTTCCAATAAAAGATGCCGCAGGGAATGTGCTGGTAACAGCTCAACAACAGGTAGCAGATTATGAAAATTTTGTAAATAGCAATAACTACCTGAGATCAAGAAGAGGAACTTTTACAGAAAGAAACGGAGATTTTACCCCTTGGAATATTCAGGCTGATATCAGGATTATGGACGAAATCAGACTGAGTGAGAAGTCGAAGAATACATTACAGATTTCTTTAAGTATCATCAATTTTACCAATCTTCTGAATAAGGATTGGGGAAAAGTGTATTTTGTTCCTAATACCTTCAATTCTACAGCGAGCGTAGGGCTTACCAAAACAGGGAATATTGCTGCCGGACAGCCTTCGGCCGGTGATCCTACCTATAATTTCAGAACACCGGGACTTCCCTATACGATTGATCAGTTTGCATCAAGATTTCAGGCACAGCTTGGAGTGAGATATAATTTCTAATTACTGTTTTTTACTTTATACTATTCTTTTCAAAGGTCCGGATTTTCTTTCCGGGCCTTTTTTTTCATTGAAAGATATCACCTTTTTCTTAGGAGGATTTATACAGTAGACATTTGATGATAATATTTGGAAAACTCTCAAAAACTGTGATTAGGCATAATTATGGAATAATAGAATATGGAAATAACAAAAGCATGCCAGCCAGGCATGCTTTTGTCGATATGTTTATTTATTATTTGAAGTTTAAGCTTCGCAGCTTGAACATGATACAAAATTCACCATCATTTCTTTAGATACTGAAGAGCTTCTTTGATAGTACAAAGTTTTTACTCCCTTTTTCCAGGCTTCTATATAAAGATAGTTTACATCTTTTACAGGCATTGTGGAAGGAATCTGAAGATTCAATGATTGTGCCTGGTCAATATATTGCTGTCTCTGTGCCGCCTGGGAAATGATTTCCATCGGAGAGATCTCTTTAAAGGTTTTGAAAACAGCTTTTTCTTCCGGAGTAAGCTCATTCAGGTGCTGTACAGATCCATGGTTCAGCATGATGGTTCTCCATGTTTCCTCATTATCCAGCCCTTTTTCTTCTAATAATTTTGCCAGGTATTTATTCTTACGCATAAAGTTTCCTTTAGCCAGACCTGCTTTATAGTAGTTGGAAGAGAAAGGTTCGATCCCCGGGGAAGTTTGTCCCAAAATAGCTGAACTGGAAGTTGTAGGAGCAATAGCCATTGTTGTGGTATTTCTCAATCCGTACCCTTTCAGTACTTCCGGTTCTCCATAGATATTGGCAAGTTCACGGGAAGCTTGTTCAGCCTGTTCTTTAATGTGTCTGAATGCTCTCGCATTAAACTGAGTCGCTTCAAAGCTTTCAAACGGAATCATATTCTTTTGCAGGTAAGAATGGTACCCTAAAACTCCTAATCCAAGAGCTCTGTGACGCATAGCAAAGTTTCTTGCTCCCTGCAGATAGTAGTTTCCTTCAGTCTTATCGATAAATTCTGATAAAACAGCATCCAGGAAGTAAACAGCCAGTTTTACGGCATCTGTATCTTTCCATTCATCATACAGTTCAAGGTTCATTGAGGACAAGCAGCAGATAAAAGACTCTTCCATAGTGGATGGAAGCATGATTTCAGAACAAAGGTTACTTGCGTTTACCGTCATTCCCAAATCTTTATATACCTGTGGCTTATTTCTGTTAACATTATCTGTAAAGAAAATATAAGGAAGTCCTTTTTGCTGGCGGCTTTCAAGAACCCTAGCCCATATTTTACGCTTATCCATATCACCGTCAATCATATCCTGCATCCAATAGTCCGGCACACATACTCCGGTAAACAGGTTCTGAATAGGGCTACCGATATCTTTAATGGATAAAAATTCTTCAATATCTCCGTGGTCAATGTCCAGATAAGCAGCAAAAGCTCCTCTTCTCACACCTCCCTGGGAAACGACATCCATTGCTGTATCAAATAACTTCATGAATGAAACCGCTCCTGAAGATTTTCCATTGTCTGTTACTGCAGTACCTCTGTTTCTCAGTTCTCCAAAATATCCTGAAGTACCTCCACCGATTTTTGTCTGCATGATCACTTCACCCATTTTGTGGGTAATCCCTTCAATACTGTCCGGAATATGAACATTGAAGCATGAGATGGGAAGACCTCTCTGAGTTCCCATATTAGCCCATACAGGGGATGAGAAGCTGATCCATCCTTTTGTAATCATTTCTTTGAATGCCGGCTGAAGCTCAGGTTTGTATAACCTTTTTGCAGCAGCAGTGGTGATTCTGTCGATTGCTCCGTCTACCGTTTCTCCTTTCAACAGATATCCTCTGTTCAGCATCTGCTCAGACTCTTCATTGAGCCACCATATATTTGAATTTTGCTCTTCCATAGATGTTATATTTTCGAATACCGGAGAGATAATAACCCCACTCCGGTATTTTGTTTTTTTATAGTATTGGTTGTAAAATTTCTACTTTATGGGAACCGTTCAGCCCGCTTTCATCTCTTAGTTTCTGAAACTCTTTAAAAGAGGGTATATTCAAAACCTCACGCTGAGCTTCTTCATTGATGTAGTTTGAGTAATGTACAAACGTAACGCCGTCTTCTTTTACAAAAACCTTATATTCAAATGCGGATTGATCCAGGTTTTTAAAATCGTTCAAAAACTTTTGAATATTCGCTTTGTTTTCAGAAACAAATTCAGGTTTCACGGTGTAGCTTACGATTACATTAATCATCTTTTTTATTTGTGCATTAAATTCATTGTACGGGAAATGGAACTATCCCTAATACCATCTGTTTTGACGCTCGCTTCGCTCGCGCTTTTTTTAAAACAAATCGTTCGCTGTAATACTTTTATCGTGTTTTGTATAGTCCACAGGTCTTTTAGCGAAGAAATCATCTAATGAATTGGCAAAAACTTCTTCCTCGAACCATACCATTGGTCTGTATTGCTCAGGAGTAATGTTGTATCTTGTTTTCATGTTGATTTTCTTCAGGCTGTCATCTACACGGTATTTCATGAAATTTAACAGGTCTTCTTTAGAAACATTGTCGATTTCACCCAATTCAAAGATCCAGCTAAGGATATCTCCTTCTCTTGCGATGGATTCGTCAACAAGGGTGTAGATATCTTCAATATCGCTGTCTGTTAATAAATCAGGTTGTTCCTCGCGGATTTTGTTGATGAGGTAGATTCCTGCATTGGCATGGATCTGTTCATCTACAGAGGTCCATGCAATAATGTTGGAAACATTTTTCATGAATCCTTTAAATCTTGTGAAAGAAAGGATGATGGCAAACTGAGAGAAAAGAGAAACGTTTTCTACCAGGATACTGAATAACAACAATGCTGAAACGTACTCTTTGGGAGTGGCAGAATTCGCATGTTTCAGGGCGTTCCCTAAAAACTCGATTCTTCCTTTAACGGCAGGAATTTCTATAACGTTAAGGAATTCATCATTATATCCCAGTACTTCTAATAAACGGGAATAAGCTTCAGAATGACGGAATTCACATTCTGCAAAAGTAGACCCTAATCCATTGAATTCCGGTTTTGGAAGGTGGTTGTATAAATTTCCCCAGAATGTCTTTACAGACACCTCGATCTGTGCAATGGCTAAAAGCGCATTTTTCACAGCATGTTTTTCATGTGGTTCCAACTGCGAATGAAAATCCTGAACATCTGCAGTAAAATCCACTTCTGAATGTACCCAGAACGATTTGTTGATGGCTTCCACAAATTGAAGAACCTCCGGGTATTCAAATGGCTTATAGCTTACTCTTTTATCAAAAATTCCCATATTAAAATATCTTTATAATTAAATAACTCAGACCTCTGTGGATAACGTTCAGAAAACATATAACTTATTGTTTTTGTGTTGGTTGTGAATAAAAGTTATTCACATTGTAAGTTTGTGTTTCCGATCAGAATCTAAATACAAAGTTCGAAAAAAAGAACTGATTTTAAAAGAGGTAAATACTAATTGACTGACTTTTAGCTGTAAAAGTTTTCCACATTTACATGAAACAGGCTCGAATAATAGGCTGGAGAGCAATCTAAGGCCGAAATGACTGGAAAATTAAAGTTAGAGTTAAACACTTTTATATAATATATTGTAAATAAAGGGCTAATTGGTTAAACAAAAAAATATTTGAATAAATTTTTAATCTTGTAACAATTTGAAAATAAGATCTACTTATTGGGTATAAAACATACATCACTTAATGTTAGTAATTCAGGATTTACATAAATCATACGATACGGGGAAAAGCAAGCTCCATGTTCTTAAGGGGATTAATCTGAATATTTCAGAGGGCGAGTTTGTTTCTATTATGGGAAGTTCCGGTTCGGGAAAGTCTACACTTCTTAATATTATCGGTATTCTGGACGAAAAAGATTCAGGGACTTACGAATTGGACGGGGTGCCGATTGAGCATCTCTCAGAAGTAAAGGCAGCGGAGTACAGAAGTCGGTTTTTGGGGTTTATTTTTCAGTCATTTAACCTGATAAATTATAAAACAGCTTTAGAAAATGTAGCCCTTCCTTTGTATTACCAGAATGTACCCAGGAAAGAACGTAATCAGAAAGCATTGGAGTACCTGGAAAAAGTAGGCCTGGCACAATGGGCGAATCACCTTCCGAGTGAGCTTTCGGGAGGGCAGAAACAGAGAGTGGCAATTGCAAGGGCTTTGATCACCAACCCTAAAGTAGTATTGGCGGATGAGCCCACCGGTGCCCTGGATTCAAAAACAACTCATGATATTATGAAGCTCCTTCAGGATATTAACAATGAAGGAAAAACAATTATCGTAGTAACCCATGAGCCTGATGTGGCAGCACAAACCAAAAGAAATGTTGTGTTGAAAGACGGTATCATTGAAAGTGATGAGTTTATCAAGCAGGTTGTACTGTAGGCAATTTGATAATTTGAAATGAGATAATCTGAAAATTTAAGGTTTTAATTTTTCAATCTTTTAATATTAATAAAAATGTTTGACCTAGATCGTTGGCAGGAAATATTCAGTTCTATCCGTAGTAATATACTCCGGACGGTGCTTTCGGGATTTACGGTAGCCCTGGGATTGTTTATTTTCATTGTGCTTTTCGGGATCGGAAAAGGACTGCAGAACGCATTTTCCGAGGGATTTGCAGGAGATGCCAAGAACCTGATATCCATTACTACAGGAAAAACAACTTTAGCTTACAAAGGATTACAGTCTGACAGGAGTGTAACATTGAATAATGCTGACTACGATTTCCTGATCAATACAGATAAAGAAAAAGTAGGCTCTTCAAGTCCGAGATATAGTGCCAGTTTAATGGTGAAATACGGAAAAGAGAGTGGTATTTATCAGGTTCATGGAGCAGAGCCGGGCGAACAGGTTATTGAAAACAGAACAATCATTGACGGCCGTTATCTTACTCCCAGGGATCTAACCAATAAGCAGAATGTAGCGGTCATCGGAAGAATGGTCCAGAGAGATTTGATCAAGAACGGAAGTCCGGTAGGAAAAGAGCTGGACATTAACGGGACAATGTTTAAGGTAGTGGGCGTTTTTTCAGATGAAGGAGGAGACTGGGATGAAAGACACATCACAGTTCCTATTACTACCTTACAGCAGATGAAAAAAGGATCTGATACGGTAAGTATCGCTTATATATCATATAGTGATAAGCTGACCCCTCAGGAAGCCATTACGTATGGTGATGAGTTAAAAGATAAATTAAAATCAAGAAAGAATGTTTCCCCCGATGATGAAAATGGAGTACGCGTTTGGAATAATGCAAAAAACATGAACGATACCTTTACATTTATGGCGGTCCTTACGGCGATAGTTGGCTTTATAGGTCTGGGAACATTGCTGGCCGGAATTATCGGGATCAGTAACATTATGGTGTATATCGTAAAAGAAAGAACCAAAGAAATCGGTGTGCGGAAAGCCATCGGAGCAAAGCCCCGCGGGATTGTAGCGTTAATTGTTCAGGAAAGTGTTGTGATTACGGTTATTTCAGGATTCGTTGGCGTTGGTATTGGTGTTTTGGCTTTGAATTTAATTGGAGACAGTCTCGAACAGTTCTTTATTAAAAATCCAAGCGTAGGCTGGGGAACCATATTAATGGCATTTATTGCACTGATTTTCTCAGGATTGGTTGCTGGATTTGTTCCTGCATACAGGGCTTCAAAAATTAAACCGATAGAAGCATTGAGAACGGAATAATTAAGATAAAAGAAAAAAGTTCAGAAAGACAAATAGAAGAATGATTGAATATACTATATAACTCATAATTCAAAAAGGTGAATATCATATTTAAAAAAGATACTTGGCAGGAGATCTATTATTCATTGAGGAATAATAAACTTCGGACATTCCTTACCATGATTGGGGTAGGATGGGGAATGTTTTTGTATGTAAGCCTTCTTGGAGCTGCAAAAGGAATGGAAAACGGATTTGATAAACTGTTTTCCGGGTTCGCTACCAATTCCATTTTTCTCTGGGCACAGAAAACTTCTATTCCCTATGAAGGATTTCCCAAAGGAAGAGAAGTCCATTTACAGTTGTCTGATATGGAAATGCTGAAAAGAAAAGTGACAGCAATTGACTATATCTCTCCCCAAAATGCAAGAGGAAGTTTTACCGGGACTCCGGGGGAAGCGATGTCAAGAAACGGTAAAAACGGCACCTATTCTCTTACCGGGGACTATGCTGTAGGAAATAAAATTTCAGAAAAGAAACTCATTTTCGGACGTTACATCAATGATGCGGATGTTTCCGGAAATAAAAATGTGGTGGTCATTGGTGAAGAAATTTATAAAAACTTTTTTGATTCCAAGAAAAAAGAGAACCCGATTGGAAAATCTATTAATATCAAAGGTCTTTTCTTTAATGTAATCGGGGTTTTCAGAGTAAAGAAAGGAGGAGGTTTTGAAAATGATCAGACAGCGTTTATTCCACTGTCAACATATACAAAAATGTATAACGCCGGAGAGCAGATTGATCTGTTTGCTATTGTAAGTAAACCCAATGCTAACGTAGGCTCTGTAGAACAGGACGTAAAACAGGTATTAAAATCTAAAAATAAAATTTCCCCTGAAGATACCAATGCTTTTGGTAGTTTCAATTTAGGAAAAGAATTTAAAAAGCTGACAGGTTTCCTTACCGGAATGCAGCTGCTCACCATTATTGTAGGTACATTAACCATTCTTGCCGGGGTAATTGCCATCTCGAATATCCTGCTGATTACCGTGAAAGAAAGAACAAAAGAAATAGGTATCAGAAGAGCACTGGGTGCAAAGCCGTCTGAGGTGAGAAATCAGATTTTATTGGAAAGTGTAGTGATCACGCTTTCTTCAGGATTACTGGGGTTTATGTTCGGGATCTTTGTTTTAATGATATTAAATGCTGTCACTCAAGGGCAGGACTCTTTCCCCTTCTATAATCCGACGGTGAATTATGGGAATGTTTTCGCAGCAATGGCAGTGATGGTTATTTTAGGATTGGTGATCGGAATGATTCCCGCACAAAGAGCCGTAAAAATCCGGCCAATTGAAGCGTTAAGGACAGAGTAATTAATTTGAAAATACAATTATTTGAAAAATTTAAAAATGAAAAATCAACTACAAAAGATTGAGTAATGTTAAATCTTTCAAACTTAAAATAAAAAATAAACTATACATATGAAAAAGAAATTCACTTGGAAAAAAGCCATTTATATAGTGTTGGGGCTTTTATTTGCAGTGGCATTGTTCTCAGGGATTGGCTATCTTATCAAATCGAATTCTCAGGAAGGAGAAGCTTTCCTTACGCGTAAGCCTAATGTTCAGAATATGGATGACAAGGTAATGGCTACAGGAAAAATTGTTCCAAAAGAAGAAATTGAAATCAAACCGAATATTACAGGAATTATTGATAAAATTTTAGTGAAGGAAGGAGATAAGGTAGAAATCGGACAATTGATTGCTACGGTGAGAATTGTTCCCAGTATTTCTGAAGTAAATGCCGCACAACAGGAAGTTCAGAATGCCCAGCTTCAAATCAATAATGCCCAGATGAATGTGAGTAATATGCAGAAGCAGTTTGATATGCAGGACAGGCTTTATAAACAGGGTGTGATTTCTAAACAGGATTTCCTCAACTCACAACAGCAATTGTTTACGCAACAGCAGAATCTTAAAAACGCTCAACAGCAACTGAATACGGCACAAAAAAGATTGCAGATTGCAAAAACCGGAGCCACTCCAGAACTTCAGGGACAAGGTCTGGCAACAACACAGATCCGTTCAAAAGCTTCAGGAACCGTTCTTGAAGTACCTGTAAAAGTAGGGAGTCAGGTGATTGAAGCCAATAACTTTAACGCCGGAACAACTATTTGTTCAGTAGCTGATTTGAATTCTTTGATTTTTAAAGGAGAAATAGACGAAGCCCAGGCCGGGAAACTAAGCCAGGGAATGGATATGAATATTGTAATCGGAGCTTTACAGAATAAAACTTTCCCGGGCAAGCTAACAATGATTGCCCCTAAAGGGAAAGATAATGCAGGAACAATCAAATTTCCTGTAGAAGGGAATGTGGAAAATCCCAATAATGAATATATCAGGGCCGGATTCTCTGCCAATGGAGAGATTGTATTGAGCTCTCAGAAAAATGCATTATTATTGGATGAGTCTTTGGTTCAGTATGAAAAGAAACAAGGAAAAGATGTTCCTTTTGTGGAAGTAAAACAAAAAGACGGGAAATTTAAAAAAGTATACGTAAAACTTGGTGCCAGTGACGGAATTAATGTTCAGATATTACCAGGCTCAGGAATTGATAAAGATTCTGAAGTAAAAGTTTGGAATCCATCCGATAAAGACAAGGAAGAATTAAAAGAAAAGTCAAAGAAAAAATAATAAACTAACACTATAAGTTTAAACTGTTGAGTCCCGGAATTCTTTTTCCGGGATTTTTTGTTGCTGTACCAGGTATCTGCGCTATTAAAAGGAGCCAGATCCATATTGATATAAGGATTCAGGATGAAATTAATGAATTGAAAAGCAGGTATTAACGGATAATTAACTACCATTAGATCGAAAAGATTTAAGGTTAAAGAAAAAATATTTACCTGGGAAATCTGATTATGATTGAATTATTTATACGGTATTTTATTGTTAATGGATGTTGTTGTAAATTTTTACTTTTTACAGCTGTTTTTTTCTTTAATTAAACTATTGTTTAGTAAAGGTCAAGGTTGGCTTTGGTTTTTCTTATCTGTAATTTTACGTAAAAACACACTGATATGAAAAACACAATGTTAATACTTGTGCTCTTTTTGTTATCTTCATGCAAGGGTAACAAAGATAAGCAAGGAACTGATATACCGTTAATTCCGGTTTTTACTGAATTGCAAAATAAAGCGAAAGCAATATTTGGGGTCTTACCTGGTTGGGTAGACAG
Source organism: Chryseobacterium sp. P1-3 (assembly GCF_000738495.1). NCBI lineage: Bacteria > Pseudomonadati > Bacteroidota > Flavobacteriia > Flavobacteriales > Weeksellaceae > Chryseobacterium > Chryseobacterium sp. P1-3. The sequence continues at coordinate 202,226 of NZ_JPEQ01000004.1, forward strand.
TCCGATCAGCCCTATAACGGATGAAAAGATACAATTAGGAAAAACTTTATACTTTGATCCTGTTCTTTCTAAAAACGGGACTCAAAGTTGTAATACATGTCATAACCTGAGTACCTATGGCGTTGATAATAAAGCTTTCTCTCCCGGAGATGCCGAGGGTACGATCGGAGTAAGAAATTCCCCTTCCACTTTAAACGCCGCACTTCATACCGCCCAGTTTTGGGATGGAAGAGCAAAAACTCTCGAAGAACAGGCGGGTAAACCTATTTTGAACCCTATAGAAATGGGTATTCCGGACGAGAAGTTTGCTGTTGAAAGGCTTAAGAACAGCGAAAAATATAGAAAAATGTTTGCCAGTGCTTTTCCTGAAGACAAAGATCCTGTCAACTGGAATAACCTTACCATAGCTATTGGAGCCTTTGAAAGAAAACTGATTACTCCTTCCCGTTTTGATAAGTATATTGCGGGAGATGATAAAGCCATAACTGATAAAGAAAAGCAGGGTCTTCAGGATTTTATTGATGTAGGATGTATTACCTGCCATACCGGTCCTGCATTAGGAGGCAACTCTTTCCAGAAATTCAGAGTGTATAAGGAGTATTGGAAAGAAACCAAAAGTGCTAAAATAGACGCTGGTAAATCAGATATCAGTAAAAATGATGCGGAAAAATATATGTTTAAAGTTCCTTCGTTGAGAAATATTGCTAAGACCGCTCCTTATTTTCATGATGGAAGTGTTAAAGATTTAAAAGAAGCAATCAGGATTATGGGTAAGATACAATTGGATAAAGAATTAACACCGGACCAGGTAGATAATATATTTGCATTTTTTGGTTCGTTGACAGGAGAATTAAATCCGGAATTAGCAAAAGCACCTCAATATCCTTAATTCTCATGTAATATGAAGATATTTTAAGTTATATACATCTTTTTAAATTAGTAAACCGGTTCTTGAACTTATAGTTTAAGAACCTTTTTTATATGTTAAATGTTAATGCAATTATGTTGCGTTATTTAAATTTATACTAACTTTGTCACTTAAATTGATTTAACATGGAAAATAAAAATTTTGAGGTCATTATTATAGGAGGAAGCTATTCCGGGTTATCGGCAGGCATGGCTTTAGGAAGATCACTAAGAAATGTATTGATTATTGATAACGGAAAACCATGTAACAGGCAGACTCCTTATTCTCATAACTTCATTACTCATGATGGAAAAGCACCGGGAGTTATTGCTGAAGAGGCAAAAGAGCAGGTGAAAAAGTATAGTACCGTTAAGTTTCATCACGGGACTGTTGTTGAGATTAAAAAAGTCTCTTCCGGTTTTGAAGTAAAAACGTCAGGTAATGAAGTATTTTTTGCTAAAAAACTGATTCTGGCGTCAGGAATAAAGGATATAATGCCCGATATCCCCGGTTTTTCAGAATGTTGGGGAATTTCTGTATTACATTGTCCCTATTGTCATGGATACGAAGTGAGAAATGAAAAAACGGGAATTCTTGCCAATGGAGAAATGGCTTTTGAATTTTCAAAGCTGATTTTTAATATGACTAAAGATCTGGCTTTATTTACCAACGGGCGATCCCTTTTAACAGATGAGCAGACTGGAAGACTTGCAAAAAATACTATAGATGTATTTGAAGATGAAATTGAAAGAATTGAACATACAAACGGATTTATTCGGGAGATTATTTTTAAAAGTGGTAAAGCCCATTCATTAAAGGTGTTGTACGCAAAAGTTTCCTTTGAACAAAATATTAATGTCACGGATCTAGGTTGTGAATTGACTGATCAAGGGTTTATTAAAGTGGATTTTATGCAGAAAACCAACATCCCGGGAGTTTTTTGCTTGTGGAGATAATGTGACAATGATGCGCTCTGTTGCTAATGCTGTTGCTCAAGGGAATTTTACCGGAGCAGTAGTCAATAAAGAGCTTTCAGAAGAAAATTTTTAGTATGCGTAATATAGATTATTATAACATGAGAGATATTGCTGATGAAACTTTATAAATAATAGAAGTCCGCTTTTATAAAAAAACAGACTTAAAATCATATTTCTCCATACCAACATCTCAATGAAAATTCCGTACATTTGGGGTGGAAAATTTCAAAAACTAAAAGTAAAATGGATATTATTTTCGACCTGATTGAAAAGGAAAGACAAAGACAAACCCACGGATTAGAGCTTATTGCATCAGAAAATTTTGTTTCTGAAAATGTAATGAAGGCAATGGGAAGTGTACTGACAAATAAATATGCTGAAGGATATCCCGGGAAAAGATATTACGGGGGATGCGAAGTCGTAGATGAGGTCGAAACGTTGGCAATCAACAGAGCTAAAGAACTTTTCGGAGTAGACTATGTAAATGTTCAGCCACATTCCGGATCTCAGGCGAATGCTGCCATTTATCTTGCTGTTTTGAAACCGGGAGATAAAATTATGGGAATGGACCTTTCTATGGGAGGCCACCTTACCCATGGTTCTGCTGTCAACTTTTCAGGGATTCAATATGAAGTAGTTTCTTACGGGGTAGAAAGAGAAACCGGTCTTATCGACTATAACCAAATGAGGGAAGTAGCGTTAAGAGAAAAACCTAAAATGATGATTGCAGGTTTTTCAGCCTATTCAAGAGATCTTGATTACGCTAAATTCAGAGAAATTGCTGATGAAATAGGGGCAACCCTTTGGGCGGATATTGCTCACCCGGCAGGTTTGGTAGCCAAAGGATTATTAAACTCTCCGTTTGAACACTGTCATGTAGTGACAACCACTACCCATAAAACATTGAGAGGGCCAAGAGGGGGTATGATCATGATGGGAAAAGATTTTGAAAATACCTACGGTCATAAAACTCCAAAAGGAGAAATTAAAATGATGAGTCAGGTATTGGATGGCGCTGTATTTCCTGGTATACAGGGTGGTCCTCTAGAACATGTAATTGCCGGTAAAGCAGTGGCTTTTGGGGAGGCTTTGGATCATCAGTTCGAAACGTATGCAAAGCAGGTTAAGTCCAATGCTCAGGCATTATCAAAGGCAATGATTGACAGAGGTTTTGATATCGTGAGCGGTGGTACCGATAATCACCTGATGCTTGTAGACCTTAGAAACAAAGGGGTTAATGGTAAAGAAACAGAAAAAGCACTGGTTCTTGCCGATATTACGTGTAACAAAAATATGGTTCCTTTTGATGATAAGTCGCCGTTTACAACGTCAGGGATCAGATTAGGAACTGCTGCCATTACAACAAGAGGTCTTAAAGAAAATGATATGGATACTATTGCAGGGTTAATCTCTGAAGTGGTAGATAACATCAAAAATGAAGAAGTACTTGCTTCTGTAAAAAAGAAAGTTAATGAGTTGATGGAAGGAAAAGCATTATTTAACTACTAATATTCATTACTATATTATATAGAGAATGAGCCTTGGCTCATTCTTTTTTTATCCACATGGAAAAGAAATCATTTACATTTGATGAGATTAAGCAGAAACTGGTGAACTACTGTGTTTACCAGGATCGTTGTCATGCAGAAGTGGAGCAGAAAATGAAAGAGTTTCTGCTGATTGATGAAGCAAAGGAAGAAATTTTGCTTTATCTGATGAAGGAAAATTATTTAAATGAAGAACGTTTTACCCGGAGCTATATCAGGGGGAAATTTTATATCAAGCATTGGGGTAAGACTAAGATAAAAATGCATCTCAGACAAAAACAGATTTCAGAGAAAATGATCAGCTCCTGTTTTGATGAAATAGATGAGGATGATTACAGGAAAACCATTGTGAGGATCTATGAGGATTATTCTTCCAAACAGAAAGGACTTAAAGAATATCAGAAAAAATCGAAAACGATAAAATATTTGATAAGCAGAGGCTTTGAATATGAGAAAATAAATGATATTTTTGACTGATCATTTAAAAATTCTAAACACATACAGATTGGAAGAAAAGAAAATTTGGTTGTCCCCTCCTCACATGGGAGGAAATGAGTTGAAATATATACAGGACGCATTTGATTCAAACTGGATTTCCCAGTATGGTTTGAATATTGATGAGTTTGAAAAAAAAAATTGAAGACTATCTGGGAAGCAACTCTTTTGTTACAGCCTTATCTTCCGGTACAGCTGCAATACATCTGGCTTTGAAGTTATTGAATGTCGGAGAAAATGATTTTGTTATTTGCCAGTCCTTCACTTTTGTTGCCTCTGCCAATCCCATTCTTTACGAAAAAGCAATACCTGTTTTTATTGATAGTGAAGCATCTACCTGGAACATGTGCCCGAATGCTTTGGAAGACGCTGTTAAATATTGTTTACAACAGGGAAAAAAGCCTAAAGCAATCATCACTGTTTCTCTATATGGAATGCCATTTATGGTGGATGAGATTCTTGAAATATCAAGACGGTATGAGATACCAATTATTGAAGATAGTGCGGAAGCTCTGGGAAGCCAATACAAGAATAAGCTTTGCGGTACTTTTGGAGACCTCTCCATTATCAGTTTTAATGGAAATAAGATCATTACCACTTCCGGAGGAGGAATTCTGATCTCCCGGACCTCATTTGACAAAACCAGGGCACTTTATCTTGCTACCCAGGCAAAAGAAAAGAAAGATTATTATCATCATTCAGAAATAGGCTATAATTACAGAATGAGCAATATTTCTGCTGGGATAGGAATAGGACAATTGGAAGTTCTGGAAGATAGAATTCAAAGAAGGAGGAATAATCATGATTTTTATCAATGTGTTTTTGAAAATTTTGATGAAATAAAACTTTTTGAAGAACCTAATGAAGATTTCTTTTCCAATTACTGGCTTAATACAGTCACCATTGAAGGAAATAATTGTATAATAACAAAAGAAAAGTTAAAGAAAATATTTTCTGAAAATAATATAGAAACCAGATATTTATGGAAGCCTATGCACTTTCAGCCGTTATATAAGAAATATAAATTCTTTGGAAGGGATCTCTCTGGTACGCTTTTTGGTAGTGGGTTATGTTTACCGTCAGGGTCTGATTTAACTGATGAAGACAAGGATAAAATAATGGATATTTTGATGAAAATTAAAATTTAAATTATTTTTAATTTTAAAACGATAGAAAGAATTTTATTTTAATTTTGCATTTGCTTTTAAGGCCAATTTTAATCTTGTACCAAAATATAAATATGAATACAAATAAAGACAATGTACAATTCTCTTAGAAAAAAAATATTTGGAGGAGATAATGTTGTCAATCTCTCAGACGTAAGATATTTGCCTAGATGGATAATACTTGTAATAGATATTATTATTCTGGTTATATCTTTATTCCTATCAACTTATATCATAGAAAAAATTACCCAAAGGGAATTTATTTATCATAATGACAAAAGTATCATTTTTGCTTTTATTATATTGATAAATACCATTTTTATGTATGTGTTCAAGACATACGCCGGAATTATCAGACACTCTACCTTTATAGACCTGTTTAAACTTTTTTGTTTCTTGTTTTTGTACTATGTTTGTTATTGGCACAATAAACATTGTATATTTCTGGATCACCGGAGGAAAGTTTATTCTTACACCTTATCTTGTACTATATTTTGTCATTTCCTTTATGGGATTATTTCTCTTTAGATTATATGTTAAAGAGTTTTTCCATATCGTAAGGGAATATAGAAGAAGTGCATTGAAAAAAAAGAATTCTGGTATTAGGAATAGACGAGCAATCTATTGCCATAGCAAGAGCCATTCTGGATAACCCGAATCTGCCATATCAGGTTGTAGGATTTTTAACACAAAGAACAGACTCTAAGAGAGCTTCACTTCTTGGGAAGCCAATTTATGCTAAAGAAAAAATTGAGCATAGTACTAAAGAGGATCTCGTTGTTGATGGTATTATCATTGTCAAGGAAATGATGGCTAAAGATGAAATGAATTCCTGGGTCAATTTATTTTTAGAAAAGGATCTTAATATCTTTAAAGCACCTTCCGTGCAAAAATTAAGAGATAGTGATCTGGGAGGTTCAATCAGAAATCTTCAGATTGAAGATTTGTTGAATAGAAAACCAATAAAAATAGAAAATGAAGAGGTTAAAAGCCGTCATTATGGCAAAACTGTATTAGTAACAGGTGGAGCGGGCTCTATTGGAAGTGAGATCGTAAGACAGGTTGCACAATTTACACCCTCACTAATTGTAGTATTAGATCAGGCTGAAACACCATTATATGATATTGAGCTTGAAATGAAAGACAAGTTTCCTCATATCAGGTTTAAGTTTGTTTTGGCAGATGTATCCAATATACATAGAGTAGAACCTTTATTTCAGACCTATAATTTTTCAATGGTTTATCATGCAGCAGCCTATAAGCATGTTCCATTGGTTGAAGAGAATCCTAATGAAGCAATACGTGTCAATGTTTTAGGATCGAAAAATATTGCACTTTTGTCTAGCCGATACAAAGTTAACAGATTTGTGATGGTTTCTACAGATAAGGCGGTAAACCCTACGAACGTAATGGGAGCTTCTAAACGGGCTGCGGAATTATTTGTTCAATCATTACAACATGTAGAAGGAAATACTACTAAATTTATTACTACCAGATTTGGAAATGTATTAGGGTCTAACGGTTCTGTTATTCCCTATTTCAAAAAACAAATTGAAGCAGGAGGACCGGTTACCATTACTCATCCGGATATTGTTCGGTATTTTATGACCATACCGGAAGCCTGTGAATTAGTTTTACAGGCCGGGACTATGGGAACAGGTGGGGAAATTTTTGTTTTTGATATGGGGGAGCCTGTAAAAATTTTAGATCTGGCAAGAAGAATGATAAAGCTATCAGGCTTTGAACCTAATATAGATATCAAAATTATTTACACGGGTTTAAGGCCAGGAGAGAAACTGTATGAAGAGTTACTAAGCGATAATGCGAAAACACTTCCTACTCATAACGAGAAAATTATGGTTTCTAAAGACCCTACAATGTCTTTTTCAGAAATAGATAATCTCGTTAATCAAATTACAGAAGCTTCTATAAAAAAAAGAAAAAGTAGAGGTCGTAAGAATATTGAAAACGATTGTTCCGGAATTCAGAAGTAATAATTCCATTTACGAAGCACTGGACAAATAGAAAAATAATAAATGTATATTTGTACAATTTTTAAAATACAATGAAAGGTAAAATATTAGCCATATCACTAGCTTTTTTGCTGGTTTCTTGTAAAACTAATCAGAATGCTCAGAATGATTTAAACTATATGCAAAATATAGAGCAAATTGCTATTGAATCATCTGCCAAGAATTCTGGTAATACAATACAGACGGGTGATCAATTGGTCATTATGATCACAGCAAAAGATATGGACGTTGTAAAGCCGTTTAATCAAAATTATTCTTCTTCTGAAGTAATTAATGGAAATAATTTTGCCGGGGGAAATACGCCCGGACAAGGGACTTCTACTATATCAGGACCTACATACATTGTGGATAGTAATGGAAACATAGATTTCCCGGTTATTGGTTCTTTAAATACAACAGGGAAATCTCTGGTAGAGTTTAAAGATGAATTAAAAGATAAAATAAGCCAATATGTTATTAATCCAACAATAAGTGTAAGGCTTGCTAATTTTAAAGTTACGGTTTTAGGTGAAGTAAACAAACAGGGAGATTATACAATTGCTAATGGACAGGCAACAATTCTGAATGCATTGGGACTTGCTGGAGATCTGACAATGTATGGTAAAAGAACAGATGTTTTGGTAATAAGAACTGAAAATGGTACCGTTACTCATGGTAGAGTTAATTTACAGGATGCCAACCTGATTAATTCTCCATACTATCATTTAAAACAAGGAGACGCTATTATTGTTTCATCAAATAAATCAAGGGATTTAACAGCTAAGCAGAATCCCAATACAGGACTTTATCTGACAGCCATCTCTATTGGAGTTACAGCTATTGCTGTCGTTATAAGTTTATTTAAAAAATAAAAATTAATTATACGTTCCCATTATATTTACAAAATTCTTAATTTTTTAATAGAATCACAAAAGAATGAAATCATATAGAATAGCTGTTATTGGACAAGGATATGTAGGGCTACCTTTGTCATTAGAGTTCGCAGAACATTATCCTGTTCTAGGTTTTGATATTAATGCAGAAAGAATTAATCAGCTTAATAACGGTTATGATATAACATTAGAAGCAGATACTGAAAAATTAAATGAGAGATTAAATCATTATAAAAAGTCAGATGGGAAAATTGGATATAAAGGAACAAATGACTTACACGAAATTTCAGATTGCAATATATTTATAGTAACAGTTCCGACCCCTATAGATAAATATAATGCTCCAGATTTAAAACCTTTACTGTCAGCTTCTAAAATGTTAGGGGAAGTTATTAAAAAAGGAGATATTATAATTTATGAATCTACTGTTTTTCCGGGATGTACTGAAGAAGAATGCGTTCCTATTTTAGAGAAATATTCTGGATTACAATTTAATAAAGATTTTTATGTAGGATATTCTCCTGAAAGAATTAATCCGGGAGATAAAATAAACACTTTGACAAGTGTAAAAAAGGTAACATCAGGATCCACCTGTGAAGTAGCAAATGAGGTAGACAATTTATATAAAAAGATTATTATAGCAGGAACTCACAAAGCGCCTAGTATTAAAGTTGCTGAGGCTTCTAAAGCTATTGAGAATGCCCAAAGAGATGTAAATATATCTTTTGTGAATGAGCTGGCTTTAATATTTGACAGAATGGGAATTGATACTAATGACGTTCTTGAGGCAGCAGGAACAAAATATAATTTCTTAAAATATAAGCCAGGTTTAGTCGGCGGACATTGTATTTCTGTAGATCCTTATTATTTAGCTCATAAAGCTGAGCAATTGGGATATCATCCGGATGTTATTTTATCAGGGAGAAGAGTGAATGATTCTATCGCAAAATTTATAGCCTCCAAAGTGGTAAAATTATTAATAGCCAAAAGTAATATTATCAAGAATTCACAGGCTTTAATTCTTGGGATAACTTTTAAAGAGAACTGTCCTGATGTCAGAAATACAAAAGTAATAGATATTTATAATGAATTGGTAGATTATGGAATTGAAGTCGATATTTTTTGATCCATGGGCCAATAAAATAGAAGTCAAACATGAATTCGGAGTTGATATTCTTGATCAGCTTCCGGAAAATAAAAAAATATGACTCTATTATCATTGCAGTATCTCATAAAGAATTTCTCACCTTAGATTTTGAGAAATTGAAAAAAGAAGATAGTGTTATTTTTGATACGAAAGCCTGTGTGGATAGAAGTTTGGTAGATGCAAGGCTCTAATATTTTGATTATAAAAACTAATTAAAACCTGTTGTTAAATATAACAACATAAAAAAATTGTAAAATTTAAAACTAAATAATGGATAATCCAGTTATTGACGAATCAGAAAAAGAAATTAATATCCAGGAAATTATAAAACCCTATTTAAGAAACTGGGTATGGTTTATTATTGTTCCACTCATATGTTTAGTGGCAACTTACTTTTATTTAAAATTTGTAACTCCTATATACAATATTCAGTCATCAGTATTGATAAAAGATGCCCAAAAAAATTCTCCCGTAAGTGGAGATTTTGGCGTTTTAAAGGATTTGTCCGGATTTGGTGGGATGGGAACGAATAGCATTGATAATGAGATTGAGATTTTCAAATCTAAAAAACTTATGTATGAAGTTGTAAAGCAGAATAATCTGCAGACCTCAATATATACAAAAGCTAAGATAAATGATAAAGAACTTTATAAAGATACTTCACCGATAATTATCCAGGTTATCAATGAAAAAGATTATGCAGAAAAAATCAATCCTGTGGGCATTAAAATTTCCGGACAGACTATTGTTTTAACAAGTGATAATTTCCCGGAAATTAAGGCACAGTTCAATAAAATGATTAGTCTTCCTTACGCAAATTTATTAATTATCAGGAATAAATCATATAAGCCTAAGTCTGCAGATGTGAGTAATATGTATTTTACTTATGCCCCCTTGGAAGATGCAGTGAATTATTTTCAAAAAATAGTAAATGTAAGCTTAGTCAATAAGGATGCAACAGTTATAGGATTATCATTAAAATACCCCAATATAGATAAAGCCAAAGATATCGTTAATACTTTGGTGAAAGTATATAACAATGATGCGATTAATGATAAAAATTCAGAGTCGCAAAAAACCAAAGACTTTATTGATGATAGAATAAATATTATATCAAAAGAACTGGGACAGGTTGAAAACGAAAAGGAACGTTTCAAGTCCAGTAATCAAATTACTGACTTGACTACAGAAGCTAAGATTAATCTTGAAACTTCTGCTGGGGCAAGAGCTAAACAGCTTGATTTGGAATCACAACTTGAGTTAACCAATGCTTTGATTGATTTTATGGGAAGACAGGGCAGTACTCAGATTTTGCCTGCTAATGTAGGTTTAAATAATCCAACTGCATCTGCAAATATTACAGCCTATAATCAGCTCGTTTTAGAAAGAAACAGATTGCTTGAAAATGCTACGCCGCAAAACCCTATAATCATTGATCTTAATAAACAAATCACTTCACTCAGAAGTTCCGTATTGGAAAACTTGGTGAAAAGTAGAACAGGATTGCAACTAGCTAAAAATCAATATCAAGGTGAACAGGACAAAATCAGTTCAAAAATCACCAAAATTCCTGTTCAGGAAAAAATGTTCAGGAGTATAGAAAGACAGCAGCAAATCAAAGAGAATTTGTATTTGCTTCTTCTGCAAAAAAGAGAAGAAACAGCAATTTCGCTAGCAGTTACAGCAAGTAAGGCTAGAATTATAGACTATGCTTATGCATCTCCTGGTCCTGTTGCTCCTAAAAAAATGCTTTTTCTGGGAGGCGCGTTGGTATTTGGACTTATTCTACCTTTTGCTTTTATTTACCTTAAAGAAATACTTAACAATAAAGTCAAAAGTAAACATGATCTGGAAAGGCTTTCTCATGCCCCTGTATTAGGAGAATTACCAAGTGTTTTAAAAGGGGAACCGGATATCGTACAGGTTAACGATATTTCACCAATGGCAGAGGCTTTTCGTATTTTAATTACAAATATGAACTTTCTATTACCTAAAAAGGATAAAGGAAAGGTTGTTTTTGTTACTTCTACAGTAAAAGGAGAAGGAAAAACCTTTATTTCTGTTAATTTGGCTTTAACCCTGGCAACTCCTAATAAAAAAGTGATCATTATTGGTTCTGATATACGTAATCCTCAGCTTCAGCGTTATAATACTGCTCGAAGAGGTCTGGTGGGTCTTACCGAATATTTGTATTCAGATCAGACAAAATTAGAAGATATAATACATGTCACTTCATTCAATCCGCATTGCGATGTAATTTATTCAGGAATGATTCCTCCAAATCCTACAGATCTACTGAGCAATGGAAGATATGAAAAGCTATTAGATGATTTGAAAACTAAATATGACTATATCATTATAGATACGGCTCCTTTGTTATTAGTTACAGATACGTTCTTATTTGCAGATTTGGCAGATGCTACAGTATATGTTACAAGGTCTAGATACACAGAGAAATCTCTTATTGAATTTGCCAATAGCAATATTGATAGTCATAAAATTAAAAATGTTGGTTTTGTTCTTAATGATGTAGATAAAAATTATTATGGATATGGGAATAAATATGGTTATGGTTACTCAGCTAAGGAAAAAAAACTGGCTGGAAAAAATTAAAGAGAGATTGTAATGCATAAAATTATTAATGTAATACTTTCAGGAGGAGTTGGTAGCAGACTTTGGCCTTTATCCAGAAAGCACAGGCCTAAACAATATCTGAATATTTTTGGAGATAAATCCCTTTTTCAGTTAACAGCTATTAGAAATATTAACCTATGTGATAATTTAATTGTAATAGGTAATACAGACAATTTTGAATTGTCTTCTGAGGCCTTAAAAGAGATTAATATAGACCGGTATGGTCAGATAATAGAAGCATCACCAAGAAATACTGCTGCAGCAATTGCTTTTGCTGCATTTTCTGCTGATAGAGATGATATTTTGCTCATTACACCATCAGATCATTTGATAGAAGATGAAGATGAATATGAAAGATCTGTTAATGAGGCAATTAATCTGGCAAAAAAAGATTCAATTGTCACCTTTGGATTAATTCCAACTAAGCCTGAAACTGGGTTTGGCTATATTCAGGTAAAAGGAAATAATGTATTAGGATTCAGAGAAAAACCTAACAAAGAAACCGCTCAGGAGTTTATATTGAATGGGAATTTTTTATGGAATTCTGGGATGTTTTGTTTTAAAGCCGGAATTTTTTTAGAAGAACTTAAAAAGTATCAGCCTGATGTTTATGCAAAATCAGAAATTGCTTTTAATGCAAAAAACGGAGATAGCCTTCCTCTTGAAGAGAGTATGGACATTCCGTCCATATCTGTAGATTATGCAGTAATGGAAAAGACAGATCGGCTTAAGGTTGTTAAATCAAATTTTAAATGGTCGGACATGGGATCTTTTGAATCTCTGTACAACTATTTAAAAATCAATGGTCATTCAACAGATGAGCATGGTAATATGGTGATAGGAACAAATATTCATACAGAATTTTTTAGGGATCAAAAAAAAGCATTCTGGTTGTTACACATGATGCTATTTTAGTTCTGAAAAGAGAAAAAGCTCAAAAAGTAAAAGATATTTATGAAACCATAGAAAATCAAAAATTGAAATAATATGGAGGCAAAAATTATCAATCTTCCAAAGATTATAGACAAAAGGGGTAATTTATCTTTTTTTGAGGGAGATAATCAGCTTCCTTTTAAAATTGCCCGAACGTATTGGCTATATGATGTCCCAGGAGGAGAAACCAGGGGCGGCCATGCTTTTAAAGAACAGCAAGAGTTTATTATAGCTCTTTCCGGAAGTTTTGATGTTATTATTCATAATGGAATTTCAGAACAGAGATTCTCTTTGAATAGATCATATTATGGACTATATATTCCTAATATGTATTGGAGGAAATTAGAAAATTTTTCGACTAATTCATTGGCTTTAATTGTGTCAGACAGATTATTTGATGATAGCGATTATATAAGAGATTTTGTTGAATTTAAAAACTTAGTCAATGGAGAGGTATAAAAAAAGCATCAGTATTTGATTGTGAAATAATTGATTTGCCTATTGTTCACAACGAATCCGGTAACATTACAGTGCTTGAAAATAAAAAAAAATATTCCTTTTGATATTAGGAGAATATATTACTTATATGATGTTCCAATGGGGGCAGAGCGGGGAGGCCATGCACACTATGAGCTTCATCAATATATTGTTGCGGCAAGTGGGTCGTTTAAATTTCTTTTAGATGATGGTGAAAATAAAAAAGAATTTTTTTTAAATCACCCTAATAAAGCTTTATATATTAAGCCGGGTATCTGGCGTGAAATGAAAGATTTTTCTAGTGGGAGTATTTGCCTTGTACTTGCCTCTATTGAGTACACTGAAGAGGATTATATTAGAAATTATAACGATTTTTTAAATTATAGAACAAATGGTTAAAATTCACCCACTCTCAGATGTTCAGTCCGAAAATATAGGGGATAACACTTCGGTTTGGCAATTTTCTGTAATTTTTTCAGGCGCAAGAATTGGGGAAAATTGTAATATTAATTGCCACGTATTTATTGAAAATGATGTGGTTATCGGAAATAATGTTACTATAAAATCTGGAGTTCAAATTTGGGATGGAATTACATTAGAAGATAATGTTTTTATAGGCCCAAATGTAACTTTTACTAATGATTTGGTTCCCCGTTCAAAACAATATCCGAAAGCATTTGAGAAGACATTCATCAAAAAAGGAGCTTCTGTTGGAGCTAATTCTACAATTATAGCTGGAAATGTTATTGGTGAAAATGCAATGATAGGTGCAGGAAGTGTTGTTACTAAAAAACATACCTCCGAATACCGTATGGTTTGGTAATCCGGCAAAACAGAAAGGAACAATTGATCAGAATGGTGTAATTACTTATTCTTAAAAAAATACGAAAAATGATTAAATTCTTAGATTTACAAAAAATAAATCTGGCTCATCAAGCCGAAATTGAAAATAGAATGCTTAATGCATTCCGTTCAGGATGGTATTTACAAGGTAATGAACTAAAAGCCTTTGAAAATAATCTGGCTCAATATATTGGTGTGAAGCATGCAATTGGCGTTGCAAATGGACTAGATGCACTTCGTTTAATTTTAAGAGGGTACATCGAACTTGGCATTATGAAACAAGGCGATGAAATTTTAGTGCCTTCTAATACTTATATTGCCTCTATTTTAGCTATTTCGGATAATGGTTTAATTCCTGTTCTTATAGAACCTTCAATAGATACTTATAACATTGATATTGACAAGGTTGAAGAGAAAATTACTGAAAGAACCAAAGGGATTTTAATTGTTCACTTGTATGGTCGGGTAGTTTATTCATCAAAATTAAAAGATATTGCAAAGAAACACAGCCTAAAAATTATTGAAGATAATGCACAGGCTATTGGTGCAAAATGGGAGGATACCAAAACAGGAAATTTAGGGGATGCTTCAGGCTTTAGTTTTTATCCTGGGAAAAATCTTGGTGCTTTAGGAGATGCTGGCGCAGTGACAACAAATGATGATGATCTTGCTGTAACTGTCAGAGCAATAGCTAATTATGGGTCTAATAAGAAATATGTGAATATTTATAAGGGCTTAAATAGCAGACTAGATGAGATTCAAGCCGCTGTTTTAGATGTGAAGCTACAATATATTGATGCTGAGAATGAAATAAGGAGAAGTATTGCCCAAAGATATGTTTCTGATATCCAGAATCCAAAGATTATTTTGCCTGACTTTCCTTCGAATAAAGAGGAGCACGTTTGGCATCTTTTTGTTATAAGAACAGAAAACAGAAACCTTTTACAAGAATATTTATTAGAAAATGGTATTCAAACCATTATTCATTATCCAATTCCTCCCCATAAACAGGAAGCGTATAAAGAATGGGAAGGATTATCATTCCCCATTTCCGAGAAAATTCATGAAGAGGTGTTAAGCCTTCCAATAAGCCCGGTCATGAGTAGTGATGACGTGAATAAAGTAATAAGTGTTCTTAATGCATTTTAATGTCAGAAGACAAATCATCATATAAACAGATTTTTAAAGCTACTTCAATTTTTGGAGGGGTGCAGGTTTTTAATATCCTAATTTCTATCATCCGTTCCAAATTCATTGCTGTATTGTTAGGTCCAACAGGGATGGGAATCGCTGGATTATTATTATCAACAGTTACATTAATGTCTTCTTTAACCTCTTTTGGCTTAGGAGTTAGTAGTGTTAAAGATATTGCAGCTGCCCATGAGAGCAAAAAGAACGAAGAGCTATTAAAAAATTTCCGCTATTTTAAATAAATTAGTTTGGATAACAGGTCTTTTAGGTACCGTCCTAACTTTAGTTTTATCACCTCTTTTATCCAAGCTTACTTTTAATAATTATGAATATACCTGGTCATTTATTCTATTATCAGGTACCTTGTTTTTGGGCCAACTTACTTTAGGAAAAGATGCCGTATTACAGGGAACAAGACAGCTAAAATGGCTGGCTTCAGCTAATATGGTAAGCTCAATTGTTTCATTAATAATCACCTTACCCTTATATTATTTTTACGGATTAAAGGGAATCGTTCCAGGGATGATCGTAATTTCCTGTTGTACATTAGTAATTACCCAATTTTTTTACGGTAAGCTCAAATTAGTTCTGCCACAGGTTTCAAAAAAAGAAACCTGGGAAAAAGGTAAATCTATGTTAAAAATGGGTTTCTTTTTGAGTTTAAGTGGTTTAATTATAACCGGATGTGCCTATATAATGAGAATTTTTATTACAAAAGTTGGAGGTTTAGCCGATGTTGGTTTTTACAATGCAGGTTTTGGAATTCTCAATTCTTATGTAGGAATTATTTTTACTGCAATGGCTACAGATTATTATCCACGTTTATCAGGAGTAATAAATGATAAGGTAAAATTTATTTCTGTTGTTAATCAACAGGGAAATGTAGCCTTGCTTATACTAGGTCCAATTCTCACCGCCTTTATAGTCTTTATTAATATTGCTATTATTATTTTATATAGTAAAGAATTCTTATCCATCAATCTGATGATACAATATTCAGCTATAGGATTTTTTTTTTAAAACTGCTTCATGGTTGTTGGGATTTGTTGTTTTAGCTAAAGGATCAACAAAATTATTTTTTAGATGTGAACTTGTGGCCAATCTTTACATTACCATCATGAATTGTGTGGGATATTACTATTGGGGATTACAAGGGTTAGGTATTTCATTTATTGTAGGCTACATTTTGTATTTATTACAAATGCTATATGTAACACAGAAATTTTATGGCTTTTATTTTGAGCCTTATTTTATAAAAGTATTTATAATTCAACTAGCTATTGCTTGTTTAGCACTCTGTTGCATAAGGTTAATTGATAATACTCTTGTTTCTTATATTTTAGGTAGTATATTGATTGCGATAACAATGGTTTTTTTCTTTATATTCTATAAATAAAATTATTAATGTTAAGGAGCTAATATCAAAAATAAAAAGAAAATAATTAATGATCCTTTTTGTAAATCAGAATTAATAGAAAATAGTAAAAAATGAATCCACTCGTTAGCATATTAATACCATCCTATAATCACTCAAGGTTTATAACAGAAACATTAAATTCCGTTAAAAAAGATACCTATACCAATAAGGAAATTGTTATAATAGATGATGGGTCTAAAGATGATTCTGTACAAGTTATACGCGAATGGATTAAAAATAATCCCGATAATAAGATTACCTTTATAAATAGGGAAAACAGGGGATTATGCGCTACTCTTAATGAATTATTAGAAAATGCTAAAGGAGATTATGTAGTGCTTGTTGCCAGTGATGATCTCCTTATAAATAATACAATTGCTGAAAGAGTGGATATTCTGCGCAATAGTGATAAAATGGTTCTTTTATCTGATGCTGAAGTTATAGATAGTCATGGAAATATAAGCCATCAAAGCGCATTATCAGATTTTCATAAAGCTGACAAGGACAAATATCGTGATGAACAAAATCTCTTAGATGAAATTATTTTCAATTTTTCAATTTCCGGAGCTGTTTTAATGGTTGATGTTAATATTTTTAAACTGATCGGAAAATATCCTGAAGATTTAAGAGCAGAAGATTTATATTTTTATATAAGTGCAGCAGCTAAAAATAAAATATTATTTTATGATAAAATAGTTTCAAAATACAGGATTCATGAAAGTAACACATCGGGAGTAAATCCGGAATTACTGCTTGCTGTATTAAAAACATATAAAAGATTATTTTTTAAAATTCCAGGTTTTACAAGAAAATTAAAACTCTTGAAACGTATGGCAGGGCTTTTTATAAAGACGCCAAATATTGCTAAAAAGTTATAAATTGAATAATATGATAAAGTTCTTGAGAATTATCAATTCATATAGATTGAAAATAATTTCGGACCTACGGGCTACCAAGAGGCAGATAGAATGGCGTTTCAATAATAAACATAATTCTACAACGCTTTCCCATAAGGTTAAAAATTCTGATATAATTAAAGTAGGAAATGAATCATATGGAGAAATTATAACAGAATCTTATGAAAATTCTCATGAGGGATTGCAAATAGGAAACTATGTCAGTATAGCAAGTAATGTAATATTTGTTTTAGGAGGTAATCACCAATTAAGTACTTTTACTTCTTATCCGCTAAAATCAATGTTTATAAAAAAACTCGCCGGAAGATGATGCCCAATCTAAAGGAACGATTATTGTTGAAGATGAAGTTTGGATTGGCAGTAATGTTATAATACTTTCAGGTGTAACATTAGGTAAAGGATCAATAATTGCAGCGGGGAGTGTTGTCACAAAGAGTGTGGAGCCATTTAGCATTGTAGGAGGGAATCCTGCTAAGATAATAAAGTTTCGTTTAAGCGAAAATTTGATTGAAAAAAGAAAGAAAAATTGATCTGTTGAAAATATCTAAAAAGGATATCATAGCGAATATAGATTTATTTTATTCAGAATTAACAGAAACTAACCTACAAGAAATAATAAACTTAGAGAAGGAATGATTTCAATAATTATAGTTAATTATAATACAATGCAACTCACCATTAATTGCATTGCAAGTATTTATAATTATACAAAAAATATAAATTTTGAAATAATTGTTGTTGATAATGCATCTTCAGATAATTCAGTACCCCAAATACGAGAAAAATTTCCTGATGTAAGAATTGTTGAGGCTGCTGAAAATTTAGGTTTTGGTAGAGCTAATAATTTGGGAGCTTCATTAGCAAAAGGAGAATATCTTTTTTTTCTTAATTCAGATACTGTTTTTGTTGAAAATTCTTTATTTAAAATATTAGATTTTTTTAATAAGAATGAAAATGATTTGAATATTGGGGTCTTAGGATGTTTGATGATCGATGAGAATAATGAAGTTAATGGTTTTGGGAGCACCTTCCCCAGTGTAGCGTCTTTCAACCGGGAAATTATAAAAAGTATCCCTATTGTAGGCAAATTTATAGAAAATAGTACAACTGACTACAATCTTAACCAAGAATACTTTGAAGTTGAATATGTCCTAGGTGCTGATATGTTCATGCGAAAAGCTTTATTTGATACAGTATCAGGTTTTGATCCTAACTATTTTATGTATTATGAAGAAAGTGATTTACAACTCATAATTTCCAGATCTCAATATAAAAACTATATTTTTACTGGTACGAAAATAATTCACTTAGAGGGAGGTTCTTTTACTGAAAAAAAGAAGATTTCAAATTTTAAAAGAATAATTGTCCATACAAGTAGGGTTTACTATGCTAAGAAAAATTTCCCTAAAGATTATTATAAGTTTAAAATACTGGATATTAGTAAGTTACTTTTGAGTATTTTTAATTATAAATATAGGTTTACAGAAAATTTAAAGTATATCACAGATATAATTAAGAAATATTAATTTATGAAAATAGCAATATTAGGAAGTAAGGATTATGATAGCTTAGAGTTTCATATTCATGATTCACTTAAACATTTAGGGCATCAGATTTTCCACATTGATATTAAAGATGTGGTGAAAATTCCTTATCGTTATAATTATTGGGGAAGAAAGTTATTTATTAAATACGATGAATATGTGTTTGGAAAAATAGCAAAGCGTATTGTAGACGAAACTCCTGATTTAGTTATTTGTACATATAGGTTTATCCATCCAAAATGTATAGAATTTATCAAAAAGCAGCTTAAAAGCACATTGGTAATACATATCAATCCGGATCAATTAACAACTTTAGAACATCAGCAGATTTTTATATCTCCATATGATGCTTATTTTACAAAGGATCCGTTTATGATAAATTTTATGAAAAATAAAATGGGACTAAATACTTTTTATTTTCCTGAAGCATTTAATGAGCGGGTACATAATTTCGATGTTAAAAGTAAAAAAGACTTAGAAGAAAGAATAAATATTGATGTCGTGTGCTTTGGAACAATGTATCCCTACAGAGCCAGAATGGTGGAAAAATTGATTGATGCAAAAATAAATGTTAAGCTTTTTGGAACACCAGACAGAAGATTTCCTCTGAATAAAATAAATGCCAAATTTCAAAATGAATTTATTACCGGAAGTAGGAAAGCTGAAGTTCTGTTAGGATCCAAGATTGTATTTAATAATTTTCATTATGCTGAAGTTCAGTCCGTGAATGCTAAATTTTTTGAAATTGCCGGTATTGGTGCTTTTCAGATTTGTGATTATAAACCTACATTAGAAGAATACTCAATTATTCCTCGTGAAAAATTTACTTTCAATACAATTGATGAATCTATCGAATTGATTAAATATTATTTGAATCATCAAGAAGAAAGACACACATTGGCTGATATACAGAAAAAACATTTTCTGCAGAACCACACTTATGATATAAGGATGAAACAATTGTTTGATTTACTAGGAGTTTAATGGAGGTTTATATTATATTTTCAATAATTCTTTTTATATTTTCCTTTTTAGAAATTTTTAAATTAACAAAAGGAAAACTAAAAAACGTATTTCTATTTGTTTCATTTTTAGGGGCCGTTTTAATTATTGGTGGTCGGTGGTATACAGGAACGGATTGGTTTGTTTATGAATATTTGTTCCACGAATCTAAGTCGATAGATGATGTACTTGAAATATGGAGTACTGAAATTGGTTACGGAATTTTAACCTGGCTTGTAAGATCTGTTACAGATAATTACTCAGTCTTTTTGTTTATCCATGCGATTATTTTTTATGGATTATTAATTACTTCATTTAAAAAGATTGTACCCTATCCACAAACCGCTTTTTTTTACTACTTTTTATCAAATCTGGGTTTTGTAGGCTCAAACAGACAATTATTAGGTGTTGTTTTCTTGCTTTTTGGAATAAGCTTTTTACTTAATGAAAACAAGAAAAAGTTTATTATATTATTGATAAGCAGTTTTAGTTTTCATGCAACAGCTTATTTGGGAAGTGTTTACTTCTTTTTAAATAGGTATCTTTCAAAGATAACTATTATTTTAGGTATCTTGCTTGCCTTTGCTTTTGGTATCTCACCAATCCCTTTAAAAGTCTTTGGTTCGTTAGGGGCTCTTAGTGATCATTTTATGACTAAAACTGAAGACTATTTAAGCAGTGCTAAGTCTGATGCAGCCTCCTATGGATTAACTGTTATGGGAGCGTTTAAAAGACTTTTATTTTTCTTTCTTTTTTTTGCTCTCAGAGAAAAGCTCATTCCCCGGTTTAAAAACTATAATTTATTCTTTAATGGATATTGGGTTGGAATTTTAATTTATTTATTTTTCTCCAATTCATTAACTGTAATGGTAAGTAGAGGAAGTTTATATTTTAATCTCATGGAGTGCTTGTTAATTTCTTCTATTTTTATTATTCTGAAAAAACCAACAAACAAGTTTCTGTTTTTAATAATTGTATATATCCTTGGAATAGTATTAATGTACCAGTCAATTGGGGGATACCCTGACTTATTTGATCCATATAAAGGTATTTGGTATAATACAGATTATTTTAGAAAAATGCATTAAAAATAAAATATGAAAGTAGTATTTTTAGATAGAAAATTTAATCCTAATGAAATAAGTCTTGAAAAGCTTTTTGGTTTTATTAAGAAGAGTATTTCAAGCAAAGGAATATATATACAAAATATAGAAAATCCCTTTGGAAATGGCATTATTAATTTATTTAAAAGTATTTTATTTTATAGGAAATCAGTTAAGAATGATTCTATAGTTCATATTACAGGACAAATACATTTTGCTGCAATAGGTCTAAGAACGAAAAAAATAATAATAACTGTACACGATTTAGGACTTTATAAAAACTGGTCCTTTATGAGGTTTTTAATTTTTAAAATTTTTTGGATATATCTTCCATTTCGAAGGGCCAAAGTAATTGTTGCAATATCGGAAAAAACAAAGCAGGAAATTGCACAGATTATGCCGTCTGTGTTAAAAAAAAGTAGTTGTCGTTCCCAATTGCGTTACAATAGACATAGCAAAAGATATTGTAATAAATAGGGAAACAGTAGCGAAAGTACTTATAGTAGGTACACGCGAAAATAAAAATATAAAAAAATTCAATTAGTGCGTTGCATAATTTACAGGTCGAAGTTTTTATCGTAGGTAAATTAGAAAAAGAATATGAAGACCTGTTGCATTCAAATAAGATCAGGTATAAGAATTATTTCAATATCAGTGATGAAGAGCTAAAAATTTTATATCAAAAAGCAGATGTTTTATTGTTTGCCTCTATTTATGAAGGTTTTGGTCTGCCTATTCTGGAAGCCCAGGCACAAAACACTCTTGTCGTAACATCTAACATATTACCCATGAATGATGTTGCTGGTGAAGGTGCAATTTTGGTCGATCCTAATTCTATTGATGATATTAAAAAAGGACTCAATATTGCATTAACTCTTTCTAACGAAGAAAAAAATAGAAATGATCAGGAAAGGCAAAGAGAACCTAAAACGATTTAGTGTTGAAAATATTTCTAATCAATACATTAATATTTATGAGAAACTATAGCAATTTAATTCTGGGATTCCTATTGTTATTTTCAGTCTTAATTTTAGGACAGAATAAGACATCAATTATTGGAAATCAAAAATGGGTAGTTTCTTTAAAGGATTTCGGAGCAAAGGGTGATGGTATTTCAGATGACAGTGATGCTTTTCAAAAAGCAATCGATTTTTGCGAAACAAATAAAAGAAAAACATTGTTTATACCATTTGGTAGATATTTGCTGAAGAATAGTGTTAGTTTTAAAAATGGAGGAGTACAGCTTATAGGTGAAGGTGCTTTATTAAGAGAGGAAAGTTGGGTTAATGTGGAAAATAAAGCTAATAATACTGATAATATAAATAGCAGTGAATTTATCATTCCTAAAAATAGTACAGGAATCATTTTTGATAAAAATGTAAGAGATCCTATTAGAATAGCGGATATTCAGTTTAGAACTTTACAAAGTAGACAAACCGGGAATACTACAGCAATATTATTCAAATCCGAATGGGGAGGACCTACATGGCCTTTTATTATCGAAAGATGTCACTTTACAGGGTTTAACTTTGCCATAAAGTTTAGTGCACAGAATCAATATTTAGTTGCGTTTATACAACTTAGACAAAATGCATTTAATCAAAATGATGAATGTGTGTTTTTTTCAGATATTCAATCTAAAGGCGGTCCGGTTGGAATTAGAAACCTGGCTTGGGGGTTTATCTTTGAAAATAATATGTGCCATGATAATTCTAGAATTATCAGAGGAACTTTTGCTAAAGGAGAGGTAAATATCCGGAATAATAATATGGAAGGGAATATAAAATATGCTGACGGCAAATCTCCAGATTACATTGTAGATATGGAAATAAGCAACGCAACTGTAAATTTTGAAGGGAATCACTTTGAATCTGTTATTTCGGATGCAGTATATGTTTCCTCTGTTTTTAAAGATGGCAAAGGAATATATCTTCCTTTCAACAATACGACCGCTTTAAATCCGAAAAATAAAATTTTTATAAAAGGAAATAATTTTGATGGGATTTCAAATAATTATAAAGCATTTACATTAAAAGGAATTTTGGTTTATAATTATGATCAGGTAGATTTATTTTTAGATCAATGTGATTTGCGTATAAATGAAAGCAATGAAAAAAATATTTTTTTAACAGAATTTGCAAAAGAGAATGGTACAGTAATTAAAATCCCAATTAATACTAAAAAAGATACAGATAATAATCCTAGCAACAAAAAAGAAACATTGGCTAAGTATTTAAATGCAAATAGGCAATTTAAAAAAGTTACTGCATTTAATTTAAACGAAAAATTAACGAATGTAAAACCAGTAAAAGCTGAAGATAAATACTTAGTTGCTAATATTGAAGTAATAAATGAAATCGGGACTATGTTTTTAGGTTGGTCAACTACATTTGTAATTACTTATGAATTAAATAATGTAAAAAAAACTATCTCTAAATCAGTAAATGGTAATTATGGATTTAAACAAGGTAAGAATTTTAATATGGCAATAATCCCTAATTTTCTTCCTAAAAATGCACAAAATGCTTATTTTACTGCAATGATGGATTATAATAAAGATGTTTTAGCGAATACACATTTTTATTATAGTACAACTTCGGAATTATTTGTATCCCAGAATCCTGTTTTTGCATCAACAAGATAGAAAATGAAAAAAAATATAATTGTTTCAGGCGTTAATTTCTCAGAAGGCGGTCCATTAACTGTTATGAAGTCAGCACTAGAATTTTTAGATACTAGCCCCATTATAGCAGAGTATAATGTAATTGCACTTGTACATTCAAAAAAACTATATGATAACCTGAGGAATATTGAACTTTTAGAATTTCCCCATGTAAAAGAAGCATGGAAAAACAGAATTAAATTTGAATATTTTGAATGCAGAAGTTTATCGCAAAAACTAGATAGCCACCTCTGGTTGAGTCTACATGATATTACTCCAAATGTAATTTCAGAAAAACGTGCGGTGTATTGTCATAATGCTTCACCATTTTACAAACAGAATTTGTCTAACTTTTTAAATAATCCCAAGAGGTTTCTATATACAAAATTTTATAAACAACTTTATAGAATAAATATTCATAAAAAATGATTATGTAGTTGTTCAACAAAAATGGATAAAAGATGCGTTTTTAAGGCTTTTCAATCTTAAAAATGAAAAAGTAGTTGTAGCTTTACCTAATCAGGGAAAAGGAAATACTGAAAATGTAATTAAAAATTTTGCAGATGTAAAATCAAATGATTTTGTTTTTTTTTTACCCTGCTTTTCCTCGTGAATTTAAAAATTTTGAAATTATTTGTAAAGCAGTTGAAATATTAAAAGCAAAAGGAAAACAGAAGTTTAAGGTTAAATTAACAATTGATGGCTCAGAAAATCCCTATTCTAAAAATATTGTTGACCGGTTTTCTAAAAATAAAGAAATTGAATTTGCAGGATTATTGCCTAAAGATGAAGTTGAGGATAATTACGCTTTAGCAGATTGTTTAGTTTTTCCGTCAAAATTAGAAACCTGGGGTTTACCTATTTCAGAATTCAAAAAATATCATAAACCAATGCTGGTTGCTAACCTGCCCTATGCCTATGAAACTGTTGGGAACTATAGCAAAGTTCATTACTTTGATGTATTAAACGAACAAAAATTAGCAGAAAGTATGTTAGCTGTAATGGATGGAAGTATAAAAATATACTAACAAGGGAGATGTAAAATACGAAGAACCACTTTGTAGAAGCTGGGATGAGTTATTCAAATTATTATTAAAATGAATTTATTTAAAAGATATAGCATAATTGGATTGCTCCAAGTAATTATTTTTTAAAATAAGAAGCTTTTTTGTTTTTAAAAACGCAAGGTTAATAAGGTTTCCGATAGACATCAGAGGTAGAAAATATATATCAGTATCTAAAGGATTCACTACTGGAGTAGGGTGTAGAATTGAAGCTTATCCTGAAGACAACAAAACAACTTTATTCTTTGGAGAAAATTTTCAAATGAATGATTATGTGCATATTACGGCGATGGAAAAAGTTCAGATAGGAAATAATGTGCTTTTTGCAAGTAAAATCTATGTGTCTGATTGTTCACATGGTAGCTATGCAGGTGATAACAATGATTCTTCTCCTGACTCTATTCCGCATGAAAGGAAATTATTTTCAAAGCCAGTTATTATAGAAGATAATGTTTGGCTGGGAGAGTTTGTTTCCGTATTACCTGGTGTAACTATTGGTAAAGGTACAATAGTGGGTGCTAATTCTTTGGTTTCCAAAAGTCTGCCTCCATATGTTATAGCGGTAGGAATACCTGCAAAACCGATAAAAAAAATTTAATTTTATTACTAACAATTGGGAAAAAATATAAATACAATGAAAAATATACTGATTACAGGGGGAAGTGGTTTTATTGGAAGCAATCTGGCACTTAAGTTAATAGAAAAAGGGTACAATATCACAATTTTAGACAATCTTTCACCTCAAATTCATGGTGAAAACCCTGAAGTCACATCACCTTTATACCAAAGTATCAAAGATAAAGTGAATTTTATTAAAGGAACCGTAACTTCAAGGGAAGATTGGGAAAAAGCACTTACCGGGCAGCACGTTGTCGTACATCTGGCAGCTGAAACAGGAACGGGACAGTCTATGTATTGTATAGAAAAATATACCGAAGTAAATATACAAGGAACTGCCATTATGCTTGATTTATTGGCTAATCATAAAAACACAATTGAAAAAGTGGTCATCGCTTCTTCCAGATCTATTTACGGGGAAGGGAAATATCGTCATCCTGAACTGGGGATTGTTTATCCTTCCCATAGAAAGGAAAAAGATATGCTAAACGGAGACTTTGAAGTGAAATATCATGATGGTAAAATACTGGAATTGCTTGCTACAGATGAAAATTCAAAGATTCATCCTTCTTCCGTCTATGGAATTACCAAGCAAAACCAGGAACAAATGATTATGACGGTTTGTCCTACTATTGGAATTGCACCTGTAGCATTCAGATATCAGAATGTGTATGGCCCCGGACAGTCTCTTTCCAATCCATATACAGGTATTTTGTCTATATTTTCCACACAGATCAGAAATGGAAATGGAATCAAAATCTTTGAAGATGGAAAAGAAACAAGAGACTTTGTTTATATTGATGATGTGGTAAATGCCACTATTCTTGGGATTGAAAAAGAAGAAGCGAATGGGGAAGTTTTCAATGTAGGAACAGGTGTACCTACTGATGTCCTGACTGTTGCTAAAACCTTAATCAGTTCTTACGGAATAGAAGTTCCTGTTAGCATTACAGGAAACTTCAGATTAGGGGATATACGCCATAATTTTGCTGATCTTTCTAAAATAAATTCTAAACTAGGATTTGAACCTTCTGTATATTTTGAGGAAGGGATAAAAAATTTTTCAAGCTGGGTGCTTAAACAGGAAATTCAGGAGGACAAACTTAACAGTTCTTTAGAGGAGATGAAAGCAAAAGGTTTGTATAAATAACGAAAGTAAAAGATAAATGCTTCAGGGAAAAAATATTTTATTAATCTCCATCAAATTTTTTAATTACGAAAATTTAATAAAAAATCAGTTGGAAAGCATGGGCGCAAAGGTGGATCTGTTTGATGAAACGTCCATCAAATTCCTTTTTTAGCAAAGCTATAATTCGTATAAAGAAAGAAATATATTTCACTAAAATACATCAATATTTTAAGGAAATTATTGAAAAGATCAGAGATACGAAGTATGATTATTTTCTTTTAATCAAAGGAGAAGCTACCCCTAAATTTTTTCTGGATTTTCTAAAGGAAAATAATCCGGGGATTAAGTTCATCTTTTATACCTATGATTCCTTTAAAAACAATTCCAATGGGCTTGATATTCTGAATTATTTTGATAGCCGGTTTACATTTGATAATCTGGATGCCGTTGAATATAAAATGAGCTTTAGACCTTTATTTTTTGCTCAGGATTATGGAGAACTTAACGGGAAAGATGAGAACAATAAGTACGATCTGGCTTTTATAGGAACTGCTCATTCTGATCGTTATTCGATTAGCGAGCAGGCAAAAGCATGGTGCAGCAAACACCAGTTAAAAATGTTTACATTTTATTATTCACCCAGTAAAATTCTTTTTAAATATAAAAAGGCTACCGATAAGAATTTTAAAAATTTTGACTATAAAAATATTTCATTTAATAGCTTGTCTCACCATGAAATTATTGATGTTTACCGTAATACAAAAGTGATTCTGGATATCAATCATCCGGGACAGAATGGATTGACAATGAGGACGTTTGAGACTTTGGGAGCAGGTAGGAAATTAATTACCACCAACCCTAAAATCAAAGAATATCCTTTTTACGACCCTCAGAATATTTATGTCATCGAAAGAGGAAATATTGTATTGGAGGAAAATTTTTTTAAATCAGACTTTAAAAATATTAATTCTGAGATCAGAGAAAGTATGTCATTAAAAGGATGGGTAAATGAAGTATTCGGTCTCTCATCTATTAAACATTGGGAACAGGTCTTAAAAAAATAATATGAATATATCCGTTTTAGGAGCTTCAGGCTTCGTCGGTAAGAATCTTATTAAAGCCGGTCTACTGGATCATAACTTTCAAGGAGCGTCTCTTAGGGATCCTTCCTGGAAGAAAAATGTGGAAACTTCAGAAGTGGTGATTAATTTAATCGGTAAAGCACACGATCATCAGGGAACAGCTTCTGAAAATGATTATTATTTTGCTAATGTGGAGCTCGTTAAAGAAATATTTAATGTGTTTATATATTCCAAGGCTAAACTTTTTATACATATAAGCTCAATAGCTGCATTAGAAGAATTTGAATCTCAAATACCATTACAGGAACAAAGAGATTGTAACCCTGTTTCTGTATATGGTAAAACAAAAAGAGAGGCGGAGAAATGGCTTTTAGAACAAAAACTTCCAGAGGATAAAAAAGTAATTATATTAAGACCACCTATGATCCATGGGCCAGGAGATAAAGGAAACCTGGGACTACTATACAAGATCATTTCAAAAGGTATCCCATATCCGTTGGAATCATTTGATAATAACAGGTCATTTTTATCGATTGATAATTTTAATTTTTATATCTCGGAAATTATTAAAAATAATGATAAAATGATATCCGGAATTTATCATATTTGCGATGATGAGCCAATTTCAACTAAAAGTATTATCACCATCATCAAGAACGTAACCCATAAAAAAAACAATCAGCTTATCCATCCCTAAATCTGTAATATTAGGAATAGCAAAAATAGGAGATATTCTTCCTCTCCCTATTAATACAAAAAGAGTGAAGAAAATGACAAGTAATCTATTAGTCTCCAATCAGAAAATAAAATCAATATTAAAGATTGATAAAATGCCTATAACGGCCGAACAGGGACTTGTTAAAACCATAAAAAGCTTTCACTCAAAATAATGGAATATATCTTAGTTACAATCATACTGTTTATTTCAATTCTGATATACTTCAGAATTGCTGACAAATATAACATTATAGATAAGCCGAACCACAGAAGTGCACATACACAAATCACACTAAGAGGAGGAGGAATCATTTTTCCGATAGCTTTTATTGTTTTTTGTCTATTCAACATCAAAGAATCTGTTGAGGAATACTGGGCTTTTGGTTTGGGTTTACTGGCAATTTGTACCATAAGTTTTATAGATGATATCAGAACATTATCTAATAAAATAAGGCTTTCTGTTCACCTTGTTTCGGTCATTTTGTTATTATATTTTACAGGGGCATTCAGTTTGATGCCTTTTTGGGTATGGCCAATTCTATTTATATTGATTATCGGAACTCTTAATGCTTATAATTTTATGGATGGAATTAATGGTATGACGGGTACCTATAGCCTTGTGACATTAAGTTCACTAGCTTACATTAACAGAGAAGTGATTCAGTTTACGGACAATAATTTTATTTACTACCCTCTATTAGCTTGTTTGGTTTTCTTGTTTTTTTAATTTCAGAAAAAAAGCAAAATGCTTTGCAGGGGATGTCGGAAGTATGGGAATAGGATTTTGGGTTATAGGGTTGATCACTTTGCTCATTATGAGAACAGGAGAATATAAATATATACTCCTTTTAGCTATTTATGGGATGGAAGTGGTGCTTACCATCATTGAAAGAATATTGTTGAAAGAAAATATTTTTGAAGCTCATAGAAGACATTTATATCAGCTTTTCGCCAATGAAAAAAAAGTTTCTCATTTAGTGATTAGTAGCGTTTATTCGATTTTACAATTGATGATCAATGTCTTTTTAATCCAGTCACAACTTCCTATTTGGGCTATTGTCCTGACTATTTTTATCCCTACTGGAGCTTTATATCTGGGATTGAAATTAAATTTAAAAAAGAAATATAGTTTATAAAATAAATAACACTTAATATGAAAATAAGAGAAACTCCTTTAAAGGACTGTTATGTAATAGAACCAACAATCTTTGAAGATGACAGAGGTTACTTCTTTGAAAAATATAATGAAAAAAAAATTTGAAGAATTAACAGGTATGAATGGTCATTTTGTACAGGATAATATTTCAAAATCGTCCTATGGAGTATTAAGAGGATTACATCTGCAAAAAGGTGAACATGCGCAGGCAAAATTAGTATCTTGTCTGGAAGGTAAGGTTTTTGACGTTGCTGTAGATCTTCGCAGAAATTCTCCAACTTTTGGAAAATGGTATGGAATTGAGCTTACCCCTGAAAATAAATTGCAGTTATATGTTCCAAGAGGCTTTGGACATGGTTTTTCTGTATTAAGCGAAACCGCCATTTTTTCTTATAAATGTGATAACTTTTATAACAAAGAATCGGAAGGAAGTGTAATCTGGAATGATCCGGATCTTAATATAGACTGGAAGCTACCTTTAGATATTGTACAGCTATCAGATAAAGATAGGGGTTTGCCAACATTTGCCGAAGGAAACTTTTAATTAAAATATTGAAAACCACTTTTCTGAAGTGGTTTTTTATTTTTTTTGATTTCTGCTCTGTCAATATTTCGTATCTTTGCAGACTCAAAATCAAAAAGATGCGTACAAAATCTGTAGGGAAGAAGAAAATCAATGTAGTTACTCTTGGATGCTCCAAGAATGTCTATGATTCTGAAGTATTAATGAGCCAGCTGAAAGCCAATGGTAAAGAAGTGGTTCATGAAGATCGTGGTGATATTGTTGTGATCAATACCTGCGGATTTATAGATAATGCTAAAGAAGAATCCATTAATACTATCCTTGATTATGTAGAAGCCAAAAACAGGGGAGAGGTAGAAAAAGTATTTGTTACAGGATGCCTTTCCGAAAGATATAAGCCGGATCTGGTAAAAGAAATTCCGGATGTAGATCAATATTTTGGGACCAGAGATTTACCCGTTCTGCTTAAACATCTTGGAGCAGATTACAAACACGAACTGGTGGGAGAAAGACTTACAACAACTCCCAAGCATTACGCATATCTTAAAATCTCAGAAGGATGTGACAGGCCATGCTCTTTTTGCGCTATTCCCTTAATGAGAGGAGGACACGTTTCCACGCCTATTGAAAAATTGGTCTCTGAAGCTCAGAAGTTGGCTAAGAAAGGAACAAAAGAACTGATTCTGATTGCTCAGGATCTTACTTATTACGGGTTGGATCTTTATAAAAAAAGAGCCCTCGGAGATCTTCTGAAAGAATTGGTAAAAGTAGAAGGAGTAGAGTGGATTCGTCTTCATTATGCATTTCCAAGCGGTTTTCCGGAAGATGTATTAGATATCATCCGTGAAGAACCAAAAGTATGTAATTACATAGATATTCCGCTTCAGCATATCAATTCCGATCTTTTGAAATCGATGAAGAGAGGAACAACTCATGAAAAAACAAATGCTCTTCTGGCTAAATTCAGAGAAAAAGTTCCGGATATGGCTATCAGGACTACCCTGATTGTAGGGTATCCCGGAGAAACAGAAGAGAGGTTCCAGGAATTAAAAAATTGGGTAAAAGAACAAAAATTTGACAGATTGGGATGCTTTACCTATTCCCATGAAGAAAATACAACAGCTCATGTACTGGATGATGATATCCCGCAGGAAGTAAAAGAGGCCAGGGTAGAAGAGATTATGGAGCTGCAATCACAAATCTCTTGGGAAAAGAATCAGGAAAAAATAGGGAAAACATTCAGGTGTATCTTTGACCGTAAAGAAGGAAACTACTTTATAGGAAGAACGGAATATGACTCTCCTGATGTGGATAATACGGTTTTGGTTTCGGCAGAAGATACCTATATTTCTATAGGTGAATTTGCCAATGTTATCATCACTTCAGCTGAGGAGTTCGACTTATATGGAGAATTAGTATAAAAAAAGAACAATAATTGCTAATTATAAGACAATATACTTCATTGCTTCACATATACTAAAAAAATATGAATAAAATTTAATATATGTGTTTTTATTTAATTTGAATTTATATTGTTGTTTATCAGGTTTTTATGTGATATTGTTGTTTGTATTTTTTAATTTTCTTTCATGAAAGTATAAAAAATTAAAAAATTATATCTTAAATTTGCGCCTGAAGCAATGTTTTTAAATCATGTGCTTTCAACAAGTTATTTATTAATTTGATGCTGAATACACAATAAGTTGAATTATTTTTGTGTATCTTAGCTCCAAGATGATAAGCGCAAGTTGATATGCATCTTCCTTTTTGGAAATATTGATGGAAAATAATGTAATTAAAATCTTTAAAAACTTATGAAAAAATTTTTATTAACAGCAACTATGCTGGTTTGCCTTTCGGCACTTTCCAAGGCTCAGCAAGGGCGTGTAGGGATTAACACAACCACACCCGCCGCAACATTAGATGTAGTAGCTAATACTGCAGATAATACAAAACCTGATGCCGTATTGGTCCCTCGTATGACAAGAGCTCAGCTGGCTGCTAAAGATGCTGCCTATGTAGCTGAACAAAACGGTGCTCTTACTTTTGTTACCACTATTGATGGTACTGCTACTGCTAAAACTACAAACGTAACAGCAGTAGGGTTCTATTACTATGATGCTCCATCTTCCACATGGAAAACATTAGGAGGAGGTGCTGCACTTCCTACTCCAACTTACAGAACTGTAGCTGGAGCAGCGCTGGTTACACTTTTACCAAGTGATGTTGGGAATGTAGTTTTATTCTCAGGAGGAGTTTCAGGTGATATCAAATTACCAACTCCGGATGCTTCTATGGTAGGGAAAAAACTGACAATTGTTGAATTATCAGGTATTTCACAGAACTTAACAAATCAAAACGCAAACTACAAGACTAATACTTTCTCTAGTCTTCAGCAGTTTGGTTCTGAATTTATTACAGACGGAACAAACTGGTATTCCCTTGCTGGTCAATAATCAAAATACAATAATTTATTAAATTAATTAAAGATGAAAAATTTAAAATATATCGCTGTAGCTTTGATTATTTCTTCTGTTGGAAATACGCTTTCAGCACAAATTAAAGGTAACCAGGCATATTCAGGTTCAAGTATTCCCGTATCATCAGCTTTCATTGATGCTTCAGTTACAAATACAGTTAATAACGCGAACTTAGGTAAAGGTTTTATTTTCCCTAGAGCAGATCTTACCCAATTGGTTTTAGCTAACCAGGGTACTTTATATAATGCATCGAACAACCCGAACAGATTTGACGGGATGATTGTATATAACACAACAGCGGGTAATACTCCTGCTACAGGTTCAGGTGTAGGAAATCAGGCAGTAACTCCAGGGTTCTATTATTTCTCAAACCCAGGAAGCCCTACTTCCACTACAGGTGGACAATGGTTGCCAATGGGTGGAAACAATAGCAGTGCGAAAGTAAACATTCTTCCTACTGAAACTGTTACCAATACATTAGTAAATAATGCACAGGTATATGCTATCAAAGGAACTTTTACTACAACAGGTAACTCTACGGCAGTAAATATTCCTGCCCCTGCCGGAATGACGTCTCTGTATGGTATTACAATTTACAAAGCCGGTACTAATGTAGTGTATGATAGAAGCTTGTATTCTTATACCGTAGCAACTACTGCAGGAAACGCTATTACAGGATCTCCAAGTATGTCTGTCGTTTATCCGGCTGATACTTATGATTACGTATTAGAATATTTAAAATAAAAGAATTTATTTAATTACATAAAAAAAACCAATGAGTCTCTCATTGGTTTTTGTTTTTTATTATTAGAGATCAAGAGTTTGGATCAGTTTCAAAAATTGGAAGCTAAGCAAAGTTTAGTTAATGAATAGAAAAATGTTTGAAGTTAAGAATTAGAATTTACTGATGAATATTCAATAGAAACGGACTTAGTCCGTTTTTGAAAATTATATCTTCCATTAGCTTAAGCCAAAACTTAATGAGAAACCCCTGTTATTGGGAAAATCTCCTATGTTGTGGCAGCATCATTGAGCTCTCATAAATGTGATAGATTAAATTTACCAATGGTATAAACACAAAGAGCATTTTTTGTAAATGAGCTAGAAAGTAATAAAGTCACTAGAAAGATTAAATGAAGCAGGTTCTATTTTTTGTAACCCTTACAATATAACACAGAAATTCTTTGTGTGAAAAGTAAAAGATACAAAGTACAAATATTCTAATTCCCCCAACCTTGCATCTAATCCGGAATTTAGCAATAATGTATGCTTTTATATACTGGCTGATTCATTTCAAATGTGTACTGATCAGTGTCGGCCATACATTATAAACAGACAAAACTAAACGGTTTTTAACGAAATTATGTTGTATTTAACTTATTGTTATTCAAATGTTTATAAAAGTTAATTTTTTAAATTATGCACAAAGTAGTTAATTATGTTAACTTTTAAGCTGTTTTTTTAACGTTTTTTAACAATACACCTGAAAACGGCTATTAAAAGGAGATTACAAGGATTGTTAACATATAATTTGGTTTTTATTAACGCTTTTTAACTTTTCGGCTGTGGACTTTAGCAGATTCCTGATACTTTTGCTCTGTCAAAAACCAATAAAAGTTCAAAGTGATGAAAAGATTCATTCTCGTAATCATAATGATGATTTCAACCTTAGGTATTTACTCATTTACGAATAATGCCTTAGATGCGAAAAAAACAAGTTATGCATCGTACTACCACGATAAATTTAACGGTAGAAAAACCGCCAGCGGAGAAATCTTTGATAACTCAAAGTTTACCGCAGCCAACAGAACGCTTCCATTTGGAACAAACATTAAGGTAACCAACCTTAGGAATGGTAAAGAAGTGATAGTAAGAATTAATGACAGAGGACCTTTCCATTCATCAAGATCTTTAGACATGTCTAAAGCTGCGTTCGACGAAATCGGAGATATCAGTAGAGGTACAATTCCGGTGGAGTATGAAATTGTCGATTAATTTTATGATTTAAATTAATAAAAACCAGCTGAAAAGCTGGTTTTTTGTATTTATGATTATTATTTGTTTTAAATGTCTAGTTCCAATAGTGCAGGGCAATGATCAGAATGTACCGCTTCTTTTAAAATAGCGGCTCTGCTTAATTTATCCTTCAAACTATAAGAGGTGAAATTATAATCCAGTCTCCAGCCTTTATTCTTGGCTCTGGAATTCTGACGGTAGCTCCACCAGGTATAATTATCAGGTTCATTATTAAAATATCTGAAGCTGTCAATCAGTTCGCATTCGTTGATGAAATTGGTCATCCATTCTCTTTCCATAGGAAGAAACCCTGATACATTTTTTAAGCGGACAGGATCATGGATATCAATTGCCTCATGACAGATATTAAAATCTCCGGATATGATTAGGTTGGGAATCTCTTTTTTCAGATTTTTTATATACTCTAAAAAGTCATGGCAAAACTGCATTTTAAAATCCAGTCTTTCAATATTGGTGGCAGAAGGTACATAAACTGAAATAGCAGAATAGCCGTCAAAATCAGCACGGATAATTCTTCCTTCGCTATCGTAGCTTTCAATACCACAACCATACTCTATATGATTAGGTTTGATTTTTGAAGCAATTCCCACCCCGCTGTAGCCTTTTCTTATTGCAGAATGCCAATAACTGTGATATCCTAGTTTTTCCAGGCTTTCAATATCAATCTGATCATTTCCGGCTTTACTTTCCTGGATGCAGATGATGTCAGGGTCGGCAGCTTTTAACCAGCCCAGGAAATCTTTGGTGAAAGCAGCCCGGATTCCGTTAACGTTGTATGTAATTAATTTCATGAGTCTTTTATAAAGAATTTAAAAATTTTCATTGTAAGGCACTCTACTTGGCATAAGTAAGTGAAATAACAAGCATGACTTATTTTTTACGAAGATATGAACTCTTGAAGACTATAAAAAAAGAAGCGGAAAAAATCGATCGATTTTTTCCGCTCCAAACCCAATATTAAATAAACTATGAAAAAAACTACTTGGGTTCTAAAATGCTTATAGGAATAATACACTCTTCCAGTGAAATTCCTCCATGTTGATATGTTTCTTTATAATAATTTACAAAGTGATTGTAATTCTTCGGATAGGCAAGGAAAATATTATTTTTGGCAAAAATATATTTAGAGCTGAGATTTCCTTTTGGCAGGAACAGTTTTTCCGGGTTGGTGATAGCCCATACATCACTATCATCATAGGTTAAGCTTTTACCGGTTTTATAACGGATATTGGTAGAGGTTTCCCTGTCTCCTACCACTTTGCTTGGCTTTTTTACATAAACAGTTCCATGATCTGTTGTGATCACCAATTTATATCCGTTTTCAGCCGCTGTTTTGATAATTTTCATCAATGAAGAATTTTCAAACCAGTTGAAGGTAAGGGACCGGAAAGTTTTATCATCACGGATAAGCTGGTCTACAATATGATTGTCCGTTTTAGCATGGGACAGGATATCAATAAAGTTATAGACAATAACCAACAGATCATTGTTCTTATGCTGATTAAAATCGTCGTAGATTTTTCTTTCAAAATCAGCATTCAATACTTTAAGATATTTCATGGATTTGGATCCAAGACCGATCCTTTTCATCTGGTCTTCCAGAAAATCCCGCTCAAATTCATTTTTGTTTCCTTCCTCATTATCATTAAACCATTTTTCAGGAAAACGCTTCTCAATTTCTGATGGCATCAGGCCGGCAAAGAATGAGTTTCTTGCATATTGCGTAGCAGTAGGAAGAATACTGTAATAGTAGTCTTCTGATATTTTATTGTAATATTTTGTAAATAAAGGTTCAATAACTTTCCATTGATCATAACGAAGATTGTCAACCATCAATAAAAGCACTTTTTCTTTTTCAACCTCAGGTTTTACTTTCTCTTTGAAAAGAGTGTGACTCATGATAGGTTTATCTGAATCTGTAAGCCAGTTTTCGTAATTCTTTTCAATGAACTTGGCAAACTGGATATTGGCTTCCTCCTTTTGTGATTGTAAAAGATCAGCGAATTCATTGTCTGCAACCTTATCAAATTTGATTTCCCAACTGAGAATTTTCTTATAATACTCTGCCCAATCCTGGTATGTTCTCAGGTAAGAAAGTTCCATCGAAAGGTTTCTGAATTCCTGCTGATACTGCAAAATTGTTTTTTGTTCAACAAGGTTTTCCTGTTGGAGATTTTTCTTTAATGAAAGAAGGATCTGATTCGGATTTACCGGTTTCAGGATATAATCGGCAATTTGGGAGCCTATTGCTTCTTCCATAATGTGCTCCTCCTCGCTTTTGGTAACCATTACTATTTTTAAGGAATTATCTTTTTCCTTAATCATAGGAATTGCTTCCAGTCCGGAAATGCCCGGCATATTCTCATCAATTAATGTTAATGCAAACTTCTCAGAATCCATAAGCTCTAAAGCTTCATTCACATTATTAACAGGGGTTACCTGGTAACCCTTTTTTTCTAAAAAATACGATATGAGGTTTAAGTAAATCTATTTCATCATCGATCCATAATATCTTTTCTGACATAATTTATTTTTTACATGGTTATTGTATCAAAATGTTGACCAAATCCTTTTAAAATCTCACAAATTAGGAAGATTAAAAGTTAAATATTAGTTAAATGAAAATCCATATCAGGACATCCTGTATCTGCACTATTATTCATTGGTTTTTATGTAATGCAAAGCTCTTTCCAGAACTTCGTCTTTACCTTCTTTAAGCCCCTCTATAGTCGGTCTTACAATGATATCCGGAATAATGCCGATTCTTTGTGTTTCCCTGCCATCGGGGTAATAAGCCCCGAGACCTGTAAAGCGGGTGTCAAGACCTGCAATTTTAAAAGTAATGACATCTCCGTTAGCTCCGGAAGTATTGCTGCCAATCACTTTGGCTTTCGGATGCTGCTTTAGCATCATTACGGTTGTTTCAGCCTGGCTTTGGGTACTCTCGTTTACCAAACGACTACATTTCCTTTATAGTATTCAGGATTATTCCTCCCGATACTGTTGGTGATGCTATAAAACTTCCCGGGATAATTGGTTTCAGGAAAATTAAACCGGTAATAAGGGACGGTTGCGGGTAGCAGTAATCTGCTTAAAGGAATAATGGTCTGTCTGGGATAATTTCTGAGATCAAATATAATAGATTGGGCAGACTTCAGACTCCCGTACATTTCATCCAGATCTTCCTTTTCAATGATCCCCATATCCACGTAGCCGGTTTTCTTTTCAGGATCAATGAATTTCCACTTGGCGGGAGCTATACTTTTTTCAGTGATAATATCCTTACTATAATAGGTTTTCGCAGTTACCATCAAGTTTTGCCCGCTCCTTTCGATTTTCATGGCCACGGAATCTTTAGGACTCATAAGAAAAAAGTTTTTTACTTTATGGAGTTTCCCCCACGAATTGGATGCAGGTACATATTGTGCAAAACTGTTAACCATTTCCGGGATGGTTTTACCTTCAATATCATAAATCACATCTCCAATGTTCAGCAGGCTTTTTTCGCGAAAACGGGTAGAATTGATTTTCGTAACCAGCAATTTCCCTTCCGCATAAGAATATTCTACAGGAACTTTTCTGTTTCCATAAAGAGAAAGACTGATATGTTTTGAGTAAAGATAAGCATGGGAATCATCAGTTTTTGCAACTAATTCGGCTAAAGCCAGATGGTAACTTTCATCATTGTTTGCCAGAAGGAATTTAGGGATCATTTCCGTAAGGACATCATTCCAAGGCTGGTCCGTTTCGTATTTATAAGGGAAAAAATACTCAATATAATTCCAGTATCTGAATAGCTCCAGCAGAGCAATTGACTTAGAAGTATACCCAGCTCCGTAAGACTTTTCATTCCGGAAATATATTTTTCTGTTTCCTACACCGAAATAATAATGATCTCCGGTATTCCTGTTGTTTTCGATATAGTGGAGTTTTTCAGAAATTTTTTTTACTAAAAACATCAGAATTGTCGATCCAGCCCAGGTCGAAGTTTTTTAAAAAATAGGACTTTCCCTCAATTACTTTACATTTTTTGCAGGCCGGAACATTTCCCAGGCTTTCAATCCATTGGGAATACAATTTATTTAAAGCTTTTTTATCATTAATCTCTTTAAGTTCATCTATTTTATGGAGCAGTTGTCTGTCCCATTCAAGGTTGCCCTTTGCCACACTGGGATGATAATATTTGAATGTTTTTAAACTCCATTTCTTCTCAAAAATTTAATAACCACTCAAATTTAAAATGCCTAACTTTGTTTACTAATTATGACGTTGCAATGCAGAATAAGCTAAAGATCATCAACGATCCTGTTCACGGATTTATCAAGATCCCACACGAAATTTTATTTGATATCATTGAACATCCTTACTTTCAGAGATTGAGAAGAATCGGGCAGACCG
Organism: Chryseobacterium sp. P1-3; assembly: GCF_000738495.1. NCBI lineage: Bacteria > Pseudomonadati > Bacteroidota > Flavobacteriia > Flavobacteriales > Weeksellaceae > Chryseobacterium > Chryseobacterium sp. P1-3. Next base: position 241,297 of record NZ_JPEQ01000004.1, read on the forward strand.
GACTTTTAAACCTGATTTTTCCGGGAGCCACCCACACAAGGTTTCATCATGCACTGGGAGCGATGCATTTGATGTTTACAGCATTGGAAACATTAAAGCAGAAAGGAGTAAAAATTTCCGAAGAAGAAGAAAAAGGGGCAATGCTGGCTATTCTGATGCATGATATTGGTCATGGTCCCTTTTCCCATGCCTTGGAAAGTATGCTGATGGATGACTGGCATCATGAAAACCTTTCGTTATTATTGATGAATAAGCTGAATGATGAATTTCAGGGACAATTATCTGTCGCTATTGAAATGTTTCAGGGGAAATACCATAGAAAGTTTTTTAATCAGCTGATTTCATCTCAATTGGATGTAGACCGGTTGGATTATTTGAAAAGAGACAGTTTTTTTACAGGCGTATCGGAAGGGAACATCAACACACAAAGGATTATTTCAATGATGAATGTCTGCGAAGAAGGAGAGCTGGTTATTGATGCAAAAGGAATTTATTCTATTGAAAACTTTCTAACGGCCAGAATGTTTATGTATTGGCAGGTATACTATCATAAAACCTCTGCTCTGGCGGAATACCTTTTGGTAAAAATTCTGGAAAGAGCCAAGCTTCTGGTTTCCCAGGGAATAAACCTTCCGGCTACTGAAAATCTGAAATACTTTTTATATCGTGAAAAAAGCGCTGCAACAGATGAAGACATCGAAAGATTTACCAGGCTTGATGATAATGATATTATTCATGCGATGAAAGAATGGCAGCATTCGGATGATTTTATTTTATCATATTGGTGTGCTTGTGTGATCGGGAGAAACCTTCCGAAAACTATCATTTCATCCCATCCGTTTGATAAGGAGGTGATTGCTGAAAAAATAAAAAAGACTAATGAATTTTTCGGAATCGGCAATGGTGAAGCACTGGTACATGAAATTAAAAGAAAACTGCTGCCTTACAATACCGAAAAACAGCCCATTTATTTACTACAGAAAAATGGAAAAAAAACACGGCTGCATGAGTCGGAAGATCAGCTTTTATCAGGTTTAATGGTGCATAAGACCACAAGATATATCCTCATGTTTCCAAGGGATATTTCCCGGTAAGATTCTTAAAAATTATTAAAATTTACGATCTGAAATTAAAACATGTTTGCAAATTCTAGAATTTCTTATCTTTGCAGAATATGGAATTTACAGCTTCGCAAATTGCAAGTTTTATTGACGGAAAAATAATAGGTGACGAGAACGCACTTATTAAAGGGGTTTCACCAATCGAAAATGGGGAATCAGGACATCTTTCTTTTATAGCACAAGATCGTTTTTCTCATTTTTTAGATACCTCAAAATGTTCCGTTATTATTGTTTCGGAAAAACTTCTGGTTAAAGATACTTATACTCCTACCTTAATCGTTGTAAAAGATGCCTATCTGTCTTTCCAGGTTCTGATGAATTTATATCAGGAGATGAAAGGAAGAAAAGAAGGTATTGAAAACGGATCATCTATTCACGATACAGCCGTAATAGGTGATAAAGCTTATATCGGGGCGTTTACCTATGTTTCGGAAAAGGCTAAAATAGGAGAAGGATCACAGATTTATCCTCATGTATATATAGGAAAGGGAGTGAAAATCGGTAAAAACTGTAAAATAGACAGTGGAGCCAGAATTTATGATTACTGTGTCATCGGAGACAATTGTGTCATCCATTCCAATACGGTAGTAGGAGGGGATGGATTTGGTTTTCAACCAACAGCGGAAGGGTTTAAGAAAATCCCTCAATTAGGAAATGTCATTATTGAAGATGATGTTGAAATAGGGTCAAACTGCAGTATAGACCGGGCTACAATCGGTTCTACAATTATTGGGAAAGGAACCAAAATTGATAACCTGATCCAGATTGCCCATAATGTGAAAATCGGTCAGAATAACGTGATTGCAGCACAGGCGGGAATCGCAGGTTCCACTACAATAGGAGACTGGAATCAGATTGGAGGTCAGGTAGGAATTGTGGGACATATTAAAATAGGAAATCAGGTGAAAATTCAGGCTCAGAGTGGTGTGAATTCCAGCGTTAATGATAAAGAAACACTGTATGGATCTCCGGCAATTAGTTATAATGACTATTTGAGAAGCTATGTTCATTTTAGAAGTTTCCCTGAAATTGTAAGCAGAATAAATAATCTTGAGAATAACTCAAAAGATAATACTAATGAGTGATATGCAAAAAACACTCCAGCAAGAGGTAACTCTTTCTGGAATTGGTCTTCATACGGGTAGAGAAGTAAAACTTACCATTAAGCCTGCAAAAGAAAATACAGGTTTTGTATTTGTAAGAACAGACCTGGAGGGAAGTCCCCAGGTGGAAGCAGATGTAAATTATGTTGTAGCAACAGAGAGAGGAACAACATTAGAGAAACTGGGAGTAAAGATTACAACTTGTGAACATCTCCTGGCAGCTTTAGTAGGTTGCGATATTGATAACGCAATTTTAGAAATGGATGCTTCCGAACCCCCGATTTTAGACGGATCCTCGAAATTCTTCGTAGAAGCGATCGAAAGCGTTGGGGTAGTGGATCAAAATGTAGCCAGAGAATATCTGGTAATTAAAGAAGTTCTTACGTACAGTGACCCGGCAACCGGTTCGGAGATCACAATTATTCCTTCAGATACTTACGAAGTAACAACAATGGTAGATTTTGGCACTAAAGTGCTGGGAACCCAAAATGCCACCCTAAAAAATATTTCCGAATTTAAAGACGAAATTTCTTCTGCAAGAACCTTTAGTTTCCTGCACGAGTTGGAAATGCTTTTAGATCACGGATTAATCAAAGGAGGAGATATTTCCAATGCCATTGTCTATGTAGATAAAGACCTTACTCCGGAAACTACAGAAAAACTGAAAAAAGCATTTGGGAAAGATAATGTTTCTATCAGGCCTAACGGGATATTGGATAATTTAAATTTAAACTATCCGAATGAAGCGGCAAGACATAAATTACTTGATGTAATCGGTGATTTAGCTCTGGCCGGAGTGAAAATAAAAGGAAAGGTTATTGCCAACAAACCCGGGCATTATGTAAATACTCAGTTTGCAAAAAAATTAAACCGTCAGTGGAAATTGCAGAAAAAGAAAAAACGTTCCGGACTTTGATTTAACCAAAGAGCCGGTATTTGATATCAACGGCATTATGAAGCTTATGCCTCACAGGCCTCCATTCTTATTGATTGATAAAGTCCTTGAACTTTCTGATTCTCATGTTGTAGGTTTGAAAAATGTGACAATGAATGAACCTTTCTTCGTAGGACATTTTCCTAAGGAGCCTGTAATGCCTGGTGTTCTTCAGGTGGAAGCGCTGGCACAGACCGGAGGTATTCTGGTACTGGCAAGTGTTCCGGATCCTGAAAACTATTCTACTTATTTTATTAAAATCGATAAAGTAAAATTCAAAAGAAAAGTAGTTCCGGGAGATACCATTATTTTCAAAATTGAATTGATAGAGCCGATCAGAAGAGGTATCGTTCATATGCAGGGATACGGATATGTAGGAGATACAGTAGCAGTAGAAGCAGAGCTAATGGCTCAAGTTGCAAAAAATAAAGTTGATTAAATGATTCATCAATTAGCAGCCGTAGATAAAACGCGCAAAAATCAGCAAAAATGTAATTGTAGAACCTTTTACAACAATTGCAGGGGACGTAGAAATTGGAGAAGGAACATGGATAGGCCCCAACGTTACCATCATGGACGGAGCGAGAATTGGAAGAGATTGCAAAATCTTTCCGGGAACAGTTATTTCTGCCATTCCTCAGGACTTAAAATTTGATGGAGAAGATACACAGACAATCATTGGTGATAATACAACTCTGAGAGAATGTGTAACGGTAAACAGAGGAACCAAGGCATTAGGATATACAAAAGTAGGAAGCAATTGCCTTATCATGGCAACTTCGCATGTCGCTCACGACTGTATCATAGGAGATAACGTGATTATTGCGAATGGCTGCGGTATTGCCGGACATGTGGAAATCGGGGATTTTACCGTAATGGGCGGATTATCTGCCGTTCAGCAGTTTGGTAAAATCGGAAAACATACCATGATATCCGGCGGATCTTTGATCAGAAAAGATATTCCTCCTTATGTGAAAGTCGCCAGAGATCCTATCTCTTATGCAGGAATCAATTCTGTTGGTTTAAGAAGAAGAGGTTTTTCCAATGAGAAAATTTTTGAAATTCAAAAGATTTACAGGGCTATTTTCCAAATGAAAATGAACGTTTCCCAGGCTTTGGCATACATTGAAAAAGAAATGTTACCTACTGCTGAGAGAGACGAGATTCTTCAGTTTATCCAGAACTCACCGAGAGGTATTGTAAAAGGATACGGGACAAGTAAAGACAGCAACTAAAGAAATACCAAGGCAAAAGGCAAAGAAAGTTGAAAATGCAGATTCTGCAAATTTGGTATTCACCATGGCCGGTTAAAATTTAATAAAAACAAGATAATATAATTAATGGCAACAAGTAACGATATCAGAAAAGGGCTGTGCATAGAGTATAGCAATGATATTTATAAAGTAATCGAGTTTCTTCACGTAAAACCGGGTAAAGGACCTGCTTTCGTAAGAACAAAATTAAAGTCAGTGACTAACGGTAAAGTAATTGATAATACTTTCTCTGCCGGGCACAAAATTGATGAAGTAAAAGTAATCACCAGAAAATTTCAGTATCTGTATGATGATGAGAACGGATTCCATTTTATGAACAATGATGATTTCTCTCAGTTATATATCAACAAAGAAATGATCGAAAACTCCCAGTTTATGAAAGCCGGGGAAGAAGTAACAATCATTCTGAAAGAAGCTGATGAAACTCCGCTTTCCGCTGAACTTCCGCAATCAGTATACCTGGATGTGATTGAGGCTGATCCGGGAGTAAAAGGAAATACAGCAACCAATGCTCTTAAAAATGCAATCGTTGAGACAGGAGCAAGAGTAATGGTTCCTTTGTTTATTGAGCCGGGAGACAGAATTAAAGTAAATACTGAGGACGGTAGCTACCTGGAAAGGGTAAAAGAATAAATAAAATTTACATAAATTCGGTTTGCATTAGCAGTCCGAATTTTGTTTTATAAGAAAATCTATTGTTATGAGATTTCATTCTCCACAAAAGCTTAAAACGATAGCTGATTTAATAGGCTCAAAATATATTGGCCCGGAAGACTTTGAAGTACTGGGAACCAATGAAATTCATAGGGTAAAACCCGGGGATATTGTTTTTGTTAATCATCCCAAATATTATGATAAAGCATTAAACTCTGCAGCAACTGTTATTCTCATTGATAAAGAAGTAGAATGCCCGGAAGGCAAAGCGCTTCTGGTTTCTGATGATCCTTTCAGGGACTTTAATGCAATCAATACCCATTTTACCAGAATATACAATTTTACGGAAGAACTTCACGATGTTGAAATAGGCGAAGGGACAAAAATTCATTCTTCAGCCGTCATTGGTAATAATGTGAAAATTGGAAAGAATACCCTTATTTTCCCAAATGTTGTCATAGGGGACCGTACGGAAATCGGGGATAATGTCATTATTCAGTCCAACACGGTGTTAGGAGGCGACGCATTTTATTACAGAAAATTAAACGGAAACTTTGACCGACTGATCTCTGTAGGAAATGTAATCATTGAAAATAATGTGGAAATCGGAAATGGCTGCACGATAGACCGGGGAGTTACAGACTCTACCATCATAGGAGAAGGCTCTGTTTTGGATAATCAGATTCAGATCGGACATGATACCGTTATCGGTAAAAAATGTCTGATAGCCTCTCAGGTAGGAATTGCAGGATGCTGTATCATAGAGGATGAAGTTACTATATGGGGACAGGTAGGCATTGCTTCCGGTAATAAAGTCGAGAAAGGATCTGTACTTCTGGGAAAAACAGGAGTGAACAGGGATCTGGAAAAAGGTACCTATATCGGAATGTTTGCAGAAGATTTTAAAACATATCTGAAAAAAGAAGTAAAGCTGAGAAATCTCAAATAAACAATTCCAAAGGTTTTATCCGAAATCAAAGAAATTTGAGTAAATTTGTGAGCATTAATAAAATAATAAATAAATTAAAACAACAATAAAATGTCAATTTTAGTAAACAAAGATTCTAAAGTAATTGTACAAGGATTTACTGGAAACGAAGGTACTTTCCATGCAGGTCAGATGATTGAATACGGAACCAACGTAGTAGGTGGTGTTACTCCGGGGAAAGGAGGTAGCGAGCACCTTGGAAAACCGGTATTTAATACAGTAGCTGACGCTGTTCAAAAAGCAGGAGCAAACGTAAGTATCATTTTCGTACCACCGGCATTCGCAGCAGATGCTATCATGGAAGCTGCTGAAGCAGGGATCAAAGTAATCGTATGTATTACTGAAGGAATTCCTGTAGCTGATATGGTAAAAGTAAAGTCTTATATCGCAGACAGAGACTGCAGATTAATCGGACCGAACTGCCCTGGAATCATTACTTCTGAAGAAGCTAAAATTGGTATTATGCCAGGTTTCGTTTTCAAAAAAGGTAAAGTAGGTATCGTTTCAAAATCAGGTACTCTTACTTACGAAGCTGCTGACCAGGTAGTAAGAGCAGGTTATGGTATTTCTACTGCAATCGGTATCGGAGGGGACCCAATCATCGGAACTACTACAAGAGAAGCATTAGAGCTATTTATTAACGACCCTGAAACTGATGCTGTTGTAATGATTGGTGAAATCGGTGGAGGATTAGAAGCTGAAGCAGCAAGATGGTACAAAGCAAGCGGATCTACTAAACCGGTTGTAGGATTCATCGCCGGACAAACAGCTCCAAAAGGAAGAACAATGGGACATGCCGGTGCTATCGTAGGAGGTGCAGAAGATACAGCTCAGGCTAAAATGGAAATCATGAGAGAAAACGGTATCAACGTTGTAGACTCTCCTGCTGATATTGGTGCTACTGTAGCAAAAGTTCTAGGATAATTTTATAAAACCAAACCATATATGAAAAAACTTTTATTAGCCTCAGCTTTGACTTTTTCCGCTTTATCATTTGCTCAAATTCAATGGAAAAGCACACGATTTGGTCTTACCGGAGGTTTAAACTATTCCAGAGTAGCAAATGCCCACAATCCCTCCGGCCCTAGATACACTGCACAAGGTGGAGCTTTGGCCATGATCCCGGTAGGGAAGGCAAACCAATTCTTTATACAACCGGAAGTATTGTACTATGGTGCAGGAGAAACCGGGAAGGATAAAGATGCAAAAGGAAAAGACGGTTATGATGCGGTGTATGCCAATAACTATCTGAGTGTACCTTTATACTTTAAAGGGTATTTTTCAGAAGCTGAATCGGAATTCTTTGGGTTATTAGGCCCTAGATTTAATTTTTTATTAAGTCAGAATGTTAAAAATGCTCCTGTAAGCAGACCTTATTATGACCCGGATGTTGCGGATCCTACCAACCCGGCTGTGAATGGAAAAGCGAAAAGCTTTAACTGGGGAATAGGATTGGGAGTAGGATATAGCTATAAGAGACAATTGGAACTTGCTGTTAAATATGATCTTGGTCTTTCAGATACTTTCCCTGGCCTTGCAAAAGAAAAAGGAGGAACTGATAAGAAGAAATCAGAACAGGTTTTAGCACTTACTCTAAGCTACATATTCAAGTAAATACTGTATTCAGAATATAAAAAATCCCGGAAATTCAATTTCCGGGATTTTATTTTATATGTATTTCTAAGAATGAGCGGTTATTTTTACAATAACTAGCCATTATTTTAGCCTCTGATCCACTTCCAGAGCTCTTTTAACGTTGCTTTGTTCCCATACATCAAAATACCTACCCGGTAAATTTTCCCTGCCAGGAAGATCATGAAAATAGTAGTCCCCAATAATAGGGCTATAGAAAGAACAAGCTGCCATACCGGAACCCCGAATGGTATTCTTGCAATCATGGCAACAGGTGATGTAAAAGGAATGATAGACAGCCAAAAGCCGAGTGGACCGTCAGGATTATTCATCAGTGAAAAGCTGCCATACATACCCAGCATCAGAGGCAAAATAGCAAATAAAGTAAACTGTTGCGTTTCTGTTTCGTTGTCTACAGCCGAACCAATAGCGGCATAAATTGAACTGTAAAAAATATATCCTAAAAGGAAAAAGACAATAAATACAAAAATAATCAACGGAAAATTCATTTCCAGTAAGCTATGAGAGATCTGGGTTGCAAGCTGGGTAATATCCAGTTTATCGGCTAATTGTTCGTTTCCGCCCGGAATATTCTTCTGAATAGATGAAAAACCGGTATTTAAAACCAAGGCTCCGATAACAGACATGGTGATCCAGATAATAAACTGCGTAAGGGCAACGAAAGTTACCCCCAGGATTTTTCCCATCATCAGCTCAAAAGGTTTAACAGACGAAATAATGATTTCCACCACACGATTGTTCTTTTCTTCCAGAACACTTCGCATCACCCGTACCCCATAAATAATGATGAACATAAAAGTTACATACATCAGAATCATGCTGAGTCCTGTTTTTACCCCGAAAGCAAGATCAGAATCCTCCTTGTTATTATCTGAAACATTAATCGTTTTCAAACTGAATCCTTTATCAAGATCAATCAGCTGAGCCTCCTGGATGCCTAGTTGTTTGATTTTTTCTTTTTTAATAACATTGCTGATATCAGAAACGATCTTCTGTTTCGTATCCAATCCTATTTTGCTGTTGATAACCAGTCTTGTTCCGGTTTCCAGCTCATTGAAGTCCTGATTTTTCAGTTCCGGCAAAATAAGGATGCCATCTAAAGACTCATTTCCTTTTAAATTATTGATCTTTGACTTTTCGTCTGCAGCAGAAACAAATACATAATTGAGCTTGTCGTTAGACTGGAGTTGGTTGGTAAACAGTCCGCTTTTATCAACAACTTCTATAATGCTGTGGGATTCATTGGCTTTAAACATAAGCCCGATTACTGCTCCGAAAGCAATGATTAAGATAGGAGCAAGTAAAGTTAAGATGATGAAAGACTTCTTCTTAACCTGTGTAAGAAATTCCCTTTTGGTAATTAAAAAAATATTATTCATAAATTAAGAATGGTTACTTACGGCATTAATAAACACTTCATTCATACTCGGAATTCTTTCGTCGAATGACCGCACTTTCCCTACATGGATAAGATCCAGAAGAATATGGTTCTGATCAGTTTCATTCTTCAGATCAAAAGAGACAAGATTGTTCTCATGAGCAAGATTGAAAATTTCATATTTATTCTTAAAACTTTCAAGATGATCATGATTTACTTCAGAAAGAGTAATTCCAAAAATATTTTTTTTAAATTTTTCCCTTACGTCAAAAACTCTTCCATCTATGATTTTTTTTGAATGATTAATCAGGGCGACATAATCACACATTTCTTCCACGCTTTCCATTCTGTGGGTAGAAAGGATAATGGTGGTTCCGTTGTTTTTGAGGTCAATAATCTGATCTTTAATTAAATTTGCATTTACGGGATCAAAACCGGAGAAAGGTTCATCCAGAATCAAAAGATGCGGACGGTGGAGAACAGTCACTACAAACTGAATCTTCTGCGCCATCCCCTTGGAAAGTTCAGAGAGCTTTTTTTTCCACCATTGATCAATATGAAGTTTGTCAAACCATTTTTTAGCCTCATTCAGAGCCTCATTTTTACTCATACCTTTAAGCTCCCCGAAATAAAGGATCTGGTCTCCCACACTCATATTCTTGTATAAGCCCCTTTCTTCAGGCATATAGCCGATATCTTTAATATGAGCGGGATTCAGCTTTTCTCCATTGATAAAAATATCTCCGGAGTCGGCCTGGGTAATCTGATTGATGATACGGATGAAAGAAGTTTTCCCGGCCCCGTTGGGTCCTAAAAGGCCATAGATGCTGCCTTTGGGAACATGGATGCTGAAATCATCCAGGGCGACCTTTTTTCCGGCATTATAGGTCTTTTTAATATGTTCAGCTTTTAACATTAAATTGTTCTTTTACAATTGGTATAAAAAAGTCCTGAAAGTTACGGAAATATTAAACAGGATCAATGTAAAAGAAAAAATCCTGATGATTATCAGGATTCTGTTTTATTGTTTTACGATTTGAGTTACCTTTTGCGTGTTGTCACTTAAAATATATCGGATCAGATATTTTCCCGGTTTCAATTTTTCAATATTGATCTCCCCGGAATTCATATTGACAGTATAACTGGCAACCTGCATACCCAAAATGGAATAAAAAGTCACACTTTTGATTCTTAAAGAAGAATCCTTTGCCTTTATGATAAGATAATCCTTTGCAGGGTTTGGATAGGCAATCATTACTCCATCATCAGATTTCTGTGAGATGGAACCCGGCTCTTTCAGCTGAGCTTGTAAATTGTTGGAAAACCCAACAAAAGTGCCTGCAAATAAAATTAAAAGTAAAAATTTTTTCATCAAATTTATAATTTCTCGAATATATATAACAAATGTAATAAATTCTACAATTTCATACAATAGTTTTTTATAGAACTTGTAGTAAATTTGTAAAAACTTATTCAAAAAGTATTCCAAAATGATACATTCAAGAAATAGAAGACTTAGAGTTAATGAATCTATCAGAAGTCTGGTAAGAGAAAATGTGCTTACAACTGATGATTTTGTAATGCCGATCTTCGTAATGGAGGGCGAAAACAAGCAGGAACCGATTCCGTCGATGCCGGGAATTTTTAGGAGGAGTATAGATCTGACGGTAAAAGAATGTAAGGAATTATTTTCTTTGGGCGTAAAAGCTGTCAATTTGTACATGAAAGTGTCAGATCATCTGAAAGATAATACCGGAAAAGAAGCATGGAACAAAAACGGTTTGATGCAGAATACGATTCGGGCAATCAAAGATGCGGTTCCGGGAATGGTGGTTATGCCGGATGTTGCGTTGGATCCTTATTCTGTTTATGGTCATGATGGAATCATTGAAAATGGGAAAATTCTAAATGATGCAACTAATGATGCACTGGCCAGAATGTCTGTATCTCATGCAGAAGCAGGAGCTGACATGGTGGCACCCAGTGATATGATGGATGGCCGGATTTTGGTCATCCGTGAAGCATTGGAAGAAAGCGGATTTACCGATGTAGGGATTGTAAGTTATGCTGCAAAATATGCGAGTTCTTTCTATGGACCATTCAGAAGCGCTTTAGACAGTGCTCCGAAAGATGATATGGAGATTCCGAAAGATAAAAAAACTTATCAGATGGATTTTCACAATTCCCGTGAAGCATTAAATGAAGTATATAAAGATATTGAAGAAGGTGCAGATGTGATCATGATCAAACCGGGACTTCCTTATCTGGACATTGTTGCCAAAGTACGTGAGGCGATTGATCTTCCGATTGCTGTTTATAATGTAAGCGGAGAATATGCCATGGTAAAAGCTGCCGCTCAGAACGGATGGCTGGATAATGATAAAACAATTATTGAAAACCTGACGTGTTTCAAAAGGGCAGGAGCAGATATGATCTTTACCTATTTTGCCAAAGAAGCGGCCATGATTTTAAACAAATAATTCATAAGAAAATAAAAAACACCTCCGGATTGAGGTGTTTTTTTATAAATTATACATGGGATTTATAACCAGCCTTTTCTTCCATAAACATAAGTGTCATCAAATTGCTTGTCACTCATAAAAAGATAAAGAATCCCTTCTATAAATGGAATAATAGAGGCTGCTCCCAATGTTACAATATTAAGGATGATCTGAATAATACCTTCTTTGGTATACCCCAGATAGAATTTATTTAAAGCCAGCCAACCTACAAGAATTCCCAAAATTGCCGCAGGAATTTTCTTTTCCGAACGATAGGGAATACCATTTTGTTGGTTTGGGTTGTTTTCTGTTTTTGTATAACCGTAATTTTCCATTTCTTGCTATTTTGTAAATGATTGATATGTTTCACGATAAGTAGCCTGAAACGATAAAAAGTTACAGAAGCTAAAAGACAGAAATGAATTGCCATTTTGTTTTATGCCGGCATGGAGTATCAGGCTGAAAAACTGATAGGATTTTACCTGGAACCGAAATTATAAACCCGCTTATTTACGATTTTGCTATTTTACCTTTTCCTTATTTTGCCTCTCATTAAGTTTATATTTTTGATATATTTGCTCCATGATTTTACGAGGAGAAAATTTAATCAAGGAATACGGTCCTAAAAAAGTTGTAAAAGGTGTTTCCGTACAGGTTCAACAAGGAGAAATCGTTGGTTTGCTGGGACCTAACGGGGCAGGAAAAACCACATCGTTTTATATGATCGTAGGGTTGGTTAAGCCTACTTCAGGGAAAATTTTTCTGGATAAGCAGGAGATTACCACTGATGCCATGTACCGCAGGGCCCAGAAGGGAATCGGTTACCTGGCACAGGAAGCTTCAGTTTTCAGAAAACTATCCGTAGAAGAAAACATTATGGGAGTTTTACAGCTGACCAAACTTTCAAAACGTGAGCAGCAGATCAAATGTGACGAGCTGATCGAAGAGTTTTCTTTACAGCATGTCCGTAAAAACAGGGGAGATCTCCTCTCCGGTGGAGAAAGGCGTAGGACGGAAATTGCCCGTTGTCTTGCTACCAATCCCAACTTTATCTTGTTGGATGAACCTTTTGCCGGGGTAGACCCGATCGCGGTAGAAGATATCCAGAAAATTGTAAGAAGCCTGGTAGATAAAAATATCGGTATTCTGATTACCGATCACAACGTTCAGCAGACTTTAGCCATTACCAATAAAACATATATCATGTTTGAAGGGAAAATCCTTAAAGAAGGACTTCCGGAAGATCTTGCCAACGATCCGCAGGTAAGAGAAGCGTATCTTGGTGAAAACTTTGTGTATCAGAGTATTTTGGATAAGCCGAAAAAGAAGAAATATGCCTATAACATCTGGGCAGGTAATTTTGATTCAAAAGCCCAGCTACAGGGTTTTGTAAGTGAACATTTCAAACAGTTTGATGACCTGAGGCTGATGTATGGTTTTGAAGATATCAGTTTTGCTTCATTGGCCAACTCCGAAATTGAACATATCTTTAATGAAGTGGTCGATAAGAATGCCAACAATTCTTTTGTTTTCCAGAAGAAAGAGATCAACAGCCAATATTCTATGGAACAGGCAGAAGCTGAATCCAAAGGGGCAAGTAAGCCGGAATTACATTATCTGACTACGTATATGTATGAAGGGTAATGATAAATTTCAATATTCTTTCGGGATATTGAGATGGAAATTAAAAAATAAAAACTGAAATTAAGCAACTTATTTAGCTGAAAATAATAATAAAAACGTACCTTTTCTCTTGAAAACGGTACGTTTTTTAGTTTAAATAATGCTATGGCAAAACCTTTCAACAGAACAGTTACTTTATTCGGAATTTACAAACAGCTGGTCCCATTTATCAGACCTTACCGGTTAATGATTTATGGAACATTATTTTTAACCTTTCTGGGAGCATTGGCTGCCCAGGTCAACCCGATTGTTCTGAAGTATACGGTGGATGAAGTAACCGAGCTTACCCATCTTCCTCATCCGATGTCAGAAGGAATTCATATCCTCATCATTATTTCCATTATTTTATTAGGAAAGGAGCTTCTCAATATTTTTATTAATTTCGGACAGAAATTCTATGGTGAAAAGATCAGGATTAATGTAAGCTCTGTGCTGGCACAATCAGCCATTGATAAAATCCTGACCTATCGGGTAGCTTATTTTAATGATGAGAATCATGAGTCCGGGAAGCTGCAGATCAGGATTGACCGTGGAATTGAAAGCCTGACCAAGCTGGTCCAGAATTTTTTTTATTGATATTCTTCCTCTTTTTTCCAATGCCATTATTGCGCTGGTTATTATGTATATGCAGAATATCTATGTAGGAGCAGTATCCACAATCATTGTTCCTATTTATTTTTATATAAGTTCACTACAGGCCGGAAAATTAAGCGGGGTTCGCCGGCAGCTCAGAAACCAGAGGGAAAAGAAAACATCAGGACTTTTAAACCTTATCAACTCCATTATGGTCATTAAGAGTTTCGTAAGGGAAAAGTTTGAAGGTAAAAAGCAATATGACCTTCAGATGCAGCTGATGGAAAGCCAGATGTTTACAAGGAAAACAAACTTTATTTATGATGGGCTGAAAACTTTTATTGAGCAGTTCGGAGTCGTTTTAATCATTCTGTTGACCGTATACCTTGTGCTTGATCAGCAGATGACCATTGGGGCAATTATGCTTCATATTATGCTTTTTAATAATGTTTCGGCACCCATCCGCCAATTGCACAGGATCTATGATGATATGAATGATGCCATGATCTATGCCGAAGGATACTTTGACATTCTTAATGATGATGATGAAACAGAGCCTAACGGAAAATTTGTAGAGCAGAAAATAAAGGGAACTTTTGAACTGAAAAATATTGACTTTACCTATCCTAATGGTACAAAAGCACTCCACAATGTATCGATGAAAATTGAAAACGGGAAAACAACCGCACTGGTTGGATTGAGTGGTGCAGGAAAGTCAACGGTGATTAACCTTTTATGCAAATTCTATCTGCCGGACTCCGGGGATATTTTGCTGGATGGTGTCAACCTGAATGAATATAACAATACTTTTCTCAGAAGTGATCTGGGATTGGTGTTGCAGAGAAACCATATTTTCCAGGGAAGTATTGAAGACAATATCCGTTATGGAGATATGAATGCCAGCTTTAAAGAAATTGAGGAAGCGGCCAAAAAAGCATATCTGCACGAACAGATTATGGACCTTCCCGATGGATACCAACATGATGCTACGCAGCTGTCAGGCGGTCAGCAGCAAAGAATTGCCATTGCAAGGCTGTTTCTCAAAAATCCACCTATTATTTTTCTGGATGAACCTACAGCAAGTCTGGACGCGATTGCCACAGAACAGATTAAAAATTCCCTGGATGCTATTAAAGAGGGAAGGACGGTAGTAATTATTTCTCATTCCCTGTCCCAGATCCTGGATTCGGATACCATCTATGTTATGAAAAAAGGACGTGTGGTAGAAAATGGAACGCACGATGAACTATATGGCAAAGACGGAGTGTATCGTGAAATTTTTGATGCTTCCGCACGGAGCCTGAATCTGGATAAATTGGTCAATACATATAAAGAAAATTAAATAAGCTCAACTGTACAGATGAGCTCATTATTTAACGTCAGTTCGGAATAAGAATTTCTGATTTAGTTAGGTGGAAGATGGAAGCTATGAAGGTCATAAAAACAAAGCCATTCATCTTTTTTGTTTAATGTAAAATCAATTGGGGGGGCCTGTCAATAATTAAAACTGAAAGTCACTTCCAGTATCCCTCTTTCAACTCCGGCCCTTTATACTTAATTTTCTTAACCTCAAGTTATTTAGTTAGTTTTTTCAGAAACCTGATATGCTCCCACATCTGCTCCAAAAGCAATATTGATTCTGTTGTAACTGTTAATGGCAATAACAGCCATTGTCAGATCTACCATTTCCGTTTCTGAGAAATGCAGGCTTACTTTTGAGTAGATTTCATCCGGAACTTCTTTACCATGTAAAGCTGTTAATGTTTCCGCCCACAGTAATCCTGCTTTTTCTTTGTCTGTATAAAACGAGCATTCCCTCCAGGCACTTACCAGGTAGATTCTTTGCTCGGTTTCCCCTTTAGCCCTTAATTCTTTAGAATGCATATCCAGGCAAAAAGCACATCCGTTCATTTGGGAAACCCGGAAATATAACAGTTCCAGAAATGAATTGTCCAAGGAAGAATGTTGTACCTGAAAACCCATGTTGTGAAGTGCATTTACAGCT
Source organism: Chryseobacterium sp. P1-3 (assembly GCF_000738495.1). NCBI lineage: Bacteria > Pseudomonadati > Bacteroidota > Flavobacteriia > Flavobacteriales > Weeksellaceae > Chryseobacterium > Chryseobacterium sp. P1-3. Next base: position 257,164 of record NZ_JPEQ01000004.1, read on the forward strand.
TTGTTCCCCATTGCAAATGCGTTGATTCTTTGTGACATACTATTGTTTTTTAATTATTATGTGACAAATGTAAAACTGAATTTTCCGCATTTTTTTTACAAATGATAAATAATATGAAGAAAGAATTTGGAAGCTGAGCTGGAAGATATTATGGGACAAATTATATATATTCAGCTTACAATAGTTTTGCTCTTCCAGCTTTCGTTTTCTTTTCCCTCAAAGTTTCCGGGCTCTGATCCTGCTTAATGAAACCTGGGTAATTCCGATATAATCGGCAAGATCTCCAAGACTGATCCGTTGAATAAGGTCAGGTCTTTGCTTTAAAAAATTGATGTACCGTTTTTTACCATCATCCTCCAGCATTTCACTGATCCTTCCCATCATATTCACGGGAGCTTTTGAGTAAAGCTTGCTGAAAAGTGTTTCTGCAGAATGATTGTTTTTACAAAGCCTTACCACAACATCTTTATGGATACGGAGAACCTGAGTGGGTTCCAGGGCAACAATCATATATTTGGAAGGATTACCCGTTAGAAAACCGCTTAATTCTGTAAAAAATGAGTTTTCCGAAAAAAATGTCATGATAAAATCCTTATCCCCATTGTCAAAGAATAATTTGACCAGCCCTTTTTCGATAAAATAAAAATAACGGCAGGTTTCATCAGCCTTCAACAAATAATCTCCCTTTCTGTAATTCCTGAGTTCTAAATGGGAGACCAGCTCATCCATAACAGTCTGATCCGGCTTAAAAATATTCTCAATAGTTTGAATGAATGGAAGGTGGTGCATAAACAATGAAGTCAGGTTCAAAAAATAAATTTAACAAAAAAGCTGATACTTTTATAAGTCATACCTCAAAAAAGAATTTTAGTTTTGTTGACAGAAATGAATGATCACTACCTTAAGAAACTCGATCGGGTAACCGCTATTCTTACCCAGTTACAGTCTAAACCTGTTGTGAGAGCACAGGATCTGGCTGAAAAATTTGATGTGAGTATCAGAACCATTTACCGCGATGTAAAAACATTGGAAAACGCAGGTATTCCTATTGTAGGAGAAGCTGGAAACGGTTATTCTTTAATGGACGGATATAAACTTCCTCCCGTGATGTTTACCAAGGAAGAAGTGCTAAGCTTTATTACTGCCGAAAAGCTTATGCAGAAGTTTTCTCATCAAAGCCTGGGGGAGCATTACCAGACTGCTATGGAAAAAGTACGTTCAGTATTGAGATATTCAGACAAAAACCTGATCAGTAATATTGAAAAGCAGATTGATGTTTTTAATGTGCATGCGCAACCCGGGGATTCCCTGAAAAATGTGATCCCTATTATTCTGGAGAGTATTGCAGAGAAAACCCAGTTGACGATAGAGTACCAGACGGTAGATTCCAGGGTGACGACCAGGACAATTGAAACTGTAGGGGTCTTCTTTGAATTTAATTTTTGGTATATCATGGCCTATTGTACCCTGAGGAATGATTTCAGACAATTCAGAATCGATAGGATTTTAAAAATTTCCAAAACACAAAACCCTTTTCTGCAGGAATACGGACAGGTAAATGATTATCGGAAAAAATCCCACGGCCAAAAGGAAAAAGCCAGAATTTTGGTAGATAAAAAAATCATGGCCCATCTCGTAAATTCTAAAAGATATTATGGATTAATCGAAGAAGTAGAAACCGCTGAAGGAGTAGAACTGATCTTTGAAACAGAATGGATTAATGATGGATTTCCACGCTGGCTGGTCACTTTTGCAGATTATGCAACGGTCTTAGAGCCGGAAAGCCTTCGTATAAGACTGAGCGAGCTTCTGATAAAGATGTCTGAGAGGCATAAATAAACCCCAACAGAGTAATTGTTGAGGTTTAAAGACTTAATTGAGACAAATAAATGAAATGGTTTGTGAAGTAAAAAGACCCTTACTAGAATCTCTCCCAGAAAAATGGCGGCTCAATACCTAAGGCTCTCAGGTAAACATACCCCTGTCCACGGTGATGGATCTCATTATCTATGAAATAAAGGATGTTCTGATATACGGGAAACTCGTACTGCCCGAACAGGTTGAAAGTTTCCTGGAAGCGTTCTGCAGAAATCTGGTTGAAATAATGGTTGATTACCTCCGTTTCCTCATCCCATTTTTTTAAGATCTCTTCCTTTGTTTTGGGATTAAAGCTCTCTTCATTATAGGCTTCCATATTATTTTCAATAATTCCTTTTAGTGCAGGTCCTGCAATACTGATTAATTCTACTGCCAGTTTTGCAAAAGGTCTCATGCCGGCTACTGAAAATTCAAATAACTCTTTTTTCAGGAAAGCTCTCAATCACTCTCCTTGTCAGGTTTCTGTGGCCTTGCCAGTGCTCTAATAACTGTTCTGTGGACATGAATTGTTTAGTGGCTGTTGCTGTAGTTGTCATAATTGTATGGTTTTTGTTTGTTATTGTTGATACAAAGATAAAATGGGGTTATGACAACAGTTTGTCAGCAGGATTTTTAGAGATTAAAAAAAAATATTTTTTCTGTTAAAATATCTGCATCTGCTTTTCCGTTAAAAGAAAAGTGAATTAATAAAAAAGAAATTGACCATTAACTGAATTGCATTATGAAGAAGTATATTTTGCCCGTTATAACGGCATTTTTATTAATATCATGTAATAAAATCGAAGAGAAAATAGATCAGACTGTACAAAAAACAAAAGAAACAGTGCAGCAGAAAGCCCAGCAGGTAGTAGAAGAAAGCGTTAAAAAAACAGTGAACGAATCTATTAATTCTCTAACCAACTCTAAAGATGTTAAATTTAACACGGTTTTTCCTGGTACAGGAGCACCCGTAATTTCTGATGAAAAAGGAAAAAAGTTCAAATTTCCTACTGGTTCTGAAGGATATGTCTTTAAATATAAAGCGGATATTGCAGCGCTGCTTCCTTTTTTGGAAAGTCAGCCTACTACCGATGAAAGTAAATCGGATAAAAAAGCCCGTAAGATTGATGGGCAAAGTATCATAGATAAAATAAGTCTTGCTTCAAAATTTCTTCCCGAAAATACTTTTGACACCCGTTTCCTGGATGAAATTAAAACCGATAAAAGCATTCAGTATTATAAGCTGAAGAGGTTTCCAAACAGCAGTACACTGATCTACAGCCCCACCAGTCAGACCATCATACAATACGTAGAGGTAAATAAATAATTTGGATATGGCCGGTTTTTCCCGGCCATTTTTTGGACATTGTAAGTGGGGAGGAAGTATCTCAATGTAATATTTTGTAAGAAACTTTTGTGGCCTTTTGTGGTTAATCTTCTCCAAAATGATTGTGTGCACATCATGCGAACATTTTTACTTTTTACATTGTACAAAAAAAAAGTATTTTAGTAGTATGAAAATTTATACAAAAACAGGCGACAAAGGGCAAACGGCATTGTACGGTGGAACGAGAGTTTCCAAAGCCAGCGCAAGAGTTGACAGTTATGGAAATATAGATGAACTGAATTCATTTATTGGAATTGCCAAAAGTCATATTGAGGATGAAGAAGTTTTAAAGCAATTAAAAAAAATACAGTTTGATCTGTTTACAGTAGGCTCGGAAGCTGCAACACCGGTGGATAAACTGATGTTGGCAAACGGGAAGTCACGTCTTCCTTTAATTATTTCCGAAGCAGAGATTGAGGAACTGGAACAATGGATGGATGCTTTTGATGAAAAACTGGAACCCCTTCAGTATTTCATTCTCCCCGGAGGCGGAAAACCAGCAACGTTTCTACATGCAGCAAGAACCATTTGCAGAAGGGCAGAACGCTCTTTGGTATTTCTGAATGAATCTGAGGAAGTACGTCCTGAATTGATCAAATATTTAAACAGGCTTTCAGATTATCTTTTTGTGCTGGCAAGATACGTTTCCAAATTGAATAATGAACCGGAAGAATACTGGAATCCGAATGAAAGATAAAGTATTGCTTTTCATCAATGGAGATGCACCGGAATCCTTTCCGGATCCGGAGAATTATGACCTGATCGCCTGTACGGACGGTGCCTTTCATTATTTAAAAAGAATAGGGTTCCCGCTGGATAAACTGGATTTTATTTCAGGCGATTTCGATTCTCATTCAGGTACAGATGAAAATATTTATCAGGAAAAATTTATTCATACCCCGGATCAGGATAAAACGGATTTCCATAAGGCTTTGGATATTATTGCTGAAAAAGGAGGTAAAGCAGTCGATATTTTGGGAGGTAGTGGCGGAGAGCAGGACCACTTTTTAGGAAATCTGACGGTAGCCTATGCTTTTAAAGATAAAATGAATTTGAAATTTTACGACGAATTTTCAGAATATTATTTTATCCCCAAAAGCTTTACCATCAATGGAGTTCAGGATAAAATGATTTCATTATATCCATTCCCTTCTGTAGAAAATGTAACCACAAAAGGATTAAACTGGCCTTTACATAACGGAAGCTTAAGTATTACCTCAAGAATCGGAACAAGAAATTTTGCGATTGAAGATGAGGTTTCCATCGAATATGAAAAAGGGGACCTGTTGATTTTTATCGGAAAAAATTATTTGTGATAGGATTTAATAACCCAACAAGTAATTCAAATAGAAACGGGCTTTAGCCCGTTCAATAAAAAAATAAATTCCATTGGCTTTAGCCAAAACTTAAAATAAGAAGCACACTTAAGTTTGCTGAAAATCTTTTCCTGCTTAAGTGTACTTTTAAGCTTACTTAAGTAAACTAAAGTGTTATTATAAAAACTTTCGTACCTTTTGTGTTAAATCCCAAAAACTTTTGAATACATTAATCAAAATATCAGTTCTCAGCATATCACTATGCTGTATATTCTCATGCAAAACACAGCATTTTGAAACCCCGGAATATGGTAAAAATGAAACGGAAAAAGTTCTTAACATCAAAAAGGTTTATAATTTCCGTACAGTAGGCAATATTAAAAATACGGAAGGGAGAGCTTTAAAAGAAGGTATGCTCTACAGAAGTGCCCATCTTCATCAACTTAAAAAGAAGTCTTTTGATGAGTTTGGAAAACTGGGAATTGCTGAAATTATAGATTTAAGAAATTCAAAAGAGATTTTTGAAAAACCGGATCATCTTCCAAATGGGATCACTTATAAAAAATACTCAGCCTTTGAAGATCGGGGAGATCAGCTTGCCCAGGCAAGAAAACTGGTACTTAAGGGAAAGGTTAAGGCTTCGGATGCGGATAAAAGAATGGTGGATTTCTATCGTGAGTACGTAACCGAAAATCCGGAAACCATAAAAACAATTATTGCAGAGATCCTGGAAGCAGATCATCCGGTATTGTATCACTGCACGGCAGGAAAAGACAGGACAGGAATAATCACAGCCCTGATTTTAGCCATTCTGAAGTTTGACGAAGAAACAATTTACAACGAATATCTTTTATCCAATAACTACAGAAAGAATCTCGTCCGGAAAAGACTCCACCTTGCCGGAAACTTACATTTTCTATATCCCAAAATGGATTTGCAGGTACTGGAAAAACTGAGCTGGGTGGAAAAACGATATCTTGATGCTGCTTTTGGGGAAATCAATAAAAAATATGGTTCTACGGATGCTTATATCCAGAAGGTATTGGGTATTTCAGATGCCAAAAGAACTGAATATATCCAAAAGTTTACCTATTGATTATCAGAGATAAATTTTTGTAAGATTCAATATTAGGAGCTAATTTAAAATTATAATAATTTTAACACCTAAAAATGAAACTTTTTTAGCAATTTTGCATTTCTTAATTCACTTGTTTAGAAATGAAAATAAAATACTCGGAACTTATTGATCAGACATTATATTTTCCTACAGAGGAATTTAATGTTTCTGAGAACAATTTGTTGTTTCACGACATTCCTTTGATGGATGTTGTTGAACAATTTGGCACTCCGCTAAAGATTAGCTACCTGCCGAGAATTTCTCAAAATATTCAGAAAGCGAAAGGCTGGTTTAAAGAAGCTTTTGAGAAAACCGAATATAAAAAGAATTATACCTACTGCTACTGTACAAAATCCAGTCATTTTAACTTCGTATTGGAAGAAGCCCTGAAGAATGATATTTCCATAGAAACATCATCTGCGTATGACATGGATATTGTAAAATCCCTTTATGAAAAAGGTAAGGTAGATAAGAATATTGAAGTGATCTGTAATGGTTTTAAAACCGATGATTATCTGGCTAAAATTTCAGATATGATCAATAACGGATTTGAAAATATTACCCCGATTCTTGATAATTACAGAGAGCTGGATAAGCTTACAGAAAGTATTGATTCTACTTTTGATATAGGAATCAGAATTGCATCAGAGGAAGAGCCGAAGTTTGAATTCTATACCTCAAGATTAGGGATCGGATATAAAGATATTATTCCTTATTACAGCCAGAAAATTGCAGAACATCCGAATGCAAGGTTGAAAATGCTTCATTTCTTTATCAATACAGGAATTAAGGATACGGCATATTACTGGAACGAATTGTATAAATGTCTTCGTGTATATGCGCGTCTGAAAAAAATTGCTCCTGAAGTGGATTCTCTGAACATCGGGGGTGGTTTCCCAATCAAAACCTCTTTGAACTTCGATTACGATTATCAGTACATGGTAGAAGAGATCGTTTCCCAAATCAAGAAGTTCTGTGAAGAAGAAGGAGTAGAAGAACCTAATATCTATACGGAATTCGGAAGCTTTACCGTAGGAGAGAGCGGAGCCAACCTGTATAAAATTATTTCTCAGAAACGCCAGAATGACAGAGAAAAGTGGAATATGATCGACTCTTCTTTCATGACGACTCTTCCTGATACGTGGGCCATATCAAGACATTTTATCATGCTTCCGCTGAACCGTTGGGAAGATACCTATGAACGGGTATTTTTAGGTGGTCTCACATGCGATTCGGACGATTATTATAACTCTGAACAGCATACCAACGCAATCTATCTGCCGGTTTTCAGTGATACCAAGCCTTTGTACATCGGATTCTTCCACACGGGCGCATATCAGGAAACAATCGGTGGTTATGGTGGGGTACATCATTGCCTTATGCCTCAGCCAAGACACATCCTGATCCAGAAGGATGAGAACGGTGAGCTTCAGTATGAAATTTTCCGTGAAAAACAAGAACCGGAAGATGTATTGAAGCTTCTTGGGTATAAATAATCCTGTAATCAGTAGGAACGGGCTTTAGCCCGTTTAATTAAAAATTAAAAATTCGATTGGCTTTAGCCAAAACTTATACAAAACAAAAGCTCTCAGATTCTGAGAGCTTCTTTATTTAAAAAATATTTTGAAATCTTGTCCAATACTAATTCTTCATAATCCATCACAACCGTATCCGCGAGTGTATAATCCTGATTTTTGGAATGTGGACTTCTGTATGCAGCACAGAAAATCCTGGCTCTGTGGGCAGCAAGAATTCCATTGGTGGAATCTTCGATGACCATACAGCTTTCAGGAGCTTCACCAGCCAGTTCTGCGGCCAGAAGGAAAACTTCAGGGTGAGGCTTGGATTCTTTCAAATCAGCACCACTGATTTTTCCGCTGAAATATTTCTCCAGTCCGAACTTCTCAAAGACCATATTGATTGTCGTCATGGTGGCTGAAGAGGCAAGTACCAGCTTTATCCCGTTTTCATGATAATGTTCAATCAGTTTTCTGACCCCCGGAATTAAATCAAACTCATCGTCATTATAGAAATAATCTTTGAAATGAGCTCTTTTGATATCAGCAATGGCCTCATAGGTATGGCTTAGATTATATTGCTGAATTAATGTTTCACAAACTCTTTTAGTAGAAGCGCCTGTAAAAGAGGTGTATAAATCTTCGGAAACTGTAATTTCCAATTCATCAAAACGTTTTTGAAATAAGCTTTTCTATGCAATGGTTCTGTGTCTACAATAACTCCATCCATATCGAAAAGAACAGCTTTTAAAGACATATTCTAAGTTTTTCACAAAAATAGGAATTTGAGTTGAAAGAGGAAAGTGAACAGATCGTTAGGGAAATATCAGTTCGTAATTGTTTAGTTTTTAAATAGAAAAAAGTAGGAAGCCAGAAGAGGGAAGCTGGAAGTTATGGTAGAATAAGTTTTACTGTAACTATGATAAATAAATTGAAAAATGCTGATAAAATTGAATTCAAATTGTTTTTTTGCTCTTTATGACTTCCTTATTCCAGCCTCCAGCTTCCTAACATATATATATCATTCACAAACTCTCCACACTCTTTCTCTCCAACTCGTAAACTCTTCGTATCTTTGCTGTCAATTACAATATTAAAAATATTAAAATAAAGCATGAGAACATACGCAGGAATTCCAGAAGAAAACGCAACGTTGGAGAATTCAAAAGTAATGTTGCTGACAGTTCCTTACGATGGAACTTCAACATGGGGAAAAGGAGCTGATAAAGGCCCTGAATTATTCCTTGACGCTTCTGAAAATATGGAGCTTTATGACATTGAAACGCAAACAGAACCCTATCTTGACGGAGTATACCTGGCAGGAGAAATTACTGAAGACTCAAGTCCGGAAGCAATGACAGAGGCTGTTTATCAAAAAACAAAGGAGCTCTTGGAAAATGAAGGAAAGGTGTTTACCTTATTTGGAGGAGAACATTCTGTTTCTATTGGTTCTATTCGTGCAGTAGGGGAAAAGTTTGAAAACCTTACCGTTCTTCAGTTAGATGCTCACACAGATTTACGTCCTGAGTTCCATGGTTCTACTTCTAATCATGCTTGTGCTGTTTTTGAAGCCAATCAGAAACACAACCTGGTACAGGTTGGAATTCGTTCTATGGATGCTGAAGAAGCCCAATATCTTCCGGAAGGAAGAGTGTTTTTTGCCCATGAAATTGCGAATAATGAAAATTGGGTGAATGATGTGTTGGAAAAAGTTTCAGGAAATGTTTATATCACGATTGACCTGGATGCTTTTGACCCTGCTATTGCTCCATCTACAGGAACTCCTGAACCAGGAGGATTACAATGGTATCCTACTCTGGAATTATTAAGAAAAGTATTTGAAAAATGTAATGTAGTAGCATTCGACATTGTAGAGCTGATGGATTCGCCAATGGCAAAACCTACCGCTTTCCTTGCGGCTAAGCTATATTATAAAATGCTTGCCTATAACCATATTTATAATAACAACTAAGATTCCGCAAGAATCGGATTTTTTCTGCCGTATATTCTTTGGAAATTTGTGAGGTAAAACAAAAGTAAAATGTCCACACAAAATCAAATAGATTATAACAGGATTGCCAAAGCGATAGAATATATCCGGAGCAATTTCAGGCTTCAGCCAAGTTTGGAAGAAGTGGCAGAGAATATTCACTTGAGTCCCGCTCATTTTCAGAAGATTTTCACAGATTGGGCAGGAACAAGTCCGAAAAAATTTTTACAGTTCATCAGTCTTGAACATGCTAAAAATTTATTGAAGGAAGAAAAAGCAAGTATTTTTGATACCGCTTATGAGACAGGACTTTCCAGTACCAGCAGATTACATGATCTGTTTGTAAAAATAGAAGGAATGTCTCCGGCGGAATATAAAAACGGTGGAAAAAGCCTCAGCATTCATTACAGCTTCTCCGAAAGTCCTTTTGGAACTCTATTGGTAGCCTCTACCGAAAAAGGAATCTGCTATATGGCTTTTGAAGACGATAAAAATAGAGCATTAGGGAATCTTAAAGGTAAATTCCCTAATGCATCTTTTTCAGAGAAACAAGATGCTCTTCAGCAAAACGCATTGTCTATATTCAATAAGGACTGGACAAAGCTCAATACCATCAAACTTCACTTAAAAGGTACTGATTTTCAGCTTAAGGTATGGGAAAGCTTATTAAAGATTCCTATGGGAAAACTATCCACCTATGGTAACCTGGCAGAAAAGATAGGAAGTCCGAAAGCGTCAAGAGCCGTAGGAACTGCCATTGGAAGCAATCCCGTAGCCTTTCTTATTCCTTGTCACCGTGTCATTCAGTCTACAGGACATCTTGGCGGATACCGGTGGGGTAATGACAGAAAGCAGATGATTGTGGGCTGGGAAAGTTCACAGGTTTACTCTTAAGGTATTTTTTTAATCATAAAATCACGAAGAATTATAACACTTAAGTTATTTTTAGCAATTGCTAACTGTTTTAGAAGTACACAAAAATTTTCTGAAAATCTATGGTTTTCAATTATTTTATTAAACAGGAAAAATCCCTTGGGATGGCGGAATCTTTTTGCCGGGTGGTCTTATTATAATTTCAGACCTTTCCAAAAACATTACGTAATTTGTAATACTCAAAACAAAAACAATGCTGAGTCTGTTTGATGAAATACCAGAGTATTCTTTAAGCCTTCTTCCGCATGACGGGATGGTGTTGTACTATGGCAAAATCTTCTCAAAAGAAGAGTCTGATATCTATTATGATTACCTGTTCAATCATATTCCATGGGAAAATGATGAGGCTGTCATTTTTGGAAAATTAATACTGACCAGGAGAAAGGTAGCCTGGTTCGGAGAAAAGCCATTTGAATATACGTATTCAAAACGGACAAAGTATGCAAAATTATGGACTCCGGAATTATTGGAATTAAAGAAAAAATGTGAAGAAGTTTCAGGTGAAACTTACAACTCCTGCCTGCTTAATTTATACCACGATGGAAGTGAGGGAATGGCTTATCACAGTGATGGAGAAACTGATCTGAAAAAGCACGGCGCCATTGCTTCTCTCTCCTTTGGAGCAGAAAGAAAATTTTTATTCAAACATAAGCAGACTAAAGAAAAAGTAGAAATATTCCTGGAAAATGGAAGCTTACTGATTATGAAAGGAACAACCCAGGACAACTGGCTTCACAGACTTCCACCAACAACCAAAGTGAAAACTCCAAGAGTGAACCTTACTTTCAGAACAATTGAAGAATAAAGACTCTCGCAGATTATGCAAATCACGCAGATTCTAACGCAGTCACCTGTGAAAATCTATGCCATCTGCGGGAAATACTCTTCTTTATTTAAAGAATAAAAATTCTCGCAGATTACACAAATCACGCAGATGTTTAACGCAATCATCTGCAAAATCTGCTCAATCCGCGAGAGTATAAATAAAAACATTGACAAGGCTGCGTTACCTGTTAAATCAACGAGAGATAAAAACAAAAAAGCTGTTCTTTTGAACAGCTTTTCAATTTATTTTAAGATATCAGCTTCAATAGAACTGTCACCATACACTTTAATAAATGCTTTAGTATAATCTTCCTTGGAAGCGAAATTTGGATTTTCCAAAAACTTTTGTGGGTTAACAGCAAATAACGGGAACCATGTGCTGCTGATCTGGATCTGGATTTTATGTCCTTTTTTGAAAGTATGAACTACATCCTGTAGCCTGAAGTTTACTGCTGTTTTCTGGTCAGGAATTAGTGCTTCTCCTTTCTCTCTGGTATTTCTGAATCTGGCAGGCATAATTTCACTTCTTACCATCTGATGATAATTTCCGTAAATAACACCTTCTTTCTTTTCAATAGGTTTAAAATCTTCAGGGTAAACATCAATAAGCTTCACGGCGAAGTCAGCATCGGTAGAAGAGGATGCGATATTCAGTTTTGCCATGATTTCTCCGGCAAACGTAATGTCTTCTGTCAGAACATCCGTGGTAAATGTTAATACATCAGGTCTTCCCACAGCAAAACGCTGATCTTCTGACATATAGTTTCTGGGAGTGAAACCATTAAAATCTTTAAGATGATCCGAACTCAGAACCGGATTTCCGGGATCACTGTAATATTCGGAATACCCTTGCCCCGCAGTCTTTTTTAATGTTTTATCCGATAAATAAAAATTGATTTTCTGAGTATTTTTAGGAGGATAAGAAGCAAATTCTTTCCATACTTTAGCTCCGGTATCATACATCAAAGCTTCAGGAAGCCCGGCATCTTCTTTGGTGTTTCCCTTCAGATAATGGGTAAAGAACTTTGTTTCTACGTTTTTCTGATAATAGGTCGCGATACTGTCTCCGAAATACGTCTCACTGTGGAAATGTTTCCCTTGTTCCTGAGACCATCCGCCATGAGAGAAAGGGCCCATTACAATAGTATTTTTTTGCTTTAGGGCTGGTTTTTTCAATCGTTTTATAAATATTTAAAGGGCCGGAAAGGTCTTCAGCATCAAACCAGCCTCCTACAGTCATTACAGCATGATTAATATTTTTAAGATGTGGAAGAAGGCCTCTTTTTTGCCAGAATTCATCATAGTTAGTATGATTCATAATTTCCGTCATAAAGAAATTATTTTTGTAATATTTTTCATAGCCATCCTTTAAGGTACCAAGCTCCCTGTAGAACTTCAAACCGTCTTCAGAAGTTTGTTTAATGAAAGAATCCATATACCACGCTTTGTTTTCCGGTTTGGTTTTTTGAACGCCAAAAACAGGAAATGTTCTGAAATACCCCAGCATAAATCTTCCATTGTGCAGAAAATCATCATTCCAGAAATCAGAAATGGGGGCCTGGGGAGAAGAGGCGACAAGTGCAGGATGCTGTGCCAATGTTCCTACAGCAGTATAAAAACCAGGATAAGAAGTACCAAACTGGCCTACCTTACCATTGTTATCTTTGATGTTTTTCAATAACCATTCGATGGTGTCATAAGTATCAGTACTTTCATCCACATCTTTTTTTGTTTTGTGCTCCACCTGCGGGGTCATATTGGTAAAAGTTCCTTCACTCATATACCTTCCCCGTACATCCTGATATACAAAAATATATTTGTCCTTCATCAGATAGGGGTTAGGTCCTATTTTCGTCTTATATTCATTTTCACCATAAGGAGCAATGCTGTAGCAGGTTCTCTGCATCAGGAAAGGATATTTATTTTTATTGGAAATATCTTTTGGAATATAAACTGCTGTGAAAAGCTTAACGCCATCCCGCATTGGGATATAAAATTCTTTTTTAGTAAAATTATCTTTAACAAAATTATCCTTTTGCTCGGTATTTTGGGCTCTCCCGAAAAAGAAAAATAGAATAAATAAAACTGAAATTTGGGTTTTCATAAATAAAATTTACGGCTAATTTAAAAATAAAAATACTCTTTTCGTAGTTTACCATATGAATCTTCTTTTAAAAAGAGAATATGATTGAATTTCTATCGGATAAACATAGTTTAGCAACTTATTTGGCTAAAAAAGTTCAGGTTTTCAGAGAACTTTTGTATACTTATCAAATAGTTAGAGTAACTTAAAAATAACTTAAGTGTTTAAATCTTTTGTGGTTAAAAAAACATTTGCCTAGAATGATTAGTAAAATAGCCGGGGAAATTCCCGGCCATATCTGAAAAATATATAAAAGTATGGTGTTTACATTTTTTTGCCGGCAAATTTATTCAGCTTCATGCTAAGTGAAAACATAATATACCGTCTCAGGATGAGATCTTCACGGTCTTCAAAATAGGAGTCTGTAATTGTTCTTCTTACACTCTGGTTTTGATTCAGTACATCATAAATTTTCACCTTTGCAGTAAATTGTTTTTTGAAGAAAGAATAGCCCAGACTGGTATTCCAGAAATAAAAATCCTTTTTGAAACCGGGAGCAATATTGGAGCTGGTATTGTATTCAAAATCATTACCTAATACAAACCTGCTTTGGAACAGGTAATTGGTTAATTCAAGCTTTAACGACTGGTTTGCCGTATTGATCTTGTCAATACTATAGTTGGTATAATTGGAAAAGCTGTATCCAAGGCGGTACGACGGTTTAATGGTCATTTTATCCCTGATTTCATAAATAAGATTTAATCCGGGGTTAAGATTATAGGAGTTGCTTGTGAATGACTGTCCGTTGATAAAACCATTATTGTAAGCATACGTCATATTGAATCTCGGGCTAATGGTCAGTTTATTTTGTTTCCATTTAAAAGTTTTGCTGAAACCACCACCGGCATTGAAATTTTTTATTTCCACTTACATTGTCATAGGTAACAATCTGCTTTCCGGCGTCGTCATATTTGGTATAGTTGATAATATCATTATTTCGATAAGTAAAACCAATATTGATATAATAATTGATATTTTTGATTTTATTGAAATTGTTGAAATACAAATACATACTGTTGGTCCACGTATTTTTCAAATCCGGATTTCCAGTATAGGTGATCAACGGATTAGATTCATCCTTATAAGGTGTTAATTGTTCCGCGCCGGGGATTGTAAAATTGGAATAATTATACAGGCTTATATTTTTACCTTCTGCCAGCTGATAGTAAATATTGATGTTATATCCGGGTAAGGCAAAATTTTTCTGAAGATTATATTGCTGTCCGTTGAAAATGGAATTTACTTTCATATCTGTAATATCCAGATTCATGGAAGCCCAGAAATTAAATTTTGTTTTGCTGACCTGGAAGGTAAGTTCAGGAGTAACCTGATTTATCCTTTGTTTCATGTTATTCGAAAGCAGCTGGTTATACTTTGAGTATTGGCCCGTTGCATCATCAAAATCATTAACATCTCTCAAATCATGGGATGATCGCGTTCCGTACTTTAATTGAAGACTTATGGTCGCTGAATCAGAAACAGGCTCTGTGTAATCTGCACTGAAATTGAAATTATTATTCTGGCTTTTATTTTTCGTCAACTGGTCCCGGTTATCCATCGTATTTCCTGAATTCTGATAAAATGTATTCTGGGATTGATTTAAATTATTCCTTTGAGACTCAGCAATAGAACTGTTGATATTGGCAGAAACAACACGGCCTTTCTTCCTGAATCTTCGGGTAAAATAAATAGAAGGAGTAAATGAATTGTTTTCCGACTGATTATTTGAGTAGGAACTGCTCTCGTTTACAAGAATGTTGTCTCTTAATGTAGAAGACTGTGAAATATTACTGTTAAAACTGCTTGATTTGGTAAATCTCGGGGAAACATAAATATTGGTTAAAGAATCCAGCTTAACCCTTGCTGAAGTATCAAAATTATATTGTTTGGATTCACTTTTTCCATTATTTTCAGATCTGGTCTGAAGAGAATATTCAGGAAGAAGGGTCGTTCTTGAGACCTTTGATTGTGTTTCCGAATCGGAATCGGAAAACATCAGGCTGAAGGAATCAAGATCGGCATCTTTCCCTAATTTATCACTGTAGTTCAAACCTACGGTAGTAGAGGTTTGTATTCCTTTTGTACCTCCCTGACCCCCGCCGGAAGATGAGCCTCCCTGCATCATCCATGAATTCCTGCCGCTTCCCATACTGTCAAAAACTTCATCCCGGGAAAAACCCTGTGAGTTGATATTATTGGAAGAAGCCAGAAGGCTTATTTTGGTATCTCCCTTGAAATAGCTGACCAGTCCGCTGGCTTCATAACGTTTATCTGAACCATAGCCAACAGTAAGTCTTGAAAGCAATCCCTTGTTTTTCTTTTCATCAATATTGAAATTAATGGTGGTTTTTTGAGATTTTGGAGTTTTTCCGCTAAGTTCTTCTTCCTTTGTTTTGGTTGTTGTAAACTGAATATTTTTGATAATATCTGCAGGAAGATTTTGTAAAGCAATTTTCCCGTCTTTGTCAAAGAATGGTTTGCCGTTGATCATAATCTGGTCCACATCTTTTCCATTGACGGTTATTTTCCCGTCATTGTTGATTTCCACACCCGGGATCTGTTTCAGAAGCTCTTCAATTTTGCTGTCAGGACGTACCTTAATGGACGAGGCATTAAATTCTATGGTGTCTTTCTTTATTTTTACCGGTGATACGGTGATTTTTACTTCATCAATAGTAGTCACCCTGTTTTTTTTATCCAGTTCAATATCTCCTAAAGACAATTGCTGGCTGATCTTTTCAAATTTTTTAGAGTAGGAAGATAATTTTTCAGCATCAATTTTAAGAATGGAAGGTTCCTTTACTTCATCAATTTTTAGCGAAAATTTGCCTTCTTTATTGGTTGCAGTATAGTTGATAATAGATGAATCTTTCTCCTTCAGCAGATATACCGTAGCATTTTCTACTGGCTTTTTTTCAAAGTCAGAAACTTTTCCGTCGATATATAATTTTTGAGCATGTATGATCAGGACATTGAAAAGCAATACCAGGAGTGCTAAGAATTTCTTCATTGAATCTTTTTTCAAAAGGCTAAAAATATAAAAAACATCCCCAAATAGGGATGTTTCTATAAAAATATTTTAAAAAAAAATGCTTTTTTATTGAATTATGCTCTCAAATATCTTGAATAAGCGTACCCTTCCTGACCGTCAGCAGTTTTTACTTTCCACCAGTCATCAGATGTCTGTTCAATTAAGGTTACAGAAGACCCTTTTGCTGCTTTACCTACAACGGCAGCTTCAGTGGAAGGCTCTTGTCTGATATTCAGGTTAGACTCATCAGTAGCTACTGTTAAAGAAGCTCCTGAAGCAAGACCTGCTACCTGTACATCAATGTTGATATCTGAAGCAGAATACGTAGAATCGATAGCTCCTAAAGCATTCCATACAGCATCTTTAGCCGCAGTATTGGAAGCATTTCCGGAAACGTAAAGAATTCCGTCCTGCTCCTGAACCTGAAGATTTGAAATTCCTGCAGATTGTGCTGCAGAAACCACACTTGAATATTTATCTTGTAATTCGCTCATTTTAAATTATTTTACAATTAGGTTATTGTTATACTTCCCGATTTTCAAAGCATCTACAGATTCTTTGATTTTTCTGGCCTGCTGACCTGAAACATTTCCTGTAAGCGTAAGCTGTCCGTTTACTACTTCTACTTTTACAGAAGGGAAATCTTTTACAGCATCCTGAACTTTTTTTCTGAACTGCAGGATCTACAGCAGAAGTAGTCTCAACTGGGGCAGGAGCTGCAGCAATAGTCGACATATCCATTACATCTTTTACTCCGTTGATCGCTTTTAATTTAGCAATCATCGCATCCTTAGACTGTTGATCTGCGAAAGTTCCGCTTAAGTGTGCTACACCTTCTTTTACTTCAACAGAAGCATTGGGATTAGAAGTTACTACAGTTGTAGCCTGAGTCTGAAGATCGGCATCAGAAACTTTCTTTTTACAAGAAACTGCCCCGAAAGATACAGCTACAGCTAATGCAGCCATTGCGATAGTTTTTTTCATATTGTATATTTATTAATGTTGTTATACAATCAAATGTAATAATAAAATTTGTACCAAAGGAATAAAAATTCAATAAATGTTTCTTAATTTTTTTACAATATTTTCTAAACCAGGGATTTAATTTTTATGTTTCAGAAACTTAATATACTATTCATCTGATTTGAAGGAAAATCTCCTGCCAATTGAAAAACCATTATATTTGCGCAAATTGAACTATATATATGAAAGGACAAAATAAACTTTTTATAGCAATTATCATTGCTCTTATCCTGGGAGTAGGAATCGGAGGGATTGTACACGTGAAATATCCGGAAAGTGCCGAACCCTTCTCCAAGAATATAAAATTGCTGGGAACTGTTTTCATCAGATTGGTACAGATGATTATTGCCCCTTTGGTTTTTACTACTTTGGTGGTGGGAATTGCCAAAATGAGTGATATCAAAATGATCGGAAGAGTGGGTACAAAAGCGATGCTTTGGTTTATTTCAGCTTCTTTGATTTCCCTTTTTATCGGGTTGATCCTTGTGAACTGGCTGGAACCGGGGCATGTTACCAAATTACCGATTCAGGATGTTGCCTCAGCTGATGAATTGCTTAAAAGCAGTAAAAGTTTTTCCCTGGAAGACTTTGTAAAGCATATGATTCCAAAAAGTTTATTTGAAGCCTTTGCAACCAATGAGGTACTGCAAATTGTCGTATTTGCCATTATGTTCGGTGTAGCATTAGCCAATTTAGGAGAAGAATATGCCCAGCCTGTGGTAAAACTTTTTGATATTATCGCCCATGCTATTCTTAAAATGGTGGGATACATCATGTGGTTTGCCCCATTTGGGGTATTGGGAGCTATTGCAGCCGTGGTGGCGACCAATGGTTTTGAAATCTTTAAAGTCTATGCCATTTATTTAAGAGATTTTTTCTTTGCCATAGGAGTACTCTGGGTGGTTCTTTTAATAGTAGGATATTTTATTTTAGGAAACCGTCTTTTTGATCTGTTAAAGAGAATCAAAGAGCCTTTATTGATCGCTTTCTCTACCACCAGCTCAGAAGCCGTATTCCCGAAATTGGTGGAAGAGCTAGAAAAATTCGGATGTAACAGCAGGGTAGTATCATTTATTCTGCCTTTGGGATATTCCTTTAACCTGGATGGAAGTATGATGTATATGACGTTTGCTTCGATCTTTATAGCTCAGATCTATGGAATTGAAATGACCCTTGGGCAGCAGATCACCATGCTTCTGGTGTTAATGCTTACCTCAAAAGGAATTGCAGGAGTTCCGAGAGCATCACTGGTAATCATTGTAGCCACATGTTCCATGTTCGGAATTCCACCGGAAGGAATTGCCCTGATTTTACCGATTGACCATTTCTGCGATATGGGAAGAAGTATGACCAACGTGTTGGGAAATACATTGGCAACTTCTGCCGTTTCCAAATGGGAAGGACAGTTAACCGAACCTTTAGATAAAGTTTAAAATTTATGAGTTTAACAGACTTATCATCATACAAAAGCCATATTGAAAAATATGGCTTTTCAGTTATTAATGCAGTGTTTTCTGAGGAAGAAGTTGCTCAGATTATCCATGTTCTGGATAACATCGATACTTCAAAAGAAAATTTCAGGAAGTCTGAAGATCTATTTGCAATCAGACAGTTTTTAAAAGAAGTTCCGGAAATTAAAAACCTCATCTTCAATGATAATATTAAAACAATCATTACAGAGATCTTTGGTGACCGGTATTTTGTAGTAAAAAGTATCTATTTTGATAAGCCGGAAACCTCTAACTGGTATGTTGCCTATCATCAGGATCTGACGATTTCTGTAGATAAAAAATTTGAATTATCCGGTTTTGGCCCCTGGACTACGAAGCAGAATCAATTTGCTGTACAACCGCCATTAGATATTTTAGAAAACATCTATACGATCAGAATCCATCTGGATGAGACAGATGAAAATAACGGAGCTTTAAAAGTGGTTCCCGAATCTCATGCTAAAGGAATTTACAGACCCGAAACAATAGACTGGACGGTAGAGACTGAAGAAATCTGTAAAGTAGAAAAAGGAGGGGTAATGCTTATGAAACCTCTTACATTACATGGTTCAAACAGAACAACCAATGGAAAGAAAAGAAGAGTGATCCATATCGAATTTTCAGATAAAGAACTTCCGGAAGTCCTGCAATGGGCAGAAAGAATGATTTAAGAAATTTTATTGTACTAATATTCTTTGTTCGCAAAGGCGTTTTACTCAGCTATGATAGTATTTTTGCTGAGCGAAGTTCCTTTGCGAATTTTTTTTATAATCAATGATTTACTTTTTATCTGACAGAAATTTCATCCACAAAAATAAAGGTTTCACCACCGGTTTTCTGATGCCATCCCGGATGTTTTCCGAAATAATAAGCCTTTACTTTAAGATACCTTGCTTCGGTAGGAAGAATTTCAGTGGTAAAATCCTTGGTCTGTACTTTTTCATCTTTAGGATCAAGATTATTGTCGATTTTATCTAATAGAAAGAAATCTTTTCCGTTCATAGAAGCATAATATTCCACTTTTTTAGGCATCAGGATCAAGGCTTTGCTATCCTGAAGATAAGTAGACGTAATTTGAGTGATTTGCAAAGGGGACTGAAAGTCAATTACCGCTTCAAAATTCTGCCCCAGATATCCCTGCCATTCTCCTTTTTTCCAATCTAAATCACCTCTTATTCCGTCGATTAATGCAAATTTTCCGGTAGCTGCATATTGAGGAGTAACTTTTGAAAGGGTAGTGATCTCCCAATAATTGGGTCTTCTGTTGAAATTAGCTGTTGCTATTGAGCTTTTTTTTCTTTTCCTTTCTGTATAAGCTTGAATCTGTGTCGTTCTGCTAATGATGAAAGGCTTCTTGTAGGCTGTAAATTTCTTTTTTTTTATTGACATCACCTGCATCCAAAGTCATATAATAGATTTTGTCACCTGGGTTCTGTGAAGTGATCTCAACTTTGGTAGAAAAATCAAAAATTCTGTCTGCTTTAATGATTGGGGAAGCAACGGCCTCCTGAGAAGTAGGTGTCAGAATTTCGGTTCCTTTCAAAGAATCCGCAGGTTGAGAATGATGTTGAGCATTCAGAATCTGGATAAGCAGTAAAGACAATGCAAGCAGTCCTTTTTTCATGTTTTATATTATAATGGATGAGTAAATCAAGTACAGTACCAAATAGGAAATGAAAGGGTGTGAAATTGAAATGGTGAGGCTGGAAGCCGGAAGAAGGAAGCTGGAAGTACTGTTGGGTTATGGAGAAATGGTAGTGAGTAGATTGTATTTAACTGATAAGTTTAAATATAGTTTTTCTTTATTGGACTGGAAGCCGGGAGAGGGAGGCTGGAAGTAGTGTTGGGTTATGCATAGCTTACAGTCTGTGGATTGTAATTAATTGCAAGGTTGGTAAAATCTGGTTAAAAAAATATTATTTGCCTGTCGGCTTCAATAACTCCCATCTTCCAGCCTCCATTTTCCTTGCTCTTCTTGTAATAAAAACCATTTACCACTTGTCTTATATAAAACTATGATTATCAAACTACATGAAGAAGATTTTACTTTCAGCAGTTATTCTGTTACCGGCAGCACTTTTTTTCTCAAACGATCACAGGGAAAATTACTCAAACCGGGAAGGCTGTTTCCTATGTTGAAGTGATCGCTGTAAAGGATCAGAAAAAGCAGACTGCCATTTCTGATGAACAAGGAAATTACTCAATGAAGCTTTCCGAGAACGGGAATTATAATATTAAACTGATACAGGACGGAACTGAAGTTTCTGTTATGGACATTGCTATACAAGGTGACGTGAAACAGGATTTTTTTTATTGAAGAGAAAAAGGAAAAGCAAATTGAAGGAGTAACCCTCACGGCCAGAAAAAAAACTGATTGAAAGAAAGGCAGACAGGCTGGTTTTTAATGTTTCCAATTCTGTAGCTTCTCAGGGAATGGATGGTGCAGATGCGCTTGCTACAACACCATTAGTGAAAGTAGATGAAAATGCCGGAGTTTCTATTGCAGGAAAAAGTGGAGTATCAGTGATGATCAATGACAGGGTATTAAACCTTTCCTCAACAGAACTTGTTACTTATCTCAAGAGTTTAAGATCCGAAAATATTGAAAAAATTGAAGTGATTACTGCTCCACCTTCAAAATACGAGGCTCAGGGAAACAGCGGCCTTATTAATATTATTCTGAAGAAAAATCAAAATTTGGGTTGGAACGGAAGTCTTACTACCAGTTTTCAGCAGCAGACCTATTCCGGGTTTTCTAATAGTGCTACCATCAATTATCAGAATGAAAAACTGCGTTCTTCTTTGAAATTAAGACAAAGTAAATATGAAAAGCATTCTTTTGAAAATTATAGGATGACAGGAATAGAGGGACTTAAAAGTCATGATGACAGAAGGGATTTTGGAGACGGCCTTGGAGCGAATCTGAGCGTTGACTATCAGTTAGGAAAGAAATCCAATGCAGGTTTTATCTATGATTATGGATTCGGACATTCCAATATGGATATTGAAAATACTTCGGATTATTTTCAGCATGATCAGTATACCAATACTTTGTTTACTGATGCAGAACACAGAGGAAAATCAATCCAGCAGACCATCAGTGCTTATTATGACATTACATTTGGAAAACAGGATAATAAATTAAGTATTACAGGAAATTATTTTTCAAATCTTCCCAAGACCACTATTGATTTTGCAACTATAGAAAATTCCGGAGATGAATTTATTGTACGATCACCATCGGTCGTAGATTATAAAATTTATTCAGGACAGGCAGATCTTACCTTTCCTTATGAGTTTGCAAAGACTGAAGCGGGGGTAAAGTTTACTAATTTTGATAATAATTCCAGTATTTTTTATCAGAATCTTGAAAATGGAAACTATGTGACCGATGCTTTGAAGAGTAATGAGTTTAAGTACAATGAAAAAAATTATGCTGCTTATTTCAGTCTCGAAAAATCATTTAATGAAAAATGGTCAGCAAAAGCAGGACTTCGCTATGAATATTCTACAGTCAACGGAAATTCCCTGACTTCCGGACAGCAATCGGAAAGTTCCTACGGGAAATTTTTCCCAATCGCTTATGTGATGTACAAAAGTGATGAAAGCAATACTTTCAGCCTCAATTATTCCAAAAGGATCAACAGGCCCGGATTTCGTGCAATCAATCCTTATCGCTGGTATATTAATGTAAACTCTTATTTTACAGGGAATCCTTTTTTGCAGCCTTCTATCAACCATAATTTTGAATTTTCCCATGTGTATAAAGGGAAATTATCCACTACATTGTATTTCCAGAGAACATTGGATGGTTTTGGGCAGCTGGCTAGTTTATCCGGAGAAAGCAGAACAAGTACTTTTTTTAATTATTACAATCAAAACAGTATAGGTGCAACCATAAATTATTCAGACACCTTTTTTAAACGTTGGGAAGCTAATTACTCTGCAGATTTATCTTATATGGATATGAGAGTTTTTACTACTGATGCTTCTTCTAAAAAAGGATATGGATATGATTTTGACATTCAGAATAATATCTCACTTAATGAAAAGAAAACGGTTCAGCTTATTGCCAATTACTGGTTCCGCCTACCTTCTAATTCAGGAAATATTCGTTGGGATTTTGTAGGAAATTTTACAGCAGGAGTAAAGATGAGTCTGATGGATAAAAATCTCCAGGTTAATGTCATTGTGTCGGATATCTTTAAGCAATCAAGAAGTAAAGGGGAAATATTTTATACTACCGGCTCTCACTATTTTAATAATTATTACGATGCGAGAAGGCTTACTGTATCTGCAACTTATTCATTCGGGAATAAAAAGGTAAAAGGAACGAATCGCAATGTCAATTTTGATGAAAAGAACAGAGCGAATTAATATGAAAAGATGGAAATCATGATTAATTGTAAACGCTTAATAAGAGTAATCAGAGGAAGGTAATTTATGATAATTATGTTTATTAAATTTGACGCAAAGATCTTACAGTATAACTGTAATATTTTGAGGAAGCAAAGAGTGGAATCAATTTCATTGATTCTTTCCAAGCGAGCGCATGACGACATAGCTTCATCAGCGACAAAGTCGTTGTCTCAGCTCCCTTACAAATAATACATAATCTAAATAAAAAGCTTTGCGTTTAAAAAATATAATGCAAATTATGTAACATTTTTATAGTCATCTGGTTAATTGAAAGGTTGAACATAACTTCCGACTTCCTTACTTCTACACTTCACCCTCAAACAAGTCATTAAGATATTCCACCTTATGATTCTCCTGCCTTGTAGTTCCCAGGTATTTTTTCCATGCCTGAGATTCATGGTAAACAATGCCCATTTCCCAAACGCAGTACGTAGGGAGGTGGGTTTTATTTCTGTCCCAGATCTCGAATTTTCCGGTTCCGTCATAATAAACACTTTCCCATAATTCATTTTCACTTCGCCAGGTACAGATTAACAGAAGGTAGTTTTCACCACATCTATGCATAATGACGAATCCAAGATCTTCAATATTCTGAAAGTTTTCATTGGCGTTTTCAATACACATTTTAGCATTTTGAATGTCTTGTGAAGAAACTTCAGCAGGATCTTGAGCCAGATCATACCATTTGAATCTGGTCTTCCCTACAGTGAATATTTCTTTTGGCAATGCATATTTAGATGGGTAAGCAGTAGTTTTCATAGATTTTGTTTTGGTGATGGGCGATTCCTCATGATGAAAAAACAGGATAAACAAAATTTTTTAATGATCTGATTTATCACCTGAGGTTATAGATTTTATTGATTCTAAATTATTAAAAAAATCCGTAAATTTGTGAACAATTTATATTTAGTATGTTGACGAAAGAAAAGGTTCAGGATTTCCTTAAAGAAATAGAAGTAGACGACTTGGTGAATAATCTTCAGATCATGGGCAATGATGTATATATTGACATGACAGCTCATTCGCCTGCTATGCACGAAAAGAAAAAGCTGGAGGCAGCAATGAAACAGGCTTTTGCCAGTGAGTTTGGAGAAAATGTTCATTTAAAACTTAAAATCGTTTCTCCGGAACCTAGCGAAATTCAGCAAAGTCAGATTAAAGGGAAACAAATTCCCGGTATTCAGAATATTATTGCCATAGCTTCCGGAAAAGGAGGGGTAGGTAAATCTACGGTTTCTGCAAATATGGCAGTGACATTGGCTAAAATGGGTTTTAAAGTAGGATTATTGGATGCCGATATTTATGGACCATCTGTTCCTACCATGTTCGATACAGAAGGAGAAAAACCAATTTCTGTAGAAGTGAATGGGAAAAATTTAATGAAGCCTATCGAAAATTATGGTGTGAAAATGCTTTCAATAGGATATTTTTCCGGGGCCAATCAGGCGGTAGTCTGGAGAGGTCCTATGGCTTCAAAAGCTTTGAACCAGATGATCAGAGATGCAGCCTGGGGAGAATTGGATTTCTTATTAATAGACCTTCCTCCGGGAACGGGAGATATTCATTTGTCTATTATTCAGGAAGTTCCTGTAACAGGAGCGGTGATTGTAAGTACCCCTCAGCATGTTGCCCTGGCAGATGTAAGAAAAGGTATCGCGATGTTCCAGATGGAAAGCATTAATATTCCGGTGCTTGGATTAATAGAAAATATGGCGTATTTTACTCCGGAAGAACTCCCTGAAAATAAATATTATATCTTCGGGAATCAGGGCGCACAATATCTGGCGGAAGATTTAGGAATTCCGGTACTGGGAGAGATTCCTTTGATCCAGAGTATCAGGGAAGCAGGAGATGTAGGAAGACCGGCAGCATTGCAGGAAGGTTCCAAGATTGAAGAAATCTATACTGAAACGGCCAGAAGAATGGTGGAGAGCTTAGTTGAAAGAAATAAAAACCTGCCTCCTACTGAAGCTGTGAAAATTACGACGATGGCAGGATGCTCGCCAAAGGCAAAATAATAAAGATTTTCAATTAATTTTGAAAAAAACCGAATTGAACTGAAAAAATATGGAAACAAATATAACGCACGAAGATACAGTAACAAGAGTAATGGAAGCTCTGGAAAGCATCAGGCCGTTTTTGAATAAAGATGGAGGTGATATAGAGCTTATTGACGTGAAAGATAATCAGGTTTTTGTAAAACTTTTGGGTAACTGTTCCGGATGTTCACTGAATTTTTCAACCCTGAAGTTGGGGGTTGAAAATACCATCAAGCAACATGCCCCGGAAATTGAAAGAGTCATCAATGTAGAGTAAAAATTATATCTGATATATTTTAAAACAGGTGTTCATTTATGGATACCTGTTTTTTTATTGGTAGATTCGTGCAGAAAAGAATCTCCTGTGGTTTCCCGTCTGATAAGGAATAAAGGAGGTCCTATCTGTAGAGTAGGACCATGTTTGTCGTTGCTGAAATACTGTCCGGTACCGTTTACAAAATCTAGGCAGATGACAGACCTTTTTAGCCGGTAGCTGTTAATCATTTTTTATTTCAACGAGATGAATACAAAAATGAACTTATGTTTGACAACTATTTTAATGGAATTAAGAAATGTTTAAAAAACAGGTTCTTTTTAAGAAAAAAAATAAAATACGATACAGATAAAAAAAGTTTGAGTTTATTATTGAGCATGTTTACCTGAAAAATTTAAAATCTTCCCGGACTTATTCCCTTCCAGAGGATGTTTCTGCATATAGAAAAATCCTGAAACGGCAGTCAGAAGCAAGAGTACAAAAATAACCAGAACAATTCTTTTTACCATATCTCTCATATCGCTAAATTTTTAATGTCTCTAATTTCTAAAGTAGATGTAGGATATCCTTTTTGTGTGGCATTGATCATAGCTCTACCTACTTCGTGTAAAGTTAATAATTTTGACGGTAAAAAAATAGGAAAAAGATAAATAAAAGGTTTGAAAAACCATTTTATATTCAATTGACCGTCAACAGGTTTCATAAATCCGGGTCGGAAATTGTAGACTCCCTTAAAATTCATCTTTTTTAAGGCATTCTCTGTTCTGCCTTTAACCCTGGCCCACATCATTTTTCCACTTTCCGTACTGTCTGTGCCTGCCCCGGAAATATAATTGAAAACCATTCCGGGATTTTGGTTCAGCATAGCTTTTGCTACATGCAGGGTCATATCATAGGTAATTTTTGTATAGTCTTCTTCGTTCATGCCTATACTGCTGATTCCGGCACAGAAAAAGCAGGCATCATACCCTTTTAGCTTTTCATCATTGATATTGATAGATGCAAAGTCAGGAACAAGGTATTCCTTAAGTTTGGGATGGTTCTTGCCGGAAGGTCTTCTGCTTATACTTAAAATTTCAGAGACATCGGGATTCTCAAGGCATTCCATTAAAACACCTTCTCCCACCATTCCCGTGGCCCCTGTAATCATTATTTTGATTGAGTTCATAGTTGTATTTTGATACTCGTATGACGACCGGCGAAGAGTTTTTACTTTAAATTATTGTAATTTTTTTGATAAAAGATAAAAGATAAAAGATAAAAGATAAAAGATAAAAGATAAAAGATCTTGTTACTAAAACTCAAATACTGACCCTATCTTCCTGATGGGTTAATGGGGGAGTAAGCGCAATCTGTTCGCAGAATAAAACCCGGACAAAGATTTGCCCGGGCTTGAATTATTAAAGTTATTTTTTATGCTGTAACTGGCTGTAGATATTCTGAATCAAGCCGTCGGCTACAGAAATTTTAGGAACAAAGATCCTGTTGATGTCAGACCAGGACATGATATTATTGAAGATGCTCAGAGCATGCACCAATACATCAGCTCTATCCTCCCTGAGGCTGTATTTGGTCATTCTTTCTTCTACTGAAAGCTCATTGAATTCTTTGTAAACTTTTTTAAGATGAGAAAGAGTCATTGGTTTTCCGTCTTTGGTTTTGCTCATAGAGAATACCTTATTGATATTTCCTCCGGAACCAATAGCTACAATCGGCTTTTTACTGACAATATTCTTTTTGACCTCATCTTTCATTTCTTGCCAGTTATCCGTTGTAACCAGGTTATTCAGTAAACGGATGGTTCCTATATTGAATGATTTTTCATACACCATTTTGCCGTTCTCATAGAAAGTAAGTTCGGTAGATCCGCCTCCCACATCAATGTAAAGGTATGCAAATTCCTTGTCAAGTCCTTCTGCTACATGGTTTTCATAGATCAAAGTAGCCTCTTCATCCCCGGAAATGATTTCTATATTGATCCCCGAAGTCTCCTGAACCTGTTTAATGATGTCATTTCCATTGATGGCATCCCGCATGGCACTTGTGGCACAGGCTCTGTAATGGTCTACCTTGTAGATTTTCATCAGATCACTGAATATTTTCATGGAATCGATCACCATTTTTTCTCTTTCGCTTCCTATTTTCCCAATGGTGAAAACATCCATTCCCAGCCTCAGGGGGATTCTCAGAAGGTTTAGTTTAATGAATTCCGGTTTTTTGTTATTTATTTTTACTTCATTAATAAGAAGCCGGGCTGCGTTACTTCCTATGTCTATCGCTGCTATCTTCATTTCGGTGGGTTTTGGCTTTTAAATATATATAGGTTTCTATTTGGGATCGACACTCTTTTTTATCATTTCTTATGTATTCATTACTCAGCTTTTTGTCTAAAATTCTTGCCTTTACATTATCTCTGAGCTGAATATCAAGAATGTCTTTCAGTTCTTTTTTAAGGTTTTTATCGGTAATTTTTGCGGCAGCTTCAATTCTGTAATCAAGGTTCCTGGTCATCCAGTCAGCGGAAGATATATACATGTCTTCAGATCCTTTATTATAGAAATACATAACTCTGGCGTGTTCCAGGTATTCATCCACAATACTTATAGCTTTGATTTTTTCTTTAAAATCCTTTTGATTAACAGCACAATAAATTCCTCTTACAATCAGTTTGATGACCACTCCTGCTTTGGCAGCGTCATACAATTTTTCAATCAATGACCTGTCGCTTAAAGAATTTACTTTGACAATAATTTCCGCTTTTCTTCCGGCTTTGGCTTCTTCAATTTCTTTATCGATGTGATGAACAATTTTTTCACGCATAAATTGAGGACATACCCATAAATTTTTGCATGTTTTCAACACCGGAAGATAATCGTCTTTTGGTTTTTTCAGGACATTGAATACCTTATTGATGTCTGCCATAATGCCACGGTCAGAAGTCAGTAGCAAATGATCCCCGTATATTCTTGCTGTCTTTTCGTTGAAATTTCCGGTGCTTACAAATCCATATTGAATGGTCTTGCTGTGGGCCCTCTTTTTAATAACACAAAGCTTGGCATGTACTTTTTTGTTGGGAAGGCCTACCAATACCGTAATTCCTTCAGGTTCCAGCATTTCTTTCCACTCGAGGTTGGATTCTTCATCAAATCTTGCCTGAAGTTCCAGCATGACAGTAACTTCTTTACCATTTCTTGCGGCATAAATCAATGCATTAATGATTTTAGAATTACTTGCCAGGCGGTACGCTGTTATTTGTATGGATTTTACATCCGGATCCATGGCAGCTTCCCGGAGAAGATCAATTACAGGATTGTATTTGTGATAGGGGAAGGTCAGCAGTACATCCTCCTTTAAAATAACGTCAGTCACTCTTTCCCCATGTTCAAATGCCTGGTGTGTGAAAGAAGTTCTTTCTACAGGCCTTTCATAAGCTTCGAAAACCTCCGGGAAATCCATAAAATGCTTGAAATTATGAATTTTCCCTCCCGGAATAATGCTGTCTTTTTTTAGTCAGGTTCAGCTTTCTGATAAGAAGCTCCAGAAGAGCTTTATCCATATCTTTATCAAATACAAAGCGGGTCGGTTTTCCTTTTCTCCGGTTTTTAAGGCCTTTTTCTATTTTTTCGGCAAAAATTGGTACGGATATCATTGTCCAGATCCAGCTCTGCATCTTTGGTTACCTTGAAAGCGTTAGCTGCAAAATCATCATATCCGAAGTAAGAGAAAATATGTGGCAGATTAAAAGTGATGACATCTTCCAGCAGCATTACATTTTTCTCCTCCGGATCTTCAGTAGGAAGTAATACAAACCTCCCTACAAAGCGGGAAGGAATTTCAATAATGGCATAATTACTGGAATACTGCCAGTCTTTTTTTCTCATGGCCACACCCAGATAAAGACTTTTATCCCTTAAATAAGGCATTGGCGTATTTTCATGAAGCAGAATAGGAATAACATTGGATTCCACTACTTCATCAAAATATTTTCTGACAAAGTCTTTTTGCTTCGCTGATAAATTCCTGGAATTTTTAATGAATACTTTATGGTCAGCCATCTCAGCCTGGATTTTTTTCCAGGTTTTATCGAAATTCAGCTGTTGTTTCATCACAATTTCATTGATGCGCTGCAAGATTTTGGAAGGCGGCTGATAAAATGACTCAGCGATTACTTTTTCTTTAAAATCCATAGCACGCTTTAATCCGGCAACACGTACCCTGAAAAACTCATCCAGATTATTGGAAAAAATTCCGAGAAAGCGTATTCTTAAATGTAAAGGGACTTTTTCATCCATGGCTTCCTGTAAAACCCTTTCATTAAAGGCCAGCCATGTAATATCTCGTGGATTAAAGTGTAATGACATTCTTAAATGTATATATTTTATCAAAATTAATAATTCAGAAAGTTTCTATCCCTATTTATAAGATTAAACTTTGATTAATTTTAAAAGACCGTGGATATTTCTATGGTTGTAATATGGCTGTTTTTGGAATGTGATTGAAAATCAGGGCTTTTTTTGTATTTTTAATAGATAAAACTTATACCATGATAAAAAACAGTTTCTTACTACTATGTTGTGTCATTTTTGTCCAGGCCTGTGCCCAGACGAGAAAACTGGAAGATGGCAGAAAAGTATTGACCAAAAAATATAAAAATAGTAAAAGGTTCGATCGGTCAATATATAACGATATTCATACAGATTATTTTTATCAGAAAATAGACTATTATATGGCTGATAAAAATTACAGTAAAATAAGAGATATCGGAAAGGATGTAGACCGGAGAATTCAATTTTATGATAACGGACGCATGAGATTTTTAAGTTTTAAAATGGATGAACCGGATCCGGAAAAAACGGGGATGCGCGGCGTCATTTATCTTAAAAATGGAAAACTGAAAATTGATACCCAGGAAGCTGATCAGGGCGGTCGTGTTTTTAAAGGAACCTATAGCGCTAAGGTAGAAGGTGACAAATTGTATATCCTTCACGATAATTTTTTAATTCCTCCATCAGAATATGTCTGCTATGTCTACCAGAAATCGGAAAAAATCCCTGAAAATTGGAAACAATATAAGGCAGACTGGTAAGCTTCCCGGTAAGATGTTTATTAAAATGATCTGAATCTAAAAAAAATAAAATGAAAAAAATTATTCTAGTATATACATTATTATTATCATTTTCAGGATACGGACAATATGTAGAGGTTATAGAAAAAGGTAAAAAAGAAAATCTTAGCCCGAAAGACTTTATGATTCCGCTCAAGGAAACGGAAGAATATCAGTCAGCTTTTGTAGGACGATATAGAGCCTATTATCCGGATACGTATATCGGACATTTGTTTACGGCCATTGCAGAAGAGGCAGAAAGGAAAGGGGCCAATGCCTATCATATTGTCAGCTATAAAGAAGGAGGCCAGCAGAATGATTCTGAACTTGTATTGGATACTTATTCTATTGAAGAAACTGAAATAGATAAAGTGAGCGGATCTCTTGAAAAAAATGTGATTTATATTTTTGGGGATCCTTCTACAAAAGAGAACAGTGCTTCAAATTTTAAAATAAACGGAGAAAAGAGAGAAGTGAAAAATAATGCGCTTGTAAAAGTGGTATTGAAAGAAAATGAAGAAGTAAAAATAACCAAAGGAGGCATTACGGGAATGTCTATATGGGTAAAATGGAAACCTGAACAGTTTAATAAATTTTATAGTTTTTCAGGCTTAGGCGTGGATGGAGCAGGATTTGGCAGCAATGGAGCGTCCATAGTATTCAATACGGGCAGAATATTTCCGGTAGACAGGGATTTAGGATATTTCCTGATACAGGTTTTAAAGGAAAGCAAATAAAGCATACGGGATCTGTAAACAAACTGACACATCCGGTCTTCAAAAAAAGAAGTTTTTTCCTGATTATAATTCCAAAAACCTCGCTATACAGGGGTTTTTATTTTTGTACTGTCATTTTGTCACAAATCTTTGAATGGTATAGATATTGAGAAATTGAGAGTGTAAAATAAATTAAAAATAGAAAAAATATAAAATATTATGAGTAAAATAATTGGAATTGACTTAGGAACAACCAACTCTTGTGTTGCTGTGATGGAGGGAAAAGACCCTGTTGTTATCCCTAACGCAGAAGGTAAAAGAACAACTCCTTCTATTGTAGCTTTCACAGAAGATGGTGAGAGAAAAGTAGGTGATCCTGCAAAAAGACAGGCTGTAACGAATCCAAAGAAAACTGTATACTCAATCAAAAGATTTATCGGTACTCATTTTAAAGATGATGGAAGTGAGATTGCAAGAGTACCTTACGAAGTTGTAAAAGGTCCTAATGATACTGTAAAAGTAAAAATCGACGATAGAGAATATACACCACAGGAAATTTCTGCAATGATTCTTCAGAAAATGAAGAAAACAGCTGAAGATTATCTTGGACAGGAGGTAACAAGAGCGGTAATTACTGTTCCTGCCTACTTCAATGATGCACAAAGACAAGCTACTAAAGAGGCTGGAGAAATTGCAGGACTTAAAGTAGAAAGAATTATCAATGAGCCTACTGCTGCAGCATTGGCATATGGTCTTGATAAAAACCATAAAGATCAAAAAAATTGCAGTGTATGACCTTGGGGGTGGTACTTTTGATATTTCCATCCTTGATCTGGGTGATGGTGTATTCGAAGTATTGTCTACAAACGGTGATACCCACTTAGGAGGTGATGATTTTGATGATGTGATCATTAACTGGATGGCAGATGAATTCAAAGCTGAAGAAGGAGTAGACTTAAAAGCAGATGCTATTGCTCTTCAAAGATTGAAAGAAGCAGCTGAAAAAGCAAAAATCGAATTATCTTCTTCTCCTCAGACAGAAATCAACTTACCTTATATTACGGCTACAGCTACAGGTCCTAAACACTTAGTAAAGACCTTAACCAAAGCTAAATTCGAGCAACTTTCTGCTGATCTTGTAAGAAGATCCATGGAGCCTTGTAAAAAAGCTCTTCAGGATGCAGGCTTATCAACTTCTGATATTGATGAGGTAATTCTGGTAGGTGGTTCTACAAGAATCCCGATCATCCAGGAAGAAGTAGAAAAATTCTTCGGTAAAAAGCCTTCTAAAGGAGTTAATCCTGATGAGGTAGTAGCAGTAGGAGCTGCAATTCAGGGAGGTGTATTAACAGGAGATGTGAAAGATGTATTACTTCTTGACGTTACCCCACTTTCTTTAGGTATTGAAACTATGGGTTCTGTATTCACTAAATTAATTGAAGCGAACACTACAATCCCAACTAAGAAATCTGAAGTATTCTCTACTGCTTCAGACAACCAGCCGGCTGTAAGCATCAGGGTAGGACAAGGAGAAAGACCAATGTTCAACGACAACAAAGAAATCGGTAGATTCGATCTTACAGATATTCCACCGGCACCAAGGGGAGTTCCTCAGATTGAAGTAACCTTCGATATTGATGCTAACGGTATCCTGAGCGTATCGGCTAAAGATAAAGGAACCGGTAAAGAGCAGTCTATCAAAATCCAGGCTTCTTCAGGTCTTTCTGACGAAGAAATCGAAAGAATGAAAAAAGAAGCTCAGGAAAACTCTGCAGCAGATGCCAAAAGAAAAGAAGAAGTTGAAATCTTCAATAAAGCAGACGGATTGATCTTCCAGACTGAAAAACAATTGAAAGAATTCGGTGATAAACTTTCTGCAGATAAAAAAGCAGCAATTGAAGCAGCTCACGGAGAATTGAAAACCGCTTTCGAAGCTAAGAATGCTGATGATGTAAAAGCTAAAACAGAAGCTTTAGATGCAGCATGGATGGCAGCTTCAGAAGAATTGTATGCAGCAGGCCAGCAAGCTGAAGGAGCAGGAGCACAGAACCCTGGAGGTAACAATGCAGGAGGTGCCGATGATGTACAGGATGCAGACTTCGAAGAAGTAAAGTAATTATTGACTAACAACAGTTAATAAAATATATAAGAAATCGCCTTAGATAGCTATCTAAGGCGATTTTGTTTTTGATATCCTGACCTTATGTTTTTATTGGTGTCGTCTGCCAGGTTCATAGAAGGCTTTTTATAATTGCTCAGGCATTTTTTTTAATTATAAGGTGGCTAATGAAAACTGATAATAAATAGTATATTTGAGAATTGGGCATAAAAATATACATATGAAAATAAAGTTTATCTTTTTTTCTTTATTACTATTCAGTTTTGCAAATTCTCAGATTATTTCTGGAAAAATTATTTCTAAAGAAAATAATCAAGTGATTCCTTATGCGAGAATTGGAATTGAAAATGAAAACAGGGGAGCACTTACAGATGAAAATGGAAATTACAGCATTGACTTATCCAATATTGATACATCTAAGAAAATAATCGTTCAGTTAGGAGGTTATCTTTCTTTTGAACAAATTGTCAAAGATTTTATCAATTCAAACAATCATACTATTATTCTTAAAGAAAAAGTCAACGAAATTGCTGAATTAAAAATAAGCCCAAAAACTTTTGAAAGTAAAAATATTGGAGTCAAATCAAAAGCAAAAAAAATGCTTTACGGGTTTAGCTCGAATGGTTCTAATCAGGCAGTTTATAGGGAATTTGCAATCCCATTTTCAAATAAAAAAAGGTTGAAAATTGAGAAAATCCATCTTAATATAGCAAAGTTTAAAACCGATAAGCCTATAGTTCTCAATTTCAATGTTTACTCTAATAAAAAATAAACAACCTGCAGAGTCTATTCTTTTGGAAAACCTTACCACAGAAATAACGGAAGATAAAATTATAGACGGGACATTTACTTTTGACCTAAATAATTATTCTGTTTGGGTTGATAAAGAAGATTTTTATGTCTCTGTACAGGTTATGAGTGGGTTTAAAGGTGATTTTGGCTTTAGTGCGGCATTATTGAGAACTGTTTTTGAAAGAACTTTTTACAGCAATTGGGAAAAAATAACGGCAGGAAGCCCGGCCATTAATATTGATGTAAGGATTGAAAAAGAAAAACGGCCTGCAACATAATATACTAGATATAGAAATGTATTTTTAATTGCCGGAGCTATAAGCTTTTTCTACTTGTATTCTGCTGTTTTGTCTGTTGAGAACCTGGATTACAATTTCCATTTTAAAGAAAGATTAACCACCCTTCCGTCTATAGGAGCCCATAGCGGATTAAAGGTAGGGTTACTGATATTTCCCGTATACAATGCTTCTTTACGGCTTTGTCTGTAGTCTAAAAGGTTCTCACAATTGAGAACAACAGTAATATGATTTCCGATCTCTTTAGAAACCATCGCTGCCATAAACAGGTAAGAAGGTGTTTTGGTATAATCCATCCTGTATTGCTGCCCTGTAAAAGAAGCCTCCACTCCAATTTTCCATCCGTCTTCAAGTTCCTTTATCGTAGTCATGGCAAATCTGTGTTTCGGTGTAAGTGGAATGAACTGGTTATCCTGAAGAAACGTATATTTTGCCATCGTGAAAGTGTAGCCTATATAAAACTCCCACTCATCAATATCTCCTTTGATATAGGTATCAAATCCTTTCGATACAACGGGAGAAGCTTCGTTGATAAAGAAAACCTGGTTATTCTGATCAGTATGCCCTATAACCGGACGGTTGATATAGGTTAAAAAGAAGGCCTGATTGATAAACAGTGCATCCCCATTGTCCAGTTTCTTTTTATAATTAAATTCCAGATTGTAGCCCACAGATTTTTCAGCCCGGGTATTTTTCATATCAATTGGACGGATATTTTCCAGGGAATAATCTATCATTTGTGGTGCTAGAGCATTGGGTACTTTGTATCCCAGCCCGATTCCTCCTCTTGCTGCCCAATGGCTGTCAAAGTGATAAATAGCTGCAATACTTGGCAGAAAGAAGCTTCCGTAATTGTTGGTGAAATCATTACGAAGTCCGGTTTCTACAGTCATTTTATTAAATTTCAGCGTATTCTGCAGAAAAAGCCCAAAACTGTTGTTCTCAAATTGCGGAACCTGGAAATACATAAAGTTTTGAGGAACAAATTTGCTTCCCTGAAAATCAGCACCCAGCACCCAATTCATATTTTTCATAGGCCGGATGTAAGTAAGCTCTGAAAAATAGCTGTTTTGTTTAGCGTTCAGAAAATTATCATTGCTGCTGAACTTCCTGTTGAAATTGCTTAAACTGTTTTTAAACTCAATTTTAGAATCGTCATTCAGTTTTTGCTGGTACAATATTTCATAGGTATTTCTTTGCAGCTTATTTTGTTCAAAATATTGATGGATATTATCAGAATTTTCTTTAATAACCTGCATATCACCACCTACATTTTTATCAAAACTTCCACTCCAGCCCAGGCTGATAACGGCGTTTTCAGATGGATAAAAAAACAGTTTGGGATGAATTACTAAGGAACGTACCTGTGGTACATCCGAAAAGCCGTCTTTATCCACATCCTTTGCATTTTGATGAGTAACACCGCCAAAGAATGTATAGCCGATCCAATGGTGCCTTTTTGAAGCGAAGAAATTAAGATTTTTTTCATCAAGAGTAGAGTAGTTGACAAGAGCAGTCAATTCCTGTTTTGCAGCCGGTTTTCTTGAAATCATGTTAACCAGTCCACCAATAGCCCCACCACCATATAATGTGGAAGCTGATCCTTTTATTAATTCGATCTGCTGTAAATCAAGAGGAGGAATGTTCAGTAAACCTAATCCGCCGCTGAATCCGTCAAACAGAGGCATTCCGTCGCGCAATACCTGGGTGTAACGACCATCAAGACCCTGGATCCTGACATTAGAGTTTCCTGATACCGCACTGCTTTGCTGGATCTGAACTCCGCTGATATCACCAATGAGACTTCCGATACCTGCAGGTTTAATCCCGCTTTCCTCAGCCATTTCTTCTTTTCCTAATATTTCTACTTTTTGCGGCGAATTTTCTGCCTTTTGCGTAGTTCGGGTAGAAGCAATAATAGTAACTTCCTCAATGGCATTTTCCTGAGTTTTAAGAGTGTCCGTTTTCTGTTGGCCAAATGCCGGTACAGTGCTTGCCAGGGCAATAGGCAAGATGAGCTTTTTCATTGGATAATTTTGTGTAAAATTAAAATTATTCAAAACTCTTTTTTTCAAAAGGACTTAAAATTTGCTTAAAATTAAGAATTCATATATGTGATGTTTATATAAGCTTGATTTTTACTCACTTTTTTGTATAAAAAAACGTTTAATCTCAATGTTTACCGGCTTTTTAATTGCCTGATTTTATCATATTGATGTATATTTATCCCTTCAATTTTATCCTCGGAAATACAAAATATATGAAAAAGGTTATCGGTATAATAGGTCTGGCAGTATTGGCGAGTTGTAACAATTCTGGCAGCAAAGAACATCAAAAAGATGAGCTGAAAGAAGAAAAAGCTTTATCCAAAGAAAGAGAATCAGAATCTTCCCAGGGCAGGATTTCTAAAGAAGAAGCTGTAAAGTTGGCAATGAAACAATTTGATGCCTATTTACCCAAAATTCTTAAGACTTATGATGGAGTCATTGATCTTCAGGATCCTCATGTTGGGGATTTTACCGGGGATGGGATAGAAGATGTAGCGATTTACTGGAATATTGCACCTGAAGGTGGAAATGCTCTGATAGGACAGGGATTATCATTATATAAAAATGATGGACATAAAGTGAAGGTGATCGCCGGATATGAACCGGATTACCTGTTTGCCTTCGATACTATCAAAAATGGAAAAATCATTGTAGAAAAACTGGAGTATGCTGAAGATGACGGGAGATGCTGCCCTTCGATAAAGACTAAACATGCCCTTACCATTTCGGGGAGTAAAGCGTATTAAATGGAAGCGATAATCTGGATAAGATCATTTTTGATAATTAAAACATAATTTAGCTGATTATGAAAGATCAGCAAAAGCAGGTTAAAAACAAATGAAAGACAGATATCTGGCTCTTCTGGCTATTGCCGGAATCGTATGTTTACTGAGTTATACTTCTAATGATCCTACAGGATATACAATGGAAGAACTTCGTGATTTATATAGCAGTGGAGACCCGTCCAAATGGCCGGCACCACACTTATTTAATGAAGCTAAAGAAGGTTTTCAGGATATAGGTCCTTTACCTGAAATGAAATTTCCTGATGATAATCCTTATTCCGAAAATAAAATGGAGCTTGGAAAAATGTTGTTTTTTGATCCGAGATTGTCCGGAAGCGGAAAGATTTCCTGTGCCAGCTGCCATAATCCGGAAACCGGCTGGTCTGACGGAAATCGTGTTTCTTTTGGCCATGGCCGGCAAACCGGCACCAGAAATGCTCCTACTATAGTCAATATTGGATATGCCAGAACTTTTTTTCTGGGACGGACGTGCTGCAACACTGGAAGAGCAGGTAAAAGGACCCATAGAAAATCCTGTAGAGATGAATTTTCACATGTCATTGGCAACGAAAAATATTAAGGATATTAAAGGATATAAACCTTTTTTTGTGAAAGCTTTCGGAAACGAAGAAGTGACTGAAGAAAAGATTACCAAAGCAATAGCCACCTTTGAACGTTCTTTGAAAAGTCCGCCCTCGCAATTTGATCAACTGGTTTCCGGGAAAAAAGATGCCTTGACAGACTCCGAATTGAACGGCCTTCATTTGTTCCGTACCAAGGCCAATTGCATAAATTGCCATAACACACCCTACTTCTCTGATCAGAAATTCCACAATTTGGGTCTTACCCATTACGGCAAAAAGTATCAAGACCTTGGCAGGTATCTGGTTACCCAAAAAAATGAAGATGTGGGAAGGTTTAAAACACCGACACTCAGGGAAGTGTCTGGAAACAAGCCGTATATGCATAACGGGCTTTTTCCTGAACTGGCTAATGTTATCATGATGTATAATGCAGGAATGGGTCAAGAAATACCGGAAGGACACCAGATCAACGATCCAAAGTTTCCTCATAAATCTGCAATGATTGAAAGGCTTAATTTAACGGATGAGGAAGTTTTTGATATTGTAGCCTTTTTAAAGACCTTAAACAGTTACAAATACAAAATGCCCCCTCCGGTGTTACCTAAGTCATAAAAACCACAGTAACTTTTACTGTGGTTTTATAATCGTCTTAAAGAATTTCCACTTCTTCCGGTACTACAAAAAGAATGATACAGCCGTGCTCAGATTTTACAGAATGCTTAAAATTTGGCGGAGTATACAAGTAATCTCCTTTTTCAAGCCGGGCTCCGGCAATAGCAGCATCACCTTCCATAATAAATAGCTCCTCTCCGGCAGGATGATTGAGGGCAATTAAAAAATATTGCTTGGAGGTATGGTGTCTTGTGGGGCATCTTGTTCAAATGGTGGCTCTGTTGCTGTAGACTCGTGTACTCGATGTATTAGCTATTCAGATGGAGCAGCTTGTTACAATTCACATGATCAAAGTATACATGTACAAGATTGTTATTTGATATTAATATCTTATTAAGAAAGCAACGATTTTATAAGTCGTTGCTTTTTTATTATAATTTGAGAAATTGTTATATTTAAAATTAAGCTCTTGAAAATGAAATTATATTAAATAAAAAAACAGCCTTTTTTGAATGGAATATCAAGAATTTAATTTTGAATCTTATGTAAAGCTATATTATAAAGCTTTATAATAATATTCAATATTACTCCATAAAACCTGATCTCCCGATTTTATCATTTCAGAAGGAGTGGTAAACAGGATTCCAAACATATTGTCATATTGTGTCATACCGAAAGATACGTTCTGAACAACTGTAAGGCCATTACCGTTATCTCTCGGTTCACGTTTCATGTACTGCAATGTTCTCTTTAAAGTAAAAGTGGAGCTCTTTTTTATTAAAATCACCTATATACCTACTCTTCGAAGCTTTATCATTAATCAATACGGAATCGTTGCTGATTCTGATATTATAGACCGCATCAGCAGAATTTCCGGCAATCATTTGTATAGAGCTGTTTTTAAGATCAAGAACAATTCTCTTCCATGCCGGTTGCTGATAGGTACTCCAGTAACTGCTCAAGAAAGATTCCTGAGGAAGAGTCTTACTCCCGGATGTCCCTGTATAAAGAATAGTTTCCTTTACTGCATAACTTTTGAAATCAAAATTGGTACACCTCTTTTTCAATCGGTCTCGGATCTTCAATCACATTGTCATTATTTCCACATGAGATCAGCGACAGTGATATCAACGCAGCATAAAATGGGTATTTCATCGGTACTTTTTTACAAAAATAGGGGTTTTGCACGTAATAGTGAAATAGAATAAAGTGAAAGCTGCCTGTAATACAGCAAAGGCGGAAAAGTAAAAAAGGCGAAAGGTAAATTTAATTACCTTTTCGCCTTTTGTTTTTAAATTATTTCCCAAAGTACATCTGATCCTGTTTCTGCTGTTCATTATAAATAATCTGAAAGCTTACAGGCATATACTGGTAAAGAAGTTTCCAATGTTGGATCTTGGCATGTTTTTTAAAACTTTCAAAAGATCTTACAAAGAGATTTTCAATCACGGTTCTTACATAGGAATTCCCATTTCTGTAGATCCAGTCCATCAGTTTGATATGATGGGCAATAATATTGATCTTGGATTCCTGCAGCAGGTCTTTCAGATAATTAATGGTAGCCTGTATGACACCCGCAAAATTGTCCTGAACAGACAGCTGCGTGATTTCATTGCGAAGTGGCGGATAGAAAAATTTTAAGTATTCAACAGCTATTTTTTGATTAATAGTTTGCATTTGTACTTTCATCATAATTAAGAATTTTTCAAACACTTTTTATTGCAGCGAAATGTATACCAAAATTTACAGACAGGCTGCAAAAATAAATACACCGGCAATCACGGCGAGATGAATAAGTAACACCTCTGTATTATGCCTGTTAGTCGTGTTTTTCCATGTTTTCCAGTCTGAAATTCTTCTGATTTTCGTTTTCATAATCTATTGATTGTGAGTTATTTTTAATTTTGTTTAATTTAAACACTTTGTAATGAAACGGGTGAAAAATGTAACAAAACGTTTATATGCCATGACTGTAAATTTGTCTTGAATAGGTGTTCCTGAGATTATCAGAAATATGGCTGAAAATCATTTTCCTGTATTCTTTACTGCAAAATACGGTACAATTGTCCAGTGAACAGATAAAAGTATTTTCAATTGCATTCTTTAATACAGGGTCTCCGTCAGTATAAATTTTGTCCATTTTTTGTAAACTTCTGAACAGAAGATTCCTGTCATTCTGGCGGATCATATTTTTAATACGGTCCGTAAAAGTCCGGATGATACTGTACGAGTTTTGAATTGTAATGTTTTTTACTTCATTTTCAAAATCGGGAACCACTTCTGTGATTTCCTGTACGGCTTGTAAATAGTTCATAGTATATTAAATATGGTTTTGTTCCAACAGTTTGATGAAGGCTCCAAATAGGAAGATGATTAAAAAGGCGATAAAGAGAAGATGATAAGGTTTCAGCCATTTTGGGGTTTGTGGACCTCTGCTTTTTAATCTTCCTAATTTGTCTATGCGGTTCAATGTCTTCAAGTCCATTTTTTTATGTTTTGAAAATGATGATGCCAATGGTATACCTTTGAATTTGATTGTTGTTTAATATATTGATATTCAATTATTTTTATACTTTTTGATAATGGTTTTAATTGGAAAAAGCATTTCAAAATGATAAGGATTTTATCAAAATGAATATGAAATATGAAGAGGTAGTAAGGTATGCTTCAGAAGAAACAATTCATTGTTTCCATTCTTTGCTCACTTACAATGAATTATATTTCTTTGCGTCTATTTTGAAGGAACTCCCAATAAGATTTTAACATAAAGATTAGGAACCTTTTTGATGAACCACAAAAGAATTATAACACTTAAGTTATTGATCAGCTTAGTGAACTTTTCAGCTGTATTATTTTCAACTTGTAAGGTGAAAGTGTTTAAGAAAATAAAAACTTTTGTGTCTTTTGACTTCGTCGAATCTTCGATTTGTAGTTTAAAAAAATTCAGTTTCATGGGAAGGATAGAATGAATATCTTTGCAGTCCAAATATTCAGAAAATGTTTTCAAAAATAATAGTACACAGAGTAGGTAATAAGATCAACGGAGATTCTTTAACGCTTTCCCAGGAGGAATTGAAGCTGGAGGAAGGAATGGCAGAACTGCTGGAGGATTACTTTTTAGGATCATTCAAATCAGAAGAGACTTTTCATTTTTATAGTGATACCTATCTGGTGAACAATCCGGTTTACAGTGCTGTATCTGAAATTTTTGATGATAAATCCAAATTTATATGGGAATCTGAAAATATCGCAAAACACCTTTTCGAAGCGGCTGAAAATCCCAGGGTTCAGAGTGGGGAGTTGTTTATTGTACTTTTTGAGGATGAAAGTGACCGTCCGGATAAAGTAGATAAAATCGGGATTTTCAAAACTGAAAAAAGGGAATCCTTCCTTAAGATTAATCCTACAGAGGAATCTTTTGACATTGAAAAAGATCAGGGAATCGGTTTGTCTAAAATAGATAAGGCAGCATTAATCTACAACAATAATAAAGAAACAGGATATGTACTTTCCGTAGTGGATAACAACAAAAACGGGGATATGTATTACTGGTTTGAAGATTTCTTAAAAGTAAAACAGCGTGACGACGAATATTTCCATACCCAGGAAGCTTTAATGGTGTATAAAGATTACATCACCAAGCAACTTCCCCAGGAATTTGAGGTTTCAAAGGCTGATCAGGCAGATTTCCTGAATAAATCAATTAACTTCTTCAAAGAAAAAGAAGAATTTAAACTGGATGAATTTGCTAACGAAGTATTGGGTGACGAGCATGTAATTGAAAGTTTTGTGAATTTCAAAACAGATTATGAACAGGATATGCAGGTGAATATTGCTGAAGAATTCCCAATTAGTGAAGCTGCGGTAAAAAAGACTCAGAGACACTTTAAAAGTATCATCAAATTAGATAAAAATTTCCATATTTACATCCATGGAGACCGGCAGAAAATTGAAATGGGAGAGGATGATAAAGGGAAATATTACAGGCTTTACTTCGAGAAAGAAGTATAATTGAAGAGCTTTAGAGAGTTGGAGGCAGGAGGCTGGAAGTTATGAAGGCCATAAGGACTGCTATTTATTTTTTTTATCTTCTTTTAGGTAATATTAATAAGGTTGTTGACGGTCAGTCATGATAACGGAAAGTAACTTCCGGCTTCCATCTTCCAGCCCATAATTAATAAATAATATCATAACTTTATTGCTGTTTACAAAACAGGAGTTATGAAATTTATGATCATTTTCTGGGGAATTTTCCTTTTCTTTTTCTGCGTACCCTTCCCGATTTTCATTTATATGATGACGGAGGATCTTGCAACAGAACCGAGAAATTCATTGGCTGTGAGCTATGGATACCTCGGTTTTTCTTTATTGATATGGTTGTATATTCTTGCGTTTTTCGTTAATAATCTTTTTATTAAAACTTTTAAACAGAAAAATACCATTCACTCTATTCTGAGAAACGGAATCCCGAGGGAAGCAAAAGTTATCCGTTATCAGCTTCTGAAATACATTCCCAAAACCAATATGAATGTCATTCAGATTGTTCTTTCATTTCCCAATCTTAGAAATACGATGATTGAGCATGAAATGATGTTTCACGATTCCAAGCCTCAGGAGAAAAGATTCGATGCTGGTAATACCGTAAAGGTGTTGCTGAACCCCGATGTATCCCAGGAACCCTATTTTATTTTAAATGATCAGAAAGTAGGATTCAATACTTCAGGGATGATATTAAGAACAGCTTTTATCATATTATTAATTGCTTATATTATCGGATTATACTATTATTTCTACATGCGGGAATCTTTTGATTTTGGCTGGAGGTTTCTTACTTTCATGCATCCGATTATTTTCAGTGGAGTAATGACAATTATTTATGTATTGGTTTTCCAGCTGATTGCAGGAAAGTTTTTTTAAGAATAAAAAAGAAGAACAAATTCTGTTTTCCGGAAGAAATGCTGAGGCTGAAATCATTAGTGTAAGCCAAACCGGCTTAATGGTAAATGATCAGCCGGAAATTAAAATCCAGGTCAGTTTCAAAGATTTCAGAGGGAAGGAACATATTGCCGTATATAAAAAGATCGTAAGTCTTTTGAATCTTTCTTCAGTACCTAAATATGGCAGGATAGAGATACTTTATGATGAAAATGATCCCGGTAAAATTATGATTCCGAAAATATTTTAAAAGGTCAGAAGCTGGAAGCTGGAAGAGGGAAGTTATTTTCCATTATAATTACTGATCATTCACATTATCAATTTAAAATTTAAAAAAGAGAAAAAGCTATGCTTTATGACTTCCATAACTTCCAGCCTCCCTCTTCTAACTCAGAAATCTTTATTCAAAACGAGCATTATTTGTATCTTTATTCCCAAAGCCGATCCTATGAAAACAACTATTATCGATTTATCCAAACCTATTCAGTACAATGCAGGAGATCCTTGGTTTATGAGAGTGAAAATTAAACATAAACCTCACAGGAAATCCCATTGGCTGATCCGTTTGGCTTTGAATCTTCCTTTCAGGCTTTTTCCTAAAAACTGGACAGGATGGGCAGATGATACGATTAAAAATATGGGACTTCATGCCACCACTCATATTGATGCACCTTGGCATTACGGACCTTTGGTGGAAGGAAAACCTGCGAAAACGATCGATCAGATTCCATTAGAATGGTGCTATGGAGATGGTATTGTCATAGATTGCAGCCACAAGGAAGATTTTGTCGCCATTACAGTAGATGACCTTAAAAAAGATCTCCACAAAAACGGAATTACTATTCAGGAAGGAAATATTGTTTTAATCAGAACTGATCGGGACAAGTTAATGGGAACTTCAGACTTTGTAGAAAGGGGCACCGGAATGAGCCGTGAAGCTACGGAATGGCTGATTGATCAAGGGGTAA
Organism: Chryseobacterium sp. P1-3; assembly: GCF_000738495.1. Classification (NCBI taxonomy): domain Bacteria; kingdom Pseudomonadati; phylum Bacteroidota; class Flavobacteriia; order Flavobacteriales; family Weeksellaceae; genus Chryseobacterium; species Chryseobacterium sp. P1-3. The sequence continues at coordinate 301,484 of NZ_JPEQ01000004.1, forward strand.
AAGTAATGGGAATCGATCAGTGGGGTTGGGATCTTCCCTTGAAATTTATGGCTAAAAAAGCAAAAGAACTGAATGACCCTGAATATTTCTGGGAAGGTCATCGCGTAGGAATAGAAAAAGAATATCTGCATATAGAACAGCTTACCAATCTCAAGGCACTGCCACCTTCAGGCTTCAAAGTCTGTGTATTTCCGTTAAAGATTGTGGGTGGTTCTGCAGCTCCGACAAGAGTAGTGGCCATGATGGATTAACAAAAATCGATCATGGACAAAACTTGGTGATATTTTAGGAGATGTAGTGGATATGCATTTACTTAGAAAGAATCAATGAAATTGATTCCATCTTTTGCGCCCTTGAAAATATAAGACAATGTGCTAAAAACTTTGCATTACATTAAATTTCACAAATTTTAGCAATATTTTCCTCAGCTTTTGAGACTGATCCATAAAAATTCATTATAAAAATAGAAAGAGCAAACCTGCATTTGCAAATTCGCTCTTTCACATAGCATCATTTTTAGCATTCTTCCTTTACTTATCCTTTTTTATTGAAAAATAGGGCTCTGTTGTATTCAAAATTCATCCTGGCTATATTCAGTACGGAAATTCCCTGAGGACATTCCACTTCACAGGCTTCGGTATTGGAACAGTGGCCAAATAATTCGGCATCCATCTGGGCGACCATGTCCAGAACACGTTTGCTTCTTTCTTCCTTTCCCTGAGGCAGGAGCGCCATATGGGTGATTTTGGCAGAGGTAAATAAAGCTGCACTTCCGTTTTTGCAGGTGGCAACACAAGCGCCACAACCAATACAGGCTGCGGAATCAAATGCTTCTTCTGCGGTTTGATGAGTAACAGGAATGGCTGTAGCATCAGGGGCCTGGCCGGTATTTACCGATACAAAACCTCCGGAAGATATAATCCTGTCAAAAGCAGAACGATCCACCTTTAAATCTTTTTTTACCGGGAAAGCTTCAGCTCTAAATGGCTCTATCAGAATAGTTTCACCATCTTTAAAAGACCTGAGGTGAAGCTGGCAGGTTGTTGTATGCTTTAAAGGACCATGGGCAATGCCGTTGATCATCATTCCGCACTGTCCGCAGATTCCCTCGCGGCAGTCGTGATCAAACTCTACGGGTTCATCACCTTCAATGATCAGTTTTTCATTCAACGTATCCAGCATTTCCAGAAAAGACATGTGAGGGTTCAATCCTTTGAGGTCGTAATTCACCAGCTTTCCTTCACTTTTTCTATCTTTCTGTCTCCATATTTTAAGATGTAAATCCATAATTTTTGTTTTTCTATTTATAACTTCTTACCGTTGGCTGAATTTCTTCAAAGATTAAAGGTTCCCTGATCAGTTCAGGTTCGCCATTTTCACATGTCCATTTCCATGCAGAGATGAATTGATATTCCGCATCATTTCTCATGGCCTCGCCATCGGGGGTCTGAAATTCTTCCCGGAAATGTGCACCACAGGATTCATTACGGGTTAGCGCATCATAGCACATTAGTTCACCTATCTCAAAATAATCGGCAACGCGGCCTGCTTTTTCCAGTTCAGCATTCATTGTATTGCCCTGTCCGGAAACCCTTACGTCTTTGTGGAATTCCTGTTTTAGTTTTCTGATCTCCTGAATGGCATATTGTAATCCTTTTTCATTTCTGGCCAGCCCGCAATAATCATACAGTAACTTTCCTAATGTTTTATGGAAATAATCAACGGTTTTGGTTCCTTTGATATTCATTAAATCCTGAATCTGCTTTTTAACCGCATTTTCAGCCTGTTCAAACTCAGGGGTATCCGGGGAAATTTTTCCGGTGTGAATCTCATCTGCTAAATAATTGGCAATAGTATAAGGGGCAATAAAATACCCATCTACAGAAGCCTGTAAAAGAGAGTTAGCTCCCAACCTGTTGGCTCCGTGATCTGCAAAATTGGCTTCACCTAAAGCAAACAGTCCCGGAATGGTAGTCATTAATTCATAATCTACCCAGAGTCCACCCATAGAAAAATGGGCAGAAGGAGAGATCATCATCGGTTCTTTATACGCATCATATCCGGTAATTTTGAGATACATATCGAATAAATTTCCATATTTTTCTTTGATTTTTTCTTTTCCCTGTTCCTTAATAGCCTTTGAAAAATCAAGATACACGGCATTTTTCAATGGGCCGGTTCCGTAGCCTGCATCTATTCTTTCTTTTGCTGCACGGGATGAAATATCTCTGGGAGCTAAGTTCCCGAACGCAGGATACCTTCTTTCCAGATAGTAATCTCTTTCATTTTCCGGAATGTCATTCGGGGCTCTGTTTTCATCCTGTTTCGCAGGTACCCAGATTCTTCCGTCATTACGCAATGATTCGGACATCAATGTTAATTTGGATTGATAATCTCCGGATTGCGGAAGGGAAGTAGGGTGTACCTGGATCCAGCTTGGAGAGGCCATTAAGGCTCCTTTTTTTATGAGCTCTCCATATCGCAGAGCCGTTACATCCCATGGCTAATGTCGACAGATAATAAATCTTTCCATAGCCTCCGGTTGCTAATATGACAGCATGGGCGGCATGTCTTTCAATTTCTCCGGTATCTAAATTTCTTACGATAATTCCTCTTGCTTTGCCGTCAATAGTGACTAAATCGAGCATTTCATGTCTTGAAAACAGCTGTACGGAACCTTTTCCGACCTGTCTCATTAAAGCCTGATAGGCTCCCAGAAGCAATTGTTGTCCGGTCTGTCCTCTGGCATAGAAAGTACGGCTTACCTGAACTCCGCCGAAAGACCGGTTATTAAGATAGCCACCATATTCCCGGCCAAAAGGTACGCCTTGCGCTACGGCCTGATCGATGAGGTTTAAAGAACATTCTGCCATCCGGTATACATTGGCTTCACGGGCACGGAAATCTCCGCCTTTTAAGGTGTCTGCGAACATACGGTAAACACTGTCCCCATCATTTTTATAATTTTTGGCAGCGTTTACACCTCCCTGTGCCGCTACAGAATGGGCTCTTCTGGGGCTGTCCTGAAAGCAGAACGATTTGACGTTATATCCCATTTCCCCCAATGAAGCTGCTGCAGAACTTCCTGCCAGGCCTGTTCCTACTACAATAATATCAAGTTTTTTGCGGTTGGCAGGATTGACCAGTTTAGCTTTCTTTTTATAGTTATCCCATTTTTGTTCCAACGGGCCTTGTGGTATTTTTGAATCTAAAATCATAATGAGGTTTTTATTGGTAAGTAAAAAATACATAAACAGGCATCAGGGCAAAACCTAAGCTGATGATGATTGAATAAGCAATTCCTACGGTTTTGAACCACTTTACAAATTTAGGATGGTATAACCCGAGTGTCCTTACGGCACTGTGTATCCCGTGGATCAGGTGATAACATAGGGCAACCATGGATATTACATAAATAATCACATACCACCATTCTTTAAACACCGTTACAACAAGGATATACAGGTCCTTGTTTCCATTTTCATCAAGGGGTGGATTTCCAAATTTGTAGATATACCAGAAATTTTGGAAATGGATGACCAGAAAGATCAGGATCAATGTTCCAAGAATACCCATATTCCTGGAAGCCCATTGGCTGGCTCTTCCGCGCTTGTCATTCTGGTAAACGCCACCGGATTTTTTATTTTTCAGGGTAATCACCAGTCCATCTACAGCATGAAGAATGATACTGGCATACAAAATATAAGAAACTATTTTGATGATGATATTTCCTGATAAAAAATGCGAATAGGCATTGAATTGCAGATGAGCCTGATCCCGGGGAAGAAAAAGTTGAAGATTTCCGAGGAAATGAATCAACAAAAAGAATCCCAAAAAGAGCCCTGTAAGGCACATCAGCATTTTTCTTGACAATGTTGATAACATAGATTTGATTTAATAATTAATAATATCCTAAAACTTTCATCCATAGACCTCCTACAACCATATAGATGATTAATAATACAATTCCTATTTCAAGCCCCCGAAGCCACCAGGCTTTCAGGTCAACGTATCCGCTTCCGAAGAATACCGGGGCAGGACCATGGCCGTAATGGGTAAGCACCCCATAGATTGACCCCATGAAACCGAGCATCATAGCTAATAACATAGGCGGTATCCCAAGAGAAACTCCCACCCCAAGTAATGCTGCATACATGGCCGCTACGTGAGCAGTAGCACTTGCGAAAATATAGTGACTGAAGAAATAGACCACAATAATAACCGGGAAGGCCACCTGCCAGTTCAATCCTCCGATCTGAACTTTAATAAGGTTACTGAACCAGCCAATGAAGCCCAATTCATTCAGAGAGCTTGCCATCATTACTAAAACAGCAAACCAGACAATGGTATCCCAGGCCCCTTTTTCACCTTTTACATCTTCCCAGGTTAACACAGAGGTTAATAGCAATAAAGTTAATCCGATGAATGCTGTAGTGGTGGCATCAATAGAAAGCGCTCCCCCAAAGATCCATAGGAATAAAAGAATGAAGAAAGCCAAAAGCATCAACCATTCATTTCTGGAAATAGGTCCCATTTCTTTTAATTTCTGAGCTGCCATTTTCGGAGCATCTCCTGTTTTTTTCAATTCAGGCGGATACAGTTTGTATAAAACCAAAGGAACGACGAAGAATGCAACCAGCCCCGGAAGAAATCCCGCTGCAGCCCAGGACATCCAGGTAATATCAATACCAAGGTTGGCAGCAAATTTCTGACACATGGGATTACTCGCTGTTCCTGTAAGAAACATGGAAGAAGCGATGAGGTTCATATAATAGCTGTTCAAAGTTAAAAATGAACCGAGTTTTCTATGGGTTTCAGGCTTTTCCGGAACGGAATCAAAGCTGATAGCCATAGATTTCATAATAGGATAGATGATTCCTCCCCCTCTTGCGGTATTACTTGGAATAGCAGGTGCCAGGCAAACATCAGCAAGTCCTAATCCGTAGGCTAATCCCAATGAACTTTTACCGAAAACCCTGATAAATAAAAAGGCAATGCGGTTTCCTAATCCTGTTTTAATAAATCCTCTGGCAATAAAGAATGAAATTCCGATCAACCAGATCACCTTATCTCCAAATCCGGAAAGTGCTTTGGTGATTGATTTTCCGGCATCTCCGGGAGCCACAACCTGTGTAAGCGCCGTAAATCCTATGGCCATCATACACATGGTGCCCATGGGAGCTGCCTTTAAAATAATTCCTAGAATGGTTGCTGCAAAGATGGCGAACAGGTGCCATGCATTCTGGGCAACTCCTTCCGGTGCAGGAATGAACCAGATGATTAATGCAACGACAAATGTAATCGCAACGTTTTTGATATTAATTTCTTTCATGATAGTAACTATTTATCGGTTAAAATCTACTTTGTACCTGGACGATGAATAGATTATTGTTGTATTGTGATGTGTTTTCTACCTGATGTTTGTAACGGTCAAACTGCACTCCCAACTGAATTCTTGCCCCATAATTTTTCAGGAATTCCAGTCCGAACATGGGAGTAATGGTTTGCCTTGGATTTGAATTCATTCTGAAATTGGTATCCAGGTATTCATACCGGCAAGACAGTTCGAAAGCGCTGAGGTTTTTGTGATTGATCTCATACCTGATATTTGGAAGGAAATAAACTCCCCGGATCAGATACTGATCAGGATTATCAGGACGTAGCTCCGGAGCAATGGAATTGTACAGGACATGATTAGTAGCCTGTTTGGCTTCCAGCTGCATATCCAGACTCCATCTTGGATCAAATCTGACCAATGAGCTTAGATCAATTCCCAGAGCATATACCTTTTTACTGAAAACCTCGCCAATACCTCCATTTAATCCGACATTAAAATTATATTTCTTAGATAAACCGAAAACCAGCCTTGTGGAGTATTGCTTTCCATTGTCATTATCATTAATCTGATTTTTTCCGTTTCCGTTGACTACAGAAACCGCATATTGAAAAGGAATTTCACCCAGCTGAAGCTGTCCAGTCGCAGACATTCCGATCTGAAAACTTGTCCAGCCCAGTTTCCCGAATTCCGTATACTGATTAGACCAGTCTAAAGATTTAATGATGTCGATAGGATATGTTTCCTCAATACCGAACCAGGGCCTGAACTGTCCTGCCGTCAAAGCCAGTTTGGGACTGAAAGTATATTTCAGGTAAGCATTTTCAAGAACCCTGCTTTTAGGGTCATTTTTAAAATCTGCAAGATTAGCCAAAACGACAACTTCCGTACGTTTGCTGATCTGTGCCCGTACCTGGACCCGCATGTATTTAAGCATGAAATTGTTATCGGTTCCTGAACCATCAGAATGATGGAGACCGTTCACATCAACATCTTTACTCATCCCTACCAGGTAACGTGCCTGGAAGAGCCCTTTGATCTGGAGCTGCGGATATTTTATATTGTCTTCCGGTGGTTGTGGTTTGATTTGCATAGAGTCCTGTATCTGTGCATGGGCTGATAACCAGCAAATAAGAATGCAGAGTATCAGGCTTTTCTTTTTTGAATGAAAAAAAGGCCATATCTTTTGTTTTTAATGAGTGTTTTAGCTTAGTCCTGAAGACTGAATGCTGCAGATGAGTGTGTTCCCACAAGTTGACGGGAATTTTGTAAACCGGGTGGTGAAAACGGTATTTTGTGAGCTTTTGAGGAAACACGGCCGCCGGTTTGTAATGGCTTCCATAATCCTGGAATAAACATTAATGGGAACTTTTTCATAGTAGTATTATTTGAATTGTAAAATTATATTGAAATTATTGTGAATATTTCAATTTATTTTCAATTATATCTGTTATTTGATGATATAAATTTAGCAAAAAAGGTTTGAATAACATAGATATGTAAACCAATAATATTAAATTTATGTTATGAATCATAGTTAAATGGTTAAAACACTATTATTGGGAAATTTTTTGTATATTTTAGAAAAACAGTATTAAAATAAGTTAAAAATAAAAAATGTTTTAACGCGATTTTTATCTTTTGTATTCCATAATTGACAGGAGAATAGAAGTAAGAAAAATGTTAAAAATTGATTTTATAAAATAGAAAGCTGTTCAAAAAAGAGTTATCTTTGATTAATATACTGAAGAGATATATGAATTTTGTAGAATGCCATGAAGAACCTATCCATATTCCGGGCCACATACAGAGTTTTGGTTATTTGATTGGCATTGATGCGGAATCCCATTCCATTACTTTTTTTTAGCAGGAATATATCGGATATATTTACCATCAGGAGTTCAGATGAGCTGTTTGACAAAAAAACTTACGGACTTCCCCGAAAGTTTTCAGACTATCATAGATTCCGATATCTATACTTCATTGAATAAATTTACCAGAAGAGAAAATGAGACTTATTTCGACAAGATTTTTATTGGAGGCAAGGAATATCATTTCTCGGTTTTTAAAAGTGGACAATATATCTTCCTGGAATTTGAAGAAGTTTTGATCAACCCCGATAAAAGAATTTCCAATAAATATGATAATTTTTATGCTATAGATAATGAACAGGATCTTTGGAACCATTTACTGGAAACCCTTTCAAAGGTAGTGAACTATGATCGTATGATGGTGTATAAGTTTATGATGGATGGTTCGGGAAAAGTGATTGCCGAAAAGAAAAATGAAGATATGGAAAGTTTTCTGGGGCTTCATTATCCTGAATCGGATATTCCTAAACAAGCAAGGGAGCTTTATTTGAAAAAAAGGAAAAGAATATTCAGTAATATTGATGCTGATAGGATTCCCATTCTAAGCAAAGCAAAAGTAGAAATAGATCTTACATTTGCTGCATCAAGGGCCATGTCTCCTGTGCATGGGCAATACCTCCGGAATCTAGGAGTTTCTTCCAGTTTTAGTGTTTCAATTATTATTGATAATCATCTTTGGGGGCTGGTAACCTGCCAGAACATAAAACCTAAGCATATTGATCTTGAAGACAGGGTGCAGGCAGGGATTTTTACAGCTTTGGCTGCGAATGCTTTTTCATCATTTAAATCTAAAAGTGAGTTAAATTATCGTGTGGAACTCAACGGGAAATTATCCCAACTAAAGACAAATTTCCTAAAGCATAATTACTTATTTGATTCCTTGGTAGAGAATAAGACGGAGATTAAAAATTTACCGGAGGCAAACGGTCTTGCTATTATTTCGGATGAAAATATTGTAACAGAAGGAATAACACCCGCTTCCCCGGTTATTAATACTATTGCCCAATGGGCCTTGGAAAATACGGAAGGTCCTGTTTATGTGAACCGTAGTTTTCTTAAACACCACGGTGAAGAGCTGGACCTGCCCGATAATGCTGCGGGAATTATTATTTATTTTATTGAAAGAGAAAAAAAGGAAATGCTGATCTGGTTCCGTAAAGAATTTGATGAACACATCAACTGGGCGGGAAATCCGGAAAAAAAGGTTGAGGTGTTTTCTCAAAACGGAGAAGACAGGCAGATGATCTCACCAAGAACATCGTTCCATATTTTTACAGAAAATATCAAAGGGCATTCAAAGAGATGGAATTCCAGAAATATTCAGGCAGTACAGGCAGTGAGGGACCTTATTCTGGAAACATCGCACAAGAATTATATTACTATTAAAAGGCTAAATGATGAGCTCAAAAAAGTGAACGAAGAGCTGGATAGTTTTTCTTACACCATTTCTCATGATCTGGGTACTCCGTTAACGGTGATGAAACTTAATGCTCAAATGCTTTTAGGAAATCTTGCCGAAGACTCTGAGAAGAGCAAAAAAAAGATCAATGCAATTATTGAAGAAATCGACAATATGGCAGAGATGATGCAGGATGTTTTACAGCTTAGCCGTGCCAAGCACAGTGAATTGCAGCTCGAAAATCTAAGAACGGCAACTACTATTCAAAAGATTTCTGAAAATGCAAAAATCACCTACGGCAATCCGAAAAGTGAAATTATCATTAAAGAATGTCCGGATGTATTGGCTGATAAAACCATGCTTCATCAGGTATTTTTAAATATTATCAACAATGCTGTAAAATATTCTTCCCACAGGGAACAGCCTAAAGTGGAAATTGAGGGTACTGAAGAAGGGCAGATCATTATCTACAGAATTTCGGATAACGGAATCGGAATTCCGGAAGAGGATAAGCCTAAAATGTTTAAAATCTTCAACAGGATGGATAATGCAAAGAAATTTAAGGGAAATGGAGTAGGGCTTTCTATAGTTCACAGGGTTATGAAAAGGATAGGGGGAAGTGTGGATTATGAAAGTAATAAAGAAGGTACCTCTTTCATTTTAACGTTTAAAAAGCCTTACATTTGAGAAACTTTTAAAACGTTATTATGGTATCAGAATATCTTAAACAAAATACAGCAGATTATCACGATGCTGCGGAGAAACTCTTTAATTCCGAAAAAATTTTTAACAAGACCTTCACGCTGGAAGATTATAAAAAAATCATCCATACCAACTACCTGATGCTTCTTCACAGTGAAGACCAGATATTCAGCAGACTTTCCGGTACATATGCCGAAAAGTTACAGCTTGATGACAGAAAAAAGCTTGCTCTTATTGAAAAAGACCTTGAAAGCCTGTCTTTGAAAAGTCAGTCAGTTTCCCATGATCTTGAATTTAATAATGTACATGAGGCTTTAGGAGCAATGTATGTCATCGAAGGATCTACTTTGGGAGGGAATGTGATTGCTAAACAGCTTTCCAAAACAGAAGGTTTTGATGAAGTTACCTTCAATTTTTTCGGATGTTACGAGGAAAATACCGGCCCTATGTGGAAAAATTTTAAAGAGGTTCTGGATACTGAAGTGACTGAAGAAAACTACAATGAGGTGTTATCAGGAGCCCGAAAACTGTATATGTTTTTGCTGAACGTCAACTAATCTGGTTTAATTCTAATTAAGTTTCTGAAAAATTGCGCATTTTTTCAGGAATTGTTAAATTTGGGGGATTTCAAATTTAAACTTAACTAACAAAAAATAATTTAAAAAGTAACAATATGAAAGTAACTGTAGTAGGTGCAGGCGCTGTAGGAGCAAGCTGTGCAGAATACATCGCAATGAAGAACTTCTGTTCAGAAGTAGTTTTGGTAGACATTAAAGAAGGGTTTGCTGAAGGTAAAGCTATGGATTTGATGCAGACTGCATCGCTTAACGGATTTGATACAAAAATTACAGGAACAACAGGAGATTATAGCAAAACTGCAGGCTCTCATGTGGCGGTAATCACGTCAGGTATTCCAAGAAAACCAGGAATGACAAGAGAAGAGTTGATTGGTATCAACGCAGGTATCGTAAAAGAAGTTACTGAAAACTTAGTGAAACATTCTCCTGAAGTAATCATTATCGTGGTTTCTAACCCAATGGATACTATGGCTTATCTTGTTCACAAAACTTCAGGTCTTCCTAAACACAAAATCATCGGGATGGGAGGTGCATTAGACTCTGCAAGGTTCAAATACAGATTAGCTGAAGCATTAGAAGCTCCAATTTCTGATGTGGACGGAATGGTAATCGCTGCTCACAGTGATACAGGAATGCTTCCATTATTAAGCAAAGCGACAAGAAACGGAGTTCCTGTAACGGAATTCCTTGATGAAGAGCAACAAAAATACGTAATCGAAGAAACTAAAGTAGGAGGGGCTACCCTTACAAAACTATTAGGAACTTCTGCCTGGTATGCGCCGGGTGCTGCAGTTTCTGTAATGGTTCAGGCAATTGCATGCGACCAGAAGAAAATGATTCCTTGTTCTTTGATGCTTGAAGGAGAATATGGTCAAAATGATATTTGTTTAGGGGTTCCTGCAATCATCGGAGCAAACGGAGTAGAGAAAATCATCAACGTAACATTGACTGCTGAAGAACAATTGAAATTTGCTGAAGCTGCTAATGCAGTGAGAGAAGTGAATGGAGATCTTAAATTCTGATTCATCTAATTTTATATAAAAAAACGGTATCCCTTCGATACCGTTTTTTTTATGTTTCGGCGCAGCCAAAGGCTGCGCCGAAACAATTTTTATTATAAAAAGCATACACCAAGAGATCGCACGCTATCTTTTTTATATCCCTTGTAAAGTGTTAAGCAAGCTTTGCAATTTTTTCAAATAATTCAGGATAACTGACAACCAGGCCATCTGCATCAACCAGAATATCAGCTTTAAAATCAGTCTGGAGATTGTCATAGTGATAAGTATCAGGGGCAATTCTTGTATATTGTTGCGATACAGGTTTTATAATATTATTCAGAACATCAATATAAATGACTTTGATTTCCTGTGAACCGTTTACCGGAAGTTTTAAGTTATTGATGGGTAGCGTATTGGTGAAGGGTGTCAATGAAATGTCGATGTAGATAAAGCCTTTTAAATCAGGATTTATACTATTATTGATTTCCCATTCATCCTGTATCTTTTTTCCTTTTAACGTATGTTTTACTGTATTGATTTCAGATTCAATGAGGAAATCCAGAGTATTCCAGTCTTTATCAATAGTAATATGATAATCTATAGTGTAGATTGAATCATGGTAACGGCCTATGATTCTTGAGTTTGCAATATGATTCCCATTTTCTTCCTTCAGTTTGAAATATTCAAGTGACTGGAAGGCAATTCCTTGCCAGATTAATGTTTTCATTGTATTTTAATAGTTAAAAAATTTTTTATTAATAAAATTCTTTGTTTTATGAATTTGCTTAAGGTTTCTGGTTTTCCGTATAAAGTGTTTATACTTTTTTATTTTTAGGAATTTTTTAAAAGAAGTATCACTACCCAGGTTTGGAGAATCAATTGGATAATGTTTATTATTCCGAGAACAGGATTGGTGCTTAAATGGTTTACTAATGTTGGAATTCCGATGAGACCTAAGATAAAAAAAATGATAAACAGATACCTGGCTACTTCATTTCCTTTTCCTATTATATATCCTATTCCGAAAACAAAGGCAGTTATGGCTATAGAAATAACAATAGCCAGACCTGAATTCAATTGTTCCGATGTCCAGATCAGGCTTGCAATTCCTGCAGCTCCCGATAAGTAGATGAGATTGGAGGCTTTCGTATAGTTAGGATGTATTGTTATTGTTTTATTTCCTTCAGTTATAGAAAGTATGGTATTGATGTGTTCCTGCTCGTCATGGGTAAATGATCTTCCTCTGGATTGTAAAATTTCATAAGCATATTGAATGGCTTGTGGAACAAATTTACTGTCTGGCTTTATATATTGTTCAAGCTCCTGATCCGACATTTTTTCTAACACATTTTTTCTGGTATCCATCTGTAAAGATTATTTTTTCCGAAATTACTGAAATTGTATCAAAAAAAATAAGAGAATACTGAGGAAAGTAGTAATTAAAAGAATTTATTTGCCGTCTTTTTTCCTAATTTTATTGATCTAAAACATATTACAAAAGATTAATTGATACTATATTATGAAAAAAATAATTTTCACTTTGTCTCTCATTCCCATCGCATTTCAAGCTCAACAAATTGTTCGTCAGGATCCAGAAATTGTAAAATATGTATCACAAGTTAATACAGATTCACTAAAGGCACATATTAATGCTTTGGTAAGCTTTGGAACCAGGCATACCATGAGTTCTGCCACAGATCCTAAAAGGGGGATCGGAGCCGCAAAAAAATGGGTATTGAAAAAGTTCAGGAATTATTCGAAAAATGCGGAAGGAAGAATGGAAATTTTTATGCAAAGCCAGCTGATCCAGCCTGACGGCAAAAGAATCGATCGTCCTACCGATTTAGGAAATGTTATCGCTATCATTCATGGGACCAATCCCGATGATAAACGGTTGTTTATGATGAGCGGACACCTGGATTCGAGAGTAACCGATGTCATGAATATAAAAGATAATGCCCCCGGTGCCAATGATGACGGCAGCGGAGTAGCCGCCCTTATAGAAAGCGCAAGGATATTGAGTACTTCTAAATTTCCGGCAAGTATTGTATTGGTGGCTTTTTCAGGGGAAGAACAAGGCTTATTAGGATCAAAAATGCTGGCAGAAAAAGCGAAAAATGAAGGCTGGCAATTAGAAGCCCTGCTCAATAATGATATGATTTCAAACAATCTGAGCAGTGAAACAAATCTTATCAATGGATATCAGCTGAGAGTCTTTTCAGAAGGACTACCTCAGTATGAACTGGATACAAAGGCTTCCGAAATCAGAAAATTCGGTTTAGAGAACGACGGAGATTCCAGGCAACTGGCAAGGTACATTAAAGAAGTGGGGGAGCGTTATACAGATAATTTCCAGGTGAAATTGATTTACAGAAATGATCGGTTTCTGAGAGGCGGCGACCATACTCCTTTTGTGGAAAAAGGATTCCCCGCAGTACGGCTGACGGAGTTTAACGAAAACTTCAATCACCAGCACCAGGATATCAGAAAAGAGAATGGCGTTCAGTATGGAGATTTACCGCAATTTATGGATTTTGATTATTTTAAAAAGAATGTCGGGATCAATATTGCCGTTCTGGCCAATCTGGCAAAGTCACCTTCAAAACCTGAAAATGTAAAGATTGAAGCGGATAAACTTACCAACTTTACAACTCTTTCCTGGGAAAAACCTCGATCGGTAGAAGTAGCAGGATATTATGTGCTGATGCGTGAAACAGATGCCTCAATATGGCAGAAAAAAACCTTTACCAAAGAAAATTCCATCAGTTTGCCTTATTCTAAAGATAATTATTTCTTTGCAGTACAAGCGGTAACCATTTCTGGAAATGAAAGCCTGATTGTAGTGCCGAAAGTGAAGTGAATAAAAAAAATGTTATGAAATATCAACAGGGAGTGGCTTTAGCCGCTTCCAATATACATACATTATCCGCGCTATAGCCAAAACTATTCTATATCTAACGTCATGAAAAGCGCTATTTCTTCCGCATTGTCATAAAGCCTTGTATTCACCCCCGTAATATTGAAACCCATCCTTCTGTAAAACTGTATGGCAGGGTAATTGGTGTTTTGGGTTTCGAGTTCTATAACCCGGCAGTTTAATTTCCTGGCTTCTTTCACGGCATTTTTAATCAGCTGTATTCCTACTCCCAGTCTCCTGTATTTTTCGTCAATCAGGATGTTTTCAATATAGAAACTGTTATTCCATGTTCTTTGCTCACAGATGATCCAGCCTATCAGTTCATTATTAATAAAAGCACCAAAAGAATGACCTTTTTCAATGATAAGATTAAGCTCTTCAATATCTTCACTACCGGTTTCCCAGACTTTGGTGTAAGGGAAAGATTTTTCTCTTAATGAAAATTCAAAAGACCCTGCATATTCGATGGAAGAAACTGAATATATCCTGTCTGTTGTATAACCGTTATGTCCCCATGTGAGGCTGGGATTATCGGTCAGTTTCAGTAGTTTTTTTTATATCCATAGAAAAGGTATTATTGATTTTACCAATAGTTTAACAACATTATTGGCATGTTATCTATATCTTGTAAAAAAAACTGTGATGACAGTCATCTTCAGGAAATCTAGGCTCAGGATACTTCTGAATCACAGCTGTAGATTGATAAATTTATATAATAATCAAAATTAAGTAAAATTTCATACTCTAAAACTTTCAAAACCCCTAAATTTGTGGTCAATAAAAATTTACTTGGATGCTTAGGAATATTTCAATTGCGGCAGCTACTTTCTTGTCCGTAATTACAATCAATGCGCAGAAGAACAAAAATTCTCAATTAGAAAGACCTAAATTGGTAGTAGGCCTGGTTGTAGACCAGATGCGTTGGGACTATTTATACCGTTTTTATGGTAAATACGGGAACGACGGTTTCAAAAGACTCTTGAATACAGGATATTCTTTAAATAATGTACACATTCCTTATGTTCCTACCATTACCGCTTTAGGACATACATGTATCTATACGGGATCTGTTCCGGCAATCCACGGTATTGCAGGAAATGACTGGACAGATAAGGAAACAGGTAAAGGGGTATACTGTACTGCTGATGAGAGCGTTCAGCCGGTAGGAACTACCAATACCAAAACCGGAAGCCACTCTCCGAAAAACCTTTGGTCTACAACGGTAACCGATGAGTTGAGGTTGGCAACCAATTTCCAGGGAAAAGTAATCGGGGTTTCCTTGAAAGACCGGGCTTCTATTCTTCCGGCAGGACACACTCCTAACGGGGCTTTCTGGTTTGATGACAGCACCGGAAACTTTATCACCAGTACATGGTATATGAATGATCTGCCTCAGTGGGTAAAATCATTCAACGCTCAGAACTTACCTGAGAAATTAGTTGCAAACGGCTGGAATACCTTGCTTCCGATTAATCAGTATACGGAAAGCGCACCAGACAATTCCCCTTGGGAAGGATTATTGGGAAGTGCGAAAACCCCTACATTCCCTTACAATGATCTAGCCAAAGATTATCAGGCTAAAAAAGATAATATCCGTTATACCCCTTTTGGAAATACATTGACGTTGAAGCTGGCGGAAGCTTCTGTAGAAGGTGAAAAACTGGGTGGAGATGCTATTACTGACTTTTTAGCTATCAACCTGGCTTCAACAGATTATGCCGGGCATAAATTCGGGCCTAATTCAATCGAAGTAGAAGATGTTTATATCAGATTGGATCAGGACCTGGCAGAGTTTTTCAAATACCTGGATTCTAAAGTGGGTAAAGGAGAGTACACCGTTTTCCTTTCTGCTGATCATGGAGGGGCTCATTCTGTAGGATTCCTTAAAGAACATAAAATTCCTACAGGTTTTTTCGGAGAAGGAGCTGAAAAAAATCTAAACCAGAAACTTAAAGATAAATTTGGAGCCGATAAACTGATCAATGCAATTGATAATTATCAGATTTATTTTGACAGGAAAGTTTTGGCAGATTCTAAACTTGAGTTGGATGATGTAAGAAACTTCACTGTTAAGGAACTCGAAAAAGACCCAACTGTTCTATACGCTGTTTCGGTAGACAAGGTTCAGGAATCCAGTATTCCGGAGCCTATCAGGCAGAGAATTATCAACGGGATCAACAGACAGAGAAGTGGGGATATCCAGCTGATTTCCCACGATTCTATGCTTCCTCCATATTCTAAAACCGGAACCACACACAGTGTATGGAATTCTTATGACTCACACATTCCATTGATCTTTATGGGGTGGGGAGTTCAGCATGGAGAAAGTAATAAAGCGTATCATATGACGGATATTGCCCCTACAGTTTCTTCATTGTTAAAAATCCAGTTCCCGAGTGGAAATGTTGGAAATCCTATTACAGAGGTTATGGGAAAATAATCAACTGTATTATCATACGGCAAAAGCAGCTTTCAATACCGGAAGCTGCTTTTTTATTAAAAGACCTTTTTGCAGCAATTCCGGTTTTTGTGCAATACATTTAAAAAGCTATCTTTGCAAAAAATTTTGGTTTCCAGTATATTGGAATGAAAAGGGAATCGGGTGTAACTCCCGGACTGTCCCCGCAACTGTAAATCGCAATAAAAGTTTCTGCTTTGAACCACTGTGTAATAACGGGAAGGTGCAGAAAGCGAAAGTCAGGAGACCTGCCAGAATGATAATCAAAATATAATGCTTTCGGAGGAAAAGTAAAAAGTATGGGTATAAAACGATCTTTAGTACTGCTTTTTTCGTCTTATGGTTGCCTTCTTCTGGCACAGGAAAAAAGTATTGATACTATTTATGTCTTCGACAACCAAATGAACAGGGTGAAGCTTTTTCATCCGGTAAATACCATCTCAGCTGAAGAGGTGGATAGAAATTCTACCAACCTTTCAGAATTATTAAGGTTTCAATCACAGGTTTATATCAAAGAAAACGGACGTGGTGCGGTTTCTTCTCCGGCGTTCAGAGGAACTTCTGCCCAGCAGACTGCTTTTGTATGGAACGGAATCAATATCAATTCTAATTTTCTGGGACAGGGAGATATCAATAATATACCCCTGTTCGGATATGACCAGATTGGTATAAAAGCAGGTGGCGGTAGTGTAGTCTATGGAAGTGGAGCAATCGGAGGGAGTATTCACCTGAATAATATCCTGGATTTTAATAAAGGTTTTCATGGTTCGGTATTTTCAGAAGTAGCATCCTTTAATACCTTTAATAATTTTGTGAAAGGTTCTTACAGCAATGAAAGATTCAGCTTTAAGGCATCCGGAAACTATTCTGTAAGCCAGAACGATTATGAAGTCAGTGATCTGGATTATATCAACAGAAACGGTAATTACTATAATACAACCTTCAATGTAGGTGCGTCCTATAAAATAACGGATGATCACAAGATTTCGTGGCAAAGTCAGTTTTTTGACTCTTCACAGCATTATCCCGTATTTGAAGAAACCGCAACAAAGACAAAATATAAGACCCAAAGCATAAGGAGCCTGATCGCCTGGGACTGGAATGCAATAAAGTTCAGCAACGCCTTCAAAGCAGCCTATACAGAAGAAAACTTTCAGTATTTCGGAGCGTTGGACCTTCCCAAATCCAGTGGTGGTACAGGAAAAAATTATATTTTGAAAAATGATTTTAATTATTTTCTGAATTCAAAATGGAACATTAACCTTATCGGGGAATTTCAGGTGAACAAAGGAGAAGGCTATAAAAGCGGAATTGCTGATGTAAGCAGAAACGTAGGTTCCGTTTCCGGATTATTAAGGTATTTTGCTACAAAGAACCTGCGTTTTGAAGGAGGATTTAAAAAAGATTTTGTGGAAAATGTCACATCTCCGGTCATGTATTCATTTTCAGGGAAATGGAATACCTCTCACTGGTATAATCTGGGACTTAACTTTTCAAAAAATTTCAGGTATCCTTCCTTTAATGATATTTATTATGAGCCGGGAGGTAATAAAGATTTAAGACCGGAAATTTCTACCCAGGTGGATATGAACAATGAGTTTAAAATTGGAAGTTTTAAGCTTAATGTGACGCCTTATTATATGAACATTACGGATCTCATTGTCTGGCTGCCTACTGCCAATGGATATTGGCAGGCCTTTAATGTTAATAAAGCAGAATCTTACGGACTGGAATCCCATCTGTCTTTTTATCAGCAATTTGGTAAGCATAGGATCAAAGCCAACGCAGGCTATTATTATGCAAGATCAATTGATAAGGAAACTCAGAAACAGAGACCTTATATCCCAATGCACAGGGGAATGGCGGGTATTGATTATGAGTATGGTTTCTTCAGATTTTTTGCACAGGGATTAATAAATGGTCTTACCTATACAACCAGTGATGAAGAGCGGAAAACAGCGATTGACCCCTATTTTATTTTAAATGCGGGAATGTCAGCAACGATTTCTAAGAAATATACTTTAGGGTTCAAAGTGAATAATGTTACCGATACTTATTATAAAACGGTTTCTTTTTACCCTTTGCCTAAAAGAAATTACAGTGTGTATGCCGCAATAAATTTTTAAAATTAAAATTGAATATATATGAAACTAACCAGACTTTTAACTGTATTTTTTGCATTTGTACTATTGTTCAACATTTCATGTAGCAGCGATAGTAATGAGATTCCGGTACCTCAGTTAACGTATCAGAACGGATACTTTATTGCCAACGAAGGAAATTTTAACAGCAATGGTGCTAACGTAATGTTTCTTACAAGAGACTTGGCGTTAAAGCAGGATGATATTTATGGTTTTAACAACAAGACCGGGAACAATTCCAATGAAATATTGGGAGATGTTCTTCAAACGATAGCTATTAATGGAAAATACGCTTATCTGGTTGTCAACAATTCAAACAAAATTGTGGTGGTAGACCGTATCACTTTTAAAAAGGTAGCCGTAATCACTGATCAAATCAATAATCCAAGAGGAATTACTTTTGCCAATGGATTTATCTACGTTTCCAATACGAATTTCTCGACAGGAGTATATAGTGTAACGAAATATAAAATCTCTGACTTTTCATTTGTAAGCAAGATGGATTTCACCGAGGTGGCTGATAAAATTGTAGAAGCGGGAGGTAATGTTTTCGTTCAGAATGCTTCATCAGGATATGGAAACAAAATTACCTATATCAATACTTCCAATGATGCTAAAACGGAAATTACCATTCCAAACGGGCAGATTGGTAGAACAGTTTCCTATAATTCTGATGTGTATACGATTTCAGGAACAGCAACAGATTCTTATATCTATAAGATCTCAAGCACAGGAGCTCTTAGCCCGGTGATCACATTAACAGGTATTGCAAACGGGACAAATCTTCAGATTGATAATGGTAAATTCTATTTCAGTTCAGGAAATAAGATTTATACAACAAGCGTAACGGCTCCAACAGTTCCTGCTAATGCGTTTATTACAGTTCAGGATAATGGACCTGCTTATTTTGTATTATATGGTTTTTCAGTTGTTGATGGCAGAATTTTTACCTCAGATGTTAAAGGCTTTAAAGCCAATAGCGAAATGTCAGTATATTCCGCAGCTACAGGAGCTAAAATATCCTCTTTTAACACAGGCGGTTTAGGAGCTAATAGTGCTGTAGTAAATCCATAGCATAAGGTACAATACAGTATAAAAATATAATTTTTTATTTTTTTCATCATTTGTGTTTTTTTCCGGCCGGCTTCGTAGAAGCCGGCCGGCTTTGTTTCTTACTTGGATGAAAGCCTCAATACAACTGCCGGATGTTCTCATCCGGCAGTTGTATATTTCGTTATAATGTTAAAGATTATATGGTCAATCCTAATTTTTCAGCTTCAGCAATCACAAATTTTTGTAGCTTCTTCCTTTTCATTAGGAATTTCTCCTTCAAGAATGGCTTCTTTTACTTTCTCTTTTAAAATACCGATCTCGCGTCCCGGTTTAAGATTAAACATCTCCATAATCTCTTCCCCGGAGATAGGAGGCTGAAAGTTCCTTACCTGGTCTTTTTCCTCAACCTCTCTGATTTTTACTGCTACGTATTCGAAATTCTTTTTAAATTTCTCCTGTTTCTTAGAGTTTTTGGTGGTGATATCTGCTTTGCAAAGAGTAAATAAATCCTCAAGGTTTTCTCCGGCATCAAAAAGCAATCTCCTTAATGCTGAATCTGAAGCGTCATCCGTGATAAGGGCAATAGGGCGGGATGAAAGCTTTACCATTTTCTGGACATATTTCATATCACTTCCCAGTGGCAGTTTCAATCTTTGAAAAAGTGTTTTTACCATTTTTGAGCCCAGAAATTCATGTCCGTGGAATGTCCATCCGGTTCCTTCAACAAATTTCTTTGTGGGAGCTTTCCCTATGTCGTGGAGAAGTGCAGCCCAGCGCAACCAAAGATTGTCTGTATTTTCAGAAATATTATCTACAACTTCCAGAGTGTGGTAAAAATTATCTTTATGGGTTTGCCCTTCCACTTCTTCTACTCCTTTAAGGTCTATCAGTTCAGGAATAATCAGTTTTAAAAGACCGGTTTGTTCCATCAGCTTTAATCCTGCAGAAGGTTTTTCAGACAACATGATTTTATTGAATTCAACCATGATTCTTTCCATGGAGACAATTTTGATTCTTTCTGCTTCCTGCCGAATGGCCTGTAGTGACTTTTCTTCAATATTAAAATGTAAGGTCGAAGCAAAACGAACGGCTCTCATCATCCTCAAAGGATCATCAGAATAAGTCTGTGCAGGTTCCAAAGGTGTTCTCAGGATTTCTTTTTCCAGGTCTTCAACACCATTGAACGGATCAATTAATTCGCCGAAATTATCCTTATTCAGAGAAATAGCCATCGCATTAATGGTGAAGTCTCTTCTTTTCTGGTCATCTTCCAGTGTTCCGCCTTCTACCTCCGGTTTCCTGCTATTTTCAGTATAACTTTCTTTTCTTGCCCCTACAAATTCAAGATCAAGTTCCTTGTATTTGATCATAGCCGTTCCATAGGTTTTGAATACGGAAACTTTTAACTTGGGATCAATATCATGGGCAACAGCCTGGGCCAGTTCAATACCGTTTTGCTCGGTTACAAAATCAATATCCGTAGAAGCTTTTCTTTTCATCAGAAGATCCCGTACGTAGCCTCCAACAATATATACAGACTGGTTATTCCTGTCTGCAGCCTCAGAAATTATTTTGAAAAGTTTTAAATTTTTGTTTTGATTAAGATTAATTTTCATCGTTAGTAATAGCGTCAATTTCTATCTTGCTGCTCATTTAATCGTAATGGGCATACATTCTGTTAATTTTACCTTCTTCATTAAAAAACATAACTTCAACAGCATGTTTATCCATAATAGATTTATAAAATAATGCAACTGAACCTACTCCTGCTGTTGATTGTATCAATTCGAAATGGAGATCCGGAAATTTATCCAAAGCTTTCTGCCAGTAATCACGAACAGTATTTTTTCCCTTTAATGAACTTTCTTTACCTCCCGTTGCCATCGCAATCATAGGAGTTGTAATTTCAATATCATCAGAATAGTGAGAGAGGATACTTTCCAAATCATGAGAATTCCAGACAGAAATCCACTCACGGGCAAAATCTTGATGGTTCATAACATCTGTTTTATAGTTGAAGTTTTGCAAAGATAGAACTAAAAAAAAGAAATCCTGCCGATATGAACTGACAAGACCTCAAAAATGCAAGAATCAATGTAGAATTTTTATTCCCGAAGAACTTTAATCCTGTTATCACTCCATATTTTAATCACCGAAGAGCCTGAATACTTTGAAACTTTATCCCTGTCTTCTTCTACGGCATAGTCAACAAGTTTAATCATTTCAGGGGAAATGTCAGAAAATCGTAACGGACTTTTTTCACCGCTGAAATTAGCTGATGTTGAAACCAAAGGCTTATTCAGTTTGGTTATCAGTTTTTTGCAGAAATCATTCTTTACCAGACGGATTCCGATACTGCCGTCTTCTGCAAGTAATTCTTTAGGAAGGCCTCTCGGATTTTCGTAAACAATAGTTACCGGTTTTTCACTAAGGTCAATAATCTCCCACGCCATTTCAGGGACATCCACCAAATCCTGAAGCCTCTTCTCAGACTCCACCAAAATGATCATGGATTTGTTTTTTTCACGTTTTTTTAATGTCAAAGATTTTTATTGACAGCCTCTGTATTGGTAGCATCACAGCCAATTCCCCAGATGGTATCTGTAGGGTAAAGAATAGTTCCGCCGGATTTTAATATCTCGATAATATGTTCCATAATTGTATTGGTTCAAACGAATGGATAAAGGTAGAGAATCTGTGTTTTTCAGGCAAAAAATTAAGATATAAATGTCGGTGTTTTTAAGTTTTGGCTAAAGCCAATGGATGGTTATTTAAATGAAAAGCGGACTAAAGCCCGCTTCTATTGATAGTTAATATTGTTGGTGTAGATACATAAAAAAATAAATGAATAATTGTGTTATTCGTATCAATAGAAATGGGCTTTAGCCCATTAAATAAAAATCATATATGCATTTGGCTTTAGCCAAAACTTATTATATTTTGAAATTGTATTTTTCAATAAATTCCTTGTATTCGTCCATAAAACTTTTCCTTTGATGATGTTTTTCCTGATTTTTAATATAATTCCTCACGGAACCTATCATCGACTCTGAAACAGAAACAGCAAAATATTCATCCTGCCAAGAAAATTTTCCTCTTGTCAATTGATTTTTATTGATCCAATAAGAAGATTCACCTTTTAATAACTGTACAACTTTTTCTATATTTTGATCAGACCTTAAAGAAATCAAACAATGACAATGATCTGAGTAACCATTAATCATATCCAGAAAAATTCCTTTTTCCGTAGCATATTCCTTAATGTGTTTCCAAACTTTTATTCTTAAGTTAGAAGTAGAAAGTAGTGATTCTCTGTTTTTCGTTGAGAAAACAAGATGGATATAAATTTTGATAAAAGACATTTGTGTTGTTTTTATCAAAAATAACAACTTTTAAGTTTTGGCTGAAGCCAATGGATGGTTAATTTAATGAAAAGCGGGCTAAAGCCCGCTCCTAATAATGTTTAATATATTGATTTATATCAAGAATAATGAATAATTGTGTTATCATAACAATAGAAATGGCCTTTAGCCAAAACTTATTTTGATTCTCACATCCATCCCAATTTTGATAAATATCTTTCCTCAATAATATTCAGGTGGTGATAATTGTGGCCTATAATCAACTTTGCAATGGTTTCTACGGAAATTTCATGACCATTGGCAATACCCGTATTTTGTAAAGCAGAAGGGTGAAGGGTTTCCAGGAGAATCCGAGAGGATTTTCTTACAAGCTTATATTCTTCCAGCAAAGATTCTAAAGTTCTTTCATCAGCAAAAGAATGGTTTGCATATTCATTTTCATCAAATCCCGGCAGATTGTTTTTGTCACCTCTTGCAAAGGCTAATATTCTGTACTGAAATACCCTTTCCGTATCTGATAGATGTAGCAACAGTCCTTTAAGGGTCCATTTCCCTTCAGCATAAGCGAATCTGGATTGTTCTTCAGTAAGGTTGGAGTAAATTCCTACTGTTTTTTCTTCTGAAATTTTTAATTCAGCTAGCCAATCTCCGGATGGAATCTGGTCTAAATATCTTTGGATATATTTTTGAAAATCTGTCATGTTGTTTTAGGGGGTAAGTTAAAAATACAAGGGAAATTTGCGCTTATGAATTGCTCCACTCGTAAAAATTTACAGAATCATAAAGTTCAAAGCCACAAGCCGGATATAGTTGGTTTCCGACCTCATTGCTTTTAGCTGTTTCCAGTAAAATACCGCAGGCTTTGGATGATCTGCACAATTCTTTAGATTCGTTAATTAGTTCTTTAGAATAGCCTTTGCCTCTATAATTCTCATTGACATACAAGTCATTGAGCAGCCAGTAACGCTGCATTCTGGTAGATGAAAATATAGGGTATAACTGTACAAAACCTGTCAGCTTTCCATTTTCTTCCGCAACAAAAATTTCGGAATCTTTATTTTCAATTCTTTCCCGGATAAAATTCTCTGCAGCAGGGATATCAGATGGCTTATGGTAAAAAACTCTGTATTGGTCGAAGAGTTTTGCGAGTTCCGGCAAATCGGAAAGGATTGCCTTCCTTGTATTTTTCATGTAATTGGTGGTATGATAAAAGAGAAGGGATATTTTATTAATCCCCCTCTCATTATTTTTGTTTTTTAAGAAAAAGCTTTTTTCTAAATCTGCAATAAGATCTTCAGCGTCTTCAATACCTACACTTAAACGAACCAAATCATCAGTAATACCAAGCTCGGCACGTTTTTCAGCAGGGATGGAAGCGTGAGTCATTAAAGCAGGGTGATTGGCTAAGGATTCCACACCTCCTAAAGATTCAGCTAAAGTAAATACTCTTACCTTTTCTAAGAATTTAATAGCATCTTCTTTTTTTCCGGATTTGAAAGTGAAAGATACCATTCCTCCGGACTCCTTCATCTGGGATTTCGCCAATTCATATTGAGGGTGAGATTCTAATCCGGGATAGATTACTTTATCTACTGCAGGGTGGGTTTCAAGATATTGGGCTACTGCAAGGCCATTGTCGGAATGTCTTTGCATTCTTAATGCCAATGTTTTGATTCCTCTCAGTACAAGATAAGAATCATGAGGTCCTAAAATACCGCCACTTGCAAACTGTATAAAGTGAAGTTTTTCTCCCAGTTCAGCATCTTTAGCAATTAATGCACCTGCAATAACGTCAGAATGTCCTCCTAAATATTTTGTCGCAGAATGCATCACAATATCAGCGCCCAGATCAATAGGCCTTTGAATATAAGGTGTTGCAAAAGTATTATCCACTGCCACTAAAATATCTTTTCCTTTAGCAACCTCTACTACGGCTTTGATATCTACAAGTTTCATCAATGGATTCGTAGGGGTTTCTACCCAGATCAGTTTGGTTTTATCTGTGATTACCTCGGCAATTTTGGAAGCATCATCAAAATTAACAAACGTAAATTTCAGCTGATACTTTTCAAAAAGGCGGGTAAACATTCTGTATGTTCCTCCGTAAAGGTCATCTACAGCAATCACTTCATCACCGGGATTTAATAATTTCAAAACACAGTCAATAGCGGCAAGACCAGACCCGAAAGCTAATCCTCTGGCTCCGTTTTCAATGCTTGCCAGGGAATCTTCCAACGCCTGTCTTGTAGGGTTGGCAGCTCTTGAATATTCGTATCCGGAATGTACTCCCGGGCTTTTTTGTGCAAATGTAGAGGTCAAAAATACAGGAACATTTACAGAACCTGTTGCAGACTCATGATGCTGCCCTCCGTGAATTACTTTGGTATTAAAGTTCATAATATTTTATAATTTTTCAATGTAAGAATGTACCAAGTTACCAATATTTCAGGATTGTTACATCGGTAAATTGATACCCCGTTACATTTTTATTTTATTGCTGATTTTACCGCAAACTCTTCTGCAATTTCTTCCATCCACTGTGCCACATCTTCTTCACCGGTAGCTCTCTGATAGGTGTTTCCTAAAGAAATTAAGATCTGGTGAATAAACATTTTCATTTGATCTACAGGCATTTCCTTTGTCCAAAGGTCAATTCTTAAGGCTTCCATTGCTTTATCATCCCATACAGAGATCATCGTTGCTTTTGTTTCTTCCTTTTCAATTCCCCCGTCCTGTGCATTCCAGGTAATATTTTCAGGAATGTGATTTTCATCCAGCTCTACATCTATCGTAATCTGAGTTTTTCTCATATCAATCTAAAATTTTCCGCAAAGTTAATACTTCTTAAGCTTATCTAAAATTTCTGTGAAGTTATCTTTGTCAGGAAGTGGAGTATTAAAGTTGGAAATTTTGATCTCAGTGCTCACCATAACACAATTGGAATAGACTGAATTGCACAGTGTGTATAACTGTATTATCGTCCCGTAGTCTGAATTACAGGATTTTGGAATTTTTTGTTTCCGGATCATTAAGTATATTTGGATGGAATGTTATCCGGACTGATTGATATGATTGAATATTACTATAATGACGATATTGATTACTCCTGGTGTCGTTTATGGAACCTTTCAGAATGGAAAGCTGTAGATTGAAAATAGTAATGGTAAGGATTTTTTGTTTCGCAGGCTCAGAAATCTCAAAAATCTCTTCGCCAGGCTTTGCTAATGATATTAAAAGAAGAAGACCTTTGTAAAGTACAAAGGCCTTCTGGTATGAGATTTATTATTTTGCTATAGTGGGTTTATATCCGGACTGGTTAAAGATAGTTGTTGCATCCATTTTCAGGAAGTCCGTCAATTTTGTTTCCGGTTTTTCTTTCAGGTAAGCTTTACAAATCTGCCATCCGGTAAAAATTCCGATCTGTGGTGAAGATTCATTATCAATTTCGGTATAAAACTTAGAGAACGGTCCCGGAGTAATAAAGCGTTCACCTAATCTCGGGTCATCTCCGAAAATAAGATTGTTTTCTACAAAATAGTTCCAGATATTAGCTTCATTGGATTTTGCCCATTCATATTGCTTCTGGGTGTAATTCATCTTTAGATAATCAGGAAAATCCGGTAAAAAAGCATCCTGGAGAATCATTACTTTCCCGTTCAGTATCATCTGATCAAGAAATTTTTGGTGATCAGCCGATTCTGTGACAATGTTTTCAGCAAAAATCTGAGAAACCTTGGGTACAATATTCTGAGGATTCATAGATTTTTGAAAATACAGTTCCAGCCCTTTGTAATAGGAATTTCCATCTCCCATAAATCCAGATACGTCAATAAACAAAAGATTGCCCTTCTGATCATAAAAAACGGGATCCTGAGCCATCTGTAAAGCTGATGAAAACAGATAAACTTTAGGATTTTTAAACTGAGGAAAATAATACTGGATGTGAGAAAATAATCCCTGCAGCTCTTTTTGCAGCTTGGTCTGATCTATTTTTCCAATGGCTTCTCTATAAATTTTGATTTCGTCTGCATCCGCCCTTCTTTTTTCAAAATCTGTATCTGAAACTGTTCCCTGGAACCATGGGAACCGGGCTTTAAACTGATCCAAAGGTACTTCAGTATTGTAAAACTCTTTGGATATATCAGTTATCTGAACTTTTTCAGGAGAATTTTTTATTTCTACCTTCCATTGGTTTTCAGGTTCTTTTTTACAGGAAGACAGTCCTAAAACTAAAATAGAATAAAGCGTAACAAATCTAAAAATCTTCATTATTTTTACATGGAAATTAAACACACAAAAATAAGGATTAAAACCACAATCCATGATGAAAATTAAAATATTTGCCGGGCTTTTTTTTTATTTCAGCTTTTTCTTCCGGTTACGGGCAAAAGCTTGATTTTAAAGATAAAAACTTTGAAAAGGCTGTTCTTGAAAATTTTGATGTGAATAAAAACGGAGTACTTGAGCAGGTGGAAGCCGGAATGGTTACGAATTTATTTCTCGTTCAGAAAGGAATTGCATCTGCGGATGACCTTCACTTTTTCAGGAATGTTAAAATGATTGTGCTGGATGAGAATACGATTTCTGATATAGCGGTAGAAAATCTGGAAAAACTGGAATTGTTTTCGTGTACAGGCTGTAAAATAACCTCATTCAAGGCAGGAAATTTAAAAAATCTGGCATCACTGTATCTGGACAACAACCTTTTGCAGGGAATTTCATTGAAAGAAACTCCAAGAATTGATCAATTAACATTATCTTTAAATCAGCTAAAGACGATTGATGTGTCTCAGCTTAAAAACTTAAGAAAATTAAATATTGAACATAATAGTATCCGGAAAATCGATATCTCCGGAAATCCTGCCCTGCAAACCCTGAATGTAGGAGGGAATAAAATGAAGGAAACAGACATCAGAAAAGGAATGAAAACAGATGTCACGATTTTTGGAACAGGAGAATGAGAAGTATCATGAAGATAGAAACTAAAAGACTTATTTTAAGGGAGCTCGAAGAACCCGATTTTGAACGGATGTTTCTCATGGATTCCGATCCTGAAGTGATGAAATATCTTGGTAAACCCGTAACGAGCGTTGAAGAATCAAAAGAAGCCATCAGGATGATCAGGAAACAATATGTAAAAAACGGAGTTGGAAGATTAGCGGTCATTGAAAAAGAAAGCGGGCTGATGATAGGGTGGAGTGGATTAAAATTATTAAAACAGCCTGTTAACGGGTATGTTAATACTTTAGATCTCGGGTATCGGTTTATACCTGAGTTCTGGGGTAAAGGCTACGCAATGGAAACAGCAATAGCATCCCTTGATTATGGATTTAACGAATTGGAGGCAGATACTATTTATGCCTATGCTGATTCAGAAAATACAGGATCTGATTATATTTTAACAAAATTAGGCTTTGAAAATACTGGAGAATTTGAAGATGCCGGTGTAAAGTGTTTCTGGTATGAATTAAAACGTGAAAAATTTTTAACTAATGATTACAATACGACAGGAAGAAAAAAAAGATGAGCAGCAAGTTTTTCAACTTATAGAAGAAGCTTTCAGAAATATTGAACATACCGATCATCAGGAACATTTTCTTGTTGAAAAATTAAGAAACTCTGAAGCTTTTATCCCGCAATTGTCATTGGTGGCAGAAGATGAAAACGGAGAAATTGCCGGCCATATTTTATTTACAAAAATTAAAATTGAAAACGGTACATCATCCTTTGAATCACTGGCTCTAGCCCCTGTTTCCGTAAAACCGGATTTCCAAAATCAGGGAGTTGGAGGAAAATTAATTGTTCATGGCCATCAGATAGCCAGAGAATTAGGGTATACATCAGTAATTCTTATCGGACATGAAAATTATTATCCGCGGTTTGGTTACGAAAAAACAAGTAATTTTGGGATTTCTTTTTCATTTGAAATTCCGGAAGAAAACGGGATGGCAATAGAATTGGTAAAAGACGGGTTGAAAAATGTAAAAGGTGTAGTAAAATACCCTAAAGAATTTGGAATAGATTAAAAAAATAAACAATAATGCAGACACAAAAAGTTATAGATCATATAGTGGCATGGCTAAAGGACTATGCAACAAAGGCCAAAGTAAACGGATATGTAATAGGTGTTTCAGGAGGAGTCGATTCCGGTGTGGTTTCTACCTTAGCAGCCATGACAGGTTTAAAAACATTACTGATCGAAATGCCGATCCGCCAGAAAGCAGATCAGGTAGATCGTGCAAAGGATCATATGAACGACCTGAAGGCAAGATTCTCCAATGTAGAAATGATGTCTGTAGATCTGACACCGGCTTTTGAAGAACTCTATAAAACTTTTGATGTGAAAGATGATGTATATCCAAATGAGAAACTGGCTTTTGCCAATACCAGATCCCGTTTGAGAATGCTGACCCTTTATTATTATGGACAATTAAACGGGCTTTTAGTGTGTGGAACAGGCAATAAAGTAGAAGATTTCGGCATTGGTTTTTATACCAAATATGGAGACGGCGGGGTAGATGTTTCTCCAATTGCAGACCTGTATAAAACTGAAGTATATACTCTTGCCAAAGGCTTGAATCTGATTAAAAGCATCCAGGAAGCCATCCCTACAGACGGGCTGTGGGATGTGGACAGAACAGACGAACAACAGATTGGGGCATCCTATCCGGAGTTGGAAAAAATTCAAAAAGAATACGGAACTAAAGCTGCTGAAGATTATGAAGGCAGAGACAAAGAAGTCTTTTTAATCTTCGACAGAATGCATAAAGCAGCAAAGCATAAAATGGAGCCTATTCCGGTTTGTGATATTCCGGAAGAATGGAGAGATTAGGATAAACAGATCAATGTACAGTTTACACCATGACTGTTATATTAATAAATTGTTATTATGAACAATAAAATAAGAGCAGTACTTTTTATGTCTCTCGGGCTTCTTTTCGGGATGTCTGTGATGTATGTCTATAAAAACTTTATTGAAGATAGAAATAGCCGGACCAATACTGTAAAAACAGAAACAGTGAACTATGGAAGTACAGCGGCTTCAGATCAGCATACCGCAGAAAATACGGATTCCATTGAAAAACTGACGGAAGAAAAGACCGTGATCAATTATGTAAAGCAAAACCGCAGATTACCGGATTATTATATCACAAAAGGGGAGGCCAGAAGACAAGGGTGGAACCCGTCAAGAGGGAACCTTTGTGAGGTACTTCCCGGAAAAGCTATCGGTGGCGACAGATTCGGAAACAGGGAAAAGAGATTGCCGGAGGGAGAAAAATATTTTGAGGCAGATGTCAATTATCATTGTGGCAGCAGACAGGCAGACAGAATAATCTTTACTAAAAACGGAGATGTTTACCTTACTAAAAATCATTATAAAACTTTTGAAAAGCAGTAAATTATTGTGAATGACTATAAGGCTTTGAACATAGCTGAGTAAAGATGAAGCAATCTCAAATGAGA
The DNA here is from genome assembly GCF_000738495.1 of Chryseobacterium sp. P1-3. NCBI lineage: Bacteria > Pseudomonadati > Bacteroidota > Flavobacteriia > Flavobacteriales > Weeksellaceae > Chryseobacterium > Chryseobacterium sp. P1-3. The sequence continues at coordinate 331,765 of NZ_JPEQ01000004.1, forward strand.
CTATAATTAAATATAAGAGATATGAAGACAATATATATAGATTTTACAGACATAGGTGATTATGAAGATTTTTATACCCAATTAAAGGAAAAAATTCAGCTTCCTGAACATTTTGGTGATAATCTTGATGCACTTTTTGATACCATTACTGGGGATCTGGAAATGCCCCTCCACCTTGAATTCGTTAATATGACCGTAGATCAGCTTGAAATTTTTGAAGACCTGCTGACAACTCTGGAAGATGCTGAAGAGGAGGTGGAAGATTTTAGCTTCAGCTATTATCTGGAACAGTACGAAGACGATGATGAAGATGCGGAAACTGAGGATTAATTAGTAACAGATAAATAAAATAGAGAGATTGTTTGAAAATGAAACAATCTCTTTTTATGTTTGCCACAAATGCCTGATGGAATGATTCGTGAGTTACAAATTAAAAAAAAACAGTAGAATTTCCGCTGATTTGATCAGATGGTATTCGTTTTTTATAATTTGTTTTTCACGCTGTTATAGAAAGGTCGAATCAAAATAAAAAGGTAACAGATCCTTCACAGCATGTACCTTTACCACTTCTTCATTCATGCTTGAAAAATAAAGGTCGATATTCTCATTCTGCTTCGTTTCATACTCAATTAAGCTTTGACGGCATGCTCCGCAGGGTGGAATTGGTGGCGTTTTTTTCGTGAGAAGATTTCGGACCACCTACGACAAAGATCTTTTTCACCTTTACATTAGGAAAATTGGCTGCTACCCAAAAGAGAGTCGTCCTTTCTGCACAAAGACCCGAAGGAAAAGCTGCATTTTCCTGATTGTTGCCAGAGTATATTTCTCCGTTTTCAAGCAATACGGAACATCCTACCAGAAACTGTGAGTAAGGAGCATACGCATTTTCACGGGCTTCCTTTGCTCTTTTGAATAATTGATTTTCAATATCATTCAGTTCACTGCTATTTTTAAAATATTCGTAACTGATCTGTATGTCTTTTTTCATATATTGTAGACTAAAAAAAGGGGGGGTAAAATTACTTCTTTTTAATGAAGTAGGCAATTATTTTATTCTTCTGAAAATCATGTTGAATTTTTTTAAAAAAAATAAAAATGCTATATACACCAATACAATTCAGGAATGTAGAGTTGAAAAACCGTTGGGTAATGTCTCCTATGTGTATGTATTCCTGTGAAAACGGCCTGGCTAACGACTTTCATTTTGTACATTACGGAAGCAGGGCACAAGGGGGAACAGGATTAATCATGGTAGAAGCAACAGGTGTAGAGCCCAAAGGAAGGATTACTAACCATTGTATGGGAATCTGGAATGATGAACAAGCTCAGGAACTGCAGAGAATTGTAGATTTTGTGCATGCACATTCAGAAAGTAAAATAGGAATCCAGCTGGCCCACGCCGGAAGGAAAGGTTCTACCTGGAATAATAAGCAAATCTCCGTTGAAGAGGGCTGGGAAACCATCGCTCCGAGTTCTATCCCTTATCATCCGGCAGAAAGGATTCCACACGCGTTAAGTACCGATGAGGTAAAAGAGCAGATCCTGAATTTTAAAAGAGCAGCCGGAAGAGCTGTAAAAGCCGGTTTTGATATTATTGAAATCCATGCAGCACACGGATATCTTATCCACCAGTTTCTATCACCATTATCCAATATCAGAACGGATGAATATGGCGGAAGTTTTGAAAACAGAATCAGGTTTCTGATTGAAATTGTAGATGCCGTCAATGAAGAACTGAATGAAAATACAGCACTCTTTGTAAGAATTTCGGGAACAGAATATGCGGAGAATGGCTGGGACCTTGAAAGTAGTGTAACATTGGCTAAAGTTTTAAAAGAACATGGCGTAGACCTGGTAGATGTATCAAGTGGAGGAAATATACATGGAGCGAAAATTTCTGTTTTTGATGGATATCAGGTTCCTTTTTCTTCACAGGTAAAAAATGAAGCTTCCGTTAAAACAGGAGCGGTAGGTTTAATTACCACAGCAGAACAGGCAGAAGAAATTCTTCAAAACGGAGAGGCCGATTTGATCTTCGTGGCAAGGGAAATTCTAAGAAATCCCTACCTTGCCGTACAAGGCTCATTTGAAATGAAAGAAAACTGCTTTTTCCCTCATCAGTATACCAGAGCTAAAATTTCTTCATAATGGAATAAAACAGTATAGAAATGGAGATTGAAGATTTCATGCTGACCTGCCCCAGTAAGAAATATCTGGGGATAGAATGTCTTGGGTGTGGTGCTCAGAGAGCCATTCTGCTGGTCTTTGAAGGAAAGTTTTATGAAGCGTTTAAAATGTATCCCGCAGTGTATACATTATTACTGTTCTTCGGAATATTGGCGTTAAGCTTCATTGACAGGAAAAGGAAATATGGCTCCGTTTTATGGATAATAATTACCATCAATCTTGTTATTATGATAACTTCTTATTTTTATAAGCATTACTGACCATGCTTTTTTTAATTTTTCACATGACTCAGCACTGGAATAATCGTAGAATTACGACAATTTATAAAACAATGGTCTGAAAATTTTAAAAACCGGATCCTGAAGTCTATCTTTGTTAGATAACACTTTATAATCTATACAGGAAGAAATCATTAAGAAATATGGCAGGAAATTCAAGAGGAATCTTAAAATTCAATGGAGGAGAAGGTCAGAAGTTATTAAAGCTTAATTACAGTGTTTCAAGAGCTACAGATGTTTCAGGACGTGTAGCATCTGACCCGTCAAACGCACTTATTAAAATAACAATTGAAGCAACAGAGAAATCTGATATTCTGGAAACCTTACTCAACAGTAAATACAAACCGACTACCGGAGAAATTAATTTCAATAAATCCCACGAAGAAGGAACATTGATCTCCCTGAAATGGGAAAACGGATATGTAATCCAACATGAAGTGGATTTTGATGCTATCGATAGCAATAATATGCTGATCAGCTTTGTGGTGAGTGCAGAAAGCATCCGTTACGGGAGTTCCTATTATGAAGGGTTTTGGCCATTAGGCTAAGCCTCTTATTATAAAGAATAAAAAAGACTGGTCCTTACTCAGAGACCAGTCTTTTTTTATTAAAATGCTTATTTATTTTACGATAAACTGCATTGTAGCATTATCCAGTTTCAAAATATAAATTCCCTGTTCAAGATTTTTAATTTTGATGGAATTTCCATTCCTGAAAGGTCTGTCGATAGATTGAAGCGCCTTTCCCTGCAGATTGTAGATCTCTGCTTTTTTGATACCCTGAACATCACCTTTTACAAAAATTTCCTGGTTTGAGATCGGATTGGGAGAGATTTTATAAGTAGCCGTTTCCGGGGCAATTGTCTGAGCCTGTCTTGCAGCCGTTCCTGAGTAGCAGGTCCATTTAAGATCATCAATAGCCACCCTGTTGCTTGTGGAATTATTAACCAGGCTTACCGTTACATTACCGGAAACATTTATATTATTAATTGTAGTTGTTGTTACTGTTGCACTGTAAGGAATGGTTCCTACTGTCGTCCCATTTACTTTCACGTCGAAAGTTCCGTTATTACCGGAAAACTTCAGTTGAGTGGTAACAGTTAAAGAACCGATTCCATTGCCGGAATTGCCTGAAGTTAAAGAACCGCTTCTCACAGTGATTGCTTTATTGCTGATCGTCTGATCGGTTCTGGCATCTGTTGCTGTCCATGAAATTCCTCCGTTGCTCCATGTTCTTGTTAAATATGAAGAAGTGCTGGCTGTAGGAATGGTTTCAAAAGTTTCATTCACACAACCTGTAGACGGAAACGTCGTTCCTGAATCAGTAGTTGCTGAAACGGAAGAACTGTTCGGAGACGAATTTCCAGCAGCATCTTTTGCTACAACATAGAAATTATAAGTTGTAGAAGGGGCTAGGCCAGAAATGGTTGCAGAAGGAGAACTTACCGTAGTTTTCAGACTGCCATTCATGTAGACGGCATAAGAAGTAACTCCTACATTATCCGTAGCGGCAGTCCAGGAAAGGGAAATGCTGCTTGATGTCTTTCCGGTTACATGTAAAGCGGTAGCTGCAGTTGGAGCCTGTGTATCATTGCTTGGTTGCTGAGAACCCCAGATCAGATTTACATAGCCTGGATTATCAATAAAAGGATTCCGGTTACCCTGATAAGTATATGATGCATTATTTCTATTGATCTCTGCCTGAGAAACAGGATCCTGATTATGCCATGCCAAAAGAACATTCAGCTCCCATGTCTGTAATCCCGGGAAGGCTGTGCTTCCCAGCATATTTCCTGAAGAAAAGCTTGAAAGTTTACTCTGGTAGCGGGTTACGAAATAAAAAATCATACGGGCTACATCTCCTTTAAACTCATCAATCGGCTCAAAAACCGTTCCTGAATATCCCGAAGAAGCAGAAGTACCAAGTTTTGAACCATTCATTGACGTAAATGTGGCTGATCCTACTTTTCCAAAAGGATAATTGCTTCTCATGCCATTCACCTTTCCGTCGGTAGCTCTGATAAAATGAATGTCGGAGACCATTGGAGCGGCCTTGCTGAAAAAACTTTGAGGGATAATATGTTCTCTGTTGTAGCAGTTTCCTTCCGTGGAATAAGTCCCGCATTGATTACTTCCCGGAGTATATTGGTAAGGATCAGGCCCTGTAGGCTTTTCTGAATAGATATCAAGAATAGAACCGTCGTTTTCGTAATTCTTATCAATATCAGTTGTTTTATAAGCGGTCCACAAACCATTGTAGCCTTTATCTATATGACCGTTGGTAATGATAGTACTTAATGCTGTTTTGAGTGCCGCACCACTTAGTCCGTTTGCAGAATTATAATAACCTGCCGGAGCCTGTGCATTGGCAAGTCCCGTAAGTCCCGCAAACACAGAGAATAAGATAATTTTTTTCATATTAATATACTTTTTAGCAAGAATACTACATTTTTATGAATAAAAAATTACATTATGGTTAATTTTAAATGTAGGACACTTCGGTTGATCTATTATAAATGATATTTTTGTTAAACATCAATAGGGGTGAGCTTCAGTCCTATAGATAGAGCCTGAATTTATTTTACAGCATCTTTGCCGGTTTTCAGCATAATGTAGATGATCAATAGGAGAGGGCTTTAGCCCGCTCAAATAAATAGATCAAAATTCCATTGGCTTTAGCTAAAGCTTACAACAATATTCATAACACATCAAAGTTTGGCATAGCTATTTTAGGCAAATAAAAAATGCCGATACAAATTGCATCGGCATCTATAATAATGGTCAATTTTATTTTCTTTGAGGCGGATAATTTTTCATAATTTCGGCCATGATTTCGGGAATCTGTCTTTGTTTCGCTCTTGGTGAATCTACGGAGATCCCGCTTCCGATGCCCTGCCATACCAATTTGTTGGTTTTCGCATCGATAAGATCTACAACCAATGCCCCTTCATTATAATTGCTGGTCCAGGTTCTGTTCATACCAATACCCCATCCGAAAGGACCACCCCAGCCCCACATTCCATAAGGAGAACTGGAAGTGATATCTGTGATTTTTTTTATGATTAGCTTTTACGTTAACAATAAGATCCGGGTTTTCTCCGGACTGCAGTCCTTTACTTTGAAGTTGTCTTGAAAGCTCATTCAAAACCCTGTCTTTATCAATATCATTCAATTTTAAATCATCAATTCTTATTTTATACGTTTTATAAGAATTGAAATTGGCTGTTTCAGCATAATCTGAACGTACCTGAAAAGGGCTACATGACGTTAAACCTAATGTAGCTGCTGCCAACAAAATAAAAATATATTTTTTCATTTTATTTATTTTTTTTTATCATTTTTAATGAATGTATCAGTCTTTTTGTCGTACCCGTAAGGACAGTGCCTGCAGCCGCTTTTACAGCAATATCCTCTTTTCAGATGGAATTTTTCCGTAAAAACTTTATATCCCTGTTCATTATAGTAAAAGTCCTCACCTTCTTTGATGTCAAAATGGGCCATAAGTTAAACGTAAGTCAAAAAACTTTTTATATTTGTTAGTATGATAATTGTATGCCAAAAGCCATTAAAAAAGCTAAAAATTAATGGCATTGCTCTCTTTCCCTTTATCTTCGTTAGGAAACCCGAAGATAAGGAAAATAAAATACTTATCAATCATGAAAAAATCCATTTGAGACAACAGCTCGAGATGCTTATTATTTTCTTCTACATTTTTTATGTTATTGAATATTATTATTGGTTTTTCAAACTTAAAAACGCAGATAGGGCTTATCAAAGAATTTCTTTTGAAAGAGAAGCCTATGCCAAAGAACGAGATTTGAGCTACCTCAGGAAAAGAAAATTCTGGAACTTCAGAAAATACCTTTAGACTGACAGATAATATTTTTGATGAACGTCAATAGGAGTGGCTTTAGCCCGCTCAAATAAATAAAAATATGAAAATACTTCTGGCTTTAGCAAAACCTGAACTTAACCCAAAATTCATCATCATAAAATCATTATAATAAGCAATATTTTCCGCAAATAATCTTTTGTTAATTTTGCAATAATAATTATCAGCAGACAAAGTTACAATGCTATTACAACTCCCGACAGAAACCATTCCCATCCAGGAAATACCCATCGACAAAAATGTGAGGCTCTTTATGAAAAGGGAAGACCTTATTCATCCCAGTATTTCAGGGAATAAATATTGGAAACTGTTTTATAATGTCAATAATTATCTGAATCAAAATCCTGAAAGCCCTTATATAATTACTTTCGGAGGGGCATTTTCCAATCATATTGCAGCTGTTTCAGCAGTAGGGAATCTGGCACATATTCCCACCTTGGGAATTATCAGGGGAGAAGAGCTACAGCATAAATGGCGCGATAATCCAACCTTGCTTTTTGCCAAGAGAAACGGGATGAACCTGAAATTTGTCACCCGGGAAGAATACCGCCATAAAGAAAAGTTAACCGAATTTTTACAACACGAATTCCCTGAGGCACTGATCATTCCGGAAGGGGGAACCAACCCGGAGGCCGTGGAAGGCGTCAAAATGATGCTCAATGAGCAAACAAAAGATTTTGACTATCTTTGCACTGCAGTCGGAACGGGAGGAACTATTGCCGGAATTTCAAAATTTTGTGAAGAAAATCAGAAAGTTATAGGGTTTAAGGCAGTTGATGACTCATCATTGGAAAATAAAATATTTGAATTAACTTTGAAACGGAATTTCAATCTAATAGATTCAGGTTTTGGCGGTTACGGTAAAATAAGTGATGAGAATGTTAGTTTTATCAACGATTTCAAAGAGAAATATAACATTCCTTTAGAACCGGTTTATACAGGAAAAATGATGCAAAAGGTTTTTGAGATGATTGATGAAAATTATTTTCCTGAAAACAGCAGGATTTTATGCTTTCATACAGGTGGATTACAAGGGATTGAGGGGGCTAATCTGCTTTTAGAAAAACAATATAGAAATTTAATTATATAAGTAAATTGAAAAACATGAAAAGACTTTTCCTATCAATAAGCCTTTTAGTTTTATCAAAATTTTCAGCCCAAAACGTGGGCAACTGAAGATCAGTATATCCAAAAATTTGCAAAGTACGCTGTAGAAGAAATGGAAAAATACAAGATTCCTGCTTCTATTACCCTTGCACAAGGTCTTTTGGAGACCGGCGGCGGGCAAAGCAGACTAGCTCTGGAAGGGAAAAACCACTTCGGTATAAAATGTAAAGAAGACTGGACGGGGAAAACAATGAAGCATACGGATGATGCCCCTAATGAATGCTTCCGTGTATATGAAGACCCAAGGCAGTCTTATGAAGATCATTCTATATTTTTAACCACCAGAAAATACTATGCTAATCTTTTTAAGCTTGATATGAAAGATTACAAGGCATGGGCCCATGGTTTGAAAAAAGCGGGATATGCAACCAATCCGCGTTACGCTTCCATTCTGATTTCCAAAATTGAAAAATACAGACTATACGAATTCGACAATACCAGTTCTAATGAAGTACTATATGCTGTTCTTAAAATGTATCCTGATCTGAAGGATGACAGGACTTTCATGGCGCAGTTAGACCCGTCAAAAACGGTGAAAAAAAACTAAAGAACCTGTAACGGTGGAAGTTCCTTACAAACAGACTTCTTATGCACAACAGCAGAAAAGAGTGGAAAGGATCAAAACAAAAGCTGAGATTCTCAATTCCATTCTTATCAAAAGCCATCCGAACGATGGTTTGAAATATATCATCATTCCTGAAGATACCAACGTACAGTTTATTGCCAATAAATTCAAAGTAAGCGAAAGCAGACTGATCAAATGGAATGAACTGCAGGGAAATATCCTGAAGAAAAACGATATTATTTTCCTTGAATCTAAAAACTCTTCAGGAAATACGGCTACTTACAAAGCGGAATCAGGCGAAAATATGCATGATATCGCTCAAAAATTCGGAATCAAATTACATAAATTATATGCCAAAAACAGAATGGATGAAGGACAACAGCCTTCTGCAGGGCAATTGATTTATTTAATAGATAAAAAACCAAGAAACTAATTTTTTGTTGAGAGTTTTGTTGACAGTTAGCTGCCAACTACAACTGTCAATCCACAACTAAAGTATATATGAAATACCAAAGAAGTTCGGCTTTATTTGATGAAGCCTACAAATACATTCCGGGTGGAGTAAATTCCCCGGTTCGGGCGTTTAAATCAGTAGGGGGAGTCCCTGTTTTTATGAAATCAGCAAAAGGGGCTTACCTTACCGATGCGGATGATAACACTTATATTGATTACATCAATTCCTGGGGGCCAGCCATCTTGGGGCATACGCATCCTGAAGTTCTGGAAGAACTGAAAATCCAGGCTGAAAAAGGGTTCTCTTTCGGTGCTCCTACAGAACTGGAAACTGAAATTGCTAAGTTCATTATCGAAAATGTTCCGAATATCGACCAGATCAGAATGGTTTCTTCCGGTACAGAAGCATGTATGAGCGCTATCAGATTGGCAAGGGGATATACGGGAAGAGATAAAATTGTAAAATTTGAGGGATGTTATCATGGGCATTCAGATTCATTCCTGATTAAAGCAGGAAGTGGAGCGGCAACATTTGGTAATCCGAATTCTCCGGGGGTAACACAGGGAACAGCTAAAGATACATTATTAGCCCGTTATAACGATTTTGAACAGGTGGAAGATTTGTTCCGGCATAATCCGGGAGAGATTGCAGCAGTAATCATTGAGCCTGTAGCCGGAAACATGGGATGTGTGCTTCCTGAGAACAATTTCCTGCAAAACCTGAGAAAAATCTGTGATGAAAACGGGGCTTTATTGATTTTCGATGAGGTAATGACAGGTTTCAGATTAGCATTCGGAGGAGCACAGGAGCTTTTCAATGTAAAGGCTGATTTGGTAACTTATGGAAAAGTAATTGGTGGAGGACTCCCGGTAGGAGCTTTTGCCGGAAGAAATGAAATTATGGATCACCTGGCTCCCAAAGGAGGAGTATACCAGGCCGGAACTTTAAGTGGAAATCCATTGGCGATGAGAGCAGGATTAAAAACCCTCCAATTGATTAAAAATGATCCTGAATTTTTCAACAGATTGAATAAAACTACAGAAACTCTGGATTTTGAAATCGGAAAAATTTTAAATGAAAAAGGAATTGCTCATAAAATCAATAGAAAAGGATCAATGATGTCTGTATTCTTCCATATCAACAGAGTTTCCAACTTTGATGAAGCCCAGGAAGCCAACCATTCATTGTTCAATAATTTCTTCCATCAGATGCTGACCAACGGAGTGTATCTTCCGCCAAGCGGCTATGAAACATACTTCATCAGTGATGCTATCAAAGATAAAGAAATTGATATGACACTGGAAGCCGTAAGAAAATTTGAATATTCAAATAAATAATAAAATATTGAGAACTATAATGGCTGTATCTTCTTCGATACAGCCATTATTTATTATTGGTCTGTAAAACTATTATAAAGTACCATAGCAAAACAGGCACATCCATCGTCCTTCTCCATTGGCCGCCTCAGCATCGAAGATATAAAGCCCTTTGCTTTCAATATACTCTCTTTGACTTAGCTTGTCTCCTCCGGAAGTATTCGTGATATAGAGTATTATACCATCCTGTTCCATTCCATATAAATGATTACCTTTCATTGTAAGTTCTGCAAGTGTCAATCTCGGGGGCAATAATCCGTCAATAGTTAAAACTTCTTTTTTGGCAGTAATGTCAAGGGTAGCTTTAGGTTTATCCGTATTAATGCCTGTTTGTGCAGATAAAAAAGAGAATGTACATATTGAAATAATGCTTAAAATGTTTTTCATAGAATTTTTTTTGCAAAAATAAAGATTATGTAAAATATCTTAAATCCTGAACAGCTACTTTTATGGAATAAAGAAATATAAATCATACAGATTTTGTAATAAACCGTACACTTTGTTGATGGCAGTTCTTTTTAATTTTGTCATAAATAGTTTGGAAATGAAGACCTCAGACAATAGCATATCACGTAAGGATTTTATCAAACATTCAGCGTTGGCAATGGCCGGATTGACTTTAATGCCTGGTATTATGACAGCATCACCACTTTTTAATGAGAAAAATAGTTTGACAAAAGGAAAATTAAGCCTTAAGAATGTTCGTCTTGAGACGGGATTTGAATATGAGGAAGGAGAAGTTACAGCAACGAAAACCGGTCTGTTTTATATAGAAGTTGATAATGGAAAAATTACAAAGGTTTCTCCTAATGAACCTGATGCAAAAGCAATAGACGCAAAAGGTTTCCTGATGCTTCCGGCATTTAAAGATATGCATATTCACCTGGATAAAACCTTTTATGGAGATAAATGGCAGGCTGTGAGAAAAAGAACAGGAGGGGTAAAGGGGATGATAGAGCTGGAACAGAAAATGCTTCCCGAAATGCTGAAAAATTCAACATTCAAAGCTGAAAAAATGATTGAACTATTGCAGTCAAAAGGAACTTCCTACGCCAGAAGCCATGTGAATATTGAGCCTACTTCAAAACTGCAGTCATTAAAAAATCTTCAAAAGGCTTTAGAAAATAAAAAGAAAGGTTTCGAAGCTGAACTGGTGGCTTTTCCACAACACGGAGTTTTTTATACAGATTCAGTACCTTATCTGAAAGAGGCTGCAAAAATGGATATTGACTTCATTGGCGGAGTAGATCCATTCAATGTGGATGGTACTATTGAAAAAGTAATAGACTTTACAATCCAACTGGCTTTAGATCATAAAAAAGGAATAGATATCCATTTGCATGAGACAGGGGATTCAGGATTGAAAACCGTAGAATACCTGATTAAAAAAGTCAGTGAGAATCCTTCTTTGAAGGGGAAAACATACTTAAGCCACTGTTTTATTTTAGCCAAATTAGAAGCGGCAAAGCAAGAAGAAATTGCTGAAAAATTAGGAGAATCCCAGATCGGAGTTGTTTCTACGATTCCTTTCGGGAGATTGATCATGCCGATCCCAACCTTATATAAACATAATGTAACGGTATTAACAGGGAATGACAGTATTGTAGACCATTGGAATACCTTCGGAACGGGGAGTGTCCTTCAGAAAGCTAACCTGATGGCACAGTTGTATGGGTATTCAACAGAGTTTTTATTGTCAAGAAGCCTCAAGCTGGCAACGGGAAATATACTTCCGCTGGATGATAAAGGAACGCAGAAGTGGCCTAAGGCAGGTGATCAGGCCAATTTTGTGTTATTGGATGCAAGCTGCTCTGCTGAAGCAGTATCCAGAATTTCAAATGTGGAATCATTGGTGCATAACGGAAATATTGTCTTTTAATTCAAATGGAAAAATGATGAAAGTCTTATTGTTTCTCCTGGCATTTGGAAGCCTGGGTGCCTGTGAAAAGAAGTCCGCTAACCACTCAAAAGTAAATAGGATGCAGGAAAAAGATATTGTCAATCTGGTAAAGAAAAATGATATTGTTGCCGTAAAATCTGCTTTGAATACTGGTGCAGACATCAATACCCAGGATAAAAGAGGACGTTCTTTACTGCTGATTGCAACAATAGGAAAACAGGTCGAAATGGTAAAGCTGCTTGTATCTCATAAAGCAGATGTGAACCTTCAGGACAATCAACTGGATAGTCCGTTTTTATACGCCGGGGCAAGTGGGCAGACGGAATTGGTGAAATTATTTCTGGAAAACGGGGCCCGTTTTGATGTGTTCAACCGATACAATGGTACCGCTTTGATTCCGGCATGTGAACGCGGACATGTGGAAACGGTGAAAGTTTTAGTGAAAACAAAAGGTTTTCCGGTTAATCATGTAAACCGTTTGGGATGGACTGCCTTAATGGAAGCGGTCATTCTTGGAAACGGGACGCAAAAATATCAGGATATCGTACGGATTTTAAAAGACAACGGAGCGGATATCAATATCCCGGATCATTCGGGGAAAACTCCCTTGCAGCATGCGGAAGAATTAGGATTTAAGGAGATTGCCAGGATTTTAAAATCATAAAGAGACCTCTATTGTAAATATTGGGAAGCAAATGTATTCAGTAAGATTAAAAAATTCTCGCAGATCCAGGACATAAGGCCGATAAATATAAAATCTATGTAAGCTGCAAAATCAGCGGGACAACATAAAATAATATGGTACCACAAATGAAATTTTTATTTTCAAACCATATTTGAATAGGATATAATTCAGAGATATAATTTAGTTGTGTTTTTTAACCACAAAAGATTCAATATTGTTTCTTTTGTGGTTGTTTTAATTTTTTCTCCCGGGAATTTATTAATTTTAGGAGAAATTCAGGTAGCGTGAGTTATCATACAGATTATTTTCCCATTTTAGGAATCCAGGAGTTTAGTGAGAACCAGCTTAGCGGCTGTCATTTGCTGTTTAACGAACTTCACGGAGCGCGTTCTATTGATGATCCCCATAAACATGACTTTTTTATTATCAATCTTTTTGAACACGGAGTAGGTTCCCATACCATAGATTTCACCGAATATCAGGTGAAAGACCATCAGATTCATCTCGTTTTTCCTGATCAGGTTCATCAATGGATCATTGAAAAAGAAACGGTAGGCTACCAGCTGATGATCAGCAGGGATTGGTTTGAAAGTTTTTTACCCTCATTACGCTTTTCGGCATCTTATTATCAAAACCATCCTGTAATTAATCTTTCCAGAGAAGTTTTTGAAACCTTTTTATATGAGTTCCGGGCGATTCAAAAGGAATTAAAAGGCGGGAAAATCTTTTGGGAACTGATTCAGAAAAGAAGCGAACTGATAGGTTTGCTGGTAAGCCAATCTGTAGAAGGCGCTTTTAAGGATTTTGAAGTATACAATTCGAATCCTATTATTTCCAAATTTTTACATCTTATTGATGAACACTTTAAAACAGAAAGATCAGTCTCCTTCTATGCGGATAAACTCAATATATCTGCCAATTATCTGAATATTGTCTGCAAAAAGAACCTTAATACTTCTGCATCCTCACTGATTCAGGATCGTATTTTGCTGGAAGCCAAGCGCCTTTTGAAGGTTTCCGAGATGTCGGTAAAAGATATTGTCTATGACCTCGGCTTTTATGATCATGCCAGCTTTTCAAAATTCTTTAAGGCCCAAACAGGAATGACCCCGTCTCAGTTCAAGGAATAATTTATACAACACAAGACATAATTGATACACCGGTTTTGAACAGAAGCCGATGTAATTTTGTATAGTTAAAAAATTAAATCATGCAATTTCCCTATCAATTAACTGCAAAAGGAAAATACTCCCTGAAAAATGTACGCCTGGAAACAGGTTTTGAATACGAAAATGAAGAGGTAACCGGAACAAAAACAGGCCTTTTCAGTATTGAAATTGAAGACGGAAAAATCAAATCGGTAAAAGTAAACGACCCCGCTTCCAATGCAATAGATGCTAAAGGCTTTTTAATGCTTCCGGCGTTCAGAGATATGCATATCCATCTGGATAAAACTTTATACGGTCTTCCATGGCAGGCACTTTCTCCCAAAAGAAAAACGGTGAAAGATATGATCGCTTATGAACAGGAAATCATTCCTGAACTGTTAAAAACATCAGTAGAAAGGGCAGAGCAGCTGATCAGCCTCCAACAACATTACGGGACCCATTTTGCAAGAACCCATTTCAATATTGATCCTACTTCAGGATTGAAATCGCTTGAACATCTTGAACAGGCCCTTGAAAATAAGAAGGATTCTTTCAAAGCAGAGCTTGTTGCCTTTCCTCAGCATGGAGTTTACTATACAGAATCGGCACCTTTGATGAAAGAGGCTGCAAAACTGAAAAGCGTAAGTTTTATCGGTGGACTGGATCCGTTAAGCATCGATGGAAGTATCGAAAAAGTAATGGATTTTACGGTTCAGCTGGCTTTAGACCATAAAAAAGGAATTGATATACACCTGCATGAGATAGGTGAATCCGGGATGAAAACGATTAACTATCTGATTGATAAAACCATTGAAAATCCGGAACTTCAGGGGAAAACCTTTGTAAGCCATGCTTTTGCCCTAGCGCATCTTACTCCAAAAGAAACAGAGCAGATCGCTGAAAGACTGGCACAAGGAAAAGTAGGTATTGTCTCTTCCGTACCATTTAAAAAAACTATAATGCCTGTTCCTGTGTTGAAAAAATATGGGGTAAATGTTCTGATCGGAAATGATAATGTACAGGATTACTGGAGTACTTTCGGGTCAGGAAATATGCTGCAGAAAGCCAATCTTATTGCTGAATTGTATGGTTATGCAACAGAATTTGCATTATCAAGAGCTTTACAGTTTGCGACTCAAAGCATTCTTCCTCTGGATGATAAAGGAAACCAACAATGGCCAAAAGCGGGAGATGAAGCTGCTGTTGTTTTAGCAGATGCCTCATGTTCAGCAGAAGCAGTTTCCAGAATGTCTGAAATAAAGGCCCTGATGCATGACGGGAACCTGTTCTGGAGAAAGTAAATCATATAGTATATTTTTTTATACACTTGTTTTTTGTAATTGCCATCGGTATTTCCGGTGGCTTTTTAATTCCAGATAAAATCAAAAAAGCCATCAGAAACGTTCTGATGGCTTTTCTATTGAAATAAAGAAACTAGTTATTGTAAAGCTGCTAAAAGATTTACTCCGTCTACGGTAGCCCAGGCTCCCGGTACCAGAGAAACTTTGGTAACTGTTGCAGTGTTTGTGAATGTTTTTACACTGGCAGGTGTATACGCATATCCCCAAACTCCAGCATTATCAGAATTTAAGTAGGTAAGCGGTTCCACTTTTATTTTTCCTGTATTAAACTGGCTGGTCTCTGTAGGAGCATCCTGAATTAATACAGAATATGCTTTTTGAGTACCAATATTTTTATATCCACTGATGTAAACATTGGAGAAAATACCCGTTCCCTGCTTTTTAAACTGAATGGCTGAAATTTCTGGAGAATTGGCTACTTCCGGATTTGTATTAGCATCTCTGATCAATGTAATATTGGAAATTTTCGGAGCTGTATTATCTACGTTGCTGGAAGCTTCAATTTCCATTCCGAAGTTTCCAACACCTGTTTGAAATGCATACCAATTTGTATTGTTTTGTCCGCTCCATGCATCCTGCCAATCGAATGAATCATCATAATTACCATAAGATACAATGTTTTTGGCACTTACAGTTCCTCCGAAGAATTCATACCCGTCATCTGTTCCTTTATAAGTAACAAGGTTTTCTAAAGTTGTTCCTGCACCTACAGCATAGAATGTCATAGAGTTAGTCTCAGAAGTACCGTCCCCTATTTTTTTACCTGCATATTCTACTCGTACAAACTTCATTGTTCCTGAATTGGAATTTGGATCTGTTCCTCCATAATATACATTATTACCATCTTCAGAAAGTGCTTGTGTATTTCCATTGATTGCCTTGATTGGAGCATTTCCATATAATGTGATACCTCCCCAATCACCAGGAGTCTTAGTAGAAGTTGTGAATACAATTGGTTCAGATGCAGTACCAACAGCGTTGATTTTTCCGTCCTGAAGAACTACAAGACCACTTGTTTTAGAAGTAGAAACATTGAAAGTTGCTCCTGCCTCAATAGTGATGGTAGCATTATTTGTTATTTTTACAATTCCGTCCAGGGTGTAATTTCCTTTCTTAATAAGAATATCCTTTGTAATAGTTCCTGATAAAGTTCCACTTCCGCTTAATACGCTTTCAGTAGTTCCGGGAGTAACGGGAGTACCATCTCCTAATCCATCATTAACATCAATAGTACATGAATTTAAGGCTAATGTTAACATAGCAGTTAACGATAGTAATGATAAAACTCTTCTTTTCATTTTTATACTTTTTATACTTTATTTTTTAATTAATTTTTAGAACGTATATCCTACAGTCATATTAAAGGTCACCCCTCTGAAATAGTCTGTATACGTATTGATTCCGTTCGTTTGTACATTATAATAGCTCTTGTCTCCTAAAAGAATTCGGTATCTGTTATTTAAAATATTTCGGACACCTAATTTTATGTTCCAGTTTTTAGTAATTTGTTCCTGGTAGACGAAATCAAGCTGATGGAAAGGTTTTTCATAGAAATTATCAGATCCTGATGTTCCTACAGCATAGATTTTGGAGCCGGAAACATTATATACAAGAGATAAAGTTCTGCTTAAATTATTTTTGGTTTTTGTTTCATATTTTAAGTCTGCATTGATGGTGTAAGGTGAAGCACCCTGAAGTCCTCTTTTTTCCAGCTTTCCTGTATAAAAATTCGGATTGGGTTGTTCGAGTTTTAATTGGTCTTCACTTCTTTCAACATTGGTATACATAAAGGTGGCGTTTGCACCTAATGTAAATTTATCCAGAGACTCAGATATTCTTCCCAGGCTTACGATTCCTTCCAATTCAATTCCGGCCAGATCAGCCTTTTTAGCATTATAGAAAGTAACGGTAACTCCGTTTGCATCTCCCGAAGAAACAAAAGATCTTTCGATAGCGTTGTTAATTCTTTTTGCAAATAAGTTTACTGCAAACAACTCCTTGTTTGTAGGGAAGTATTCCCATTTTAAATCAAAATTATAGTTGTCACTCAGTTTAATATCCGGATTACCTTTGATAGTTTCGTTATCAGGGTTGATATATGAAATTTCCATCGTTTCAATTAAGACAGGACGGGTTACTGTTTTACTGAAAGAAAATCTTAAATTGTTCTTTGTATTAAGTGCTTTTTTGATGGAAAGAGAGGGTAAGAAAAGGTTTCTTTCTTTATCCAAGTTTGTTTTTCGGGCCGCTCCCTGCTCAGAGAAACGAATTAACGTCATATCGTTTTCATATCTTCCTCCGATGAGAATGTCCCATGTTTCCGAAGGCTTGTAGTTAAAGTTAATATATCCTGCATTAACAAACTGATACATACTTGTGAAGAAGCTGGAGGCATCAGTTTCTTCCTGGAAAAAGAATCTGTTGTTTGCCAAATCCTGATTAAACTTGGCCTGTGGAGAGTCTTTATCAATGATAAAACTTTGTCCCGCAGTACCATTAGGTTTTCCGAAAAGGAATCGGTAAGACGTTTTTTCTAAGATCTGCAAAACCGTTATATCCAATGGATAGCTGCATTGGGAAGTCTTTTTTGTCCCCTTTTTCTCCCAGGAATACAGAGTACTCGCCATATGCCGAGCCATAGAATCTTGAATTTACATCCAGGTACTGTCGGATAATGTTATTCCCTCCATAGGCTAAAAGTAGTTGATTATCTGGTAAGGCATTCCCATTCAAGTCTAAACGGCTTCCTTCCAGAATTTTTCTGTCAGGCTGCTGATAATTATTGATTACATAACTTCCTCCGGCTTTTACCTGATGTCTTTCACCAATTTTCTGGGAACCGGTTAGCTGTATATTAAGAAATCTGGATAAATCCTGTTGGTTGGTACGGAAAAACCCGATGTTTTTATTCTGAACCTGATTATTTTTATATCCGTAATAATCTTCAATAATATTATTAACATTCTGAAGATACATGGCGTTCAAATTAATTGCTGTACCTCTGTTCTTATAGCCTATCCCTAATAATGCGGATGATTCTATCTGATAGTTATATTGCTTTCTTAACAGGTCGTTATTCAGATTGATGATACCTCCGAAGTCTTTAAATTGATTTTTTGCTCCTTCTTTATAGGAAAATTCCGAACTTTGATTTAATGAAAATAAGAATCCAAGATTTCCGTTTTCCCCGGCTTTCATTTTTTGCACTGTAGTGAAACCAATACTTGTATTAGGCATTGATTTTACATTGTCTACATTCCAGCTATCTTTAAACTGAGATAATGATTCTTCTCCTGAGAATCTGTAGTTACTAGGTCTTGAATCTCTAATAGCTGAAGGAAGTTTTTTGTCCCTGGAGTTCAGTCCAAGATAACCAGTAAATCCATCTGCTCCTTCTGAAACCTTAAATCCGTCTTTGAAAGTACTTACGGTATTTACTCCAATACCAAATTCCACCTTTGTAAACGGTTTATCAATCGTAAGCGTTTCAATATCAAAACGTAGCACCTGCAAAATCTCCGTAAAGGTTGGAGTTGAAAGTCTTGTAAATATTCAATTTACCTACAACATCCGTTGGAAACTGCTTTAAAGCAATAATTTTCTGGAAAGGGTTGTTGGAAGGGGAGCCAAGGCCATTAATTAATAAATAGTTGTATCGCTCTTCAAGCCCTCTTACGAAAAGCCCTCTTCCTTCTACCGTAGTGATTCCCGTTACTTTGGTAAGTCCCTGCTCTACGTTGGAGATCCCTTTTCTGGAAATCTCTTCAGCACTCACAGCCTGTTTCTGAATAATCGCTTTCTTTTGTTCTCCTAATACGGCAGTTTCCGTTTTCTTATTACTGCTTCCCTGGATAACAACACCATCAATTTTTTTTCTCCTTAGTGATCGTGTCCTGCTTCGTTTCCTGAGCATAAAACACTGATCCAGATAAAAATAAGACTGCAATGCTAAGTTTATTAATTTTCATTCTTTTACTTACTTTATTTACTAGATTCTTTCGGTGCAAAGGAATAAAAGATTGATGGGGTAAATGGTTTAGTAAAATTTAATTTTTTTTTTAACTAA
The DNA here is from genome assembly GCF_000738495.1 of Chryseobacterium sp. P1-3. Taxonomy (NCBI): domain Bacteria; kingdom Pseudomonadati; phylum Bacteroidota; class Flavobacteriia; order Flavobacteriales; family Weeksellaceae; genus Chryseobacterium; species Chryseobacterium sp. P1-3. The sequence continues at coordinate 350,843 of NZ_JPEQ01000004.1, forward strand.
ACATTAAGAATGAGCTATTATTGTTAACTTTATGTGAACGATAATTAAATTATTAATCTATCATTCAAAAATGATTAACTTTGAAACCGTAAAAATTTGAAATGAGCCAAAAGAAAATACTCTTAATAGACGATGAACTGGATATTTTAGAGATTCTGTCTTACAATTTAGAAAAAGAAGGTTATGATATTTATACGGCTACCAATGGTAATGAAGGTATAGAAAAAGCGAAGGAAATTATTCCGGATCTTATCTTACTGGATGTCATGATGCCGGAGAAAGATGGTATTGAAACCTGTCAGGAACTTCGTAAAGTGAAAGAGCTACAAAAAACACTTATCGTTTTCCTTTCTGCAAGAAGCGAAGAGTTTTCCCAATTGGCAGGATTTCAGGCAGGTGCCAACGACTATATCGTAAAGCTGATCAAACCGAAAATCCTTATTTCCAAAGTAAATGCTTTGTTACAGCTGACCTCTCAGGTCTCTGATAATGCGAAACTGATTGAGATCGGTGACCTGGTAATCGATAAAGATAACTTCAGGGTATCTAAAAGCGGGCAACAGTTTCTCCTGCCTAAAAAAGAATTTGATTTACTTTATCTTCTGGCCTCCAATACGGAAAAAGTTTTCAAAAGAGAAGAAATCCTGGAGAAAGTCTGGGGTAACGATGTGATTGTAGGAGAGAGAACTATTGATGTCCACATCAGGAGATTGAGGGAAAAGCTGGGGATCAATACTATTCAGACCTTAAAAGGAATAGGATATAAGCTTATCGTTTAATCATTTTAAAATCCTAACTTTACGTTCAATAATTAAAACTTTGTAAAATTGAAATTTTACAGGCTTACTCTCGTTGCCTCTTGTCTGCTGACATTGGTAATGCTTTTTCTGGTGGTCATTTTTGACTCACTAAAAGATATCTATTACGAAACTCCCCAGTTTAAAACAGGACTTTTAATCTGCGTTATCCTGATCTTTATTATCAATTGTGTCGTATTGGAGCTCCTCTTCAATTATTACGGCAGAAAACAGGTTAAAGGACTTTCAGAAATTCTTCCCCAGGGAATCGTTAATAACAGCGATGAGAATATTACTATCAAAGAATTGGGAGAGCGCTTCTCAGACCTGAACCAGCAGAAAGTAACGGAAATTGATATGATGAAGGAGATGGAAAGTTACCGTAAAGAATATATCGGAAACGTTTCCCATGAGCTTAAAACCCCTTTATTTTCTATCCAGGGATACGTGGAAACCTTAAGAGACGGAGGAGTAGATAACCTTACCATCAGGGATAAATACCTGGAAAGGATTGACAAGTCCGTTGAAAGGCTTATTGCCATTGTTACCGATCTTGATATGATCAACAGGCTGGAAGCGGGAGAAATCAATCTTACTATTTCAAAATTTGATGTCAACCTGCTGATTAAAGAAATTTTTGACCTTCTTGACCTTGAGGCTGAAAAACGCAATACTACACTACAGATTCAGACCCTCCATCCGCAGATTTTTGTAGAAGCCGATAAACAAAAGATTTCCCAGGTTTTTATTAATCTTATTTCCAATGCGATTCATTATGCCAACAGGCAGGAAGCTAAGGTGATCGTAAAAACCAGTGTTTTGAAAAATAAAGTTCTGATAGAAGTTATAGACAACGGGATGGGAATAAAACCTGAAATCCTGCCAAGAATTTTCGAAAGGTTTTATCGTGTGGAAACCAGCCGGAGCAGGAGGGAAGGCGGTTCCGGGTTAGGATTGGCTATTGTGAAGCATATCCTTGAAGCTCATAACGAAAACATTACCGTAGAAAGTGTTTACCTTGAAGGTACCAAGTTCAGTTTTATGCTTGAAAAAAGTAAATAATTCCGGCAAAATGTAAGAAAAAAAAATATTTTAAAAAATTCAGAAATATTTTTTTGTCACATGTCATTTATTATATATTTGCACCAGAGATTTATCATAATTATAAAGGCAAAAAAGTAATTTAAGAAACTGATATGGTTTACAAAATCCGCGTAATATTAGATGCGAAAGAGGATATTTTCCGTGATATTGAAGTCAAGGGAAAACAAACGTTATGGAACTTACATTTAGGAATTAAAAGCGCATTCAGTCTGCAGGGAGACGAGCTTTCTACTTTTAATCTGTTAGAGGATGACGGAACAATAGTGAAAAGCGTGCCATTGGAAGATATGAGTGATGATGGTGATGGGGAGATTATGTCGGATATTTATATTGATGAGGCTTTTGAAAGTGTAGGTAACAAAGCACAGTTTCAATATGGACTTCTTGATCTTTGGGAGTTCTTCTGTGAGCTTGTAGAAGTAATTGAAGAAACTAAAGGAGTTAATTATCCAATTACGGTATACAGGTTTGGAAATGTCCCTTTAAAGGCTCCTAGCAAAAACGGAAGTGCCGGCGGAGGTAAAAAGAAGTCAGCAATGCCTTTGGTAGATGATGAGTTTGGTTTCGACGATGACTTTGTAACAGGAGGAAATTTTGTAGATGAAGATGACAGCTTCGATGATGAGGAAGAAGAAGACTACAATGATGATGTCTTTGATGATGAAGATGACAATGATGATGAAAGATAATCAACCAAATATTGGCCCCGGGTTTTTAACCCGGGGCTTTTTTATGGTGCAAGGTGAATATAGAAAGTTGAAAGATTTTTGCTTTTTGCCTGAAAAACAATCCTTACTTTTGTTAAAAATAGATTAATGAAAAAATTAATTTTATTAGCTATCATTGGTCTGGGAATTGTTTCCTGTACCACTCAGAAAAAAAGAAGGAAAATGACAGAGTTGCCAAAAGAATGGAAACATACTACTAATATCTATGAAGTAAACATAAGACAATATACTCAGGAAGGAACTTTCAAAGCTTTTGCAAAAGAAATGCCCCGGCTGAAATCGATGGGAGTGAAAACCCTTTGGTTTATGCCTATTACTCCTATTGCCCAGCAGAATAAAAAAGGAAGCTTAGGAAGCCCGTATGCAGCAGCTGATTATACTTCTATTAATCCGGAATTCGGGACATTAGAGGATTTTAAAGCCATGGTTAACGAAGCTCATCGCCTGGGCTTTAAAGTGATTATTGACTGGGTTGCCAATCATACCGGCTGGGACCATATTTGGACCAGGACACATCCGGAGTTTTATTTAAAAGATCCGGACGGAAGCTTCCACAGGGCGTCCGGAATGGACGATATCATCGAATTGGACTATAAAAACCAGGAAATGCGTCAGGAGATGATAGACGCTATGAAGTTTTGGGTAAAAGAAACCGATATTGATGGCTTCAGGTGTGATCTTGCTTCTTGGGTGGAAGTAGACTTCTGGGAACAGGCCCGTCCTGAGGTGGAACAACTAAAACCCCTTTTCTGGTTAGGAGAATTCGATGAATTGGAAAGTCCTGAATATGGGAAAGTTTTTGATGCTAGCTATTCCTGGAAATGGATGCATAAATCCGAAGATTATTACAAAAAGAATGAACCTCTTCAGGAGTTAAAAGATTTACTGGTGCAATATTCCAATATCGGAGATGCCTCTATGAGAGCATGGTTTACAACGAATCATGATGAAAATTCCTGGAATGGTACCGAATATGAAAAATATGGGGTCATTACAAAACCTATGGCTGTATTTTCTGCAACATGGAATGGGGTTCCGCTACTTTACTCAGGTCAGGAACTTCCCAATATGAAACGGCTGGAGTTCTTTGAAAAAGATGCTATTAAATGGAGCAATACTTACCAGATGGCAGCATTCTATAAAACATTGCTGGACCTGAAGGCATGTAACCCGGCTTTAAGAGGAGGTGATATCAATGTTACCACTTATCTGCTGAATACAACAGCTAATGATAAGATTCTGGCTTATGTGAGAAAGAACGGGAAAGATGAAGTACTGGTTGTCCTGAATATGTCGAAAGAAGCTGTCAGCTTTAGCATTGAAGATGAGCATGTATCAGGAACCTTCAGGAATGTTTTTGAAAAAACTAAAAGAAATTTCAACGAAGGAAAAGATTTCAACTTCCAGGTTTCAGATTATGCCGTATTTGAAAAATAAATTCAAAATTATTACAATTTTGGCTCTATGATAGTTAGGCTAATTCTGCCGAAATAAAACCACAGCTGCAATGAACAAACAGGACATATTAAACATTGTTACCATAAAAATCAGGGATAAAATTCATTACTTTGAAAATCTCATTGCCGGAACCCGGGCTTCCAATAATGATACAAAAAGCTCAATGGGAGATAAGTATGAAACAGGGCGTGAAATGCTTCAACAGGAAATCAATAATCTTCAGCGTCAGCTTAATGAGGTTTTGAGTCAATATGCTGTGTTGCAAAAAATAAATGCAGGCCCCGCTGAGAAAGTTCAGAATGGGGCTATCGTGAAAACCAATAAAGGATTGTTTTATGTTTCCGCTTCTATGGGAGAAATTATGTTTGAAAACCAAAAGATCATGACCGTTTCTGCAGAATCCCCTCTTATTAAAGCCATGTTTGGCAAGAAAATGGGAGAGACATTTACCATCAACAATATGACTCAGAATATTGAGAATATCTGGTAAATCTCAGAAATATGAAACTTAAAAATTTACTTCTTTTTGCCTTTGTATTGGGCAGTCTCGCAATCAATGCCCAGGTTCGTGCTACCGTTTCAGGAAAAACCTACGATCTGGAAATGGTAAAGCTTACTGTAGAAGGTTTTGTTATTACCCTGAATGCTGACGGATCAATTTCCGATTTCAGCGCTCCCGATCTGAACGGGAAAGTTGAATATTATGACGATGCCGTTTTTGATAAAATTAAATACGGGAAGCTTAAAAGTATAGGTGGTGTAAAAATAGATTATTGGGAGGATTCAGCTTTTAATAATGAACGAGCCGGCAAACTGAAAAGCATAGGAAATATTACTGTTGACTATTGGGATGATTCGGCGTTTACCAGGGAAAAGGCTGGTAAGGTGAAGAAAATAGGAACCCTTAATGTAGATTACTGGGGTGACGATATCATGGATAACAGCAGGTGGGGGAAATTAAAAACAATAGGTGATATTTCCATAGATTACGGAACGAAGGATATCATTGATCAAAGCAGATTCAAGAAGCTTATAAAATTTGGTCCGGTGAAGCTGGATTACTCGGATGATAAGTTTATAGATAAAAACAAATACGGACAGCTAAAGTTGATTCAGGGAAATAGTAAAGATGTGAGTGTATCTGTACTGTAGATATATTATTATCGGGAACTTTCCCGCAGGGATCAGATACTCAGACATCTAATAGAAAATGAGTATCCCTTGCATATAAAGCATTCATAAAAAGGGATGCTTTTTTTGATCCTTTTTAGTAAATTTGGACCATAAAATTTCCTTACATGCAAAACTACTTAGATCTTTTACAACATATCTTAGACAACGGAACCGATAAAACAGACAGAACCGGTACCGGTACAAGAAGTGTATTCGGATATCAGTTGAGATATGACCTGTCAAAAGGGTTTCCTCTGGTAACCACTAAGAAAGTGCATTTGAAATCGATTATCTATGAGTTGCTTTGGTTTCTGAAAGGAGACACCAACATCAAATATCTTAAAGACAACGGAGTAAGTATCTGGGACGAATGGGCAGATGAAAACGGGGACTTAGGCCCTGTATATGGAGCGCAATGGAGAAGCTGGACCGGAGCTGACGGGAAAATTGTAGACCAGATTACGGAAGTTATTGACCAGATTAAAAAAAATCCGGATTCAAGAAGACTTATTGTTTCAGCATGGAATGTAGCTGAAATTCCGAATATGGCCCTGGCTCCTTGCCACGCCTTATTCCAGTTTTATGTAGCCGATGGAAAATTGTCTTTACAGTTGTATCAGAGAAGTGCAGACGTCTTCCTTGGAGTTCCGTTCAATATTGCAAGCTATGCTTTATTACTGATGATGGTAGCACAGGTTTGTGAGCTGGAAGTTGGAGATTATGTTCACAGCTTTGGAGATGTTCACATTTATAACAATCATTTTGAACAGGTAAAAAAACAACTTTCAAGAGAGCCTAAACCGCTTCCGGTAATGAAGTTGAATCCTGAGGTTAAAAATATCTTCGATTTCGGTTTTGAAGATTTTACGTTGGAGAATTATGATCCGTATCCGGGGATTAAAGCTCCTGTAGCGGTCTAATATCAATATATAATATAAGGAAGTGGAGCTATAAACTCCACTTTTTTTGTAACTTTAAGAACGAATTTTCTACCTATTTATCATGAAATCACTTAAAATTAGTATTGAAGAAAATACAGATGCAGAAAAACTGAAAGAAATTTTACTTCAGATTAAAGGAATTGCTTCTGTAGACATTATAGACGAAGAAAATCCTGAAAGTGAACTGAAAAAAGCTTTTGCCAAAACAAAAGAACAGTTGAAAAAAGGAGATTACGAAACCCTTGTTAACGATATTTTTGATATCATCATAAAAAAATAATTTAAAAATAATAAAGTAGACAGATGAGAAAGGCCATTTTATCGATTGCAATCCTTGGAATTTTATTTTCCGCCAACGTAGCAGCACAAACCGAAACTTCAGGAAGAGAGAAAATATACAGAGCTACTCATACCAAAGTAACGGAACTAAAGCATACCAAGCTGAAAGTAAGTTTTGACTATCAGAAAGAGCAGATGAATGGGGAAGAATGGCTTACCGCCTCACCCTATTTTTACCCTGCCAATGAACTGATACTGGATGCCAAAGGCATGCTTATCCATGAGGTGGCTCTTGAAAGCAATGGCAAAAAATCTCCCTTGAAGTACGACTATAAAGACGAAACTTTAAAGATCAGTCTTGATAAAACCTATCAGAAAAATCAGGATTATACTGTATATATTAAATATACGGCCCGCCCGAATGAAGTGAAGCAAAAAGGAAGTATGGCAATTAATGATGCAAAAGGACTTTAATTTATTAATGCTCAGGGAAAAGAACCTGACATGCCTACACAAATCTGGACCCAGGGAGAAACGGAATCTTCTTCTGCATGGTTCCCGACTATTGATAAACCAAACCAGAAGACAACCCAGGAAATCTATATGACCGTTCCTGACAAATATGTGACCCTTTCTAACGGGGTTTTGAAAGGGTCACAGAAAGAACCAAACGGACTTAGAACAGACCACTGGGTGATGGATAAAAGACATTCCACCTATCTTTTCTTCATGGGAGTAGGAGAGTATGCTATTGTAAAAGATAAATGGAGAAATATTCCGGTTGACTATTATATAGAAAAGGAATACGAGCCTTATGCAAAGCAGATTTATGGAAATACTCCGGAAATGATTGAATTCTTTTCTAAAAAACTGAACTATGATTATCCATGGCCCAAGTATGCACAGATTTCAGGAAGAAATTATGTGAGTGGAGCTATGGAGAATACAACGGCAACACTCCACGGAAGTGATATTCTTCAAAAACCGGGACAGCTTATTGATGAAAATACATGGGAAGATACCATTGCCCACGAATTGTTCCATCATTGGTTTGGAGATCTGGTTACCGCAGAAAGCTGGAGCAACCTTACCGTAAATGAATCTTTTGCCAACTATTCCGAATATCTATGGAACGAATATAAATATGGGAAAGATCAGGCAGATTATCACCTGATGTCTGATGTGAACTCATACATTCATAATCCATCTGATTTCAAGAAAAACCTGGTAAGATTCAACTATGATTCCCGGGAAGATGTGTTTGATCTGGTGACTTACCAGAAAGGAGGAGGAATCCTGAATATGTTGAGAAACTATCTGGGTGATGATGCCTTCTTTGCCGGAATGAATGATTATCTCAAAACCTATGAGTATCAGAATGCAGAGGCTCATCAATTGAGACTTTCTTTTGAGAAAGTTTCCGGAAAAGACCTGAACTGGTTCTTTAACCAATGGTATTTTGGAAGTGGAAATCCAAAGATCAATTACTCATTTACTTTTGAACCGGTGAAAAAGCAGGTTGCAGTAACGATTAACCAAACCCAGGATCAGCTGTTCGAGTTTCCTTTGGCTATTGATGTATATGATAATGGAAAACCGAAGAGGTACAATGTATGGGTAAATGCAGAAGCCAGAAATACATTTAATTTTGACGTTTCGAAAGCTCCGGATCTGGTGAACATTAATGCAGATGGAGTTTTACTGGCAGATATTACAGATACCAAAACTCCTGAACAGAATTTACTGCAGTTTACAAATTCTAAAGAGTTTAAGAGCAGGTATAAAGCCTTAACAGGAATAAAAGATCAGGTTGGAAAAAGCCCTGCTGCTACAAAGTTATTAGCAGCAGCATTGAAGGATCCATTCTTTAGGATAAGAATTAAAGCACTGGAACTGACGGATCTTACCAATTCCGAGCAGATGAAAGCACTGGGAGCAGAAGTAGAAAAGCTGGCAGCCAATGATCCCAAAACATTGGTACAGGCAGCTGCTATCGGAGCTCTGGCGAAAACAAAAGATAAAAAATACCTTCCGGTCTTTGAAAAAGGAGTCAATGCCGTTTCCAATGCTGTGAGAGGAAATTCTTTAAGTGCAATATTGGGTATCGATCCATCAAGAGCCAATAGCCTGGCAGATAAGATTGATTTGAATGGAGCGTCAGATGAATTACTGGCACTTTTCCTTCCCGTTGTTGTTAAAAATAAAATTACTTCCCAGATGACCTATATTGCGCCTTTAGCTGCATTTTATCCCTTTGTTAAATTCCAGAATCCTGAATTGGGAAAAACGGCAGAAGAAGGATATAACTGGATTATGAGTTCAGATAACCTGAAAGCGGTTGAAAGCATTACTAAAATGCTAGGTTATGCCAAAAACCAGATGGCAGATAATCCACAGGCCAAAATGATGATTGTCCAGATGCTGAAAGACGGATTAAGCAAAAAAATGGAATTACTGAAACAAAATCCACAGAAAGCAGAAAGTATCAACAAACAAATCGATGCTTTGAATAAGGCGATTGAAAATTTTAAATAAGCTGGAAGTTATGAAGATCAAAGATAATTTTTATCTTCTTTAGGAGTAAAATCAATTGTAGCATGACTGTCAATAATTAACTAAAGTAACTTCAACCTCTTTGTTGATCTTCCACAGTCTTACTTTGTTAACCCAGGCACAGATAAATAAAAACAGCATTGCAGACTTGTAATGCTGTTTTTTGTTGTTGAAAAAGTAGAGTTATTAACAAGGACTTAAAAAGTGGTCATATTAAAAGGTTATTCAGGCTACATTTTATAAATTCGTATAAAAATTTATATAGAATGACTTTTGGAATTGAGGCAGCAAGCTATTATGTGCCTGGTTTGTATTTGGAGATCAATGATTTGGCAGAGAAAAGAGGAATAGAACCGGCGAAATTGGAAAAAGGATTGGGATTGCATAAAATGGGATTACCGGATGTACATGAAGATGCAGCAACCTTTGCAGCGGAAGCATTACTGAAACTTATTAAAGATTATAACATCAATCCGAAAGAAATTGCAAGGGTGTATCTGGGAACGGAAAGTGCGCTGGATGCAGCAAAACCTACAGCATCTTATGCTGTACAAATGGTGGAAAAAGTCCTGGAGAAAGAGTTTGGAGAAAGATGCTTTAAAAATTGTGATGTTGTGGATATGACTTTTGCCTGTGTAGGAGGGGTAGATGCTTTGCACAACTCCCTGGATTTTGTAAGGGTAAATCCGGATAAAAAAAGCTGTGGTCATCGCCAGTGATTATGCAAAATACGAACTGGCTTCCTCAGGTGAGTATACACAGGGAGGCGGAGCTGTAGCTTTGCTGGTTTCTTCAAAACCGGATTTATTGGAAATTGAAAATAATTGGGGAGTAGCATCAGAAAGTGTTTTTGACTTTTTTAAGCCAAGAAGATCATATAAAAAAGACGATTTAAAAAATGCTCCGGCCACCTATCCGGATAGCATTGAAATTTTTACCGATGAGCCTGTTTTTGATGGTCAGTATTCCAACCAATGTTACCAGGATAGAATAAGGGAAGCTTACAATCATTATAAAGAAATAACGGGAAAAGTAAAACCTTATGAAACCTGGAGATACCTGATCTTTCATCTTCCCTATGCTTTTCATGGGAAAAGAGTTTTTACAGAGATCTACAGCCTTGAAAACGGACTTTCTTATGAGTCTCCGGATGAGCAGAAAGCTATAGCCAAATCCGAAGATTACCTTCAGCTGATTCAGCATAAAATTGAAAAGACACAAAGAGCTTCTTCTGAAATAGGGAATATGTATACTGCTTCTATTTTTATGGCATTACTTTCTGCTTTACAGATTTCTTTTAATGAAAATGAAGAATTGTCCGGAGAAGAAATAGGATTCTTTGGCTATGGGAGCGGTTCAAAATCTAAGGTTTTTTCTGGGAAAATCTCTCCGGACTGGAAAAAGGTAGTTGAAAAATGGAACTTATTTGAAAATTTAAACAAGAGAATAGCCATCAATTTTGAGACCTATGAAAGATTGTATAGAAAGCAGCTGAAGCAATCTGTAAATCCGGATTATAAAGGATTTGGGTTAACTTCTATAGAAATGGAAAATCCTGTTTTAACGGGCGCCAGATATTATCACTGTAAAGGTTGATATTATTACTTAAAAATGATTAAAAGCACTTCTCATGTTGAAGTGCTTTATTTTTTTTATGTTTTTGTGGCTCATTTGTTACTGAATTGATATAATTTTTGCTGTTTATTTGTGGTTTTATGATATTGAGTTAAGGATTTTATTTATTAAGATTTCTATTATTTGTTATTTTTTTTTCATATTTTTTTTCGAGTTCTATGATACTTCTTAAAATTTTTTAAAAACTTTCTTAAAAATTCTGTTAATATCTTTTAACGAAGAAATTTTTTTGTTTTTTTTACAATATATCACTTCTTTGTTGAGCATTCTTGTTGATTTTTAACGGAAATCATACTGTTTAATTAATTGTATTTCAATGCTTTGTAAATTGAAATTGTTAATATTAATTAACATATTTGTTTCTGAATATATTAAAATCTGTTAATTATGAATGTGAAATTAAAAGTACTAAGTGTCGGTGCCTTGTTCTTTATTGGGCAGGCTGCATGGGCGCAGAAGGCTGGTAATGATACTATTCCTAAAGAAAATAAAATTGATGAGGTAATTATTACCGGTTCTTATGGAATAAAAATGACCCCTGAGCAGTCCTCTGGCTCTTTGGTTAAAGTATCGGGAAATATTTTAAATAAACCTTCTGCAGTATCAATTGATAATGTTTTGCAAGGAACGGTGGCAGGGTTAATGTCAAGTGCTAGTTCTGGGCAACCGGGAGCATCTACAATTACATTGATTCGGGGAATCTCTTCATTGACTTCTGGAAACGATCCTTTGTATATTATTGACGGGGTGCCGGTGCAATCCGGCGATGTTTCCGGAGCTTTAACAACTCAGAATGCTTTATCTTTAATCAATCCAGCTGATATTGAGGATGTACAAGTTTTAAAAGACGGCGTTGCAACAGCTATTTATGGGTCAAGAGGTGCAAATGGGGTTATAATCATCACTACCAAATCAGGTAAAAAAGGAAAATCCAACCTACAGTTCGTTAGCGAAATAGGGACTGCAAATATTGCTTTTGACAAATTAAATATGTTAAATGCTCAGGAGCATGTTAACTATCTGGGACAAGCCTTATATAACAGGTACCCCAATACAGATCCAGTAAATGGATTTGCAGATCTCCAGGAAGCTACTGATTATGGTAAAACCCAGATATTAAAGTGGGATGGCGTTACTGATACTAATTGGAGAAAATTAACCAGAAGAAACTCTCCAATCATGAATAGGTATAATTTAAGTTTTTCAGGAGGTTTTCAGGATTTTACAATATATACTTCATTAGGATACTTAAAACAAGAAGGTCTTTCTTATGATGCTGTTTTTGACAGATATACAGGCACTATTAAAGCAAATTGGAAAGCTACTGATAAATTAAATATAACGCTGTCGACCAATTTGTCAAGAACTATACAGGCAGGTCCATCTGATGCATCATCGTATGCGAACCCGATTTTCTCTGGATTATTGCTGTCACCAACGCAAAATCCTTATTTAGATGATGGTAATTATAACTTAAATTTAGTATATCTGAATCCGCAGTTTAATCCATTGGCATTAACTGGAACAAATTTGACAAAAGGAACATTTGATAAAGTACTTACATCATTAAATATTGATTATAAAATATTACCTTATTTAACATTTAATTCAAACTTTGGTATTGATAATACATCAGGAAACGAGTTTATCTATTGGAATCCGGATTTTGGTGATGGGTATGAGCCTTCAAATACTAATGGAAATGGATATTACTTTAAAAGCATAAGGAATTTCTTTACCTGGAACTGGTATAACTTTTTGAATTTCAATAAGACATTTGCAGGAGTACATGATATTTCGGCTTCCTTTGGTATGGAGTCTACCAAAAGAACGCTGGAATATAATACTTTTACAAAAAGAGGTTTTCCTGCAGGTTCAAGAATTCGATATGCGGATGCTGCTGCAAATGTAACAGCTGCAACCGGCCGAACTGACGCCTGGACGCTTGTAGGATATATTGCAAGGGCATCATACACATATAATAAGTTTGCCACCATCACAGGGTCTGCCAGAAGAGATACATATTCGGGATATACAAAGGCAGGGAATTTCTTTGGTGTGGGAATCAGTTTTGATTTAGGAAAGATGAATTTTTTACCATCTTTTATTAATACATTGAAGTTAAGAGCAAGTTATGGAGAAAATGGAAATCAAGCTGCAACTCCATATGCTAAATATCCTCAATATAGCCTATCTGGAAATTATCTTCAAACAAATGCCGGATTTATATCAACTCCTGGAGCTCCAGATGGATTGATATGGGAAAAATCTAAGAAAAGAAATATAGGACTAGACTTTTCATTAGGCAAAAAAGGAAGCTTTTATGGAACATTTGATGTTTATTCCAATATAAATCCAGATCAGGTTTACGATGTTCCAATTTCTCCATCTACAGGTTTCAGTTCAGTCATTAAAAACCAGGCAGAAGTTAAATCTAATGGATTTGAAGTTTTGTTAGGATATCGGATAAATACTGAATCATTCTCTTGGGATATCAAGGGGAATTATTCTTATAATGATTCTAAAGTAACTTACATAAAAGGAGATCCTACTCCGACTGTCATTCCCGGCTTAAAGGCTTTTTTTCCAGGACACAATCCCTCTGAATTTTACACCAGATTATGGGCTGGTGTAGATCCATCTAATGGTGATCCATTATGGTATGTTGATGAAACAAGAACTGCTACTACGAATGACCTAAACAAAGCAAAACTGTCTTTTACCGGTCAAAAAGCTTTGCCAACGCATGTTGCTAGTTTAATCAATGAGTTTACTTATAAAGATTTTAAGTTTTCATTTATGATTAACTATCAGGGAGATTATTCAGTATGGGACAGATGGGGATTTGTTTATGAGTCAGATGGAGCTTTTCCAACAGTAAATACAACTACTGCAGCATTATATGATTCATGGAGTCCTTCTAATCCCAATGCTTCAATGCCCAAACAAATGTATAACGGTAATAGATCTTCAAACACAAATTCTACAAGATATTTATATAAAGGAGATCATATCAGATTAAGAAATGTGGAGCTAGGATATACATTCAAAGGCTCTATGCTTAATATACCAAATATTAGAGGCATTTATACTTACGTAAGGGGAGTGAATTTATATACGTATGCGTTTGATAAAAGACTTCGTTTTGATCCTGAAGCAAACTCGAACGCATATGATTATACTGTGTCTAATTTGGGTGTTTTTGATATGACACAACCCAATATGAGACAGTTCGTTTTCGGTGTACAAGTTGATTTTTAATTATTTAAGGTGTAAAAATGAAAAAAATAAAAATTTTATTAATATTATTATCTGCAATTATAGTAAGTTCTTGTAAAAGTGATTTTTCTGAGGAGCTTCCCCCAGTAACACTTCCTCTTGATCAGGCAATTACTAATGAGATGATATTAAATACAGCAGTTAACGGTTTATACGGTCTTTGCCAGACTAATGGGGATGGAACACTTAATTCTTATGGTGCTTTATTGCCAACATTACAGGAACTACTTGGTGATAATGCTTTTGTAGCGCTAGTAAATTCAAATAGGTTTTCAACTACAAGAGATCCTAATCTTACCTTTTATACTCAAAATAATGGAGACATAGGAACGTTGTGGAATTCATTGTATAAAATTATTGCAAATACTAATTTTGTTATTAGTTATGAAGGTAAAATTCCCGATGATCCTAATACTCCAGGAACACCTGGTAATTTGTTTGGACAGGCGTATGCTATAAGGGCTATGGCGTTTCAGACATTAGTAACATTGTATAGTGATAACTTTAATGGCTCAAATCCTGACCTTGGAGTTCCGCTACCTTTACAATTTAAGCCTGGAACAAATTTACCTAGATCAAGTGTAAAGCAGGTATATGATCAGATTTTTTCAGATCTTACGAAGGCAAGCACCTTAATTGGAACTAATAATGGCAATAAAAAGCTCAATGGAATAGCTGTTGACTTACTATTTTCAAGATATTATCTGGCGGTCAAAAATTATGGTCAGGCCAATATATACTCTCAAAAAGTTTTAGATAATGCGGCTTATACTTTATTGCCTTCTTCAGGCGTCGCAGAATTTTTTACGGTAGCAGGTGAAACTAGTAAAGAAATAATTTTCCAAGTTGATTATAATGCACTGGATTTGCCTGGTGCCAATGATGGAATTACTTCAACCTGGACTTCTACAGGAAGATATAAACAAAATTATGCTACCCAAACATTCTTTGCTAAATTAGGAGGGAATGATGTTAGAAAGGGAACATGGTACAGAAATACAGGATATGTGCAGACTTTGAATGATAATCCAAAACCTGTAGATGTAATGAAATATACCGTAAGTGATAGGGATGTTGTTGTATTAAGAAAAACAGAAGCAGTTTTTAATCAATTGGAGGCACTTTATTATATAAATCCTACGGAAGCTTTAACCAAATTGAACGTGTGGATGAAAACTTACAGGGATCCCGATTATACTTATGCCGGTACAGGAACAGATTTGTTAAAAGAGATTTTAATGCAAAAAAATCTTGAAATGTTTTTAGAAGGTTTTAGATACAGTGATTTGAAAAGAAATGGAATTGATTTTAAAAACCCGCAAACACAAGTTGAACTTACCACTTCAAAAGTACAGTTTAAATCTTTTCCTTTACCACAATCTGAACTTAACACTAATACCCTGCTGTCACAGTATCCCGGTTATTAATTAAATAATTTTAATACATATTGCATAAGAGAGAATATATTTAAAGGTATTCTCTCTTTTTTTATTTAAATATTTTTATCGATAGCAATAATGAAACTAATGATAAATACTGAATTATTCTGTTATTTAAGAAGAAAAAAATACTTTTCCATTTCACAATCAAAAACAATTATAATCAAAGCCTTAAAACTGTCAATCTTGTTGTTAAATTTAATGGAAAATTAATTTTAATTTTATGGAGCAAGTTAAAAGAGAGCTTTTTTTAGGTTATTATCCTCTTTTTTTAACAAAAATTTAGTGTTGTTTTCCTTGTTTTTAGTTTAAAAACAGAAAAAAATATTTTGAAATTTTTCTTTAAAATAAGAAATAAGGTTTAAATTATTCTATATTTTTAATTAATTAATGTACTTTGGTTTTAATTTTACTTTTTCTTAAAATTCTATTAATATTCCAAATGCTTTATTTTTTGTTAATTTTTTTAAATATAATAAAATGTATTCTTTACGTTTTTTTTTGAGATCGTTGTGAATATTCCCTTTGTAGATGCGGGTTTTGGGCTTTTAATAAATTGATGTTGTAGATATTTATTAACATATTTGTCACTTGAATATATTAAAATGTGTTAATATGAATGTGAAGTTACGTGTTTTGACAGCCGGAGTTTTGTTTTTTACAGGACAGGCTGCATTCGCTCAGGAAAAAGACTCTAAGAAAGACAAGGAGACTAAAATTGAGGAAGTAGTGGTGTTAGGATATAGCAAAACGGCTACGAAAGCTAAAACTACAACATCTTCGGTAACAGTGGGTGCTGAAACTTTAGAAAACAGACCGAATATCTCTGTGCTAAACTCAATCCAGGGTACTGCTCCGGGGATTGTAGTGAATTCAGCATCAGGGTCTCCGGGTTCTGGTAAATTCAATATCCTGATCAGAGGTGCCAGTTCCCTGAATGGTTCTACAGATCCTTTGTATGTTGTGGATGGGGTGATCACTTCCGGATCTCAGTTTAGAAACTTAAACTCTTATGATATTGAAACATTCAGTATCCTGAAAGATGCTCAGGCAACAGCAATATATGGAAACAGAGCTGCGAATGGAGTAGTGGTTATTACAACAAAAGGTGGGAAGTTTAATTCCGGGCTAAAAGTTTCTTATGACGCTTTGAGTTCTTTCAGTAAGCTACCTAATGCGGACTACAATATGGCAAATGCTCAGCAATTGTTACATCTTCAAAAGAACTTACAAACCGGTTTAGGTAAAACCTTATCTCGTGATGAGATTAACAACTGGGGAGTAGATACAGACTGGAACAAACAGTTTACCCGTATTGGTATTTCCCAACAACATAACTTGTCAATTACCGGAGGTGGCGAAAACATCAATAACTTTTTATCTTTAGGATATCTTGATAGTGAAGGTACGGTAAGGTCTACAGACTTCAAAAGGTTTACCATGAGAAACAACCTTAACGGTAAGTCTAAAGATGGAAAATTATCCTTCGGGGCTATCATGGGGTTAGGATATTCGAAAAGAAACCAGCTGGATGATGAAACCAATACAGGTATTGCCAATAACACGCTTCAGAACCCTTTATTCGGGGGAGTTCTTTCAAGACCATATATCGGACCATCTCCCTATGCTAATGGACAGGAGTTATATAACGCTATCAAAGGAGATGCGTCTAACAACAGACAGTGGATTCTTCAGGATAACATCAATGGTGGAATCAGAAACAGGTTTACAGAATTAAGTATCTCTGCTAACGCTAACGTAAACTATAAAATTACAGACTACTTGAGCGTTGGAAACAGAACAGGAATCGAGTATAAACAGTATGAGAGAATTTTTGCAAGATCTCCACTAGGATACCTTTCTATCAGTGTTGCTAATTCAGATGGATCCAGATATGGAGGGAATGAAGACTTCACTACAACAAGAGATTTAACATTCAACAGTATTACGAATATTACATTCAATAAATCTTTTGGAGATCATACCATTACTGCTGCTGCGTACTTGGATTATATCAAAGCTCATGTCAGTACAACTTCTCAGAGACAAAATGGTCTGAATCCATTACAGTGGGAGTTTGGTGCAGGAACAGGTTATATTCCTTTTAATCCCGATACACCAAACATTTACAGACCTTCTAACAGTGCTTCAAAAGTAACAGCCGGTACATTAGCTTACTTTGCAACAGTGGACTATGACTTCCAAGATAAATATGGGGTAAGTGGAGTTGTAAGAAGAGATGGTTCTTACCGTTTCCTTCCTACCAACAGATGGGAGACTTTCTGGTCAGTAGCAGCAAGATGGAATATCGACAAAGAAGATTTCATGGCGAATTCAGGATTCAGATTGCTTAAGTTAAGAGCATCGATCGGTACTACCGGTAACCAGAATTTAGGAATTGCTACGGATAACGGTAACCCGTTAGCTTTACTTCCAAATAACTTCCTTGACTTATATAACGGTTTCTCAGGATATCAGAATATGTTAGGGTATAATTTTGTTAACTTATCAAACCCTTACTTAGAGTGGGAGCAGGTGAAACAAAGCAATATTGGATTAGATTTCAACTATAAAGGATTGATTGAAGGTAGTGTTGATTACTATCAGAAAAGAACATCAAGAATGTTCAATGATCTTCAGAAATCATCAGTTACTGGATACTACTCAATCAGAGGTAACGACGGAGTCCTTGATAACAAAGGGATTGAAGGATTGATCAAATATAATGTGATCAGAAACCAGGATACCAAACTATCTATTTTCGCCAACGCAGCATACAACTCGAACAAGATTGTTTCCATGAATAGCGAAAACCTTGCAGGAGATGTGGTAAATGCTATTGGTGGACCTGCCGGACAATATCAGTTATATACCTATGTTGGGGTAAATCGTGATAACGGAAACTTACAGTTCCTTGACAAAAACGGAAACATTACTGAAGCTCCAACCTCTGCAGACAGAGTGTTAACAGGAAAATCAAGATATGCTAAGTTTACAGGAGGTTTCGGATTCAATTTCCAACATAAAGGATGGTTCCTTGACACATTATTCTCTTTCCAGCAAGGAGGATGGATCTATGACAACTTACAATCATGGATTATGGACCCAAGTGCTGCTGCCAACAGAAACCTTTCTGCTGACTTACTGAATGCCTGGACTCCTGATAACAGAGACACGGATGTACCTGCCTTGAAAGCGAGTAACCTAAGCTTAGGTTCTTCAGACAGATTCTTACACAGATCAGATTTCATAAGACTGAAGAATATTACAGTAGGATATAACTTTAGCAAAGATCAATTAGGTAAATTGCCGGTAAGAGGTATTAAAGTATTCGTTCAGGCAGAAAACCTTTATACATGGACAGATTGGAAAGGATTTGATCCGGAGCCGATTACTTCGTATTCACTAAATGTTTATCCTAACCCAAGAACCGTATCTGTAGGTTTAAATGTTGATTTTTAATTGAGAAGAATTATGAAAAGAATTATAAACACAATATTAGTTGTAGCCACCTTATCCTCTGCATCATTTGCATTAACCAGCTGTCAGGATGCATTGGATATAAAGCAGCCGGGAGAGTTACAGGAACAAGACCTGTATACCAGTGTTGCTAACCTTAATGAAGTTTTAAACGGATCTGTATACGCTCAGTTGGATCCGATTGATGAAATTTATTTTACCGCTGTATTTACAGACGAAGTAAAGCCGGGATCTGGTAGTGGAGGACAGGAATATACATTGCACAGACATTTCCTTGATCCTTCCAGCCCTGTTATAACAGGAGGTACAGTAGGTACCGTTGCAAGTGATGGAATCTGGTTGAACAATTACAGAGTAATCAACAGAGTGAACAGACTACTGGAAGGGGCAAAGAAAATTACACCTGCTTCTGCAACAGAGCAAAAACAATATAATGAAATTCTTGCGCAGGCAAGAGCAATCAGAGCATATTGCTATGTACAGTTAGAGGCATATTTTTCTAGTGATATGAAAAACCCTAATGCTTTAGGAGTTATTCTTCTGAAAGATATACCATCTACAGAAGCTCAGTTACCAAGAGCGAAAAACCAGGAAGTATATGACTTCATTAATGCTGATTTAGATTATGCAAGAGAGATCTTAAGCAACGCTACAACTCCAAGAAGATATTTTGCTGATAAGAGTTTTGTAAATGCTGTTGCTGCTCGTTTTAACCTTTACAGAGGAGAGATGGCGTTAGCAAAGAAATATGCAGAATTGGTAATCAGCGGCTCAGGCCTTTCTCTTACGGCAGCAGGACCAATTACAGGAACCAATGCTCAAGTTCCAGTTACTGAAGCTGATGGTTCTGTTTTCCAATCCGGAGATTTTACTGAACCGGAGACTACTGACAAATGGGATATTGCATTCTACGGAGGAATTGATGAAAAAACTGGAAATGGTATTGTAGGAGGATCTTTCAACCCATACAGAAGAATGTGGGCTGATTCGGATAACGGTGAGACTATCTTCTCTCTTAACAGACTTCCTCTAGGAGCCGGTGCTGCTATTGGTGGGAAGTGGAATACAAACCAGTCCAACATTAAGGGATCTCCAATGTGGTTCTGGGGAAGAAATTTATATAACTTGTTCCAGAATATTCCTGGTGATATCAGAAAGTATGCCTACGTTGATCCTTCATCAAAACCAAATACTGATTACGCTAATGCAGCAGCGGGAGCTACCAGAGATGATGCATTGGTGATTGACAAGTACCCGGGAAAACTAAGTACATCAACCAGAAATGACATTAAAGTTTTCAGATTGTCAGAGATGTATTTCATTATAGCAGAAGCTGAGGTGGCAGCAGGAAACCTTACGGCAGCTCATGATAAAATCCAACAAGTGAGAGAGGCAAGAAATTTCAAGGGAGCAGCGATAACACCTGCTTATTCAACTGCACAATTAGCTTATGCTGATATCTTGAAAGAGCGTAGAATTGAATTGGCACTTGAAGGACATCGTTTCATTGACCTTAAGAGACTTGGGGGATTGGCTAATGCTAGCATGGACAGAAATGACACGGATGATATCATCCCGGTTAAAAACCTTGTAAATGGTGATTACCGATATACATTACCTATTCCAATTAAGGAAATTTCGGCTAACCCGAATGTAAAACAAAATGATGGTTACTAATCATTATTAAAAATAACCCCGGAGTTTTACTTCGGGGCTTTTTTATATCCGTTTTCTAACGGATTACCCCAGGGTTATTCTCTGAAAATCCCGTCAGAAAAACAGTTTCCTTGATGGTGTTTTTACTGGTAAGTAATTCTTTCGCTCGGTTTATCCTCATTTTACTCTGGATGTGACCGACGGATTTTCACTGGAAACTCCTTTAGGCAAAACATTTAAGATTCATTACAGACTTTTTACGCCTAAAGAATATAAAAACCTGGAACCTATGCAGCGAAGCGAATAAGCAATAGAGTTTCCGTTAAACAATCAAGAGAAGTCAGACCTTCACAAACCGGTTGACAAACATAGCGGCAACAACATCTCCTACCGCATTCAAAACTGTAGCCAGGGGATCTACCAAGGTTCCGATGATCATAACTGCGGGAATTGCCTCCTGAGGGAGCTTATACACTGAGATCATTAACATTTCCCCAATATAACCTCCATTAGGAATACCACCGGCTACGATGCTCACAAAAACCGTAATTCCTAAAGCTAAAAGCAGGTTGGCCGGATCAAAAAAATCTTTCCCTATAATTAAAAATGCCACATAAATTTTAATAATGGAAGACATGGAAGATCCGTTTTTATGAAGTGTTGTCCCGATAGGAATAACCAGATTGGCTATTGAACTTGGAATACCTATTTTTGAGGCAGCTTGCAGGTTTGCAGGCATTGTGGCAAAGCTGCTGCAGGTACTGATAGCTGTAAGGGTAGGGTAGATCGCATTTGTCCAGAAACTTTTAACCCCTTTCTGACCGTTCGCCATGAATGCATAAATAGAAAAAAAAGACAATGAAGTAGATAATTCCTGCAATATAATATAACCCCAGCGGTTTAGCATAAAACCCAAAAAGCTGCGGACCTAATGTAGCAACCTGATAAGCAAAATAAGCTCCCAAACCAATAGGCGCAAGCTTCATAACCAATAAAAGCAGTTCCTTCATAACTTCATATCCTGAAGCAATAAAAACCCTGAAAGGTTCTCCTCTCTCCCCGGTTTTTCTGGCTGCAAAACCTGTTAAAAAAGCAAATACCAAAAGAGCCAGCATGTTTCTCCTTGAGAACAGTTCCGTGAATTCTCCTACCGTAAAGAAACTTACAATCCGGTTTCCCCACGTATCATTGTCGGCAGCTTCTGCTATTAACTCTGAACTGCCGGAAACTCCCGAAACAGGAAACAGGTAGACAGCACAAATTGTAAAAATAGCAGCCGTCAGAATAAAGAATAAAAATGTAAGAGCCATCACAAGGATGATTTTTCCAAACTTAGATTGCTGTTCCAGCGAAGCGATAGAATTGGAAACGGCAAAAAATACCAGAGGAACTACACTTACAAAAAGAAGATTAAGAAAAATGTCTCCCAATGGCTTAATGTATTCTACAAAACCTGGGGCTACAATACCAATAATGCTTCCAACGATAATTCCTAATAGTAAAAATATAATTCCGGAATAGTTTTTTAATACCTCTTTCATGCAGGGCTTTTTATCAAAGATAGGTTTATTTTTAACATTTCTTTATACAATTTTCAGACCTAAAATTCATAAATTTGAGTAAACATCGTTTCTATGGCTTATATAGATTACTATAAGATTTTAGGCGTAGATAAAAGCGCAACCCAGGATGACATTAAAAAAAGCCTACCGAAAACTGGCAAGAAAACTGCATCCGGACCTTAATCCTGACGACAAAGAAGCTGAAAGAAAATTTAAGGAACTCAACGAAGCTAATGAAGTACTCAGCAATCCCGAAAACCGTGCTAAATATGATAAGTACGGAGAACATTGGAAACACGGTGAGGAATATGAAAAAGCCCAGCAACAACAAAGACAGTACCAGCAGCAAAGCCACTATGACTATGGAGGAGGATTCTCAGGAGCGGATTTTGGAGAAGGTGAAGATTTTTCAGATTTCTTCCAGAATATGTTTGGGGGTGCGGGCGGAGGCTTTGGCAGAAGTTCCCGGGGAAGTGCCTCAGGGAAATTCAAAGGACAGGATATACATGCTGAATTGAATTTAAATTTAAGAGATGCCGCAAAAACTCATCCGCAAACTTTTGAGATCAATGGCAAAAAGGTAAGAATCACAATTCCTGCGGGAGTTTACGATGGCCAGCAGATCAAATTGAAAGGCCACGGAAATCCGGGAGTAAATGGTGGCCCGAACGGAGACCTCTATATCACATTTAACATTCCGGTAGATCCCAATTTTGAAAGGATTGGTGATGATCTGAAAACGAAAGTATCCATAGATTTATATACAGCGGTTTTAGGAGGTGAGGTTAAAGTCAATACTTTGGAAGGAAGTGTTAATCTTAAAGTGAAGCCGGAAACCCAATCCGGGATTACGGTAAGATTGAAAGGAAAAGGGTTTCCTGTCTATAAAAAAGAAGGACAGTATGGTGATTTATTTGTAACCTATGAAGTAAAGCTGCCTACCAACCTTACAGAAAAGCAGAAAGAACTTTTTGAACAATTGAAAAAATTCCTAGGTCATGAGCGAAAGAATATCACGGGAAGAACTCGTAAGAATATATAATATAGAAGTCACTTTTTTTGACGAATTGGTAGATTACGGCCTGCTTCATGTACAGACAGAAGATAACATCCGTTATTTAATGTATGAAGATTTACCTGAGCTGGAGAAGTTTGCGAATTGGTACTATGATCTTGAAATTAACCTGCCTGGTTTAGAAGTAATTCATAATATGCTGAAAAAGCTGGAAGCTCTCAAACGAAGAAACAGAGAGCTGATGAATAAACTTTCTGCCATAAATAATGAATATGAAGATATTTAGTTTAGTTTTGTAGCTTTTACAACAAACTATATACAAACTATGAGCGAGGAAAAGGTGATCAGACTAAAATCAGACAGAAAGAATTTTGAAGATATTTATTTTAATGGTAATCAGGGCAGTCTGCTTTTTTCGCCTACCACAAAAAGCAAGACGATAACAACTATTGCTGCAGCTGTTGTTGTACTGGTCGTCTTTCTATTTAAAGATAGTTTAGGTAAAGATAATGTAGGTATTTTATACTTTTTAAGTTTTATACTTTTACTTTGCGCTGTTTTTCTTTCTGTAAGCATCAACAAAGTTTCAAGATGGAAAAAGCAGGTTAATCATTACCTGAACCTCATTGAAAACTGTACAATATATGAGATCAGGTTTGATCAGAAATTTTTTTACCATCAACATTGATGGAGAAAAAGAAACCAGTGAGTGGAAAGATTTTGAGCATTTTGAGGTTAATGAAAAATTTATTTCCCTCGATGGAAAATACAGTTACATGTTTCCAAAGAAATCAATGAGTGATAAGGAATACAGTTTTCTCAAGAAAACATTGAAAGAAAATATCAGACAATAAAAATAAAAACGGAACAAAATTTTGTCCCGTTTTTTATTATATACGAATGGCTTTTTGCCTATAATAATTCGTTATCTGCTTTCTTAGGCTTCCTTGCTTTCTTCCAGCCAGCCCATTTCCTTCATCCACTCATCATTGTAGATTTTTCCTACGTATCTGGAACCATGGTCATGAAGCAAAACCACAATGACATCATCTTTGGTAAACTGCTCTTTCATCTGAACAAGAGAAGCAATAGCACTACCGGCAGAATATCCACAGAAAATTCCTTCTTCTTTTGCCAGCTTTCTTGCATAGATAGCTCCGTCTTTATCCGTTACCTTTTCAAAATGATCAATCACCGACATATCATAGTTCTCAGGGATAATATCTTCCCCGATTCCTTCTGTAATATAGGTATAGGCATGATCATAATGCAGTTCCCCGGTTTCATGGAATTCTTTCAGAATAGAACCATAAGTGTCTACTCCAATTACCTTAATATCCGGATTTTTTTTCTTTGAAAAAAAAGTCCCACATCCCGTAATGGTACCTCCGGTTCCGGCACCTACCACAAAATGAGTCAGCTTGCCTTCTGTCTGTTCCCAGATTTCAGGTGCTGTAGATTCATAATGAGCCGCTCTGTTGGATAAATTATCATATTGATTTACATACCATCCGTTTTCCGTTTCTTTAGCCAGTCTTTTGGAAACTGAATAATAAGAACGCGGATCAGTTGGTTTTACATCAGTAGGACAAACGATTACTTCAGCTCCTACGGCACGAAGAATATCACATTTTTCTTTTGATTGCTTAGAATTGGTCACAAAAATACATTTGTATCCTTTGATGATAGCAGCCAGTGCCAGTCCCATTCCTGTATTTCCGGAAGTTCCTTCAATGATGGTTCCTCCCGGTTTTAGTCTGCCATCTTTCTCGGCATCTTCTATCATTTTAAGAGCCATTCTGTCCTTTACGGAATTCCCGGGATTGAATGTTTCTACCTTTGCTAAAACCAGTGCAGGAAAATCTTCTCCCAATACTTTGTTAAGTTGTACTAAGGGTGTATTTCCTATAGTTTCAAGAATATTTTTTGCGTATTTCATAAATGTTTTATATGCGGTGCAAAGATAATGCTTTTAAAATTATCCATACCTTAGACTGATAGATGGATGCTATATATTGAAGAGGATTGATCAACAATATTTAACAGCAGCCTGTTTTTAATTTCTAATTATATTTAATGGCTTTTACCGGTGAAATCTTACTGATCAGATAGCTGGGAATGATCAAAGCCAGCCCGGAAATAATCAGGATCCCTACGGAAATAGAAATAATAGCGATTGGGTTGAGGTCCACAGGAACCGTACTCACATAATAATTTTCAGGATTGAGTTTGATTATTCCAAAGAATTTCTGAATCAGGATAAGTCCCAGTCCAATGGCGTTTCCGTATAAAAGCCCCGGAATCATGATGATCAGCGTATAATTGATGAAGGTCGCCCTAATCTGGGAATTGCTTGCCCCTAAAGTTTTAAGAAGACCAATAGAATTAGTTCTTTCAATAATAAGAATTAAAAGAACCATAATAATATTAATTACCACAACAATCAGCATAATAATGATAATCAAAGCAATATTGGTATCGAAAATACTGATCCAATCAGTAATTTGAGGGAATTTTTCAGTGGCTTTCTCTGCATAGTTTTTATAACCGATCAGTTTCTCAATTTCAGGGAAGTCTTTATCAATGTCATTGACATTTTTAAGGAAGATATCAACACCTCCGATTTCATCAGGTTTCATATCCTGGATTTTTCTTACGTGATTGATACCACCAATGACAAATTGATCATCTATCATTTTGATGTCGGTCTTGAAAATTCCGATAACCCTGAATTTCCGGTAGATAGGTTTCTGGTCGGTTTTTGAAAATACGGTAACAATACTGTCGTTAAGTTTAAGATGAAGATCATTGGCCACCTTTTGTGAAATGGTAACATTGTTATTGAATCCTTTTTCAGTCACCTTAGGAGTAGTTCCTGCAATGAGAAATTTTTTAAATCTTGCGCTGTCAAAATCTTTCCCGATTCCTTTAAAAATAATTCCGGCAAAGCTATGCTCATTCCGCATAATTCCCGTTACTGTTGCATACTTCTGAACACTTTCCACATCCGGAAGCTCTTTTATTTTAGGAAGATTTAACCCCTGATTATCAAGAACGGAAGTGTTGTATGAAGAATTGGATCGGGTAGATCTTACAGTAATATGACCGCTGAAATCTGCAAGTCTTTCCTTAATAGCTTTTTTAGAACCAAAACCGGTAGCCACCGTGATTAAGGATACAATGATCCCTAAAGCTACAGAAAGTCTGCCAATGAAGATGATAACCCTCGAAAGGTTATTTTTGTTATCTTTGGAAAATGCTATTTTTCTAGAGAAATATAAAGGAAATTTCAAGCTTATGAATTTAGATTTCAAAATTAAAAATTTACTTCTGATTTGCCTAATTTTTTTAGGAGTATTCAACCAATATTATTCTCAAATTCAATCTGATTTTAAAACCGGAGCAGATCAACCAGAGTTGTATTTACCATTGTTAAAGGGTAAAACAGTAGGGGTGGTTACCAATCAGACGGGGTTGATGAGTGACAAAACCCATGTAGTAGATTTTTTAGTTAAAAATAATATTAAGGTTAAAGCTATTTTTGCCCCCGAACATGGTTTCAGAGGAGATGCTGATGCCGGTGCAAAAGTGAAAAATGGCGTGGATGTGAAAACAGGAATCCCGATTGTTTCTTTATATGCCAGCAACAAAAAGCCGAAACCCGAGCAATTAAAGGATATCGATATAGTTGTTTTTGATATCCAGGATGTAGGGGTAAGATTCTATACTTATATTTCTACTTTGTCTTATTTAATGGAAGCCGGTGCTGAAAATAATGTTGAAATTATGGTTTTTGACCGCCCTAATCCGCATGATGGTTATACGGATGGGCCGGTTCTGAAGAAAAAGTGGTCCAGCTTTGTGGGAATGCATGAAGTTCCTGTAGTATATGGGTTAACGATAGGGGAATATGGGAAAATGGTGAACGGAGAAAAATGGCTGAAAAATGGAGTACAGGCAAAATACACCCTTATTCCGATGAAGAATTATCATAAAAAAGAGCGTTACGCAATGTCAGACAGGCCATCACCAAATTTGCCTAACGATAAATCGATTAACTTATATCCAAGTTTATGCTTCTTTGAAGGTACCCAGGTTTCTGTAGGAAGAGGTACAGATTTGCCTTTCCAGGTTTATGGTTCTCCATGGACACAAAGTTTGCCTTATCAGTTTACGCCAAGGCCTAATTTTGGAGCTAAGGATCCTTTCCTGAACGGAAAATTATGTTTTGGAGAAAATCTTTCCAACTATCCCGGGGATTTAAGAGAATTAAACCTTGAGTGGGTAATAAAAGCTTATAAAGCCTATAAAAACCCTCAACAGGATTTCTTTTTGAAAAACCTATGGTTTGATACATTAGCCGGAACCGATGAGCTCAGGAAACAAATTATTGCTGGCAAATCGATTCCGGAAATTAAATCTTCATGGAAAAAAGATCTGGAAAATTTTGAAAAAATAAGAACCCGATACGTTATTTATAAAGACTGATTAATCAAAATTTTGAGGCGGGTTTTTATCATTTTTTCCTTTATTTAAAATGAAAAGCCCAACTGTTAGCCCAATCACCCCTGCAAAAGCAGTAAGCAGGGCTCGTTGTAATTTATCAGGCAGATCATTCCCTATATAATTCATTAAAAAAAGGATCACAAATGTGATCACTGAAATGATAATATGATTTCTTCCTAATAACTTCATTGTATTATTTTAATTTATAAGAGATCATTATGCCTCCCCTGTAAGGAATGATTTCTCCGCTTCTGTTAACACCATCTGTTCCATCATAGCGTTTTCCGGTAGTGCTATCATATCCTTTGTAAAAACCTTGAGATGTACCTATTGTGGCGTAAACGTCAAGATTCCAACGGTCAGATAACTGGAATTGGTAACCTCCTGTTACCCCCAGCATAATTGAAAATCCTTTTTGATAAAGATTAGAACTATCAAGGAATTCTCCTTCATTGGTAACATAGGTGCCGCTCCAATAATTCCATTTTTGAAGATTAAAAGCAGAAAGACCAATATTAGCTCCTATATACCAATGTTTAAAAGCTTCCTTGAAATAATATCTTCCTTCTATGGAGGCGGAATAAATCTGTAATTTATGCCCTGCAAAAGATTTCCATGGTGAGATAAAGATATCTCCCTGAAGGGTGTACTTAGGCTTTATTTGTTTTTCTATCCCAATATTTAGTATTCCTATTGGTGCAAATAATGCATTCCCTTTTATGTATAAGCTCTTTTGATTTTCCTGTTCCTGAGCAGTTAGGGTTCCTATTGTTAAAAGGGTCAGGATACTTCCTGTTAATAATTTGTATTTCATCAATGTGTTATTTTATTTAATAGTTCTTCCGCCAGTTTGGAGTCCTTGTTGCTCTGAACAGCTATATTTTTTGCCATTTCTGCGTAATTTTTTGCCATTTCTTTATTGCCGGTAAGAAAATAAAGCTTTGCAAGAATATAAGTGTTTTCAGATGTCTCTCCCCTCATAACAGATTTTTCTGCCCATTCTGTAGCTTTCTTTAATGAAGCTGGTGTTTTGATATGATCAACGAATACCCAAGCAGCTCTTAAAAGTTCATTAGGTTCGAATGCATCAGCGTTTTTATAATACTCTAAGGCTGCCTTTTCATATTCCGGGAAATTGGCGTTTTGCTCATAATACGCAAGCTTTGTCTGATTAAGTTTTGTTGTGGCTGCCTGTTGTCCTACCAATGGTATGGCAGATTTCATGAAATATTCTTCATTGATCCTTTTGTTTTTTTCATCAATGGATTGCTCCACTATTTTGGATAACTTCAGCTGTGCGTCAAATTCTTTATAGGTTTCTTCCGGAAGGTATTTAATAATTTCAGCCTTTCTGGAAGTGAAGGCAGCATAATTACTGTCTTCAGTTGATTTTAAAAAATATAAAAGAAAACCAATTTCCTCTTTTGAAAGCTCTTCCGTCTTTTTTTTTGTTTTCGAAATATCTTTCAGAAGCTTTCTTGGCAAAATCATAGTCTGAAGAAGAGTTTAACTTCATAATATTGATCAGAAACTCAGGATCTTTTTCTCCGCTGGTAAACCGGTCTCTCAGAGATCCTTTCTTGTTACCCGGGGAATTGATGTCCTGCGCCATAGCGATGAACATACTTTCTTCCATATAACCGGTATTTCGTGACACCAGCTCGCCTTCACCATTTAGAAAAAGATAAGTAGGATAGGATCGCACCCCGAATTTTGCAGCAATATCCCTTCCTTCTCCTTTTTCCATATCAAATCTTGCATTGATAAAGTTGGTATTATAATACTCTCCGACAGATTTCTGAGTGAAAACATTTTTTTCCATCAGTTTGCACGGTCCGCACCAGGAAGCATAGGCGTCAATAAAGACCAGTTTTTTTTCCTTTTTAGCCTTTGCAATGATATCCTTGAATGGTAATTCCTGAAATTGGATGGACTCTTGGGCAGAGACGATTACAGTACAAAAAATAGATATCCCGGAGATGAGCTTCTTCATTTTTCAAATAAGATTTGTAGGCGAAGATAATTAATTTTCAAAATATAAAAAGATCAATCTGCAATTGATACCGCTATATTAACTAATTTTAAGACTATCAAACAGCAATTGTTGTAAATGAGTAATGTTTACAGTGATAAAAAATAATTCACTTTATAGTCCTCAATACTTTGTTATAATTTTGCAACTGCTTATTTATATGTGGAAGTAATACAACAATTTAGAGAATCTTGACGATTAATTTTAAACACGCCTTATCCCGGAAATCTATTTATATTACTGCTTTATCTGCCTGCTTAATTGCTGTGGCAGCATTGGCTATTCTGAGTTTTTTAATCACCCGTGATAGCCAGAAAAATACAGAAGACTTTGCTAAGAAGACGTTCTTCCGGAAATATGAATCTATAGAAAAAGAATTCAAAAATATTGAAGACTATCAATATCTGTTACGGGCACTGATCCGGAAAGATGGTTTACAAAATTATAAAGACTATTCCTCGGTATTGAATGACCTGAATAAAAAAACGCAATCTATTAACGGATAGCTGGTATTACTATGAAAATAAAGCAGCTGGAAAATCTGAAAGAGATGGTTTTTTATCAGACATTTTCAGGAACAAGAAGGATATAGAAAAAACAATTACTTTAGAAAATGATGGGGCTGGAGATTTCAGGGATATTTTGGTTACCCATAAAGACAGTTTGTTTTGGGTGAGCTATGATTCTCTGATTTTACCTGATAAAAATGTCCTGTATTATGGATCTACAGTAAGTTTGGATGACCTTCACCAGTATTTTATCAATGTAGATAAAAATTCTAATACCTATGCGTATGTTTTCACCAAAGAAGGCATTTGCATTACCCATCCTGAGAAGAAATATTTAGGAAAGAATATTTTTGAATTTACAGATATTAACCCAAAAGACACTGTATGCAGTACAAGCAGGACCGGATATACCCAGGGAACTGCCACTTCTGAATATCTTGGGGTAGAAGTCACCCGCTTCATAAAACCATTAAAAACGGATAATTTTGAAGGATATACAGTAGTGAACCATGTCAATTTCATCATCGATGAAAATGTATATAAGATTAAAACCTATACAACCTATATTTTTCTGGCGGCTTTATTTCTTATTGTAACCGTTTTTATTTTATTTCAAAGAGCTGCCAATGTTGCTTACCAGGAAAAAGAAAAAATTCAATCAGAAAAGAATCTGTTATTGATTGAAAATGAAAAAATGCATAAAGCGGAAATAATCAACCAGCTTCAGCAGCTTAAAAATAATATCAATCCGCATTTTCTGTTCAATTCCCTGAATTCTTTATATATGCTCATTGGAATTAATAAGGAGAATGCTCAGAAGTTTACCATGAATCTTTCCAAGATCTACAGATATCTTATTGTACCTCCAAAAGAAAATATTGTTTTGGTTTCGAAAGAAATTGATTTTATCCGGAAATATATGGAGCTTTTGAAAAGCAGGTTTGATGAGGAACTGAGATTCGAAGTCATTATTAATGATTCCAAAAGCCTGGAAAAACGTATTCCTTATCTGTCACTTCAAATCGTTACGGAAAATGCAATAAAACATAATGTTGCCACCATAGATCACCCGCTGGAAATCATCATTAGTATTGAAGAAAACGGGATTGTTGTGAAAAATACCTGGCAGCCTAAAACAGAACTTGTGCAAGGAGAGAAGTTTGGAATTAATTATTTAACTCAAATTTATGAATATTTTAGGATTAATTCTCTTAATATTTCTGTAGATGGTGAATATTTCATATGTTTTTTGCCGCTAATGAAGTGAAATTGAAAATCCACTCACTCCCGAAAAATCACCTTTCACTCCCTAATATGATCTATATGATTTTGTATACCTATAGCTTTGCCCGCTGAAACTAAGATATTTACTATTTGGAATGAATCGGATTATTGTAATGAAGAATTACAGACTGGCTCTGTATTTAGGACTTGCTATGGCATCGCCGGCAGTTCTGGCACAGAAAAAGGACACTGTAAAAACAACGAAGGAAAAAACTGAAAAGACAGAACTTTCATCATCAAAAAAAACAAAAAAAATTGAAGACCTGATCAAGAAAGGTACCTATAAAAAAGGGCTTTTCAATACAATTCAGGTAAAAACAGATGTTTATTTTGAAATTCCTGATACTTTAATGGGACGTCAGTTTTTGGTTGTCAACAAACTCTCCCAGGTCCCTATGCAGGTGAATGAAGCAGGGTTGAATAAAGGGATGAATTACGAAAATAAAGTGATTTCCTTTCACCGGGATACGGTAGCCAGAAAAGTTTGGGTTAAAACTTCAGTGGCAAAAGTGTCTTCTCCTAAAAATGATGCTATTACAAAATCTGTAAAAGACAATTTTTCAGAATCTGTCATTGAAGTTTTTGATATTGAAGCTCAAAACAATGATTCTACGTCGGTAGCCATTAAAGTGAATAAAGTCTTTGATGGTAACCAGAAAAGCTTTAATGACGTTCTGGCGAACGTAGGTCTTGGTGGATCAGTGAAATCAAGCCTTTCTTATATCGAAGGCGTAAAGACATTTCCTAAGAACCTTGTTGTTAAATCCCAATTAACCACTTCTG
The DNA here is from genome assembly GCF_000738495.1 of Chryseobacterium sp. P1-3. NCBI lineage: Bacteria > Pseudomonadati > Bacteroidota > Flavobacteriia > Flavobacteriales > Weeksellaceae > Chryseobacterium > Chryseobacterium sp. P1-3. The sequence goes on from NZ_JPEQ01000004.1 coordinate 383,056, forward strand.
TAAACGAAGGAGGTGTTGATCTGCCGGTGACCTTAGGAGTAACCACTAATCTTGTACTGCTTTCTGAAACCCCGATGAAACCGAGAATAGCCGATCCGAGAGTGGGATTTTTCAGCGAAAAACACTGGGCCTTTAATGATCAGCAGCAAAGAATGGATGAAAAGTTCTTTATTACCAGATGGAACCTGGAACCTAAAGATGAAGACCGTGAAAGATACTTAAAAGGAGAACTTGTTGAGCCTAAAAAGCCGATTGTCTATTATATTGACCCGGCAACCCCAAAACAATGGCGTGAAAAAATCATTGCGGGAGTCCACGACTGGCAGGTCGCTTTTGAGCAGGCAGGTTTCAAAAATGCCATAATAGCCAGAATGCCGGATGAAAAAGACGAAGATTTTGATATTGATGATGTAAGATATTCGGTAATCACGTATGCTGCTTCTCCTAAATCAAATGCGATGGGGCCTTCAGTAGTGGATCCGAGGAGTGGTGAAATTATCGAAGCGGATATCATCTGGTGGCACAATGTGATGACTTCCCTCCAGGAATGGATGAGGATCCAGACAGGGCCTATAGATCCCAAAGCAAGAGGAAATATATTCAGCAATGAGCATATGGGAGAGGCTATCCGGTTTGTATCATCCCACGAAGTAGGACATACATTCGGATTGAAACACAATATGGGAGCCTCCTTTGCCTTTCCGGTAGAGTCCCTTCGTTCAAAAGAATTTACAGATAAAATGGGGGGAACGGCTCCTTCCATCATGGACTATGCACGTTATAATTATGTGGCTCAACCAGAAGATGGTGTTACTGCCATTACCCCTAAAATCGGTATTTATGACAAATATGCCATAGAATGGGGATATAGGTGGTATCCGGATGAATTTTCCGAAAAAAAAGCATTAAGAAGCCTCATCGAAAAGCACCAGGATGATCCTATGTATTTCTATGGTGAACAGCAAAACTACCTGGAAACAATCGATCCGCGTTCACAATCGGAAGATTTGGGTGATGATGCAATGAAAGCCAGTGAATACGGAATGAAAAACCTGAAGGTAGTAGTCAATAACCTTTTAAAATGGGCTTATGAAGACGGTAAAGATTATACAGATGCGGGCAAACTGTATTTGGGGGCTATCGGGCAATGGGATCTGTATACAGGTCATGTCATGGCGAATGTAGGAGGAATTTACCTGAATAACACGGTTTTTGGTAATAAGAAAAAAGCATATGAAGCAGTGCCTGCTGAAACCCAGAGAAGGGCAGTAGATTATCTGATTACAAATTCAATTAATCTTCCGGAGTGGTTATTCTTCAATCCGATTACTGAGAAAACCTATCCTGTTAAAAATTCACCAATGGGGCCATTTGAGCAGACTCCATACACTTTAGCAAGAGGAATGCAGTATGCCAATATCTATTCTTTGTTTGTGGACGACAGGCTATTGAGATTACTTGAAAATGAATTGAAACATGAAGTCTCAGGTTCAAAAGAAGAAATCTATACGGTGGAAAACCTATTTGACCAGGTAAGAAGTGCCATTTTTAATAAAAGAGGAAGCCTTACAATTCTTGAAAGGATGACACAGAAAAATTATGTGGATGCCCTGATTGTTTCAGTGAATAAACTATTTGAAAAAACAGCTGTGAAAAGCCTGAAAACCAGTGAAACACTGAATATGCCGTTGATCTGCAATTATCACGAAGCAGATAAGAATCTCAGAAATATTAATTATTCATCCATGAAAAGGGTTTCTGAAGTAACCACTTATAAAAGGGCAGAGCTGCAAAAAGTACTGGACTTGCTGAACAGGACCAGATACAAAGGAGATGAGGCTTCCAGGGCTCATTACACAGACTTAATCATTCGAATTGAAGAGGCTTTAAAAAAATAATCAACTATGAAGAAATCTCTAATACTTTTACCTCTTTTGGCGGCTCAGGTTGCACTGGCCCAGGAAAAGAGAACCATTACCGGAAAAATAGAAGATGGAAATACCTCTGCTGTCATTACAGGAGCATCTATAAAGATTGAAACACAATCTGTGTCTACTAAAACCGAGCTGGACGGGATTATTGAAAGCGTATCTGTGGGTACTGTAACCGATAAGGACGGGAAATTTATTCTGGAAGTTCCTGCAGATACCAGATCAGTATTGGTGAGTTATCCGGGATATGAGTCCAGGACCATTCAGATCAGTGAAGGGAAAACCAATTATATGATAAGGCTGACTCCTGAAGTTTCAGATAAAAATAAAATACAGGAAGTTATCATCACCGGATATCAGAAGATTGAAAAGCGTAAGCAGACTTCAGCAGTTTCTACCGTTAAAATGGATGCAATTACCCAGGCCGGGGTTGCAAGTGTAGATCAGATGCTGTCAGGCCAGATCGCGGGGGTAGCGGTTACTCCTGAAACAGGATCCCCGGGGAGTCCTGCAAAAATCAGAATCCGTGGAACAGCTTCTTTATCCGGTCCGCAGGATCCGTTATGGGTGATTGACGGGCTTCCTTTAGAAGGAAACGATGTTCCTAATTTCAGTGATAAAGATAATATTGACCAGCTTCAGAATTTTTCTATTGCAGGACTGAATCCTAATGATATTGAAGATATAACCATCCTTAAAGATGCTGCAGCTACTGCAATCTATGGAGCAAGAGCAGCAAACGGGGTTATTTCAATTACAACCAAAAAAGGGAAAAAAGGAAGTCTAAAATTGAATTTCTCCGCAGATACCTTTGTAACTGCCCGCCCTGATTTTGGCAAGCTTAATCTCCTAAATGCATCGGAGAAAGTTGATCTTGAACTGATGCTTGCCAGACGTACCGATTTAACCTATCGCGCTGATAAAGGGGAAGTGATGAGAATTTTAACTCAAAACGGGCAACTTGATGCCTTCAGAAATGGTGGTTTGGATGCATTGAATTCAATGACCCGCCAGCAGATAGATGGTTTAAGGAATAGCAATACGGATTGGGGAAAATTATTGTATAGAAACGCCATCAACAGGCAGTACGGTTTGAGTGTTTCAGGAGGTAGTGACCGTGCAGACTATTACTTCTCATTAGGATATTATGATGAAGAAGGTACAACGATAGGAACAGGTTTTAAGCGTTATAATCTGACCCTGAAAAACAACTATAAATTAAGCGATAAACTAAACGCAGGAATCTCTGTTTTTGGGACCCAAAGTGAGCGTGAGTCATTTGTTACGGATGCTGATGCGTCTATTAATCCTGTAAATTATTCAAGGAATGCCAATCCTTACCTGACTCCTTTCAATGCGGACGGAAGCTACAGGTATGACAGAGATATGGATGGTTTTGATGACCGGTATATTCCTTTTAATTTCCTGGAAGAAAGGGAAAATACCAGCTATACCCTGAAAAACAACTCATTGAAGGCAATATTGGATTTAGAATATAAGGCTTCAAAAAATTTGAGATTCACTTCTCAGTTAGGTATTCAGTATGATGCCAATAAAACCGAAAAGTATGCTGCTGAGAATACGTATTTTACCAGGAAAATGAAGGAAAATACCCGCTATTATAAAGATGGGGGATACCACTATTTCTTACCTGCCGGTGCGGTAAAACAGAACTGGGATAATGATTTCTTCCAGTATAACTGGAAATTACAGGGAACATACAGTACCAAAATTAATTCAAAGCATGAAATTGATTTAATGGCAGGAACTGAAATCCGTAAAACAGAAGATAATACTACGGTTACAAGAGCATTCGGGTATGATCCTGCAACGAGAAGGGCTACAGCAATTGTTTTTCCGAATTCAAGCTTTGCAGCGGACAAAAGGTATGAAACCTATCGTGAAAACCCGCCAATAGAGAATGCATATGCTTCTATGTTTGCTACTGCTTCTTACACCTATGATCAGAAGTATACATTTTTCGGAAGTGTAAGATATGATGGAACCAACCTATTCGGGGTTAATAAAAAGTATAAATACCTGCCAATATGGGCTGTTTCAGGATCGTGGCTGGTGACCAAAGAGAATTTTATGAAAAATATTTCTGCAATTTCTAATCTTAGATTCAGGGCTTCCTATGGTCTTCAGGGAAATATTGACCGTAATACTTCACCTTTCTTTATTGGAGAATATAATGACGCAACGATTCTCCCGGGGATGAAAGAAGGAATTATCAATGTAATCAGCCCTCCGAACGATAAGCTTCGCTGGGAAAAAACAACCAACGTCAATTTTGGTGTTGACTTAGGATTGTTCCAAAACCGTATCAATCTTACCGCAGATATTTACAATAGAAAGGGAACGGATATGATCAGTATGAAAGAAACCCCGCTTGAAACAGGATTTGAATATACAATGATGAACTGGGGGAGTTTAACGAACAAAGGTTTTGAGTTGGCATTGTCTACAAGAAATATCAATAAGGATCATTTCAAATGGACCACTACTATTAACTTTGCCCATAATAAAAGTACAGTATTAAGTGAACAGCCTCGTGACAATTCTTTGCTTCCTTCCAGGGAAGGTCTTCCGGTAAATGCTGTTTTCGCTTTGAAAACAGCGGGAATGGATGAATTCGGAAATCCAATGTTCTGGAAAGGGGATGAAAAAGTATCGGCAGCAGAGTTTTTCAAATTATATGATGTATACGAAGATTTTCTTCCGGGGCAGCTTGTAGATACAAAACTTTCAAATGCTGAACTGAGAAATCTTTTTACATACGTGGGAGATAGAGACCCGAAATTTACAGGAGGGATCATCAATACCTTTAAAATACACAATTTTGACCTGACTGTTTCTGCAACGGTCAATCTGAAGCAGACTGTAATGAGAACACCTTCCTACCGCGGAATGGAATTAGACAGAGGGCGAAATTACACACGGGATATCTACGAAGCTGGTTCTTCTCTTCCGGGAATTACAAGCCCGGATATGGAGACTAACCCAAATGGATGGATGGCAAACAAATGGTTTGCGGGAAACCGTTCCAATGCTTACAGCCTGCTTGATGTTTGGGCAAAGGAAATCAGCTATGTAAGAATCAGCAGTATCCGTTTGGGATATACCCTCCCGAAGGAATTTACAAGTCCTATGGGGATCAGCAGTCTTAGGCTGAGTATTGAAGGACGTAACCTGTTTGTATTCAGTAACGGGTACAAAGGATATTTTGATCCGGAAACCTATGGTAATATTTATGCACAGCCTATTACCAAATCAGTTACAGTAGGCTTTAATGTTTCTTTTTAAAACTTGAAAAATGAGAAAAATAACTACATTCATAGCATTAGCAGTCATTAGCTTTACTCATATAGGTTGTGACCGTTTTTTGGATATTCAGCCTGAAGGGAAAATCATTCCTGCTACTGTTGAAGATTACCGTAAAGTACTTACATCAGCTTACTCAAAATACCCGGTTCATAAATCATTGACAGCACTTCGTACTGATGAAGTGAATCTTGATGAAAACGGAATGGATTTTATTTCTTACCGTGAAATTGCGATGTGGAAAGACTCCAATAACGATTCCTCATCCACGGAGTTTCCCTGGGTAAGTTTTTATGCCGTGAATTTTTATCTGAATCAGATCATCAATGAAGGCAGTAAGACGATGAAAGAATCTCCCGAAAAAAATCAAATTCTTGCAGAAGCCTATGCACTCCGGGCTTATTTATATTTTGATATGGTTAACCTCTACGGGAAGCCATACAACAGTGCTACAGCTTCTACAGACAGGGGAGTGCCTGTCAGTCTGGAAATTGACCTTGAGCAGGTGCTAAAGCCTTCTTCTGTACAGGAAGTCTATCAGCAGGTTCATGCGGATATTCAAAAAGCGGAGGGGCTTATGGTAGAGCAAAAACAGTCAGTGGGTGTCAACTATAGATTTTCAAAAACAGCATTAATGGCTTTCCAGGCACGGATTGCTCTCTATGAAGGAGACTGGAGCAAGGCGTTATACTATGCTGATGAGGTATTGGTTGTAAAAGGAGACCTGACGGATTTGAATACAGCGAATACAGTTCCCAACCATTATGCCTCTCCCGAATCTATTATGGCTTTGGATAATACATGGGATAATTCTATTAAGAACCTATGTTTTGTGTCTCAGGATCTGCTATCATCATACAATAGCTCTACAGACAAAAGGTTTGGAATCTATTTTGAAAAAAATGGGAATAAATACAAGGTCATTAAAGGAGGAAGCTCGGATTTCAGGGTGTCTTTCAGAACGGCAGAACAGTATTTTATAAAATCTGAAGCATTAGTAAAGCTGAATAAAATGAGCGAAGCTAAAGAAACACTTCTTAAAGTTTTGAAGAACAGATATACACCGGACGGTTTTACTGCTGTGCAAAATGCAATGTCTTCAATGAATTCGGAAGCGTTCATGAATTTCATCATGGATGAGAGATACAGGGAATTCGCCTTAGAAGGACAACGCTGGTTCGATTTAAGAAGGACAAACCAGAAAAAAATAAGCCATATGATTAATGGTAAGGAATATATTCTCCAGCAAAATGATCCAAGATATACCATAGAATATCCGATGAGTGCGAAAAAGAACAATCCTAATTTATAAAATTTCATATTAACATTCCTGAAACCGCCAGAATTTAACCGGTCTGGCGGTTTTTTTGTATTTTTGTAAGGTTATGAAAATTGCCATTATAGAAGACGAATTGCTGGCTGTTAATTATCTGAAAGGCCTTTTAGATAAACAAGACATTGTCCCCGTCACTGAAATCGTAATTCTTCGTTCTAAAAAGCAGGCAATAGAATTCTTCGGGAACAGCTCCGCTGATCTTATTTTTATGGATATTCATTTAGGGGATGGGATGAGTCTGGAAATCTTTGAGCAGGTAGAATTGTTTACCCCTGTTATTTTTATTACGGCATTTGATGAATATGCAATGAGGGTTTTCAAACATTTTACAATCGATTATCTCCTGAAACCTTTTGAAGAGGAAGATCTCCATCAGGCGTTACAGAAATTTGTTTCCATCAGGAATAATTTTGATCCGGAACTTACCCTGAAATCAATATCTACCTTACAGAATAGGAGCTCTGAAATCATGAAACGGTTCATGGTAAGAGAAGGCAATAAGCTTAAATCTATAGACGAACATCATACCGCTTATTTCTTTGCTTCCGGAAAATACCTTTTCCTTACTACAATGGATAATCAGACCTATATTTATGATGATACAATTAAGGATATTATTCAGAAACTGAATCCACAGGTCTTTTTTTAAGGTAAACCGGAAGTTTATCATCAATAAAGAAGCAATTGCAGAAATTATCAAACACTCAAGCCAAAAAGTAGAATTAAAACTTTCTCCCAAGCCTGAAGTGAGCGATGAGGTGTTTATCAGTAAAATGCAGATTACTGAATGTCTGAACTGGCTGAAAAATTAAAAAAGGCCTGAAACGGTCTTCGGGATTTTATCATCAATACAAAACTAACATTTACTTCAATTTTAGGTATATTTAAAATAATGAATATACTGATAATTATAATATTAACTTTACAATAAAATTATACATTTAATCCTGTTCGGAAATACAATGTTAAGATAGCTAATCATAATGTTAGTGATGGTTTTAGAAAATATATTGTACAAATTATAAATTTATGAAGTTTATTTTGAGCAATTTAATTATTCAATAACATTGATGGATTAGTAAAAGAGATTAACTAATATATAACCTTAATGAAAATAAACGAAGACTTTATAAAAGAACTGTTGGTCTTTAAAGCCCAGAAAAATCCCGATATGAATGGTGGTCCCAGCAATATCCTTTTGTTTAAGAATTATCTGAATACCATGAAACAATGGTGCGAAACATTAAATTTTGATTTTTCATACAACCTCATGCGGTATAAAGATCGAAATGATCTGATCCGGATCTTATTTCCTGAACTTAGAAAAGAATTACTGGATATAGATTTTTACAGGCTCAACCTGCTTGAAGGAGTTTCCATCAATATAGATCATAGATCCTTTGATTATTTATATCTGTATTATTACATTTACTGGAATATATTAAGGGCAGAATATCCAACTGTTTTTGAACCTTATTTTCATTTGCCCCACCCATATGAATCTGCTTACAGACTTTTGTCAAAGGGTAGTGTGCAGTGTTTTGAAGGATACTTAAGTGTAAGCGTAGATAAATTTTTATTACGAAGTAAGCAAAGATCCCGCTAGTGTAGATTTTAGTTTACCATCTATGGATGATGGGTTTATGGAATATATTGATGCCCAATATAAATTACTGGTACCCGAAGGGAGATACGTAACTGATATATTTGATCAGGAAAAAGTTAATGCAATGTGGGCAGAGTATCAGTCATTATCAGAGAATTCATAAGTTGATTTTTCTTTGAAAACATCCCGTACAGATTAAATATAAGGAATAAAAAATGGAAATTAAAGTTTTCCTATCTGAGAAATAACCTGGGATATCTGTAAATATGGGATATGTGGGAAAAGTCTAGAGTAAATTTTGAGACATTGAATGGGTAATTTTGATTCATCCAAAAGTTTCTTTTGAAAGTCTAAAAATGAGAACAAGAAAAATATATTTTGAATTAAAAAATAATTCATTTGTTGAATCGATTTTGGAACATACTCTTTAATGATGTATTATTCTACACAGATTGATAATCAACGAAATAAAAAAGTTTTTGATGCCACCCTTTCTGAATGGGCATATCGGGTTAGTTACAATATTTCCGAAGGAATTTATACTAGTGATAATGATATAGCTCATTTTGTAACTGCAGATATTCAAGAGGCAATAAACTTTATTGATAGTCAGGTTATTCCTACACTGGAAAATGAATTCTTTAATTCTATTCTTCAAAAATATGGTGGACAGAATAACTTTGAAAATACTGTTTATTACCAAAGTACAGAGTATTTAAAAATATTAAGTATCGGAGGTGAATTTTATGATGATAATAAAGAAGTTTTAAAATACTACTTTATAGAATTAAGAAATTTATTTCAAAATGCTCTTAATTTAAATATGCCATTTGAAACTTGGGTAGATTAGTGATAGAGGAGTATAGGTTAATAATTGATAACCTATTCATCTTCCTGAAACATTACAACACCACAAGAAACTAAGTAAATGCCGAAAGTAAAGTAAAGGCGGAAGTTATTAAATGAAACGACTAAATTAAATGTTGATAGAGGAATTAATATTCCTACTGTGATAATGTTGCTATCCAGGGTAAGTTGGAAGCCGAAAATGTAGTAATTATCCTATAACAAAAAAACCTCTGACTAATCAGAGGTTTTCAAGTGGTTTCTCCAGGAATCGAACCAGGGACACATGGATTTTCAATCCATTGCTCTACCAACTGAGCTAAGAAACCATTATATTTTTGTTTGTCTTACTTCGTTGTTTTAAAGTGATGCAAAAGTAGCAAGTTTTAGTATACAAAGCAAGTATTCATCGCACTTTTTTTGAGTAAAGCTAAAACTTACTGATTCTCAGTTGTATTATTTTCCTGTTCTTTTCTGATTTGTTCGCTCATCTCTTCCAATACCGGTTTAATGGTGTTTTCCGGAAGATCACTGATCCGGATATACATCAATCCATCGATTGCATCATTGAAATTAGGATCTACATTAAAAGCAATCACTTTTGCATTTTGCTTGATGTATTTTTTGATCAGAACAGGCAATCTTAATTCCGGTTCAAGATCATCAATAATCTTGTCAAGTTTATTCAGGTCGGATTCCATTTCTTCAAAGAAGATATTTTTATCCCTGTCGCGCAATTTGACCTTGTATTCATTCCTTGGGGTAATGTATTGAGCCACTGCGGAATCAAAATAATTGGAACGCATAAATTCAATCATCAGCGATTTTGAAAACTCTGAAAATTTGTTGGAGATGCTTACTCCTCCCATCAGAAATTTATGGTCAGGATTTCTCAGGCAGACATGTACAATTCCTCTCCATAACAGGAAAAGCGGAAGAGGTTTCTGCTGATATTCCTGACAGATGTAGGCACGGCCCATTTCGATTACCTTTTTAAAGAAAGGATGGATGTCCTGTTCAAATTCAAATAAAGAACTTGTATAGAAACCTTTGATGCCGTATCTTTTCATTACCTCTCTGCCCAGTGCCATTCTGTAGGCTCCTGCCAGTTTTTTCTCGCCATTGTCCCAAAGGAAAAGATGGTGGTAATGCTTGTCATATTCATCCAGGTCGAACGGAAGGTTACTTCCTTCACCTACTGCACGGAAGGTAAGTTCCCTCTGGCGTCCGATTTCCCTCATAATAGAAGGGATTTCTTCATAAGTAGTAAAGTAAATTTCATAATTTCCGTTGCTGAACAACATTTTATCCGTTCCTCTCAGTTTATCAACGTCTTTGATAATGTCTTCTACAGGAGTTTCATCAATAATGTTCTGAACAATATTTTCTTCTTTTAATAAAGGAAACTTTACGGATAGATTCTGAAGATTAATGCTTTGCGCAAGGGATTTTCTCTTTTCATAATAAGATTTCATCATATATACCTTACGTTTCAGGAATTCTCCGAGCTCCTCAATGGTTTCCATTTCGTCCATTGCCTTTACGGCGATTGGTCGCCCGATTCTGATTCTGATGGGTTTTTCCCTGTCATTCATCATTTCTGCAGGAAGCATCAGGGTCTGTAAATTCGGATGCAGTTTAGCAACCTGATAAAACAAACGGCTGTTTTTGGCATGGAAATACATAGGAACTACCGGCACTTTAGCCATTCTGATGAGCTTAAGTGCCGTTTTTTCCCATTCTTTATCTAAGATTTCCCCATAAGGATTGTTTTTGTTGGAAACTTCTCCTGCAGGGAAAATACCTACGCAGCCTCCGTTTTGTAAATGCTTGAGGGTTTCGCGCATGCCCGAAGAACTGCTGTAAGCTTCTTTTCTGTTTTCAAACGGATTTACAGCGATTACGTATGGAGCCATGGGCTTGATTTTATCCAAAAGGAAATTACCCATTACCTTGAAATCAGGACGAACCTCTGTAAGAATTTTGCACATCAGGATCCCGTCAATAGCACCCAGCGGATGATTGGAAACCAAAACAAACGGTCCTGTTTTAGGAATCTTCGCTAAATCTTCTTCAAAAGCTACATAGCTTAGATTTCTTTCTCTCACAAATGAGTCGAAAAAGTCTTTACCTTCCTTGTCTTTTAGTTTATCGTATAATTTATTTACTTCATTTATTTTAGCAACGCTCATCACAGCAGATGCTACAGGATTCTTTAGGAACCCCAGTTTACTTAAGCCGGAAGCTTTGATCAGATCGTTTTTCGAAATTAAACTCATGTGTGTTTAGTCGCAATTAATATTATTGTGTTACCATTTGAAGTGTATTCTTGGAAATTTGTTCCAATAATACATTTTTTTCCTGGTAAAATCTATCAATATGATCCATCTTCGCATTTCTTACTGTGAATAAAGATACATTTTTTAATTGCTTCAGTTTTAAAAAATTTCTGAAGCTCCTCGTTAAGTTCCTCAAGGTGATTAAACTTATCCTCCAGGCATAAGGCCAGGGAGATAGCAGAGTTCTGCATCAGGGAAACTTTGATTTTATATTTGGATAAATACCCGAAAATTAAGCTCATATGATCCTCTGCAATGAAAGAAAAATCCCTTGTAGAAATTTTTAACAGAGCCTGGTTTTCTTTTAAAATATAAGTTTCTTCCTGTTGATTCTTTTCTGAAGCCCCTACTTTAGTTCCCTCTTTCGTAGGATCTACAAAAGACTTTACATAAAAAGGAATGTTTTTTTGCTGTAAGGGCTGTAATGTTTTCGGGTGGATGACGCTTGCTCCGTAATAAGCCATTTCAATTGCCTCTTCATAAGATATATGGGAGAGAAGAGATACATCATTAAATTTTCTCGGATCTCCTGTCATTACTCCCGGTACATCTTTCCAGATCGTCATGGCTTCTGCATTTAAGCAATACGCAAAAATAGCCGCAGAATAATCTGATCCTTCCCTTCCTAATGTTACAGTGAAATTATTATCATCCGAACCGATGAAACCTTGAGTAACATAGCAAATCTCGGGATTTAAACTGGAAATAAACTCTTCGGTCTTCACCCAATCCACAATCCCTTCTCTGTATGCACTGTCTGTTTTTACATAATCCCGGGCATCCAGCCACTGATTGGTAAACTGAATTTCATTCAGGTATTCACTCACAATCTTTGTTGAAATCATTTCTCCGCAACTCACCACTTGGTCATACACGAAGTTATAATTAGGAGATTTATTTCTCCTTAAAAATGAGTCGATATCATCAAAAAAGAGATTGATTTCCGCAAAAACCGCATGATTTTCAGGGAATAGTCCTTCCGCAATCTCAATGTGTTTTCGTTTTATCTTTTCAATCTCAGCTTGATAGTTATCCTTCTTGAAATAAAGTTCTACAACTTTTTCCAACTCATTTGTCGTTTTGCCCATTGCCGAAATTACCAGCAAACACTTGGCAAATCCCTGGCTTTTTAAAACCATGGACACATTTTTCACACTGTCAGCGTCCTTTACAGACGCTCCACCAAACTTGAAAATTTTCATTAAATTGTTAAAAATAAAATTGTTAGATAAAAATTACATGAGTTTTTTACGGACGTCAAAATTATAAATTTACAACGAGATATGAAATAGCCTGATAATCCGATGAAATTAAGATTTCCTTAAAATCCAATAATTCCTCACATAATCTGAGGTTTTGCTAACCTCAGACAACAAATCTGAAGATATCTTTATCTGTCTTTATTCAACATAATGAGAATTTTTTATATGTATTGTGTTGATATACAGTCTTTAATCTCTTTTATAATTAAATTTTCCTAATGTGATAAATTTTCCGAAATTTGGGGAAAACATAAAAAGTAAAATATGTCAGATCAATCATTACAGACGCTAGGAGAATTTATTATTGATAAACAGGAAGATTTTCAGTATTCCACAGGGGAACTCTCCCGTCTTCTAAGTGCTATAAGGTTGGCTTCAAAAGTGGTAAACAGAGAAGTAAATAAAGCCGGGCTTGCCGATATTTTAGGTAAATCCGGAAATGAAAACATTCAGGGAGAAGAGCAGCAGAAACTGGATGTTCTTGCCAACGAAATATTTATTACTGCGCTTTCCCAAAGAGAAGTGGTGTGTGGTATCGCATCAGAAGAAAATGATGACTTTATCGATATCAAATGCGGAGAAAACGGGCATTTAAGTAAATATGTCGTATTGATTGACCCTTTGGATGGCTCTTCAAATATTGATGTCAATGTTTCCGTAGGAACGATTTTCTCCATTTATAGGAGAGTTACTGAACCGGGAACTCCGGTACAGCTGGAAGACTTCTTACAGAAAGGAGTGAATCAGATTGCCGCAGGATATGTTATCTATGGTTCTTCAACAATGATCGTGTATACAACGGGTAACGGAGTAAACGGATTTACGCTGGATCCTTCCTTGGGAACCTACTATCTTTCTCACCCGAATTTAAAGTTTCCGGCAAGCGGAAAAATTTATTCCATCAATGAAGGAAACTATATCAAGTTCCCTCAGGGAGTAAAGAATTACCTTAAATACTGCCAGATGGAAGAAGGTGACCGCCCTTATACTTCCCGATATATTGGTTCCTTAGTAGCGGATTTCCATAGAAATATGCTGAAGGGAGGAATTTATATCTATCCTTCTTATTCGCAGGCTCCGAACGGTAAACTAAGATTATTATATGAATGTAATCCTATGGCATTCCTTGCAGAGCAGGCTGGTGGAAAAGCAACAGACGGATTCAGACGGATTTTGGAAGTAGAACCTACAGAACTTCACCAGAGAATTCCGTTTTTCTGCGGCAGCATTGAAATGGTAGAGAAAGCAGAAGAATTTATGCGTATTGACAGCGTAAAATAATGAAAGCATCATATTTTAAATACTTATTACAATTTAAGCGCCCGAGTGGAACATCTCGCGGCGTTTTTGTTTGATAAGGAAACTTTCATTCTGGAAATTTCAGAAGAGGGTAAGAAAGGAACAGGAGAGTGTGCAATTTTCAGAGGGTTGAGTTTTGATGACAGACCAGACTATGAAGACCGGTTAAAATGGCTTTGTAACAATATTACACAAGATTCTGCCTACTTAAAAGAGGAATTAAAGGATTTCCCATCAATATGGTTTGGATATGAACAGGCTCTTTTAAATTTAAAAAACGGAGGCAACCTATATTTTCCGAGCGAATTTACGGAGGGAAAATCCGCCATTACCATCAATGGTCTGATCTGGATGGGTGATGCCGGATATATGGAAGAACAGATTCAGGACAAACTGGAAAAAGGGTTCCATTGTATTAAATTAAAAATAGGAGTCAATTGGCAAGAAGAACATATTATCCTTCAGAAATTAAGGAAAAAGTTTTCTAAAGATCAGTTGGAATTGCGTGTTGATGCCAATGGAGGTTTCAGCAAAGATGAAGCGGTAATTGTTTTGCAGCAACTGGCAGATTTGGATATTCACTCCATTGAACAGCCTGTTAAAGCTGGACGTTGGGATGATATGGCCGGATTATGTGCTACCACGCCTACGCCGATTGCTCTGGATGAAGAATTGATCGGTATAGTTGATGCAGAAGAAAAGAAAAGGCTTTTAGAATGTATAAAACCGCAGTATATTATCTTAAAACCAGCTTTAGTGGGTGGGTTTTCCGGTTCAGATGAATGGATTTCTTTAGCCGAAAAACAGAATATTGGCTGGTGGATCACCTCTGCACTGGAAAGTAATATAGGATTGAATGCTATTGCCCAGTATACTTTTACCAAAAAAAAATCCGATGCCTCAGGGATTAGGTACCGGAGCTTTATTTGTCAATAACTTTGAATCACATCTTGAACTCAGAAACGAGCTGTTGTGGTTCAGAAAATAAGCAACATAACCAGGATTAAAGATTATTCCAATGTCCAGCACTCTGTTGCCTGATCCGGCTTCAGTTCATACAGCTAATCAAACATTTATCATGGAATGAGCATTAGGAACTAATTCCTGCAATAGAATTGTAGGAATTAATCTCCGGTACGGTAATAAGCTGAAGTAGTAATGCTAGGCTCGGATATCTATAATTTTATAAGTTATTGTCCCTTATTTAAATCACATCTTTTACGAAAATCGCTTTCTTGATATATTTTACGATATGAGAAAGCTTTTTTTTAATCTGTTTCATGATAAAAAAATTGTAATTCCCTTGTTTATGAATTGGCAATCTCTGTGCCAGTCTCATAGGCAAGAATAAATTTAACATACGGTTAACTTTATTAAGCTAATTTTACGTCATTGTTAAGCAATAATTGTGAAAATGTTTTCGTTATTTTTGATTCTATTGGTGATTAAATTCCTATCTATTCCGTATAAATTTTGGAAAATATCACTTTGAACCTGCGAACTTGAAAGGTATCCCCAATGATTTCCCACTTCAAATTTAAAGCTGTTTAAAAGGTCGTCTTTTACAAACGTACAATCAATAATGGAAACAATATCTTTAAATGGCTCAATATTGCTGGGTCCGTTTTTACCAAGTCTTGGGGTAAGGATATTTTTGGTAAACTGTGAAATCCCCAGAATAACATCCTGCCTGTTCAGATAAACAGAAATCCGGTTAGCCAATAAAGGTAGTTTATTAAATGAATTTTCGGAGTCTTCAAATACTTTATAGGTAACATCGGCATTCAGCAGAATGACCTGATCAATTACCCGTAGGATGTTTTCGCTTTTAAGACTGTACAGCATGCTTTGAAGTACCCTGTTTCCCATAGAATGAGCCATAATATGGATCCTTTGATTGCATGGGGCCAGGTCGCGGCTGGAAAAAATATCTTTTAGGAACTGAGTGTAGAAATAGAATAATCTTAATAATGAGGTTCCGGAATTAATGCTTGATGCCTTGTCATCAAAATAAGTCAGCGGAACAAGGCTGCTGGAGGCCGGCCAGCTTACAAAAAGGATATGTTCTACGGGAGAAGCTGGATTGTCAATGAAGAGTTTTTTCAGATCAATTATAGCTTTTAACTCATCATCGAACGTATAGGCATAGCCATGAATGAAAATTAATACATCACTTCTGTCCTTTGCTGACGACATATTTTTGTATAATTCATAGAACATCCGTTGTGTTCCACCTAAATTATTGGCTGTTAATACTGATGGTTTTATGCCTTTTTCACTGAGTAAAACGTCAAGTACTTCCTGGTATCCTTGTTTTTCGGGTTCGGAGAAAAGTTTGTAATCTAGAATATTCCTGTTGGTGTAATCTTTCTTTTTTTTTTGCCTGGGCACTGGGTTCTTTGTAATTGTCGAAATTACATTTAGCAATCCTGAAATTGGGGATTGAGTATTCGTCGTTGGAAAAAGAATCGACCCTTTCTCCTTTATAACGTACAATCTTCCGATTGCTTAGTATATAAACAGCCATGATTTTTAATTTGTTACAGTGGTTTTTAGTTTTGCTCTAAATTAATGAAAAATACTGAATTAGCAATTAATAAGCTTTTAAATTATGACTTTCATAAAGATTTATTTTTCCGTAACTTTGTACCACTTTTTTTGCATAAAATAAAAGCAACTTTAATGGAAGAAGAAAAAAAATCACTCAATTTTATTGAGCAAATTATAGAAGATGATTTGGCAAACGGACTGAAAAGAGATCAGATTCGTTTCCGTTTTCCCCCTGAACCGAATGGATATCTGCATGTAGGGCACACAAAAGCCATCTGCATCAATTTTGGTTTGGGTGAAAAATACAATGCTCCCGTAAACCTTCGTTTCGACGATACGAATCCTGAAAAAGAAGAACAGGAATTCGTAGATTCTATCAAAAAAGACGTTGAATGGCTTGGGTTCAAGTGGGATAAGGAATTGTATGCATCAGACTACTTCCAGCAGCTTTACGAATGGGCAGTGCAATTGATTAAAGAAGGAAAAGCTTACGTAGATGAGCAGCCGTCTGAAGTTATTACAGAGCAAAGAAAGAATCCTACAGAGCCGGGAATAGAATCTCCATATAGAAACCGTCCTGTTGAAGAATCCCTTGATTTATTCGAAAGAATGAAAAACGGTGAATTCGAGGAAGGGGCAATGTCACTTCGTGCAAAAATCGATATGGTATCGCCTAATATGAATATGCGTGACCCTGTGATGTACAGAATACTGAAAAGGCCCCACCACAGAACAGGTACCGCGTGGAAGATCTATCCTATGTATGATTGGGCTCATGGTGAATCGGATTACCTGGAGCAGGTATCTCATTCGCTATGTTCATTGGAGTTTGAAAATCATAGACCTCTTTATAACTGGTATCTGGAGCAGGTGTATGACGAATCCAAAGTCGCTCCAAAACAAAGGGAGTTTGCAAGGATGAATGTTTCCTATATGATCACTTCCAAAAGAAAGCTGCAAAGGCTTGTAGCAGAAGGAGTAGTGACAGGATGGGATGATCCGAGAATGCCTACGATTTCGGGAATGAGAAGAAAAGGCTTTACTCCCACGGCTATCAGGAACTTTATTGAAAAAGTAGGTGTAGCAAAAAGAGAAAACCTGATCGAAATCCAGTTGCTCGATTTCTGCGTACGGGAAGACCTGAATAAAGTAGCAAAACGTGTAATGACGGTTGTAGATCCTGTTAAATTAATAATAGAGAACTATCCTGAAGATAAGGAAGAATGGCTGGAGACCGAAAATAATCCGGAACAGGAAGATGCAGGAACAAGGGAAATCCCTTTTTCCAGAGAATTATATATTGAACGTGAAGACTTCAAAGAAGAAGCGAACAATAAATTCTTCAGACTGAAACTGGGTGGGGAAGTCCGTCTAAAATCAGCATATATCATTAAGGCGGAAAGGGTAGAGAAAGATGAAAACGGAGAAATCACGACCATCTATGCTACTTATGATGAAAAAAGTAAGTCAGGAAGTGGTACAGAAGAAAGTTTAAGAAAAGTAAAAGGAACTTTACACTGGGTATCCGCAAAACATGCGATTCCGGTGGAAGTAAGAATTTACGATAAACTGTTTACCGTTGAACAACCGGATGCGGAAAAAGATGTAGACTTCTTAAACTTTATTAATCCTGAATCTGTAACAACAGTTCAGGGCTTTGCTGAACCGTCTTTAAAAGATGTTGCGGTAGGGGAACCTCTTCAGTTCCAGAGAATAGGATATTTTACGAAGGATCAGGATTCTACGGATACAAATTTTGTATTCAACAGAACTGTGACCTTAAAAGACTCTTATAAGCCGGAGTAAAAATATTTATATAGATAAATAGGACAGGGCTTAATTTTTAAGTCCTGTTTTTTATTTAAGCAAGAAAGTACAAATATTTTACAGATCTCACGGGCCGGTTTGGGGAGATTAGTGAGGAAAATATATCAGATTGCTACAACATACAACAAATACAAATTATTAATAAACTTAAATTGTGAAAATAATAAACATATATACGAACTCATTCAAGGGACTCTCACAAGAGAGCTGGATGCTGGCACTGGTAATGCTTATCAACAGGGCCGGTTCTATGGTACTGCCGTTTCTGGGAGTTTATATGACAGATCATTTACATTTTAGTATTGAAAATTCGGGGATTGTACTCAGCTTTTTTGGGATTGGATCTGTTATTGGCTCCTGGCTGGGAGGAATGATTACCGATAAAATAGGAGAGTACAGGGTGCAGAGTCTGAGCTTGCTATTAAGTGTACCTTTATTTTGTTTGATTCCGCTTTTTACAACAGAAGCAGGACTGGCGGGGATCATTTTAGCCCAGAGTATTGTAAGCGAAACCTTTCGTCCTGCCAATTCGGTAGCGATCACCAAATATGCAAAACCTGAAAATATAACACGAGCTTTTTCATTAAACCGTATGGCTGTCAATCTGGGTTTTTCTATAGGTCCGGCACTTGGAGGGATATTATCGGCTATTTCCTATGAATTTTTATTCTTTAGCAATGCCTTGGCTGCTTTATTGGCGGGATTGATGTACATCTGGTTTTTCAGAAAACGTACGAGACTGGCAAGGCAGGAAGCAAGAGAAGTAAAACAGATGATCATTATTAAAAAGGAAAACTCTCCATATAAGGATGGAAAATTTTTTAGTTTACAGCCTGTGTTGTATGCTGTTTGCCATTTGCTTTTTTCAGCTATTCAGTACATTAACTATCTTCTATAAAGATACAGCACATTTAAGCCAGCAGAATATCGGGTATATACTCGGATACAGTGGCTTCCTGATTGTATTGCTTGAAATGGGATTTGTACAGCTGGCAGAAAAGTATTTTACATTGGCCTTTACTATGTTGACCGGAACTTTTTTTATGTGGATTTTCATATGCTATGCTTGCCTTTGATCATAGTATGGTTGTTCTTTTACTATCAATGACTTTGCTTTGTATCGGAGAAATCTGGACATTGCCCTTTATGTCAACCATCACTGCATTACGTTCGGGAGAAAACAATAAAGGAGCCTATATGGGTTTAAACGGAATGTCTTTTTCACTGGCATTTATTGTTACTCCCTACGTCGGAACTTTGATTGCCGATACATTTGGATTTAATATACTATGGATAGGGACAGGAGTACTGGCTGTTATTATTGCAATTGCTTTTTATTTTATCATTCCCTGGATGCTGAAAGATAAAACCAATGCTGGAACCCAGGAAGGGCTGATATAAAATACTTGTTATGCATACATAAACTCCGGCTGGGCATGCCCAGCCGGAGTTCTTTGATTAATAATTAATGTGAAGATGAAATTATTTAATAATGATTTTTTTTGTAATTTTTTTGTCACCGGTACTGAATACCATGATATAATTCCCTTTAGCAAAGTTTGTCAGGTTTATTTGAGAGGCATTTGTAATGCCGGCCTGGCTATGAACCAATCTTCCTGCAATATCAAATATATTTACCTCTGTAGTCGTATTCTTCTTCATTAGAATATTGAACTTTCCATTGGAAGGATTAGGATATACCTGGAATTCATCGTTTTCCAGGGTAAGATCATTTACTGCTAGTGTAGAGACCGTTTCCCTGCTACAAAGTTCGATCGCGGCTGAATTTACCATTCCTGATGAAGTCGTATTAGATGATACATCTACAGCTCTTATAATCCAGTTTCCACTTGGATTTTGGCCATAATATTTGCTTAAGTCCAATCTTATGGGTTCTATTCTTACGGGTATAGCAGCATTAAGGTTGTTACAATTTATGGCTGAAGACTCTCCCTCCTGATCGAACGTTGCTTTAAGAATATTTTTTCCCGGACAGTTTGAATACCAGAAAATCTGATTTTTTTGATCGCTGGGTGCTTTAAGTGTTAATGCAATATTTTCTAAATCCGTATAGGAAAGATCCATGACTACATTTATATCTTCAATACTATTATTTGTGGAAGGAATAGTAACATTCATGGTTGCCGGTGCATTAGGAGCTATAGGAATCGGGCCGTTTACGGGATAGCGTGTACAGTTCATGGTTACATTATAATTGATAGCAAATGCAGGGCTTGCCGCATAATAAATATTTCCGACAGATTCTACAATAATGTAAGCTTTTTGTGAAGGGGTAGAAGGAATGGTGATCATTTCTTCTCCATCGTTAGCTGTATTGGAAACAAGTGGGGTAAAGGTATTTCCACCGTCTGTTGAAATCAGGATATTAACAGACTGAGTGCTAATAGGAGCCGCATTGGTTCCGGCTACATCCCATTTCAGGAGATGAGAAGAACCTGAAGAATAATTCTGATTTAAAGAAATGGAAGTAATCTTGAACGGGCCGGCATTTTCATTTATACTTACGATAGCTTCATCAGATGCCGTTTGTCCTCCTTCTGGAGCGTTATCCCTTACCAGGCTTATAAACTTCATATTCCGGGCAACATCAGACACCATATTCCAGGTGCTGTATAAGCTGCCGTCCAATACTTCTTTAAAAGGCGGGAAATGGCGTGTCGGGCTTGTAACAGGTGGGTATACTCTGAAGTTGGGAGTAGTTGCAGATGTACGGTCCGGGAAAGTATAGCTCCCAATGAGCACAAACGGGGGATTAGGGGCGGAGATATCAGCCTCTTCCCAGGAATATGTGAGATTATTATTATCAGGATCGCTGGCTGTGGCGGTAAGTTTAAAGGCAGTTCCCTTAGGAATAGTGTAATCTTGTCCGGCATTTACCGTCGGAGGATTATTGGAAATGTTCACCGTTGTAGCACAGCTGGTCGTTTTAATGTATTTATTGATTTGGCTGATACTGTAATGCAAAAACTGATTACTGTGTTTATCTGCTACATCGTAGGTACCTGTAACTCCGGGATAGCCCATAATTGTTGTACCACTTCCAGGCTCTCTGTTGGCCCCGGTTTCAGGACTGTTAAAAAAAATACTAAAGTCAATATTCTCCGGTCTGGAAAAAGTGTGATTAGCTCCATATTGATGTCCCATTTCATGGGCAATTACCATAGCATAGATAAATCCCTGCGGTCCTGTACCGTTTACGGGACCGGCATAAGCACTTCCCTTCTTCTGGTCTACCTTTCCATTGACAATTCCCTGGCTGTTTTGACATACCGAGGCGATCATCCCTGCATTTCCTCCTCCTGTCTGATTGGTAAAGATAATGCCTATATCATAATTAGCTTCTCCGATAACATTGGTAAGTGTGGTTTGTACCTGATCATTAAGCGTGTTGGTAGAGGTGGGATTGTAGGGGTCTGTATTTTTATCAAGATAAATAATCTGCTCATTATTAGGGATCAGATTCATGTGGATGGAAAGATCGTTTTCATAAACCGGATTAATGTAGCTCATCAGGTCATTGATGGCCGCCAGGGAATTAGCTACAGTGCTTCCATGATATTCACTGAATTCTCCATCTACGGATACTGCCAGACGAAAAGTCCTGAATTTCTTATCATCGGTATTATCAGTAGGAAAATTATTCTTCTGGGCATTGTTTTTTCCTTGGGTAGTACAACCAATATTGTTGCTGTTCGGAAGCAGGTCGGGAACAGCCGGGCTTACCAGATAAACGGATTTATCTGTTGTAGCCGGTTCTATAACCACAGGCTTTTTATCCTGGTAAAACAGGATCATTTTTATGCCTGCCGGAGAGAGCCCGAAACTAATGGTGTTGCCCGGATTTTTAACGGATATCCCCCTATATGATTTGATATCCGGAAATTTCTTCGCCAGTTCCGGTGACATATTTGAGGTTTCATAAACGCGGTATCTTTCAAAACCTCCATCTAATGCAGGGATGTCAATCACCACCTGAGAAATAATTTTCATGCCCGTTTCCGAAACAGGAGCCGATTGTAATACGGTTTTTAACCGATTGAGTTCTAATATATAGGCGTTCGAATAATCAACTCCTATATTCCTTTTTGCCTCAATCAGATTTCTTTCATCAATCTTCGTTTTTTTCCAGAAATTTTGTCCGGATATACTTTGAAGTCCTGTCAAAGCAAACGCCAGAAATAAGTAGATTTTTTTTTTCATGTTTTTGATCTTTAGTGTTTTTTTGTTAAAAGTAAAAAAAATATCTCTTACCTATGAAATATATTTTTTTATGTTAAATAGTTGATTGTTAATGTTTTATTGCTATTTTTTTAGCGTCTTGATAAATTAGATTTAAAAACACATGGTTAAGTTTTTTTTAAGTTTTAATTTTTCTTATAAATGATATTTAATGGCTAAAAAAATAAACAGCCTTATGTAGACTGTTTAATTGCTTATGGTAATAGCTCCTCTTCCTGTATTGGAAATAGAAGAGATAAAAACGATCAGAAAAAAGCTTATTTTTTATTGAGAAGAATATTGTTAATGATCATTTTTGCATGAATTCTGGAGTTTTCTATAAACCAGAGATGGGTGTCTTTTCCTCCACATACCACTCCTGCAAGATAAAGATTAGAGATATTGGTTTCCATAGTTTCAGGATTATAAAATGGATTAAGGCCGTCACCCTGCAGTTCAATTCCTGAATTTTTCAGAAATTCAAAATCAGGAAGATACCCTGTCATGGCCAATACAAAATCATTGTCAATCTCATGAATCTCATGATTCTGATCTTTAAAAACCACTGTGTTTTCTTTTATTTCAATCATATCCGAGTTGAAATGGGCGATAATGCTTCCTTCTGCAATCCGGTTTTCTATGTCCGGCTTTACCCAATATTTAACACTTTTTGAAATTTCCGAATGCCGGATGATCATTGTTACTTCCGCACCTTTTCTATATGTTTCGAGGGCTGCATCCACCGCAGAATTGCTTGCACCTATTACGACAACTTTTTGCCTGGCATAAGGATAAGGTTCCGTATAATAATGCTTTACTTTGGAAAGATTTTCACCGGGTATATTCATCAGGTTGGGAATGTCGTAAAAACCGGTGGCTATGATTACATTTCTGGCCCGGTACTGAGCTTTTGTAGTACCAACAGTAAACAAGTTATCTTTTTTTGAAACACCCAGCACTTTTTCATACAGGCGAATATTTAATTCTTTTTGCCGGGCAATACCCTGATAGTATTCCAAAGCTTCCTGTCTGCCAGGTTTAGGTGCTGTAGAGATAAAAGGAATTCCGTCAATTTCCAGTTTGTCTGCCGTTGAGAAGAACCTCATATATAAAGGGTAGTTGTATAGGGAATTGACAATAGTTCCCTTTTCAATGATGATATAGCTGAGGTTATTTTTTTGAGCCTCAATAGCACAGTTTAATCCGATCGGTCCTGCTCCTATGATGAGAATATCCAATACTTCCATAAAACAAAGGTACGATGTAATTTGTATGTATGGTAGCTATGGCATCAGTTTTGGTGTTTTTTGACCCATTACAAAAATTAATTATGAAAAAATTACTTATTTCAATGTTAATCCTCGGGACGCTTGCAGCCTGTAAAAAAAAGTGAAACAAAACCTGCCGTTCAAACAGTTGATTCTACAGTTCAGGCTGGTACAGACAGTACCAATGTCACACAGAATAAAGTAAATAAGGAAGAATCCTTGAAGAAAGCCAATGATGAGGTGTTACAGGCTTTAAAGAATAAAGATTATAAAACTTTCGCTTCTTTTATCCATCCGGAAAAAGGAGTCCGGTTTTCGATGTATGCTTTTATAGCTCCCAAAGAAGATAAAAATTTTTCAAAAGCAGATTTTGAAAAATACCAGCCTGCTAAAACCTTATTTACCTGGGGCTCTCAGGATGGCTCCGGTGACGCATATAAGGCAACGATTAACGATTACCTGGCAAAGTGGGTTTTCTCTAAAGATTATACCCAATCCCAATATTCTGTGAATAAATTTATAGGAAAAGGTAATTCCCTGAATAATTTAAAGGAAATATATCCTAAAGCAGACTTTACAGAAAATTATATCAAAGGAACGGAAAAATATGGTGATATGGACTGGAAAGCATTACGGCTTGTATTTGAAGAGTTCCACGGGAAATATTACCTGATTGCAGTGGTGAATGATCAGTGGACAATATAAAAGCTGAAAGCTGAGTGTGGGAAGCTGGAAGAATTTTCAATGCTAGAAAACATTTGTAGTCCTCAATTACAATTATTTTTCGTGGTTCATATCTTTCTGCCTCCAGCTTCCAACTTCCTTTCTTATAAAATGTTACTTAGCTGCTTTGTTAGATTTTTTCTTGAAAACTGTTCGATATGTTGAGTGTTTTCAGAAAGATCACCGTTTTTCCAAAGTTCAAATTTTTCCAGGATAAATTTTTTAACCGATTCCGTATCATTGTAGCTGAAATGTTTACCGGCATTGGTTTCCTCCAGAATTTTGGCAACATCTGCCTGATCAGGCCCAAATGATAAAATTTGTTTTCCCGAAACGAGGTATTCAAATATTTTCCCGGGAATAATCCCTTTTGAAGACTCATTAGGGAAGTTGGTGATCAGCAGCATATCCGAATTCCGCATTTCTTCAACAGCTTTGCCGTGTGAAAGATATCCGAGATTCAGAATATGATCTCTCAACCCTGAATTTTCAATAGAGCTCAGGATCTTATCATCAATTCTTCCCGCAAATTTTAATTTGAACTGAGCTGCAAACTCTTCATTCTCTTTTACCATTTCATCAAGAACTTTCCAAAGATTTTCCGGGTTCCGGAGCTGCTCCAGTACGCCAATATAACTTAAAGTAAAAGCCTCCGGATGACTCTTCAAACTTACAGCTTCATCTTTTCTGCCCGCCTTTTCACCAGCATCACTTTCATCAAAGCCGTTGGTGATACAAACTGCATTAGCTCCTGCTTTCCGGAAGTTTTCTGCATCGGTATAGCTTGTGGCTAAAGTGATATCTGCATTTTTAAATACTGTGCTTTCGAGCTGTCTGTGTTTTTTATCAGAGCCTTTCGTTAATTTTAAATGCTTATAATAAGAAATCTCCGTCCATGGATCCCGAAAATCTGCAATCCATTTCAGGCCTGGAAGTTTGTTTTTCAGTCCCAGCCCGATCAAATGTAATGAATGTGGTGGACCTGAAGTGACAACAACGTCTATTTTGTTTTCTTTCAGGTATTTTTCTAAAAAACGGATAGAAGGTTTTACCCAGAAAACCCGGGCATCAGGAATGAAAAAGTTCCCCCTTACCCAAATGGATAACCTGGATTTCCAGCTTTGATTTTTGCCTACGTCAAATTGTCCTGCCTTAAATTTTTTATTGCTCTTGTTCAGTTTTTCAGCAAGCTGATAAGGTTCCCATATTTTGGTCCTTACTATTTCTATATTCCCGGGAATGTCCTTCATTAAACTTTCGTCCAGCAACGGATAGTTCGGATTTTCCGGAGTGTAAATAACAGGCTTCCATCCAAAATCAGGCAGATATTTGGCAAACTTCAGCCATCTTTGAACACCAGGGCCTCCCGCAGGAGGCCAGTAATAGGTGATAATTAATATTTTCTTCTGTTCCATTTTCTGAGTCATCTGTCATCCTGAATGACATGATGCAATATTGGATTAAACTTTTTATTCTGCTAATGTTTCCTTTTTCTTTTTCCTGTTCATCCAGAAGATTCCCAAAGCGGCCAGTGCAATGAATAATCCGAAGCTTAAAAGGGAAATCCATTTTCCTTTTTCAATTACTTCAGGTTCAAATATCATTCTGATATGATGGTTTCCTGCCGGAACATGTACAGCACGAAGCAGGTAATCTGCTTTGATATAAGGAACTTCTTTTTCGTCTACCAGTACTTTCCATCCGTGAGGATAATAAATTTCAGAGAATACCGCCAGTTGAGGAGTCTTAGACTGGGATTTAAATTCTAATTCATTAGGCTGATACCGGGTAAGGTTGATAAATGCTGTAGAATCTGCCTGAACCGGTTTATTGTCAAAATAAGACTTATCCGAAGAGGCAATAACAGCAGTTTTCTTACTGTTTATTATTCCAATGGATTTTATTTCTTCATTAGGAGTATTGACAAATTTCAGGTCGCTTACAAACCATGCGTTCCCGTTGGCTTTTGGATTCGGAACAGCCTGGGGTTGTTCAGGTCCGCCTACTACCCAATATTTGGCATTCAAAAGATTAAGGATGTTAGGAACTTTTACAGAATCCATTACCTGGAAATATTCGTTGATCACATCATCATATCTTCTCAGTTTCACCGCATGATATCCTCCGATTGAAGATTTGAAGTAAGAAGTATTGGTCTCACTGAATGTTCCCAGAATGTTATTGAAAATCCGGTAATGTGTTTTATCTTTTTCAGCAATGGTTTCCAATGTTTTGTTGACATTTACATCCGATAATACTGATGAAAGAGCAGGATTAGCCTGGACTTTTTCAACCAGAAGATCTGAACTTTCCGTCTGGAAGGGATTTTCAGCAAAGATTTTGTCAACATAATTTTCATCGTTCAGATAACGTCTGTTTACCGTCCATAAGTCAAATAAGCTTACCATTCCAATAATGATCAGCACAACATTCTGACTTAGTTTTTTCTTCAAACTTAAGAATAGGGCCGCCGCCGCAATGGCAACGTATAAGAAAGCCTTTATCGCATCTGTTCTGAAAAGTTTATACCTTTCATCTACAAGATAATCGAGCAGGAAAGGAGGGAAATAGGTCTTTTCATTGTCAGTAGCAAATCCCAGCAGTGATTTTCCGAAGATTAAAAGGATTATTAATATCCCTAATGTTCCGGCACTTACGTAAGTGAGTATTTTTTGTTTGTATTCCTCTGTTAATTTTTCATCCGTAAAGAAATTGTATAAGCCCAGAATGGCAATCAAAGGAAATAATAATTCCACTACCACTAAAATAGAAGAAGGAGCTCTGAATTTATTGTAAAACGGTACGTAATCAATAAAGAAGTCCGATAACGGCATAAAGTTGCTTCCCCAGGCCAGTAAAATAGTTAATATTGAAGCCCCGAGAATCCAGTAACGGTACTTTTTGTAGGCAAAGAAGAATCCTAGTACAGCAAGGAAGCATACGATCGCTCCCTGATAGGCGGGTCCTGAGGTTCCCGGCTGGTCTCCCCAGTAGGTCATGGCACTGAATCCTTTGGAGATCCTGTCCATTTCAGCTTGTGAGCCTACATTTTCCTGAACGAGTTCCTGCACCCTGTTCATCATTTCCTTTCCTTCCGGCTCCTGGCTTCCTCCTCCCATCAATCTTGGGATAAACAGGTTTAGGGTTTCCAGTTTTCCATAACTCCACAACAGCATACTTTCTTTATCCATTCCGGATTTCCCGGAGGTATGGCTGTCATTCGTTAAAATCTGTTTCCCACGGACCGTCTCTTTTACATACTCGGAATTGGCCATAATTCTTTGAGAATTCATTCCCACTCCTATGATGCATGAAGCAGCAACAATTCCCGAGGAAATCAGAAAATGTCTCATCGACGTTTTTTTTTTCTGTATCGCCCTGATCAGTTCAGAAAGGAATAGAAATCCTAAAGCAATAAACAGGTAATACGTCATCTGAGGGTGATTGGCGGCAATCTGAAGACCCATGAAAAGGGTAGTTACAATGAATCCCCAGATATATTGTTTCCGGATATAAACCAGTAAAATACCGGCTAATAAAGGGGCAAAGTATTCAATGGTATTGACTTTACCATTGTGCCCTGCTGCAATAATAATATAAAAATACGTGGAAAGACCGAAGAACGTAGCTCCTAATAAAGCATACTTCCAGTTTCGGACTACAACCATTCCTAAAAGGAAAAAACCTGCAAAAAGCAGGAATAGATAATTAACCGGCCTTGGCAGGAAATTGAGATTGCTGTCGATTTTTTTGATGATATCGCCTTTAAACTGGCTTCCCATCTGGTAAGTAGGCATTCCTCCAAACATGGAATCACTCCAATAGGTTTCGTTGCCGGTATTAGCTCTATAATCGAGCAATTCTTTTGCTCCTCCTCTGTACTGCACGATATCATGCTGGAAAAGCTGTTTTCCTGTAAATACAGGGGTGGAATATAAAAATGCCAAAACTATAAATACAACTAATGAAATTGCAATATAAATTATGTTTTTATTTTTCGCCATGCTGGTTATTATCTTTTATTTCTTGGAAATTTTACCTTTTGTCATTACTCTCTTTCACCTCCTCATAGTCTACGGTCTCCGCATCCCAATTAAGGCTTTGCTTCTTATTCTTATTTGAGTTATGGATATCCTGATGCCCGTTATTCTGGTTGTTATGATTGTTGAACCGGTAACTGTAAAAAGTCTTGAAGAAAATCCTTTTCAGAATATTCCAGACAAAGAATAGAATAATCGCAGTGAGTATTAACTCAAGAATGTACTTCATAATGTTAAAATTTAAAGTTGAAAGATTAAGGTTTAAAGTTGGAGATTTTTTAATTTTTCTCAGCCCTCAGCCTTTAAACCTTTCTCATTCAAATTGTCTCAATTATTTTGCAGAAGGATTTACCATCACTGAAGAGTTTGAAACACTTTTCATAGACTGGGACTGTTTCCCGTCTGAAATGGTTTCAATCTGCGTTGTTTTTACATTGATATTTTGGTTGGTAATCCATCCCGTATTTTCATCAAATTTAATGGTTCCGTTCTGAACAAGTTCACTGCTCAGGCTATGAGTGATAGGTCCCTGGGCTTTCTTTTCAGTTTTCTTAGGGATTCCTCCCGTTACGCCGATTTCTGCAGTTCCGTTACCTAAGCTTTTTAATACATAGTTTGAAGTTACTTTTACACTTCCGCTTGGATCGGCATTTTCGGAAGTCGTCCATTTTTCACCTACTTTTACTCCTTTTTTAGGAATAATGGTTAAATTTTTATTGAACTGATCTTTCAATACCTTTTCATTAAAAGATTCTTTAAGGCTTGCCACTACACTGGCTTTCTCGTTGGCATCTTTAATAATAGTCCCTACAGCGTTGGAAACTTTGGTGTAAACCGCATCGAAACCTGTGATAGAAAGGACATTTCCTTTTGTATCCATTTTCATGGCCAGTTTATTTCCGGTAAGGGCCCTGTTGACGTTCCAGATCATTTTAAGCTCATCTTCCTTCGGGACAGGCAATTTGGTATCTACCACAATGGTTTTTCCCTGAGCAGACTGAGAGCTTCTTTTTGCTACAAGGTTAAGGGTCATGTCATATACATTTCCTTTGATATCATCAACGGTAAAGTTCATCTCGTCTGTAGATTCGCTGGTTGCGGTGATGGATTTTCCCTGAGGATCCGTCATTGTTTTTACATCCCTCTGGTAGGTTGTAAGAGGGTATGTTTTTCCTTTTTCAAGCTTAAAAGATTGCTTAATAATTCCAGCTGAATCTCTGATAGCCGGATTTTCCGCAACTTTTGCTACAGAGTCGGCAGGCACTTCCACCGTTACTGTTTTACCGGTTTTAGGATCTACTTTTGTTATTTTAGCGGTTTCTTTTTTACAAGATACAAGAGCTATAGATGAGATTAGCGCTAATGCTGCTATGTTTTTCATTTTCTAATTTTTTTAATTTTACTACTATTTTATAGGTCTTCCAGAATTTTTTTTGATTTCGGGGATACCATATTTGACTTCAAGTTCAAAGGTATTATCCCTCTTTTTGTTCATAACAAGTCATTAGGCGTGCAGAATCTGTACCAAATTCTGTTTCCGGCATATTTTCAATTGTATCCGGTAAAGATCGTCATAAAATTTATTTTTTAATCAAAGATTGGAGAGAGCAGTCATTTTCTGCCTCACCGCCTCATATAATATTGCTCCACAGGCAACTGAAACATTCAGCGATTGAGTTTTCCCCTCAATAGGAAGCTTTATTTTTTCATCTGAATGATGCAGAACTTCTTTTGAAATCCCCGTTTCTTCATTCCCCATAACAATGGCACATGGTTCAGTGAAATTAACATCATAAATTAACTTCTGGGCTTTCTCGCTGGCAGCATACACGGAAATTCCGCTCTGTTGCAAGAAGTCTACCGTGTGGGCAAGATTGTTTTCTTTGCAGATTTTAATATTATAAATAGCTCCTGCCGATGTTTTAATAGCATCGGAATTGATAGGTGCAGCTCCTTTTTCAGGAATAACCACAGCATCGATGCCTACACATTCTGCAGTTCTGCATATCGCTCCGAAATTCCTTACATCTGTCAGTCTGTCCAGGATCAGCAGGAAAGGAGTTTTTCCTTCCTCAAATAATTGCGGAACAATATCCTCCACTTTATGAAACGGAACATCTGAGATGAAAGCCACTACTCCCTGGTGGTTTTTTCTCGTGAAGCGGTTAAGTTTTTCAACCGGAACATAATTGGGACGGATTTTATTTTTCGCTAAAATCGCTTTCAATTCAGCATAAATAGGACCCTGAAGTGCATTTTGCACAAAGATCTTGTCAATCGTTTTTCCCGCTTCAATTGCTTCAATTACGGGACGCAGCCCGAAAATAAAATCGTCTTTCATTGAGTTGTTTAAAATTTATGTTTAAGGTTTTTGGGTTCAGGAGTGGAAGGTTCATAGTGTGTGAGGACTACAAACTCCCAGCCTCCTTTCTTCCAGCTTCCTTTTTAATATTTTTCTCCTAAAATAGCTCTTTTCTGTGCCATCGCATATCCATAATGCAGGCTTTCATGCATATTGTTAAAGATGATGGCATCCTGGATGCTTTTCAGATCCATTCCAAAACTTGTGGTGTAAGGCGTATAATCCGAAAAGAAATCACTGTCATAATCTTTCATTAAAATTTTTGAAGTTTCAGTGAGTAAAAATTCCAGGTCTTCCACCTCAGATTTTTGTACATTCAGATTCGGTAAAGTTCCTTTCTTATAGGTTTCAATCCAGTATTTATCAATTCTGAAAGGATTTCCGCTAAGGTAATAATGCAAAAGCTGCTGGGTGGCAACAGTGTGTGCAATATTCCAGTAAATATTGTTGTTGAAACCATCCGGAATCAGCAACAAATCCTCGTGGGAGGTATTTTGCAGAATATCCAGGAGGTTTCTCCTTACTTGTCTGTGGGCTTGAAAATGATAATTCATTTTGCAGAAATTTTAATCACCAAAAATAGTTTAATAAACTGGAAACGACAATTTTTTGGCTAAAGGATTAAAATAAACGCTGTTAATCCGTGAAAAATACACTATGGATCATTTCTTCTTTTTAGATAATTTTGAAGTTGAAAAGCTATTTTTAAGCACTTTAGAATTGATAAAATATAAAAAATATACTGACAGTCTCAAACATGAACTTACCTGTAAGATACTGACAAGAGGGTGGATGTTGTTTGTAGACTTCTATACTCTTACGGTGTGACGATGTGTTATTTCTTTATGATTTTGTGTTTAAAAGAAGTTCCGTCTTTCAGGACGATGTTCAAAAGGTAGACTCCCGGGCTGTACGCTGAAAAATCGATTTTGTTTTTTCCGGAATTCCCGGTCAGTTTTCTTCCGTCTATGCTGAAAATGGTTATTGAGGAAACTTCTTCTTTTGATGCTATATTCACAAAGTCAGAAGTAGGATTGGGATATATATTGATATCTATTGTTTTCACATCTTTTACGTGTAAAGAGGCATTGCTTTTTCCCTGCATATAGACGGACAGGTAAACCTCTCCCTGCTGTTGGTTAAAAACGGCGGCAGGAATTGTATGTTTTAACGTATGGTTTCCGGCGGTCATATTGGCTAAGGTAAAACTTCTTATAGGAACAGAATTGCCCGGGCACCAGTTGTTCCATGAGGTCCAGTTGTCAAAAGTCTTTGGAGCGGCTCCGTAGATTCCGTTTCCCTGGGTATTATAAACCCTGAATGGTTCACAGGAAATTCCTCCCGGAGTATAGGTCAGTACCTGCACATCATCTATGTAAGTGTAATTTTGTCTTCTGATATATTCTTCACCACCGGCATTCGCACCATGCGGAGTGGATATTATAAAGAAACGGGCATCGGTAACCGGAGCAGGAATATTAAACGTTACCAGCCTGACTGTTTCTCCGGTAACATCAGTGCTGTTGTAATTATTAAGTTTATTATAACTTAGCAGGGGAACCAGGTTGTTAAAATCTGTAGGGGTAGCTCCTGTGTCAGTTGAGAAAAAGGTAAGTGTTCCGGAAAAAACATCAATTCTTCCCGCGCATCCTGCCACCTGGCTTTGAGCTGCATACGGAACCCCGAATACATCCAGTTCCACATACAGGTCATAAGCGCTGCGTAATCCGGTATCGTGAAACACACTGTACAAATTACTGATGTCATAGGTGTATGGAACTTCCGACGGGGTACGGTTTTTATTCATAAAAGGAGTAATGTACCTGCCTATTTCGATTCTTTTTACATTAGGATCATTCAGGGTATAAGCAGATTGGTTTTTAGGAACCATGGCTAAAAAAACTTCTCCCAAGCGATCATAATTATCACATAAAGCACCTATGGTTACCCTCATGGCAATTTTTGCTTTAAAAGAGTCCAGTTCGGCATCTGTAAGTTTCCTTGCATATCTTGCATTGTTTAGCCTGATCAAACCATTAGGTACAGGGTTGGATACTGTAGCGGCATAACCGTCATAATAGACTGCATCCGAAATCACATTGGTCATGGTAGTTTGTGACAGAACAGTATTTACAATGAAAATGCTTATAAAAAATAGCCTTTTATACATATTGTGTGTATTTAGTGTAAATATATTAAATATGTATCAAAATTACCTTTAATTTATTTTATTTTTATATTTAAAGTATTTTTGTTATTAAGTGTTTAAAAATGCAGTTAATTGTGTAGGTTTTGATTTAAATTATTTTATGATTTAAATTAAATACATGTAAAATATTCTTTTATTAGCCGGATATCTATATTTATTATTAAATTAGCATGATATTCACGGCTAATGTTATTAATAATGAAAAGAATTTTACTTTTGTGTTTGTTTTTTGCAGTGATGGGGCTGAGGGCTCAGATCAACATCAATATCGGAAGCTCCGAAGTTGGTACTGCACCGGTAAGCAGCTTTTTTTCCTATTCTTATGTACAGCAGATTTATCCTAAACAGGAAATCAATGCCGGCACACCAGGGAGTATTACAGGTCTTACATTTTATATAGATCCTTCATCAACTATTACAGAGTCCTCAGACTGGACGGTTTATCTTGGTCATACTACAAAAATGGCTTTTGCCTCCGGTACAGACTGGATTCCGGTATCTCAGCTTACACAGGTATTTGCAGGAACAGTGACTAAAAGTAATAATAAAGTTCAGGTAAACTTTACAACCCCTTTTGCTTATAACAATATTGATAATTTAGTTATTGCAGCCAGAGAAAATGCATCTAATATTGATATTAATAACTTTGATGAAGCTTTCCATGTTTATTCACACCTTCCGAATTCAACACTGTATTACAAAGGAGATAGAGCCGTGGTAGATCCTGCTGCTCCACCTGGCGGAATAAGAGCGGGTTATAAATCTGCTGTTACCCTTTCAGGACTTACAGCAAATGCTACTCCCGCCTGTCCCTTTATTACGTATCCGGCCAATAATACACAGAATGTTGCCCTGTCTCCCGGTATAGCCTGGCTTCCTGTTTCCGGAGCTGATTCTTACAAAATTTCATTGGGAACCAATCCCGGAGGGACTGATATTCTTAATCAGCAGGTAGTATCCGGAAATAGCTTTTCACCTTCCACAGCCCTTGTGCCGGGGATGAGCTATTATCTGAAAATTACATCGGTTGCAGCCAATGTGACCTCTTCGGGTTGTTCTGAATTAACCTTTAAAACCGTTCCTCCCGTACCTGCAAATGATGCTTGCTCAGGGGCTTTTCTGGCTTCTGCATTTCCTTATACCTATACACAGGATGATGCTGTATCTGCAACGAACAATGCAGGAAATATAAGCGTTTGTTCAGTGTCCGGGAATACAGGGATGAATGATGGTACCTGGTTTAAGTTCACGGGAGATGGAAGTCAGTACACCATTACGGTTACAATGCCTTCAGGAAGTAGCTTTGATCCTGAGGTAGGTGTATACAGCGGTAGTTGCAGCAATTTATCTTGTGTAGACACCGTGGATAATGCCGGAGGAGGTGGTGCGGAAAATATAACGGTTACCACCACTGCAGGTGCTGAATATTTTGTGAATGTAGGTGCTTACGATGATACAACTGATGCTCCTGAAGGTACATTTACGATTACCATAACTAAAATTTAGACGTTTCATTGCTATTTCAGCCTTACTGCAAATTCAACATTATAAAAGTAGTTTGCAGCATTTTTTATGCTGATGATAAAGAAACACAGGCAAATAACAGAGGTTTGAAATTTATTTATTGACAAGAGATTCATGACTATAGGCTGAATACATTGTCAAACAGGGAATATTTAACAAACTTTAACTCAAAAATGGCATTGATTGTGTTGATTAATGCAAGTATTTATCAGAAATTTACCACCTATTTTAAATCAAGCTATGTCAGATACATATCAAGCTGAAGATATCCGCCAATTGACGGAAAAAGTAAAAGAAAAAAACTACTTATTTTCTCTTCTGAGACAGGAAATCAACAAAGTTATTATTGGGCAGGAGTATATGGTAGACCGCCTTTTGGTAGGACTTCTGGGAAACGGGCATGTTCTTCTGGAAGGAGTGCCCGGACTGGCTAAAACTTTAGCGATAAAAACGTTGGCAGATGCTGTTCATGGGGAATTTTCAAGAATCCAGTTTACACCGGATCTTCTTCCTGCAGACGTTGTGGGAA
Organism: Chryseobacterium sp. P1-3; assembly: GCF_000738495.1. Classification (NCBI taxonomy): domain Bacteria; kingdom Pseudomonadati; phylum Bacteroidota; class Flavobacteriia; order Flavobacteriales; family Weeksellaceae; genus Chryseobacterium; species Chryseobacterium sp. P1-3. The sequence goes on from NZ_JPEQ01000004.1 coordinate 418,270, forward strand.
CAATGATCTATAACATCAAAGACAATGATTTCTCTATAAAAAAAAGGGCCTGTATTTGCTAATTTTGTCCTTGCAGATGAGATCAACCGTGCTCCGGCAAAGGTTCAGTCTGCTCTTTTGGAAGTGATGCAGGAAAAGCAGGTGACAATAGGCGATGAAACGATGAAGCTTCCCAAACCATTTTTGGTATTGGCAACGCAGAACCCGATTGACCAGGAAGGAACTTACTTGCTACCTGAAGCGCAGAGTGACCGTTTTATGCTGAAATGTACCATAGATTATCCCGCCTTTGAAGATGAAAGACAGGTAATGAGGATGGTGTCTACCTCACATCAGCCGGAAGTAAAGCCCGTTATTTCACTTCAGGACATTGTAGATGCAAAAGAATTGATCAACCAGATTTACCTGGACGAGAAAATTGAGAAATATATCCTGGATATGGTTTTTGCAACACGTTATCCTGAAAATTACGGACTTTCCGATCTTAAAAACTATATCAGTTTTGGAGCGTCTCCGAGAGCATCAATTAATCTTGCCATTGCTTCAAGGGCATATGCTTTTCTTAAAGGAAGAGCCTTTGTAATTCCTGAAGATGTAAAAGCGTTGGCAAAAGATGTATTGAGGCATAGAATGGGTTTAACCTTTGAAGCAGAGGCCGAAGAAATTTCAACAGAAGAGATTATCAATAGAATATTAGCAAAAATTCAGGCACCATAATGAGTGAAGTTGTTATCAGAAAAGCGGTTCGGGAGGATTGCGCTTCCATGCTGAAGCTGATCAGGGAACTTGCGGAATATGAAAAAGCATTACATGAGGTCACTATAACACTGGAAGAATTTACAGAAGATGGATTCGGTGGATCGCCGGTCTGGGGAGCGTTTGTGGCAGAACTGGATAACGAAATTGTTGGGATTTCACTATATTATGACCGGTATTCAACCTGGAAGGGAAGAAGACTGTATCTGGAAGATCTGGTAGTCACGGAAAGAATGAGAGGAAGGCAGATCGGAAAACTTTTATTTGACGCCACTTTGGAATATGGAAAATCCAATCATTACAGTGGAATGGTATTCCAGGTATTGAACTGGAATGAGCCGGCGATCAACTTCTATAAAAAGTACAGTCCGAAATTTGATGACGAATGGCTGAATGTTTCCATTGAGCTTAAAAATGAAAAGTCAGAAACTATAAGTTAGAGCGGAGATATATCAGTTTAGATCTACAACCCGGGATTTATAAACCACATACCGGATCCGCAACTTAACATTCAGTATTAAATTTGAAATTTAAACTCATCTATGCAGATAAAAGATATTGTAAAAAAAGTAAAGCAGATAGAAATCCGTACCAGAAAAAAGACGGAGGCTGCTTTGATGGGACAATATCACAGTGCCTTTAAAGGGCAGGGAATGACTTTCTCTGAAGTACGCCCTTATCAGTTCGGAGACGAAATCCGGAGAATAGACTGGAATAAGACGGCGCGTTTCCGTGAACCGTTTGTAAAAGTAATGGAGGAGGAGAGAGAACTGACAATGATGATTCTTGTAGATATTTCTGCTTCGATGGATTATGGGACAAAAAACCAGCTGAAAAGAGAATATGTGGCTGAAATTGCTGCCAGTCTTGGATTTTCGGCGGCAGGAAATAACGATAAGGTAGGATTGATCCTGTTTGCCGATAAAGTGTATAAGGTGATACCACCTCAAAAAGGGAGGAAGCACATTCTTTCGATCATCAGTAATATTTTGACAGCAGATTATGTTCCGGCAGAATCCAAAATAGATAAGGCGCTGGAATATATGATGGGAATCTTTAAAAGAAAATCTCTGGTTTTCCTGTTTTCAGATTTTGAAGATGAATATGATTCCAAGATGCTGAGAGTTGCTTCCAAAAAACATCAGCTGCTGGGTATGAGGGTATATGATGAAAAAGATAATGAAATTCCTGATGTGGGATATATACGCTTGTACGATGCAGAAACAGGAAAACAAATATGGGCCAATACCTCCAGCGCCAGATGGAGATATACTTTTGCAGAAGCACAGAAACAAAAGCTGAGAGCATTGGAAGAAGATTTTGCAACCAGTTCGGCCAGTTTTATGAATGTAAATACAGGTACCGATTATTCAAAACTATTATATAATTATTTTCAAAAGAAGTAATCAAAAGGATTTATACTAATTGAAACTTAAATTGGGAAACAAAACGCAGGCATTGAGAAAAATACTTTTAATATTATCTTTTTTAATCTGTTCGAATGCTTTTTCACAGATATTATCTTCCAATATTGAGAAGAAAACAATTGCTTTAGGAGAAGTGAATCGTCTTGTGATAAAGATTGATAACCTTCATGAGCAGCAGGTGATTTCTGCCCCTAAAAATGAGTTGCTTCCGTTTCATTTTGAAGAAATCAAAGACAGCATCGGGCAAAATGCCAATACCTACGAAAGGAAAATAGAATTTGCGGTGTTTGAAGAAGGAAAATTTACTATTCCCGAACTGGAGTTTAAAGTAGATGGCAAAATCCTTAAGACAATCCCTTATGAGCTTGATGTTATTAACACTGCCCAGAAAGCAGATCAGATTAATGATATCATGAAAAACAAAGAGGTAAAACTTGATGTGAAAGATTATTGGGAGCTGTATAAATTCTATATTCTGGCTGCTATAGCCCTTATCGCTCTGATCATTGCCATTATCATGGTGGTGAAATGGGGCAAGAAATCAAAAAAATCCCCTGCTGTGGCAACTAATCAGACACTCAAGGAGTTGGATTCACTCAAAAAGAAACGGTATATTGAAGAAGGTAACTATCGCTCATTCTACGTTGAGCTGATTGATATTTCCAGAAAATTTATTACCCGACAGTATCGTCTTCCGGCAGATGTGCTTCTTACCGATGATCTTATAGAGGTAATGAAAAAGAATAATACGATTTCTCTGGATAATGAGAAAGTGGTGGAAGAAGTATTCCTGAGAGGGGATTTGGTAAAATTTGCCAAAACCTTTCCGGATCAGCAGACCATGGAAAAAGATTTTGCAGACATCAGGGAGTTTGTGAAAAAATCGTCAAAAGATTTAGAATTCGAAAACTTAAGAAAGGATGTTTAATTTTGAGTTTTACAGTCCATGGTTTTTATTGCTTTTCTTGCTGTTTATCCCCTTGCTTATTAAAGATGCAGGCAGACAGAAAAGAAAAGGGGTAAAGGTTCCCACGATTAAAAATATGGATCATGACGGAGGCATCCAGGTTGTTCTTTTTTTACTGAAGATCTCAAAATATATTATCCTTTCAGCATTGATCATTGCCATGGCCAGGCCAAGGACATTTACGGTTTCACAGGACAGAGACGACACGAAAGGAGTGGATATTATGCTGTCGATAGATGTTTCGCTGAGTATGCTGGCGAAAGATCTTAATCCGGACCGTATTACTGCGCTTAAAGATATTGCGATAAAGTTTGTTCAGAAACGTCCGAATGACAGGATCGGGGTGGTGGCTTATGCGGCTGAAGCCTTTACAAAAGTTCCTGTTACATCAGACCATCAGGTTGTGATAGATGAAATTAAAAATCTGAGTTCTGATGGGCTGGAGCCGGGAACCGCTATCGGGGAAGGCCTTTCCGTAGCCGTAAATCATCTGATTAAGAGCAAAGCCAAAAGTAAGGTGATCATCCTGATGACGGATGGGGTAAGTAATATTCAGAATGCCATTCCGCCCCAGATAGCTGCGGAACTGGCGAAAAATAACAATATCAGGGTATATGCAATTGGTATCGGGACCAATGGATATGCATTGATGCCTACTTCACAGGATATTTTTGGAGATCTTATCTTTACGGAAACAGAAGTGACGATTGATGAAAATACGTTGAGAGAAGTAGCGCAAACTACCGGAGGAAAGTATTTCAGGGCTACTTCAAACAGCAGTCTTGAAGAAATATATAATGAAATCAACCAGCTTGAAAAATCTGATGTAAAGGTATCCAAACTTTACAATTATGAAGAATATTTCAAAATCTTCCTTTGGATTGCCTTAGCGATGCTGGTTTTAGATGCATTATTAAGATGGGTGTTTTATAAAATTGTAAGCTGATGAGTTGGTCGTTAGGAAATTATTGGTATTTATTTTTACTGTTGCTTCTGCCGCTGTTAGCGTTTTTTCTGATCCGTTTTTTAAAATGGAGGCATAAAAGAAAGGAAATTTTTGCAGACAGCCAGTTTCATGATGATTTATTTGAAAAAAAGTCAGGATTTACAAAGTTTTTTCCGGCACTTTACCTATTGGGAACCTTATTTCTGATCTTTTCCATTATTGATCTTTTAAACGGTTCTGAAGAAGTGAAAAGCACCCAGAAGCTGAATAATGTGATCTTTATGCTGGATGTTTCCAATTCAATGAATGCGGAAGATATTGATCCGAGTCGTCTTGCAGAGGCTAAAAATCTGATGATAAGCACCATGCAGAAGATGAAAAATGATAAAATCGGAATCGTCATTTTTGCCGGACAGGCTACTTCAATAATGCCCCTGACGACGGATTATAATTCAGCTGAAACCTATATCAGCGGGATTGAAACCAATTCTATGCAGATCCAGGGTACGGATTTTCTAAAAGGTATGCAGGCTGCTGTAGAGAAATTTAAAAATGTAAGTAAAGGATCAAGAAAAGTCATTTTATTAAGTGACGGCGAAGATAATGAAGGGAATGATAATGCTGCCATAAGGCTCGCCAACAAAGAAGGAATCAGTATTACCTCCGTAGGAGTGGGTTCTGATGAAGGAGCACCGGTTCCGGAGTATGTTTTTGGACAGCTGATGGGATATAAAACCGATGTTAACGGTGGAACGGTGATCTCTAAAAGACAGACGGAAGCTTTGAGAAAAATGGCAGAATCTACGGGAGGAAGCTATATTGATGGAAATAATATCAATGAAGCTCCGGATAAAATTATTGATGCTGTTAACAGAAAGTCTTCCGGTGCTGAAACCCTGGTAAAATCACAGAATGCCAATCACTATTACCAATATTTTTTAGCTGTTTCTATTTTATTTTTCTTTTTAATTTATATTTTTAATCCTAAAAAAGATTTTAATGTGTAGTTTTCTTTATTGTTAATCGGTATTATAAGGCGGTACTTTAACCCAATTTTAACAAATAAAGCTCTGTTTATTAACATATAAAGGAATAATTTTGCAAGTAATGAATACTAAAATCATATTTTTGTCGTTTATTGTTGTCTTTTCTTTCTCAAACTTCTTGTTCGGGCAGGAAAATTATAGAACGCTGGTTCATGAAGGCAATCAAAAATTTGACGGTAAAGATTATGATGGAGCATCCTCAAAATATATGGAAGCGGTAAAGTCTAATGACAAAGATTTTACAGCCCATTACAATCTGGGGAATGCTTTGTATAAAAGTAAAAAATATGAAGAGGCCAAAGCTGAGTTTGAAAAGGCTCAACAGCTTTCACAAACTCTTCCGGATAAGGCAGCAGCTCTTCACAATCTGGGGAATACCTATATGCAGATGAATCAGCCCGAAAAAGCCGCAGACTATTATAAAAAGGCGCTGAAACAAGACCCATACAGTGAGGCAACCAGAAAAAATTATGAAATTGCCAAGCTGAAAGAAAAAGAGCAGCAGCAAAAAAAACAACAAAATAACTCAGGAAAAGGCGGCGGCGGTAGTGACCAGAATAAAGGTGATGATCAGAAAGGTGACCAGAAAGATCAGAAGGATCAGGGAAACGGTCAGCAGAACGAAGGAAAAAGTGACCAGGGAAATAATCCTCAGCAAAATCAGAATGAGGGAAAAATGCCGAAGAACCTTGAAAATGCAATCTTAGATAAAATCAACGAAAAAGAAAAAGAAACCGCCAGAAGGATTTTAAATAAAAATTCTTATTCGATGCCTCAGAGCAACGAGAAAGATTGGTGATGAAGAATAAACTGATTTACATATTGCTTACTCTGGCGTCCGTAATTGCTTACGGACAGGTAAATCTTAGTATGGAAGCTGATAAAAACGAATACGGAGGTAAAGATATTGTCAACCTTACGATTGTTTTAGAGCTTAACGGAACTGATCTTGAACAGCAGACAAAATTCCAGTTACCGGACCTTTCAAAATTTAATATTATCGGAAGCGGATCTTTTACCAATACCTTTATAGATCCCGCTACCAATACCCAGATTATCCAGAAAATATCCAGAATAGCCCTTGAACCGAAGAAAAAAGGTAAAATAAAAATAGGGTCAGTACTGGTTACGGTTAATAATAAAATTTATAAGACAGAACCTTTCGATGTTTCCATTAAGGATATTGCTGATAAAAGGTCACTGGCAGGCAATACTTCCAACGAAGTTTACCTGAATATGGAAATAGAAGACAGGGAAGTTTATCAGGACCAGCCTACCGTAGCTGTTTTAAAAGTTTATTCCAGAAGTATTGATAACCTTAGAAAGGTAAAGAACATCCGTCTTCCGCAGCAGGATAATATCAATGTACATCCTATCAATTTTAATAAATCTGAAATAGATCCCTCTGGTTATGGAAATATGGCTTCCCAGGTTTTGGCGATGTTTATGGTATTTCCCAATGAAGCAGGATATGTAGAAGTACCTTCCGTATCTGCATCGGTAAGCACTTATTCCAGTAAGAACAAAATTGTTTCCAATAAAGTAAAACTGAATGTTAAAAAGCTGCCGGAAGGAGCTCCCGATTATTTTAAAAACGCTGTAGGAAACTTCAAAGTAAATGTTTATAATGCTTCCAAAGAAAAAGCAGAAGCTAAAAAACCTTTAAACATTGTTATAAAAGTTTCGGGAGAAGGAAACCTTCCGGATATGGAGCTTCCGAAGATTGAGCCGTCTCCGGACTATGAGATTTTTACCCCAAAAATCACTTCCAGGGTTTCACCGGGAACTACAGGAATGAAAGGCGAGATTCTGGCCAGCTATGTGGTGATTCCTAAAAAGACCGGAACTATTTCTATCAGGACCGAAAAATTTGCTTTTTTTGACCCTGAAAACAAAGAATATGTAGATCTGGGTCAGAAAACACTGGCTCTGGATGCCCTTTCCCACGAACAGGTGATGGAGGCCCGCTCTACAGTGGAAAAAGTAAATGAATATACCAATAACCTTCTTGAAACGGTTAATACTCCTGTTTTAACCACCACTTCATTTAAAGTGAAAGAAAAAAGTAAATTCCACTGGAGTATTCTTTTAATTAATATAGGGATTCTTTTAGGCTTATTTGCTGTTTATCTGTTATTTAAGACTTGGCAAAAAAAACGAACATTAGTTAGAGAAACCGTACCTTCAAAATCTTTGGGTTCTGTGGCCGAAACAGAAAAAGAAATCAGGGAATTGCTGAAAACGGATATGAATGATTATTTCAGCTATCTTGAAAATCTTAAAGATAACGGGGAGTTTGAAAAGTTTTTTGTAACGCTGGAAGAACTTGACCACGAAGTAAGAAAAGAGTATTCCAAAGCTACTCCTGCCGAGTTTAAGGCTTTTCTGGAAAGCTATAAAGGTGCTTCGGTTGCAGAAGACTATGCAAAACTTCAGCAGAAAATCCAGATAGAAAAATATGCTCCTGTGAAATCCGATGAAGGAATTGAGGAACTTTTGAAAGCAATTGTTAATTTATATTCACAAATTAGCAAATAATCAGTTTATTTTCATATTTTTGCGAAATTTTTAATTACAAAGAGATGGAAATTTTTGATGGTTTCTCTTTTAAAGAGATTGTTACCAGTTTTATGGTTCTTTTTGCCGTTATCGATATTATCGGCTCGGTTCCTGTTATCGTAAGCCTTCAGCAGAAGTTCGGGCAGATTGAGGCCGGTAAGGCTGCCATTACTGCGGGAGCAATCATGATTGTATTTTTATTTGTAGGAAATAAAATCTTAAAGCTGATCGGCGTAGATGTTAATTCATTTGCCATTGCCGGAGCTTTTGTGATTTTTGTCATAGCGTTGGAAATGATTTTAGGAATTGAAATCAATAAAACCACGGAAGCAAAGGCCGCATCTATTGTTCCCATCGCGTTTCCTCTGGTAGCAGGCGCCGGAACTTTAACAACAGCCCTGTCTCTTAGAGCTGAATTTCATGATATTAATATTATTTGCGGAATTATTCTTAATACAATTTTCGTATATTTGGTGCTGAAATCAGCGAAATGGCTGGAAAGAAAAATAGGGGATGCTACTTTAATGATCCTTCAGAAAGTTTTCGGAATCATCCTACTAGCGATTTCAATTAAATTATTTACCGCAAACTTTGCCCAATTGGTGCAGAATTATATTAATTTTTAAGAGTCATGAAGAAGTTTTATAAAGTATTTTTAGTAATATTTATTGTATTCGTCGCCATCAACCTTTATGCTATCAACTGGCAGACTGATATCTTAGCCGATGAAGATAACCTGAAATTTGTATTCTCAGCAGCAGCAGGAATTATTGGCCTTATCCTTCTTTTTGTAATGGATGCATGGAGCAGGATAGGAGTGAAGAAATAACTAAGCAATTCAACTAGTCAATATAGCCTTTTTCATCATCTGGAAAAGGTTTTTTTATGCTATAAAGTGCCAAGGCTATGAAATTACAAGGTTTTTTAATATGGCTTCAGATTTGAGCTCAGTTTCAATCCATTCTTTTTCAGGATTGCTTTGAGCAGTAATTCCTCCTCCTACAAAAATGTGAATAGCATCTTTATAAAGTCTGGCACACCGGAGGTTAACAAAATACTGAATATTTTCTTCTGTTTCCACCTTAATATATCCGGCATAAAACTCACGCGGGAACTTCTCGTACAGTTCGATGCTTTTTTTGCAAAAGTCTTTAGGAATACCACACACAGCAGGAGTGGGGTGCAAATCCTGAATAAGGTTATCAAGATCTTCAGGTTTTATACTTGTTTTGAAATCTGTACGTAGATGCTTGATATTTCCGGAAATATGGTCATAGGTTTCCGATTGGTAGACATGGTCGGAATAATTCCTAAGAATATCCAGAATATAGGTGGTAACAGGTTTTTGTTCTTCAATTTCTTTTTCAGACCATTCTTCTGAAACGGGAAGGGTGCCGGCCAGAGCCATCGTTTCAAATTCGTGAGTTGTTTTATGAAACTTCCCCAAAACTTCGGAAAATGCTCCCATCCAGGCATTTTCTCCATCATTGAATACATATCTGAATGCATTTGGATACGAGGAACATACATTTTTAAAGCTTTCATTCAGATCAATCCCGTTAAAATTCCTGAAAATTTTTCTTCTGGAATAAACCAGTTTAGGAAGGCGGTTTTCTTTAATAACATTGATAACCTCCTGTAGGGTCCGGATATATTCGGTTTGAGTCTCCTCATTAAAATGATTTTCATCCTTCAGCAGATCGTTGGTCATAAGACCGGTTACCAGATTCTGTTCCGGTACATCAATAATTTTTCCCTCAAAATGAATCTGAGACAGTGTGTCAAAAGAGTGAAAACTTACGGATTGTACAGATGAATCTTGGTCTGTGGAATATAATTGTTCGTCGAATGGAAGTTTGAAATAAATCATTAGCTATGGATGGATTTTGAAAACCACTGTCCGGATATATAAAGGAAACTCCGGGTTGATTTTCCTTCTGCAAAGGTATTACTAGTCTTAAAAATGTCAAAATTAAATGGCCTTTTTTTAAGCATAAATTTTGAAATCAAGAGATTGAAAATAAAAAAAGACTCAAAAATTTGAGCCTTCTGTTTTATTCTTAGGATTTATTATCTGTTGATGATATTGTTGGTCATCGTTGTATGATTAATGAGAATTCCTTTTTCATCCCTGATTTCTATTTCAGAAACATGCATGGTTTTACCTTTCCTGATAAAGCGGGCAGTAGCCGTTACGATTCCGTCTTTTTTACTTCTAAGGTGATTGGAATTGATATTGGTACCTACACCATAGTATTTGTCTCCGTCGATAAAGATATTAGACAGGCTTGAACCTAATGTTTCCGCCAATACACAGCTTGCTCCTCCGTGCATAATCCCGAAAGGCTGATGGGTTCTTGGCAAAACGGGCATTGTAGCGGTAAGGGTTTCATTTTCGAGATCAATATCAATGAATTTTATTTCGAGGGTTTTTGCCAGGGTAACATCTCCCCAGTTATTAATAAATGCCAATATTTCTTCTTTTGTCTGACCTTTCATTTTTTTATAATTGATAAATGTTAATAACGTGTGCAGATTATTCCCCTGTACCCGTGATATTAGGATTCCAGTTGGCCGGAACCTTTGGAACGATATCATTTTTTATATAATAATCCTGGATCTCCTGCATTATCTCTGCAAAAGGAACTGAAGCTATTCTCTCATAAGGAATGGTATAACCCAGGTAGACGATTTTTCTTTTAAAGTCTCCTGCTGCCAGTACAATAGGAACTTTTGCCGCCAGCGCCATATGATAAAAACCTTTTCTCCACTTCGGAACCCAGCTTCTTGTCCCTTCAGGAGTGATAACAAGGCTGAAGTCTTCTTTAGCGAATTGATGAGCAACGAAGTTCACAAGGTCATTTTTCTGGCTTCTGTCGATGCCGATACCGCCAAGTCCTTTTACAATTCCACCGTACCATGCTTTGGTATGGGCATCTTTAATGATGATTTTCAGGGGTTTTTGTAGTGACCAATAAGCAAAGTTACCCAGAATGTATTCCATATTATGGGTATGAGGTGCTACCACGAGAATACATCTGTTCAGGTTGTTGACATCGCCCTGGAGAACGACTTTCCAGCCTAATAATTTTAACATCAGTTTGCCTATCAGCTTTTTCATAAATTTCAGGGGTTAAAAACAAAAAAGTATAACCAAATATTGGTTATACTTTACAAATATATTGAAATATTATTGCTCTTAAAACAAACCGTTAATTAAATCTACGATTTTCATTACGAATTCTAGTGCAAACTGTATCATAATAATGGTGTTTTTTGTTGATTGGTTATTAAATTTTTAACAGTACGAAATTAAAACAATTTTTTCACATAGAGAATTAAATAGTATGATTTCTTTCAGTTTCTGAGAGAAGAAGAGTGTGAATTTCAAACGGTTGCTTTCCATTCACACCTTCTGCCACTCTCTGAAGTTAATTATTTAGTCTGTATGGAAATTTCGTTTTTTCCGTCCTTGATTTTGATGTCCACATCTTTATTGATTTTCTTGATGTCGGATGCTACAGAATCAATTACTTTCTTAGCCTTATTATTAGGAACTTTTTTTACCATTGATAATAATACTGTCTCTGTCATTAGAGTCGTATTCTATGCTGGAGCCGTTTACAGTAATTTTATTTTTTTCGATCCTGATACCGTTATGGTTTTCCTCTTCGTTCTGATCTTCATCATCGATGCCATCTCCATTTAAATCCCCATTGAAATGAATCCCATTTTTCTTTAACGGAATTACCACCGCTTTTTGAGGAACTACAAGTTCATAATCTACCCTGTAATCTCTGAATCTTTGCTCATAAGGATATTTAAAATAGTTAGGAAGCAATACCTTATTGTTTACGATTTCTACCGGTACATTCAGCTGAATTGGATAGTTGTAGCCGTTTCCTTCTTTCCTGATGATCAGATAAGGGGTTTTGATATCAGCTTTTCTTGTTACATCCACAGAAATATAATCTTCTTCATACACTGATTTTTTATCAGAATAGATGTCATTATCGTAAGCTTTAAAACTTTGTGGGATGCTTACCTGTTTCACGTCTACATATACAGTGTCAGAAGTAGTGTTGATGGCTACATTTTCAATATCCTCTTTGTTGCCTTTATAGATCAGGTTTTTCTTGGCCATACTGATTCCGAAATAAGTTCCCAGTCCGATCAGAAGAAGGAATAACCCGCCAACTAACCAACCAAGATTTCTCAGTTTTGTTTTTGGAGAAAATATCTTAATGCTTAATAGGCTGAAAAGGATAGCAGGAATTAAACTTCCTATAATCATGATAGCAGCCAGTACTTTATCCAGACCGTTATCATCCATATAGAATCTGATCTGATTGGCTCCAGGAAAATCGGTATCCATCCCGAAAAGGGCAAATAATACAAATACTCCGATGATACTTCCTACTGCCATCAATACTGAGAATGCACCGATGATATATTTGAATACATTCCAGATTCCGCTTCCGGCATTGCTGATGTAAGGTTTGTTTTCGTTATATATTTCTCCGACCCTCTGAGTAGATTCATTGGCAAACTGCACCAATTTATTAGACTCATTCTTAAGATTGTCGAAGTTCATAGGCTTTCCCTGCATTTTCAGGAAATCAGATGCGGTTTGTGCTTTTGGCAGTACAAGCCACAGGATAAGATAGAGCAGTAAAATGACCAAAGCACTTCCGGCGGCCGGGATCATGATAAGGAAAACAACCACCCAGATAATTCTCATAGCAGTAATATCCATACCAATATACTGGGCTAATCCTGCGCAAACACCGGCGATTTTTTGTTTTTCCGGATCACGGAACAGTTGCTTTTTACCTGAATAGGCGCTATCTGCATTATTATTTTTACTTGTTGCTTTTTCAGAAAAATAGGCTTCTTCCTGTTCTTCGATCTTTTCAGGACTTCCGATCTGTGCGATCACTTTTTTCTACGTCGGTATCGTTGATTACTTCACGTTTTCCCAGAGAATCTCTGAAAATTTCCACCATTCTGATTTCTATGTCATGCATTACCTCATCTGCTTCGGAAGCGTCCAATGAGCTTCTCAGAGCGTTCAGGTAATCGCTGAGCTTTATATATGCGTGTTCTTCTATTGTAAAAGAAAAACCTGCGAGTCCTATTGAGAGTGTCTTGTTCATAGCTTTTTTTAATTTTGTTGAGTGATTTGGTTGACTGAGGCAGTCAGTTCATTCCATGTATTGAGAAGTTCATCCAGAAAAAGTTTTCCTTTTTCTGTGATCTGGTAATATTTTCTGGGTGGTCCTCCAGTGGATTCTTCCCATCGGTAAGAGAGAAATTCTCCATTTTTAAGTCTTGTGAGAAGGGGGTAGAGGGTGCCTTCCACTACATCCAGTTTTCCTTTTTTCAGTTCATCGATAAGGTCGGAAACATACATTTCGCGATGGTTGATGAGACTTAAAATACAGAATTCCAGAATTCCTTTTCGCATTTGCGCTTTGGTATTTTCAGTATTCATCTTTGATAAGTTTGTTAATTAGTTATATTTTCAGAGTAGCTCCTAGCTAGACGAGCTTATTCTGATTCTACATTACAAAGATATGTAAATAAAATGGTATTATGCAATACAAAGTAGTGTATTTTTTCAAAATAAAAATTTAAAATACTGATAATCAGAAAGATAATTTTTAGTTTAAATTATGGATTAATGACCGAATGCTCGAAAAAGATAAAAATAATGTGGAAATGGAGCGGGCTAGTTGTGGATTTTTGAAAATAAGAATAGTATATAAAATTCAAAAAGGTGAATTCCAATAGAGGTGAGGAACATATTTTGAAATCGGTAGCGGTATTCGTATTTTTGTCAGGAAGCATTACATAAAATAGAATTCATGTTTGCCACCGGGAAAATTCGGGTTGTTGCAGGATTTTTACTACAGAATATGCCGTAATCGCTAATAATGGGTTGGATGCAGTCTTTGAAAAGGAAGACTCATGAAGATCAGATAAAGGTAACAGTCAAAGAAAAGATCAATAATAAATGGATGACCAGAACAAAGGTATATCCGGCAGATCAATATAACAGAAAATAAAAAGTAAGATGAAGATTCAGAAAGAAATCGATTTTATCCTGGCAGTAGATGCTTTGAAAAATGTACAGCGAAGAAATTACAATGCGGATGATTCCCGGAGAGAAAATACAGCAGAACATTCCTGGCAGATCATCATCCTTGCCCAGATACTGTATCCGTATGCAAAAAACCGTGCAGACATTGACTTATTAAGGGTGATAAGAATGCTTTCTATTCATGATCTGGTAGAAATAGAAGCAGGAGATACTTTTCTGTTTGATGAAAAAGCAATGGCAGGAAAGTTTGAAAGAGAAAAAATATCTGCCCGGAAAATCTTCGGAATTCTGGACGAACCGCTACGAACGGAGTTTTTTAACTTGTGGCTGGAATTTGAAGAAGAGAAAACCCCGGATGCTATTTTTGCCTGTTCTATTGACAGGATCATGCCCTTTATTCTGAATTCCCATACTTCAGGTAAAAGCTGGACGGAAGCAGGTGTTACCGAAAGACAAATCAGGAATATGCTTGAAAATGCAATCACCAGGGCTTCGGATGAAATGGGAGAGGCTTTTGAATTGCTGTTAAGCAAAAATCTGGAAACAGAAAAAGTACTGAAATAGGACTTATCTATTATAAGATGATGAAGACTCGGGCGCCTTTGGCCTGCCCGAGTCTCTCTGGATTATTATAGTATTTGAATTGGTTTCTTGAATTCGTCAATAGCAACAAAAGTAAAATCCCCTACAATTGCTTTTTCTCTTTCGTAAGAATACATCTGTTCCGTAAAGATTTCAACATTTACTTTCATACTTGTTTTTCCAACGTGAGTTACCTTACCGATCAGTTCTACAATCGTTCCTGCAGGAATAGGCTTTTTAAAATCGATTTTATCGCTGCTTACGGTAACCACTCTTTTTCTGGCAAAACGGGTAGCGGTGATAAAAGCCACTTCATCCATCAGCTGCATAGCCGTACCTCCGAAAAGGGTATCATAATGATTGGTTGTGTTGGGGAAAACTGCCTTGAAGATTTTGGTCTCTGATGCTTCAATTCTTTCTTCTGTTGTCATATTTCATTATTAATTAAGGCGAAATGAAATCGGATTAAAACAACAGAATAATAACAGGAACAGATATATTCCTGAAAAAATCCATCAGATCAATCAACTTCAGATCGCGAAAGTTTCTTGTTTACAGAAATAGGCAGGTCTCCTGACTTGTAACATCTTTTATCCCCTTCCCATGCCTCGCATAGTGGATCTCTTGATAAAGACCTTAGTTACTTACAGTTGCGCGACAGTCCGTGATTTTCACACGGTTCCCTATTAATCTGCGGTTAGGCAGAACCCATTTCTTTGATGAATAAGCGGTAAAGCTTTTTCGGGACAAAAATACTGAAATTATTCCGGACTGTGATAAATAATCTGACTGATCACTCTTCCTTTCTTGATCGTCCAAAGACTGGTGTATCTGTTTTCCCCGGAGCCATTAATCATATAAAGAAAAATATTGTCATTGTCCAGAGCCGTTACGCCTACATTTTCAAAATCCATGGTAGGCTGGAACATATTTTTAATCGCTTCCCTCACAAAAACAGAACCCCGTCCCGGTTGCTGAACTCTGATAGACTTGATTTCAGTCATACCTTCCGGGATATCATTGCCGATTCCCCAGGGCTTTACCTTATCAATGGTGAGAAGTTTTCCCTCCGCATCCTTTTCTTTTTTGCGGTAACCGGCATTGGAAGGATAAATGTCGATAACTACCTTACTTCTTTGGGAAATAGGGATTTTAGGGTCGGAATTGTCTGTGAAAATAAGGGATCTTCCGTTTTTCGATTTGGAAGGGGTGTATTGGGGGAGCTGATCCACAAAGGCAATACGCTCTTTATTCACCATTCCTTCTTTGTCTAATGTTTCATACCGTACAAATGGTTTATCCTCATCCTGCTTTTCAGGATATTTAATCCATATCCACTCTGTTTCTCCGGGAGCCGGCTTTACATAAACAAAAACATCACCTTTACGCATACGGATCTTGTCAACAATCTTCCTGTAGTTGTCTTTATGTACACGGACATTGGCATATCCTTCCTCAGCCTTTACCACTCCGAAAGGAACTTTATTCTGGCCTTTAACGAATGCTAAAGAAAAAAGACTGAAAGCAGATAGACAGAATGCTTTGTTTATTGAAATCATTATTACAAACTTTTGATTTTCCAAATATATAAATTAAATGCTTTTGGGAAGATAATTATACTGCTGCAGTTCTTTTAAATCTTGTATTTGTTTAAGATAGCCGGCTGAAAGAAGATAGATTTTGTCTGAAATATCCAGAACATCCCGGTAATGATGATCAGAAATTATAAAGCCTTTATTGGTCTGCTGACGTATTATTTTTTTCAATTCTTCAATAATTTTAGGAGAAAGACTGTGAAAGGGCTCGTCAAGCAATATAAAATCTGCTTCCGAGTGGATGATTAATAAAGCTTCAACTGCTCTTAGTTCACCTCCGGAAAGATTTTTGGGTTTTTCATCAAGGAAATTCCGGATCAGGTCTGATGCAGAAAGAAGATCAGCATTTTCTTTATTACAGAAAAGATGGATGAGTTTCTTTACGCTTTCATTTTTAGGTAAAAAGGAAAATTGTGGGAGATAGGCGATTTTGTTTTTTCTGTCAGATAAGGTTTTCAAAACCTTTCCGTTGCACCTGATATATTGGGAATCGCTGCCGGTAACTCCGGCAATAATTTTTAATAAAGTAGATTTTCCGGTTCCGTTTCTTCCCAAAATGCCGGCAATGTTACCGATTTTGCACTCCAGGTATATATCCTGCAGGACTTTTTTATCAGTAAAGGATTTTGTAACGCTATCAATATGGAGTGTGTTCATAGAAATCCGATTAAAAATTTTTACAGCTACACTGAATGATAAAGTAATACCCCAGAGGAATATCCTGGAAAATCCGAAATGAGCATAAAAGTGGTATTCGTTTTTAAGTCTTAGCTCGTAAATGAAATAATGAAGAAGAGGGAATATCAGAACAATGCTTAATCCGAAAGTCTGAACGTTAAGTGAAAATAAAAAAAACGAGCAGAAAAGAAAAAAGTATCGTTGGAATGATCAGCTTTTTATAAAAAATCCAAAGAACAGAAAAGTTTTTGCCCATAGCTGTGAAACGTAAATTTTGATAAAAATAAGAAATAGGAGATAAAGAGCAAAAAGAAAGAGAGCATCCTTAGAAACTCTCTTCATTATTGGTACCAATTCATTTTTAAAGTGGATTAAATTCTCTCAAGCTCATCCGCATCAATGGTTGTTTTGAAAGTTCCGTAATTGACGATGACTTTGTTTCTTGAAATCTTTTCAATAGTGCCTACACTCGTACTGCCTGTAATACGAACACGCTGGCCTACTTTCATCCATAGGGCACGGTCACTTTTACGCTGTTCTTCCAGCTTTTCGTTGGTCTCCGCAATCTTTTCAATCACTTCCTCCTTTTTCAGCTGCTGTGTGATCTTTCTCTTCACAACCTGCAGGCGTTTCGATTCATCTTTATCAGCTCCCAACTTTCTGAATTTCTCCTGTTCCAGCAATTTCACAAAATCCTTCACTACATCTTTTCTTGACTTCCCTTTGGTATAGCTGTCAATAAATGCTTCAATTTTGTTCCCGAACTGAAGCTTGCGGTGTTCCTCTTCATACAATTTCTGAAAGTTGAAAAGCTTCTGCTGAAGCTGGTCATTAAGCTTTTGAAGGTTATCACGCTTATCTTCCACAGACTCCTTTCTTTCGGCAAGATCGGATTTTAGTTTTTCAACTTCAAATTTCTCCTGCTGTAGTTTTACAATGGTTTTATCAAGATTGACAATGTCATGTTCTACTTTTTTCTTGGCAGAATGGATGATAAATCTTGGGATCCTGTTCTTTTCGGCAACTTCAAAGGTAAACGAGCTTCCTGCCTGTCCTACTTCCAGCTTGTACATTGGTTCCAATGTTTCTTCATTGAAAAGCATCGCTGCATTCTGGGCATTAGGAAGTTGCTCTACAACCAGCTTAATATTGGTGTAATGCGTTGTAATAATGGCAAAACTCTTTTTATCATAAAAGTATTCCATGAAGCTTTCCGCCAGGGCGCCTCCCAATTCCGGATCAGATCCCGTTCCGAACTCATCAATCAGTAAAAGCGTATTGGCGTCTGCCTCCCGGATAATTCCCGACATCTTTTTCAGCCTGGATGAATAGGTTGATAAATGATTTTCAATAGATTGGTTGTCACCAATATCGGTCATTACTTTATCAAAGAAAAACATCTCGGATTTAGGATGCACAGGTACTAAAATACCACTCTGGATCATCAGCTGTAATAGTCCTACCGTTTTCAGGGTAATTGATTTTCCACCGGCATTAGGTCCGGAGATACAGATGATCCTGTTGTGTTCCGTTAAAGTCAGGCTTTGTGGGAAAATAGTTTTGTTTTCAGCTTTGTTTC
Organism: Chryseobacterium sp. P1-3; assembly: GCF_000738495.1. NCBI lineage: Bacteria > Pseudomonadati > Bacteroidota > Flavobacteriia > Flavobacteriales > Weeksellaceae > Chryseobacterium > Chryseobacterium sp. P1-3. The sequence continues at coordinate 436,508 of NZ_JPEQ01000004.1, forward strand.
TCAGCCATAGAAGTGGGTGAAAGGCATCTTTTAATCTCAAGGTTTTGTGACGGTTGATCTTGGGAAGAACTCCATTGATCAATTCAGAAAACTTAGCCTTGGCCCTGGTAAGATCAAGATCAAAAATATAGACCTGATACCTCCAAAGCTGGGGCTGGAATTCTGCCAGCTCTGCAGTGAGTTTCCTGAGGACCTTGTCAATTTCCTTTTTCTCTTCCTCTTCATTTTCCCGGAGCTTAAAATAATGTTTAACAACACTGTCCGGCTGGATATAAGTAATAGAGCCGGTTTTTGAAATTCCCAGTGTCCTGCCCGGAACCCTTTTCTTAAACCCTGATTTTACCGCTAAAACTCTCTGATCATCAATAATCGTTTCCCGTATATCATCCAAAAAATCACTTTGTCCGTAAGTGGTAAGAGCACGGTTGAAATTCTCCTGGATGGCTTTTTTAGCATGCTGGATTTCTGTTCTTAAGCCTTTCAATGCGGGTGAAGCTTCATTTTTTACTTCACCAAACCGATTGAATACTTTGTCTACCTTATCAATAATCTCTTTCCTGAATTCCAATACAGAAACTTCCTCCATTAAAGTAGGAAAAGTTTCAGGCATGGTAGGAAAGAACTTTTGTAATCTTCCGATTTGTTCCGTGATGGCTTTTATTTTGATGAAAGCATTGTTTTCCAGACGGTAATTTTCAATCAGCATCAGTTTCAGCTCACTTTCAATATCTTCATATTCATCAAACGGAATCGCATTTGAACTTTCAAAACTCGACAGGTATTCCGACGTTTTTTTTTAATGAAAGCTCCGCTTCGTCTATTTCCATCGGACGAAGTTGAAGAATCTTTTCCCTTGTTTTCGGAGAATACGCAAATGGTGAGATTTCCGCGAGCAATTGCGAAAACTCTAATTCGTCTAAATCTTCTTTATCTATATACACAATTGCAAATTTAGTGAGAAAATGTGAATGTTAAGGAGGTGGATGTTTGAAAATGAGTTAATTTGAAAGTCAGGAAATAAAGAGATACAGGAATTCGATGTGTTTTCAAACAAATGATTTTGGTTTTATTACATTTGAAAGATGAAACTTGAAAGTGAGCGACTGATTTTAAAAGAAGTTAATGAGGCACATACAGAAGATATTTTACGGATCAGAAGCAATGATCTCATTAATCAATATGTTAAAAGAAAGTCCCCGGTATCTAATTATGATGCCCTGGAATTTATTTTACACATTAAAAGGAAAGCCCGGGATAATGAAATGATATTTTGGGGTATTTCCTATAAGGATCAGCAGGATCTTATCGGAACCATTTGCCTGTGGAATTTTTCAGAAGACAGGAAAATAGCAGAAACAGGATATGAACTGCTTCCTGAACATCATAAAAAAGGAATCATGTCTGAAGCACTGGCATCGGTTTTACATTTTGGATTTAATGCCTTACATTTACAGGAAATTTTGGCTTTTACCCATAAGTGTAATAAGGCTTCTCAGGCTTTACTTTTAAAACACAGGTTCGTTTTAGAGGAAAACAGAACAGATGAGAAGAACCTTGAAAATGCCATTTTTAGTTTAAAAAAAGATGCGTTAATTTGTTAAAACTTTTTTATTTTCAAATTAATCTCATTTCTAAATTTTCAAATTGAAGTTATGACCTGGACAGAAGTGTTAGCCCCGATCAAGAAGACAGAATACTTTAAAACCCTTTGGGAGAAAGTAAAAAATGAATATGAAACCACGAAAGTTTTTCCACCGAAAAACCAGATTTTCAGAGCACTGGAACTCACACCTTTTGATGATGTTGAGGTAGTGATTATCGGACAGGATCCTTACCATAATGACCATCAGGCAAACGGATTGTGTTTCTCTGTTTCTGAGCAGGTAGCGGCACCGCCATCCCTTAAAAATATTTTTATTGAGCTGAAAGATGATGTAGGTGTGGTGCGCACTTCTAAAGAATTGGACGACTGGGCAAGACAGGGCGTTTTGCTGTTGAATGCCACTTTAACGGTTCGTGCCCATTCCCCGAACTCCCACAAAGACCTTGGATGGGAGAAATTTACAGATTTTATTATCAAGGAAATATCAGATAAAAAAGAAAATGTAGTGTTTGTGCTGTGGGGGGCTTTTGCACAAAAAAAAGCCGAACTCATTGATCCGGCTAAACATTTTATTTTGAAATCAGCGCATCCGTCGCCATTTTCCGTTCACAGGGGCTTTTTTGGAAGCAAGCCTTTTTCAAAAATTAATGAATATCTTATTTCCAAAGGAAAGAAACCTATTTCCTGGTAGGGTCTGAAGCATCCCTGGCAGAAGTGATGGTAATTCCGATTTTATATTTTCCGGCAAGTGCTTTTGTTCCTTCTGATTTCGGATATGGAGCCACTTCCTGCAAAGTGAATTTTAACCCGTTGAAGTTGGCGGATTGATGATAGTTTTTCGCAGGAAAGTCCGTGCTGGCCAGATTTAACGTCACGGGTCTGGTTGCTATTCCCATAACTTCAACCTGGGCAAGGGCTGCACCGGCCCAGATACAGTTTACTCCTTCCGGGCACCGGCTGTCTTCAGAAACACCTTTGAAAGTCACATTCATCTGATATTCTTTCAGGAATTTATTTTCTCCCTCATTGAAGTAGATGATTCCTTCATTACGATCGGCAGTTTTTATGTCAGTGGTCATTCCGGAAGATGTGGTATTTGTTTTTACTTTCTTTTGGGCATCACAGCCTGTTAATGCTAAAATGCCCAGACTCAATATAATGGCTTTATGGAACATCATTTCTTTTTTATTATATAATATTAAACATATTAAGAAGTACTACCAAAAACATTGCCACGCCTACTACGAAGCTGAAGCCGGTGCCATAAATAAATCCGATGAATGCTCCTTTTGTAGATCGTAATGCTTTATTCATATCTTTACTGTCATGAAGAAGCTCACCGATAAATACACCGGCAAACATTCCAATCAAAAAGCCCAGCGGAATGGGAAGAAAGATTCCTACAATGGTTCCGACTACAGAACCGATGCTTCCCCAGCGGGTTCCTCCGTATTTCCTGTTAGTTTTTGCAGGAATAACATAACTTAACACCACAGATGCTGCCGTAAGAATACTGAACGCCCAGACATAGATCATTGGCAGATCAGCATCCGTCCCGAATTTATAAATCAGCAATCCACAGATGCTTAGCAAAAGCCCGGGCAAAACAGGAAGAAATGTACCCAGTATTCCTACAAACAATAAAATAAGGCATAGAATATTAATAATCGTTGTATCCATTCTTTTAAATATAAACGAATATATGAAACCTTAACCATTCAACAAATAGGCCTAAATATGAAAATACAGCAGATTTTTTAAATGATTTAAGGAAAATTTATAATCAGCTTAAAGTTTTGGGATGAAAATTGATAGCGAATAGTAACATCATCATCCTTAATTTTATAAATTTGCTGTAATGAAAGATGAAATACAAGATACCAGAGATTTTCTGCAGAATATCAGCGATCAGATCCATTATTTTGTGAGGGATCACGTATATCCTGATCTGGCACTTCCTATTCAGATTTTGCTGAAATTTATATTTCTGGCAGGAATGATCTATATTCTGGATTTCGTTTTTAAACTCATTGTCAATACTATTTTCAAATTCTTTTTTGATAAAGAAGAATACCCTGTTTTAAAATCAATCTATGATTCAAGGATTACTAATTCTGTAGTACACTTAGGAGCCTTGAACTTTGCGGGGTATGCCTTGTTTTCCGTCTTCTACAGGCACCCGAAAAGCTTTGCATTACTGGAAATAATTGTGGGAGTATCTACTATTTTTGTGATAGCAGGATTATTATTTAGAGCATTAACAGCTTTTAGAAATTACTTTGTAATTAAGCAGGATTATTACAAAATCATGACGCTTAATGCTATTTCGGAAACTGTAAAAATATTTGGGATCTTTGTACTTTCCGTAATTGGAATCTGTCTGATTTTTGGAATTAAAGGTGGGACAATTTTAGGAAGTCTTGGGGCAATAACGGCGGTTTTGGTTCTTGTTTTCAGGGATACTATTCTGGGATTTGTTACCGGGATTCACGTAGCTACTTCTAAGAATCTGAAAGTAGGAGACTGGATCAGCATTCCCAAATACAGTATAGAAGGAAATATTACAGAAATAAGCCTTCTCACTACAAAAATCACCAATTTTTGATAAAACGGTTTCCACCATTCCTACCTATGATTTCCTGACTACGGAGATCAAAAATATGCAGGTAATGTCCGAATCCAATACCCGTAGAATTAAAAAATCCATTTACTTTAATATCAATTCTTTTAAATTTCTTACGGACGAAGATATTGAACGGTTAAAGGAAATTAATTTAATTTCAGATTACCTGGAAGAAAGAACATCTGAGATTAAAAAAGAAAAAGAAAGCCTGATTCATAAAGATAAAGTCATCAACGGGAGACAGCTTACCAATATCGGGGTTTTCAGATATTATGCACAACGGTACATAGAAAATGATCCGGATGTCGAAAAAAATGCAACCAGAATGGTTCGTCAGCTGGAAATCACTCCACAGGGTCTTCCGCTTGAGGTGTATTGTTTTACCAATGATTCCCAATGGGAGCGTTTTGAGCAGATCCAGGCAGATATTTTCGATCATTTGCTGGTGGCATCAAAGGAATTTGATCTTCAGGTGATGCAGGTGAGTGTAAAAGTGTAGAATTAGAAACCAGATGTAGTGAGAGACAGGCTCTTAACATCTGATAAAAGACATAATAAATATAAAAAATTTAATAGTGATAGAGAAGTGAAATATTGAAATAATGGCTAATTGGTCAAACTAATTTCTAACTTCTCATATCTAACATCTCAATAAAAATGACAAAACTAAGCGTAAACATTAATAAAATTGCGACATTAAGAAATGCAAGAGGAGGGGATACACCCAGTGTTACAGAAGCGGCTGTAAGGATTCAGGAATTTGGGGGACAAGGAATTACCATTCATCCAAGACCTGATGAAAGACATATTACCAGAAAAGATGTCTATGATTTGAAACCATTGGTTACGACTGAATTCAATATTGAAGGAAACCCACATCAATCCTTTATTGATATGGTGCTGGAAGTAAAACCGGAGCAGGTGACGCTGGTTCCGGATGCAGATGATGCCATTACGTCCAATGCGGGATGGGATACAAAAAAGCACCTGGACTATCTTACTGAAATCATCAGTGAATTCAAAAATGCAGGAATCCGTACTTCTATTTTCCTTGATCCACTGCCTGAACTGGTAGAATATGCAGCGAAAACAGGAGCTGACAGGATTGAGCTGTATACTGAAGCTTATGCAAAAAATTATCCCATCAATAAAGAACAGGCTATAAAAGCTTACTATGATACAGCGGTGGCTGCCGGCAATGCGGGATTGGGTATTAATGCGGGACATGATTTAAGTTTAGATAATTTAAAATATTTTGCAGATACAATTCCTAATCTGCTTGAGGTTTCCATAGGGCACGCTTTGATATCGGAAGCCCTTTATATGGGATTGGAAAATACAGTCCAGGCTTATCTGAAGAGACTGGCAAAATGGTAAACGGGAGGCCGGAAATTGCTACTAATAAGCTACAGTCTGTAATTTTACAGCCAGTTCTAAAACAAAACTTCATTAGCTTTTACTATCTGCTTTCCGGTTCTAATTCTAACTTTTATTAAAAATATGGAAATTTTAAATTCAAAAATATTCGGTGAAAATATAACGTCCACACCCCTATTAGTATTTCACGGATTGTTTGGTATGCTCGATAACTGGGGAAGTTTTGGGAAAGACCTGGGAGAATATCTTCCTGTACACCTGATTGATCTCAGAAATCACGGAAGAAGCTTCCATTCTGAAAATATGAGCCATGACGATCTTGCAGATGATATAGCCCGGTATATGGATCATTATGGGATTCAGAAAGCTCATGTGCTGGGGCATTCGCTGGGAGGAAAAGCGGTAATGCAGTTTGCATTACAATATCCGGAAAGAGTAGACAAACTTATTGTGGTGGATATTTCACCAAAAGCTTACCCTCCGCATCATCAGGGTATCATTAAAGCATTGGAAACAGTAGATTTCAATACCGCAGGATCCAGGAATGATGTGGAAGCTATTCTGAGCCAATATATTCCTGAAAAATCTACCATTCAATTTTTAACTAAAAATCTGTATTGGGATGACAATAAAAAATTAAACTGGAGATTTAATCTGAAAACCCTTTCTGAAAAATATAACGAATTTGTTTCCAATGCTGTTAAATTCGGGGTTTTTGAAGGAGATGCATTATTTATTGCAGGAGACCGCTCCAATTATATTTTGCCTCAGGACGAATACGGGATCAAACAGCAATTTCCCAAAGCAAGGATCGTGACCATAAAAAATGCAGGACATTGGGTTCAGGCTGAAAATCCGGCGGATTTTGCTAATGTTGTAAAGGAATTTCTTGGTTTGATTTAATTTTTTACTTTGATATTTGGTTTTGTGTTAAAATTTTATTAAAATTTGTTTTTATTTCCCTATAAGTTGAAAATTTTGTACTTTGGATTACCAAAAAAATAAAAATATTAACTTATGAAAAACGGAAACTCAAAAAAGAAGCCTTTTTTTGCTACTTTCTTAGAAAAACAGATTAAAGATCCTGAAACTGTAAAAGGAGGAGACGCTACTTCTGTACTTTTAGATGACGTTACTTCAGTGATTAAAGATTCAATTACCACTTCAGCTCTTGAAGATAGTGTTTCGCGTCCCGGAAGTGAAAATGTAACGATGAAATTTCCGTCGGACAGCGACGAAGCAGGAGACGTAGTATAATTCAGACCTAAATTAAATCATTATATCAAATTAAAACTAAATCATTATGAAAAACAAGAATTCAAAGAAGAAGCCGTTTTTTGCATCATTTTTAGAAAAGCAGCTTAAAGATCCTCAAACCGTAAAAGGAGGTACAGACATCTCAATTCCTGAAAGGGACGTGATCACAAAACCTGAAATCGACAGTGTAACATCTCCGAAAGATGATATGATGCATACCATGAAATACCCGTCTGATGGCGATGATGATGTTCAATACGTATAATAATCTTTTATATTAAGTATAATAACTCAATCATAGAAAGGGAAACTTAATGTTAAGTTTCCCTTTTTTATAAAGCCCGGCAAATGATTCTCTGCATTACCCACTCAAAAGATTTTTACAATATTGACCTCTTTTTTGCCTATCTCAGCTCTAAAAATATTCCTTATTTCAGATTGAATTCTGACCACCTGAACCATCTTCAGAACATAAGTGTTAATGAAGATTCATTTGAACTGACAGATGAATCAGGTAACCGGATCCATTCTGATGATATCAAAGGGGTATGGCACCGGAAAGCGTGGAATATAAGCGTTCCCGAAGAACTGGATGGAGAATACGAAAAAATTTTCATCAAAGAATACGGGAGTCTCCGGTATAATCTGATGACCATTCTAGAAAATATTCCATGGGTAAACCCCTATGAAAAGGAAAGAAAAGTGGATGGAAATAAAATGTTTCAGCTGAAAATCGCCAAAAAAAATAACCTGACCGTTCCTAAAACCATCTTTTCGAACGATGAAAAAAAGATTATTGCTTTCTTTCATCAGCATTGTCAGGGGAAAGCAGTGGCCAAGCTTCATAGTGTTGTTGCCAAAACGATGAATGGAGAAAGCCAGGTTTCCACCATGGTGATTGAAAAAGAAACTTTAGGCTATCTCTCGGATATTGAATATTGTCCGATGATTTTTCAACCCTACATTGATAAAGAATACGAGCTGAGGATCATCTATGTGGACGGAGAATTTTTCACAGGTAAAATCAATAACAGTGAAAATGCAGACTGGAGAGTGACCCGGGACGGCTATTTTTGGTCTGCCTATGAATTGCCTGACGATATAAAAAACAGTCTGGCTTCTATGATGAAAGAAATGGGACTTTATATCGGGGCTATTGATATGATAAAAGGAAAAGACGGAGGCTATTATTTTCTGGAAGTCAATCCACAGGGAGAATGGGGAATGCTGCAGAAAGAACTGGGCTTTCCGATAGCAGAAAGAATTGCTGATAATCTTATAAAAAGAATCAACTTCAATGAATAAAATATTAATTATAACACATACTGCGGATAACTTTTCAATTGAAAAAGTAACGGAGTATATTGAAAAAAATAACTGCCAGGTAATCCGTTTTGATGTGGATCTGTATCCTTTGCAAAATAAACTGTCAACAACTTTTCAAAACGGGGAATGGGTTAGTATTCTTGAAACTCCCGAAGCCCAATATCGTTTAGATGATATTTCGGCAATATGGTACAGGAGAGCCTATAATATCGGGAGCGGCCTGAAAGAAGAACTGGATGCCAAATTTTACGGGGCTGCCATGGGGGAAATCCGGAATACCCTTTTTGGCTTTATTGAATCGGTGGATACGTATTCACTGGGTAAGCCGGGCATTTACAGAAGACTGGACAGTAAAGAAGAACAATTGAAAGTAGCAGATAAATTGGGACTTACTATTCCGGATACCTGTATAACCAATAATCCTGATGTGGCAAAAAAATTTATTCTTCAGCACCGGAATGTCGTCGCCAAAATGCAGACCGGTTTTGCCATCACTGAAGATGGGGTGGAAAGTGTTGTTTTCACCAATGTAGTGAGCGAAGATAAGCTGGAAGAACTGGATACGCTTTTATATTGCCCGATGCAGTTTCAGAAAATGATTGAAAAGAAAAAAGAACTTCGTATAACCATTGTAGGGAGGGATGTGTATGCCTTTGAAATTGATTCACAGCAATTTGAAGATGCTAAGGTAGATTGGAGGAAAGATGGAGTAAACCTGCTTGATAAATGGGTAAGAACCGAATTGCCGGGAGATATTGAAGAAAAACTGCTGGAACTTCTGGATATTTATAACGTGGATTACGGGGCTATAGATATGATTGTTTCTCCTGAAAATGAATATTATTTCATCGAGATCAATGCCGCAGGAGAGTTTTTCTGGCTGGATAACCTTACGGAAGGGAATTTAATTTCTAAAAGTATTGCAGATGTCCTTTGTGACAAAGCACCAAGAAGAAATAATATGGTGATGGCCTGATCACAGAATATTTTAACCTTAAAGTCCTGAAAGTTTTATACTTAATTCTTTCAGGACTTTTATATTTTACGGTGGTAAGAAAGCAATGGGCTCTAAGTTTACTCAGAGTGATAATATTGGTTAAATAAAGTTGAATTCTGCTTTAAAAATCGCAAAATTTGCAGAAGCAGTTTTTCAGAGAACTTTTACAAGGAAAATGAATCATTGCCGGATAGAAAATATTGTCATATTTTAGTCAGCAATCAAGTAAAATAATTAATGATTTTTGTAACGGGTGCAACCGGAATCCTGGGGAGGGTCATCGTCCTGGAACTTCTTAAAAGAGGTAAACATGTACGGGCTTCCAAAAGACCGGGCAGCAATTTAAACGAAGTAAAGCATTCCTATAGCTTTTATACAGAAAATCCTGATGATTTTTTTAATAAAATCGAATGGATGGATGTGGATTTTGATGATCCTGATTCTTTACAGAATGCTTTAAAAGGTGTGGAGGATGTATATCACTGCGCCGCAAAAGTAAGCTTTCATCCTAAAGATGAGAAGGAAATGTACCATACCAACATTAAAGGTACGGAAAATCTTTTGTATGCCTGTGAAGGATCCTCAGTTAAAAAATTTCTGCATGTAAGTTCTGTTGCTGTTTTAGACAATTTTAATGAGAAGGGGGAGCTGGACGAGGATTCAGATTTCAATCCCAAGCTGGAACATTCCGCGTATGCTATTTCCAAACACTTGTCAGAAATGGAAGCCTGGAGAGCCTCAGCCGAGGGATTAAACGTAGTGATTATCAATCCGGGAATGATTGTCGGAAGCGGAAACTGGAACCAGAGCAGCGGAGAGCTTTTTTCTACCTTTGAAGATAATAGTTTTACATTTTCGGGCGGATCAGCTTACGTGGATGTAAGGGATGTTGCCAAAACGGCTGTAGAACTGATGGAAAATAATATTTTCGGGGAACGGTTTATTATCGTTGCTGAAAATAACAGGTATGCAGATCTCGCCCAACAGATCAGAACAAGATTAGGTCTTAAAGAGGCGAAAATACTATCCGGATTCCAATTGAATATCGGAAGGTTGGCCAATGCCCTTTTCGGATGGTTTATTCCGAAGCTGAGGATGATCACCAAATCGAATATTGAGGCAATATCTTCATTCAACACCATTTCCAACCAAAAAATTAAAGAAAAGCTGGGGTATCAGTTCATTCCTGTGAAAGAAAGTATAGACTTCCATCTTAACAATTATATTAACGACAAAAAGCTGAAGAAATGAATCTTGCAGAGGCAATTATCCTTAAAAATGTAGAAAAGCATCCTGTAAAAGCCGCCATTGGTTTTAAAAAGAAAGATGAAGCCTGGAAAGAGCTGAGCTGGAAAAAATTCAGTGAGATTATTTTCAAAACAGCAAATGCGTTAAGAGATGCAGGTGTACAGGAAAATGACAGAGTAGCCATCTATTCTGACAATTCTTCAGAATGGATGATTTTTGATCTGGCTTCCATGGCTATAGGAGCGATCACAGTTCCGATATACTCAACCAATAATGGGGAACAGGCAGAATATATCATTAATGATTCAGGATCTAAGATTGTTTTGGTAGGAAACCAAATGCAGTATGATATATGCCTGGAACTTTTGGCTAAAGAAGAAAATAACCTTGAAACCATTGTTGTTTCTAAAAAAGCAGTATGGATCAAAAAGGAATTCAATAGCTTTTATCTTGAAGACTTTATCGCAAAAGCTTCTCCTAAACTGGAATTTTGCAAAAAAGAATATGAAGATACTGCAACATTGATTTATACTTCCGGAACCACCGGAACCCCGAAAGGAGTAATGCTTACCCATGGTAACTTTATCAAAGCTTTCGATTCTCATTTTGAATTTTTTAAATTTAAAAACTTCGAGGAAGAGCTTTCGCTGGCATTCCTTCCCTTGAGCCATGTTTTTGAAAGAAGCTGGAGCTTATTGTCTTTATATGGAGGAGCAAGAGTCTACTTCCTGGAAGACCCCAAAAACGTAGCAAAAGCATTGGAGGAAGTAAAACCTACAGCAATGTGTGCCGTACCGAGGTTTTTCCAGAAGGTATATGCCGGAGTCCTGGAAAAAGCGGAAGAAGGTTCCTCATTAAAGAAAAAGATTTTTAACTGGGCATTGAAAACAGGATGGGAGACCGCGGAGCTAAGAAGAAATGAAAAGCCGGTTCCTTTCGGATTAAAAATTAAAGAATCTGTAGCAGACATGCTGGTCTTCAGCAAAATTAAAGAAAAAATGGGGGGAAGATTATGGTTTTTACCTTGTGGAGGGGCCTCTTTGTCGCCTGAAGTCACCCGCTTTTTTGAATCTGTGGGAATTCACGTAACAGTAGGGTATGGCTTGACAGAAACTACGGCAACGCTGACCCTTTTTCCTTTAACCCACTTTGAACATGCTACCAGTGGAAAACCACTTCCCGGGGTAGAAATCCGTATCGGAGAAAATGATGAGATTCAGGCAAAAGGAAATGGAATCATGAAAGGGTATTACAATAAACCTGAAGAAACCCGGAAAGTATTCACGGAAGATGGTTGGTTTAAAACCGGTGATGCCGGAAAATTTGACGAACACGGAAACCTGATTATTACGGATAGGATCAAAGATCTGATGAAAACTTCCAATGGAAAATATATTGCCCCGCAACAGATTGAAAACCTCCTGACCAACAATAATTTTATTCAGCAGATTATGCTGGTAGCTGAAGGAAGGCAGTTTGTTTCTGCATTAATTGTTCCGAATTTTGAATTTTTACAGGATTATATTAGGAAGAACAATATTCCTTTCACGAATTGGGAAGATGCGGTGAAAAATGATACCGTGAACAGCTTTTATAAAGAAAAAATTAAAGAATTGCAAAGCCATCTGGCAGATTACGAAAAAGTGAAGAAATTTACTTTAATGCCGGCAGAATTTGACATCAATACAGGAGAGATTACTCCTACATTGAAGGTGAAGAGAAACGTGGTTTTGAAGAAATATGCAGATATTATTGAAAAGATGTATTAACTGACTTGTAAACTACAAAAGTTACAAAAATTTTTGAACTCTTAAGTTTTTGTAAAAACCTTCAACTTTACGAATATCACAATTGAAGACGTTACAACTCTCCTCTTCCGGAGCAGGCGAAAATTCGAAGAATTTTTGGCGGAGTAGCCAAGTCTCAATCACTTAAATATATTATGACAACACAGGAATTTATAGGAAATCCCAACTTTACTATTCAGACACAAACGGTCTCAGAGAGCTGTCCGTCTAATATTGCCCTTATCAAATATTGGGGAAAATATGCAAATCAGATCCCTGCCAATCCAAGTATCAGCTATACTTTGAATCATTGCAAAACCAATACATCAATGGAGTTTTTGGCTGATGAACCATTTTCGGTACAGACTTTTCTGGCAGGAAATGAAGAGGTAAAATTTGCTGAAAAAATTGAAAAGTATTTTAGAAATATTGAACAATACCTTCCATGGATTCTGAAAGGAAAATATATCATCAGAACAGAAAATACCTTTCCACACAGTTCAGGAATTGCCAGTTCAGCCTCAGGATTTGGAGCCATTGCAAAATGCCTGATGAAGCTTGATGAAACATTTGCGGGAACATCTTCAGCTGAAGAATCTTTGAAAAAAGCTTCATTTTTAGCAAGACTTGGAAGCGGAAGCGCCTGCAGAAGTTTGTATAACGGACTTATTGTCTGGGGAAAAACAGATGAGGTAGAAGGAAGTTCCGATCTTTTTGCGGTGCCTTATCCGGAAACTGAAATTCATGGAATATTCAAAAATTTCAATGACTGGGTTTTATTGATCCATGAAGGTCAGAAAAGCGTCTCTTCTACTGTTGGACATGGCCTGATGAAAACCAATCCTTATGCGGAAAGAAGGTTTCAGGAAGCAAGGGAGAACTTCGTTCCGATGAAAGAGATCCTCAAGACAGGAGATATGGAACAGTTTATCAAGCTGGTAGAACATGAAGCCCTTACCCTGCATGCGATGATGATGATGAGTGATCCTGCTTTTATCCTGATGAAAACAGGAACACTGGAAGTCATCAATAAAATCTGGGATTTCAGAAAGGAAACAGGATTGCCTTTATTCTTTACACTGGATGCCGGTGCTAATGTTCACCTTTTATTTCCCAATGATGGTTCCGAAGAACAGATTAAAATATTCATCGAAACTACATTATTACAGCACACCCAGAAAAATGGGGTGGTAAAGGATGTAATGATATTTTAAAAAATTAAAAGTGGGTTTTGACCCACTTTTTTATGTTTACTCTTTAACGATCGCTTCCCGATTGCCATCTTCCTGCTTTCCTTCCTCTATCATTATTTCTGCTTCTGCTTTTTCTTCGGAAGTTGCCGTTTCTATTAGCTCTTCCTGTTCGTCATTGTGATGGTCTATGAAAAATTCACAGTACACCGGCAGATGATCCGATCCAAAATTTTCCAATGTCTTCAGCTGTTTAATAAAAATATCTTCGCTGTGAAACATCAGGTCAATAGGAAACCTCAAAAGCCGGTATCTGGCATGAAAAGTGGAAACAAAAGAATGCCCGACCCTCGGGTCGATCAGATGACTTGTTTTTCTGAAGAGTATTGATGATCTTGACCAGGCAACATTATTGAAGTCTCCTACTACAATGACCGGTTTTTTGATATCCTTTACACGCTTGGCGGTACTCAGCAGGTCACCATCCCTTTCCTTGGAGGTTTCTTCCTCTGTAGGACTTGGCGGTGGTGGGTGCACGCCAAAGAAAACAAAAGAAAATCCATCGCTTGTTTTCATGTGAATTTCAATACTCGGAATGTCGTCTGCCACAAAATAATGAGTTCTGGCTTCCTTAATTTCAATCCTGGAATAGAAATGCATTCCATAGGTGTTTTCAAGAGTTACTTTATGCTGGTAGGGATATTCTTTTTCCAAAGGTGTCATTGCCTTTTCCCAATCGCTGTTGCTTTCCATTGTCAGGAAGAAATCCGGGCTGTACTTTTCAATAAGTTTACAAAACCTGTCATATTCCTTATTGAACTGATATACATTGGCAGAAATAAAATGTAGCTTTCCGGAGGATTTGTAACGCTGTTTATGTTTTTTTTACAGGATACAGACGGGTGTACCTGATGAGAATGTGGCTGTGATGAACAAACAAGGCAAGCAGAAACCCCTGATAATACCATATATATTCTTTAGAATCAATGATAAATCCTAGCAGAAAAGTGAAAAATATAAGATAAGTGACCTGTATTTTAGCAAATTCGGGGACCCGGAATATCCAGTGGGAATGCTGAATTTTTGGAAGGATGGTCAGTACGAGTAAAAGGATGACCAGAATTATATAAATAATCCACATACTAAATTCTTTGGATGAAATAATTTTGTTACAATTTATGAAAAATGATTTTTAAAATTTAATAATCCATTTAAATTTTATTTTACCTATTTTTATTTGTTTAAATGTATCTTATGAATAAAATAGCAGGACTCTTTATCCTGATGAGTATTTCAGGTTTCGGTCAGCAGAATCAGGATGTTGAGAAGCCCATACGAAACCTGTTTCTTGGTATGAAAAATGCAGATGCTGAACTGGTAAAGTCAGCCTTTACAGAACATGCAGTCCTTCAGACAATAACGAAAGATGGAAGTGTAAAAGGGGATAGCCTGCAGGATTTCATTACTTCGGTTTCCAAATTTTCAAAGGGAGACCTTGAGGAAAGAATTACAATAGAGGCTATTCATACAGATGGAAACCTTGCCAGTGTATTTACGCCTTATTCTTTCTACTTAAAAGGAAAACTCTCTCATTGCGGAGCCAATAGTTTTCAGTTGGTGAAACAGAATAATGAGTGGAAGATTCAATACATTATCGATACGAGAAGGAAAGATAACTGCAAGGAAATAAAATAAATAAAAATTCTTACATGAAAATCCATCATATTGCAATTATTTGCTCTGATTATCAGGTTTCTAAAAAGTTTTACACAGAGGTTTTAGGGTTGGATATCATCCGCGAAGTATATCGTAAAGAACGTCAGTCTTATAAGCTGGACCTGGCTATTGGTGAGCATTATGTGATTGAGCTGTTTTCTTTTCCCGATCCTCCTGCACGCCCTTCCCGTCCGGAAGCCTGTGGCCTGAGGCATCTTGCTTTCTCTGTGGAAAATGTAGCAGAAAAACGAAACGAGTTGCTTGCTAAAGGGCTGGAGTGTGAGGAAATCCGCATAGATGAATTCACAGGAAAAGAGTTTTTCTTTACCCAGGATCCTGATCAGCTGCCGCTGGAGTTTTATGAAATGTAAAGTTAATGCGCGTACCCTGCAAAAAAGCTCACAGCCATAATTGCGAGAACAATTGAGGAAATGACTACATAGACGTAGTCTTTTTCTTTTAAATAGCCTATTAAAGCAAAAACAATCCTCATTAACGGAGTGAAAATCAACAACAGGATTCCCAGTTGGATAATAGCCATCCCTTCTCCTTTACATAAAGACTCCCAGAAATGGGTCCATACTTTTTCTGAAGAGCTTCCCATATCCAGGGAAGTGTATTTTTTTGGCATTTCAAAGCCTTCGGTAAACAGCTTGATAAACCCGATCAAAGAAGTAGCTACAGACAGGATAACGCCTAATCTTAGAAGATTTCCTACAGAGCGGTTCAGATCTACATCTGTAAAATTCTTTTTCATTATCTGAAGCTTTTGGTAATACCGTTATACATCATATATACAGACAGGATGGTAATGACAATAGCAAAAAATACTTTCAGCTTTTTTGTTTTTGAAACCATCAGGGTTTTGGAACCGATAAAACTTCCTACTACCACTCCAATCAATACAGGAGCTACAATAACAGGAATAATTTCTCCCCTCTGGAAATAAATCAACGCACTGGCTACAGCGGTTACCCCAATCATAAAGTTACTGGTTGTGGTAGATACTTTGAAAGGTAATTTCATCATATTATCCATCGCCAATACTTTCAGTGCTCCCGAGCCTATTCCTAAAAGTCCGGACATCGCTCCGGCAAACATCATCATCAAAAATCCCGGAACGGTATTTCTTGCAGAATAGTTTTTCAATATTCCCTTATCAGGAAAGGTACCGTAAAGTTTTAGTTTATCTTCCAGACTGCCTTTTATCAAAGGTTCCTGATGATCAGGCTTTCCTTTTAAATTTAAAATCACCGTTAACAGAAGAATGCTCGCAAAAATAATCCCGATGGTATTCGGATTAAGCATTCCTGAAACCAAGGCTCCGATAATAGCTCCGGCTGTAGTGGCTATTTCAAGGAACATTCCGATTCTCATATTGGTAAATCCTTCTTTCACAAATGCTACTGCCGCACCTGAGGAAGTTCCGATAACAGAAATAAGTGAAGCTCCGATAGCATAATGCATAGGAACACCAAAGCCCAGTGTTAATAAAGGAATAATGATAACTCCTCCTCCTAAACCTGTAAGTGAGCCTAAAAGACCTGCTGAAATGGCGCCAAGGAAGAGAATGATAATTTCTGACATGATACAAATAATGTTACAAATATAAAATTATTGTAGTAGTCTTCCAAACATTTGAAAAAGATAAATTTAACGTATTTTTGTATGCATGAAAAGTGAAATGAAATTATTTTATGTGATCCTTGGAGCAACACCCAAGGGGAGAAACATCGAGCAGCACGATGTGTTTTTTGGAATTGCGGAAAGCCTGAAAGACCTGGTTCCCGATATGAAAGAGTTTTGGAAGGAAGCAGAAGGTAAAATCCATGTGGACTGTTATCAGGAAGTGAGGTTTGCAGACGGATATGAAGTAAAGATCGTAGAGAAAGGAGAGGAAACATCAGAACATCAGCTGTACTTTCTTAATCTTGGAGGGTATAAAAAAGGTTTTTTTGAAGAGTTTCATGAGCAGCATTTAATGGTGGGACAATCCATGGGGGAAATTGTGAAGAGGGCAAAAGAAACTGAATTCTATCAGACAATGGGATTTGAAGGAGCCGTAAGCCATATTGATGATAAACATGGAGTAGACATTGATGATATTTTCAATGTTAATGATATCCTTCCTCAAAAAATGAAAGAAAAATATTCCATCGTCCTTCAGAAGTCTGATGCAGGCAATCAGGGAAACCTGATGGGGCTGGGATACTTAAAAATTGATAAAATTCAATAAGAATACAATCTAATATAAAAATAGAAAATGAAAATAGGAATTCTGGGAGGCGGACAGCTGGGAAGAATGCTGATACAAACTGCGTTGAAGTATGATGATGAGTTTTACACACTGGACCCTGCTTCTGACGCTCCGTGTCATAATATCTCATATTTTACACAGGGAAATTTCAACGACTATGAGACGGTGCTGAACTTTGGAAAAGATAAAGATGTGGTAACCATTGAAATAGAACATGTAAATGCAGATGCATTGGCTGAGCTTGAAAAACAGGGCGTAAAAGTAGTACCCAATGCCAGTATCATCAAGACCATCCAGCAAAAAATTCTACAGAAAGAGTTCTATAAAACCCATGATATCCCAAGTCCGGAATTTCAGGTAGTATGGAATAGTGAAGAAAAAATCATCATGCCATTGCCTTTTGTTCAAAAAATGAATACGGGAGGCTATGACGGAAAAGGCGTTCAGGTCATTAAAACAGAAGAAGATTACCAACATTTATGGAAAGAAGCTTCAGTAATAGAAAGTCTTGTAGACATAGATAAAGAACTTTCCGTGATTGTTGCCAGAAACGAAAGAGGAGAAACCAATACCTTCCCGGTTACGGAAATGGTTGCCGACCCCAAACTGAACCTGCTTGATTTTAACGTGTGCCCGGTACTCCTGACTGAAGATGTTCAGCGCCAGATAGACTCTATTACAGAAAAATTCCTGAATGCGGTCAATTCTCCGGGATTGTTTGCCATCGAACTGTTCCTGGATAAACAAGGAAAGGTATGGGTGAATGAAACCGCTCCGAGATTACACAATTCCGGACACCAAAGCCAGGAAGGGAATACGAATTCACAATTTGAGCAGATGTACCGTGTAGTGAAGAATCTTCCTTTGGCAGATACGGATGCAATCACTTATAGTGGGATGCTGAACCTTGTAGGAGCAGAGGGCTATGCCGGTAAAGTAGTATATGAAGGCATGGAGGAAGTACTTAAACTTCCGGAAACCTATGTGCATTTGTATGGAAAAACCGAAACCAAACCAGGCAGAAAAATGGGACACATTAACGTGCTGGCTGATTCCAGAGAAGAACTGATGGAGAAATTGGTGATGGTAAAAGGAATGGTGCGGGTAATTTCAAAATAATGGATTAAAAAAATATAAAAAGGCAGCTGTTCCATAGGAGAAGCTGCCTTTTTACTTTGAATATCATTCTGTTTTCTTGCAGGTTGAAGATGATATGGATGTGTTGGAACCCCTGAAAGAAATATGAAATACATTCAATAGACACGGGCTTTAGCCCGCGTATCAATAATATCCATTCAATTTGGCTGTAGCCAAAGCTTATAGCAATATTTTTGTATTCGTATTTTACAGAGCAGGAACTCATCCTTTTAACAGGCCAGTCTGTCTAAAAAGGTATAGCCAGTATTCTGCCTTTATATTCTCCCTTTTCAATAATAAAAAGAGCAGCATAAGCTCCGGCACCTTCCGAATTATTCATCATAATGTAGAGTGTATCATTATGAAGATCAACATAACACCGGGTGGATTCATTGTTTACATTAAATAAATTTTCGATATCCTTTTGAGGAATTTGAATCGTTTTGTTTCCTGTCTGTATTGTAATGGATTTATAATAGGTCTGAGGCACCAGACCATCGGTACCCCAGATTTCCTGACCTTTATACTTCTCTAATAACCGGTCATTACCGGCTGTTACAGAAGAAAAATCCTTTTTATGTCCCGGATAATCAAACGGTCCGGAAAGGATACTTACTGTACGGTTTCCGGATTTAAATACAGCATTATCTGTATTTTTTACTGTTGATGGAACTTCAGTATAAGATTCAATAAATTTTACTCTCGAGCGGTGAATATACCCGGTAAGAGGTTTTTCTTTTTTATGGCTGTAATCAATATTAAGCCAGCTTTCATCGGGATCTTCGGAAAAGATGTAAAGAATCTCTTCCGAGTTGATTTTCCCTATGATATTACTTTTGGCATCTGCATTTTTCCTTACGTTGACATAACCGTCTTTATCTACAACTTTTGCAAACTGGGCAAAGGAGAGCTGTGTACTTAAAGCTGCCAGGAGAAGGAATATTTTCTTCGTTTTCAATGTTACGGATTTTATTCGGCAAAAATACTTGTTAATGATTATTTGAAGATCTTCTGAATCACATTTCCGATTTCTACAAAATCTCCATGATTTCCTACGGAACGTATTTCCGGGCTGTTTTTATCATATTCGGAGAAGGGGAAGATCAGCAGGTAATTGTTATCATTCAGGTATCTGTTCAGGAGTTCAGGGATCAGTCTCATCCTTGGAATGTAGGATTGCATTCCGCGTTTTGCCATAAAAATAATCAGGGCTTCATCTGCCTTAAGCTGGGTAGCGGTTTTTTCACCATCCTGCCAGGTATTCATAATGATAAATTCTGCTTCTATATTGGCTTTTTTAATGATTTTCTGAAGGATGTCCACAATATTTTCAGGAGCATAAAAAACCATGGTTGCACCGGAGTTTCTGGCAATATTCCATACCCGCAGGAGAGCATGGAAAAAACCTGCTTCCTTATGGGCGTTTTCAGGAATCATTACAGCATATTTTTTTTATTGTAGACAAGGGTTGTGCTGCATGGTATACCAATACATTCACGTCATCATTCTGGAGGTATCCGTTGTATAAATTATATACGAAAGAAGGGGAGAAGCCCTTTTCATCTTCCAATCCGATAATAAGATCGGTAATATTCTGTTCTTTGATAACGTTATTTACCCCGTTGATCACGTCATTATCATATCTTTTAAGAGGCTGTAGCTTTACATCGGCAGCTGCGGCAGTATCTGTTGCCTGATGAAGAAGTTTTTCAGCATTTTTTACTGAAGATTCATTTTTATCTTCATTGATCACGTTCAAAGCAAACAGATCTTCCGTATTGGAATGGGCTTTTATCAGTATTCCCAGGTTTACCATCCTCTCTACAGTTTCCTCATGATTAATAGCGAGAAGGATATTTTCTTCTTCATGGCTATCCCCGGAAACAGTATCTTCATTATCACTTTCTGCAATTTTCTGGGCACTTGCCATGGAAATAAAGGATGAAATGGTACAGGAAATCAGGATAAGTAAAATACTTCCGTTCAGGACATGTTCATTCAATAATCTTACCGGTTCTCCGGTTTCTGTTTCAGAAAGAATAATATTATAACCTACCATTACAGAGGCCAGTGTAGCAGCAGCAGAGGCGGAGCTTAATCCGAAAATCAGTTTTCCTTCCTCTTTGGTAAGGCGGAAAGTTTTTTGGGTAGCTACTGCAGAAAGATATTTTCCGCCAATAGAAGCAACAAGCATAATTGCGGCTACCTCAAGTGTTTCCCAGCTTTTAAAAAATACTTTAAAATCAATCAGCATTCCCACACTGATCAGGAAGAAAGGAATAAAGATTGCGTTTCCCACAAATTCTACCCTGTTCATTAAGGAAGAGGTATGCGGGATGAGCCTGTTTAAAGCAAGTCCTGCAAAGAAGGCTCCAATGATGGCTTCTACACCTGCCAGTTCGGCAAGCAGTGCTGCCAGATAGATCATGACCAGCACAAAAATATATTGTGAGATTTTATCATCTACTTTTTTGAAAAACCACCGCCCTATTATCGGGAATACTATAAGTACAATTAAAGCAAAAAGTACAAAAGAAACGGATAAAGTAACCCAAAACTCTGTTCCTACATCTCCCTGCGACATACCAACAATCACAGCAAGTACCAATAATGCCAGGATATCAGTAATCATGGTACCGCCCACAGTGATATTTACTGCTTTATTTTTGGCAATTCCCAGCTTGCTTACTAAAGGATAGGCAATCAGGGTATGGGATGAAAAGAGGCTGGCAAACAGGATAGAAGTAAGCATTGAAAAATGGAGCAGGTAGTATCCTCCCAAATATCCTAAAACAAAAGGAACAGTAAAAGTATAGATTCCAAAAGTAAGGCTTTTCCATTTGTTTTTCTTGAAATCTCCCATATCAATTTCCAGCCCTGCCAGGAACATAATATAAAGAAGTCCCGTAGTTCCCGTCACTACAATACTGCTGTCTCTGGAGAGTACATTGAAACCGTTGGGTCCTATAACAGCACCGGCGATAATGAGTCCCAGTAAATGAGGGACTTTAATTTTATTCAATAGCAGGGGAGCCGCAAGAATGATAACCAATACTAACAGGAATTTCAGTACCGGATCTTCTATGGGAAAACTCAGATTGTGTATACTCAGTAAAATCATATGTGTTTATTTGGTGGAACGTACTAGTTCAACAGAGAATTTAGCATTACAGCCATCAGAAGTAATGGTTCGGATCCCTTTGATTTTGTTATCGGAAATGTCATTAAGAACAACATTCATTTCTACATTCTTTTTAGCAGTAGAGTCCGTTTTAAAAGAAAGTCTGATCTCATTATTTTCAAATTTACCGGAATATAACCTTACCAGGTTATTGTTATTGATAATCTTGGTAACAGGCTGTGTGGAATCATTATCGAATTCCCAGATATCGGTTCGCTGATCACCTACTGCATAATCGCTGCAATTGGATTCCGTACAGATTACTTTTCCGTTCCAGGAACCTACAATCTCGGACGGCCATGCAGCAGCAATTATTACAGAATCTTTTTTAGCAAAGATACTGTCCTTCATTTTCAGGAGGGCCTGGTATTCGGATTCTTTCTTTGCAAATAATTTTTCTTTTTCAAGTAATTGTTTCTCCCTCTCTGTCAGGTTTTTCTCTTTTTCTTTGTAATCACAGCTTATCAAAAGAAAAGAAACCGCAGAAAGAATAAAAAAATGTGTTTTTCAGCATGTCGTATAGGTTGGGTATACAAGATAAGAAAAATAGAAGAAATATGAAAATTCAAGGCAGGAAAACGCCATATATTAAGACATTCCGGTCTTTGATGCTTACAATATCCATATGATAATAAGGATATTGTAAGACCAGTTTCCGTTTCATTTTATTGGGGCAGTTTTTGTTTCTTAAACATTTCAGGAGTATAGTTAATAATAAAAACACCCAGGATAATGAGTAAAGCCGCGATAATAAATTTAAAGGAAATGTGTTCTCCAAGGATCAGCCAGCTTAAGAATATTGAAATGACAGTATTGATATAGGCCAATATCGAAACCTGGACAGGTGAAACTTTGGTGAGTGCATAATGAAATGCAAAGAAAGCTGCGACAGAGCCAAATATGGATAAATAGAGCATCGCAGAAATACTTTTAAGACTCCAATTACCAAAATTATAATTTTCCGAAAACAAAAAAGCAAAAATAAGCTGAACAATTCCGGCAAACAGGAACTGATAAAATAAATTCAAAGAAATATTTCCGCTATGGAGATTTAGTTTTTTGGTAAAAATGGTTCCTGAGGCCCATCCTGCGATGGCTATAAAAAGAAACAGAATTCCCATGGCATAATCCGGGTTTTTAAGATCATGAATACCATCCCAGAATATAAAAACAATACCTCCGAAACACATCATAACTCCTGCAAAAGCCCTCCAGCTGAATTTTTGAAGACCTAATGCCAAACTGCCTAAAAATACAAGGATAGGAGAGCAGGCGCTTATCAGGGAAGTCAGGCTGCTGGTTACTTCCTCCTCCGCTACCGTGGTCATTCCATTAGCGATTACCAGCATGAGCAGGGAGAATATAATCTGGTACCTGAGGTTTTTCCATCCGATCCATTTAAATTCTTTCCTGTAAACAAGAATAGAGAACATAATAAGAGAAGCAAGAAACTGACGGATTCCTGCTACAAACCATGCGGGAATAGTCTCTACCGCAACCCGTATCGATAAAAAAGTAGTACCCCAGACAATAGCTACGGTACATACAGCCAGTGTAAGTTTATAATCTTTCAAAATTTAATGTGGTGTAACAGCAAATATATCCCTTTTAACAGGAATTATTATGGATACAGATGCTATAATTTATAGGAGTACAGATGAAAAATCTACGCCAAAAAAATATGTATTAATTATTTAAATTTTAAGAAGTAAGTCTATTGAAAAAATAAATTCTTTAAGTAGTGTAATCATGAAACCGGTGGTGATGTTTTTGTAGTTCATCTTTACATATTTATTTTTTATCTTTGAGACCTCTAATAAATTGAAGAATGGTAGGAATTATTATGGGCAGTCAGAGTGATCTGCCGATCATGGAACAGGCTGCGAATTTTCTTAAAAGTCTTGATATTCCATATGAGCTGACAGTGGTTTCAGCCCACAGAACACCGGAAAGAATGTTTGATTATGCAAAAACAGCTAAAGAAAGAGGACTGAAGGTAATTATTGCAGGAGCAGGAGGCGCAGCACACCTTCCGGGAATGGTGGCCAGCTGTACAACCCTTCCTGTGATCGGGGTTCCTATTTTGTCCAGTAATTCTATTGACGGATGGGATTCGGTTTTATCAATTCTTCAGATGCCGGGGGGAATTCCGGTGGCTACAGTAGCTTTAAACGGTGCTTTGAATGCCGGTATCCTGGCTGCCAAGATTCTGGGAAGTGCTGATCAAAATGTAGCCGGAAACCTGCAAAAATACCAGGATTCTTTAAAAGATAAAGTATTAGGAACTGTTGATGACATTAAGGCACAGCATCCGAATCATTTTGATCAATAATGTAAACTGAATATGTAAAAAGCCTCACTATTACTTAGATGAGGCTTTTTTATTGTTTTGATCAGTGTTCTAAAAAAATTCCAGCCCGGATAGATCAGTATTATTCCTGGATCATATTGTCTCGTGTATTTTTTTGCACGGCAATAGCTCCAAAAAGTGCCAATAGAAATGCGAAAGCATAAAATCCTTTTTCACTGGGAAGGATGGTGGCATTCCAAAGACCGATGGCCAGCAGCACAATGGATGATAACGTGGCAAACCAGCAAATCCCATAATAAATGTCTGTTACCTGGATATTTTCTAACCGGTCCCGAACCGCTTTTTGCAGAGATACAACAGCAAATAAGCCATACAATAGGATAGTAAAATAATATCCTTTTTCATTAAGCTCCATTTCAGCTCTGGCAAGGCCTGTAATGAAACCAATCATTCCTGCTGCCAATGCTACCCATGATGCTGCGACAAACGCATTTGATACTCTTTGTTTTTTCATGTATTAATGTTTGTTTAAAGGGGGTAAATATATTCAATTTTTAGGAATATCAATAGGTGAAAGTAAAATTATGGGTAAAATACGGATGATAGACACCGTTGAATATATTGCATTCCATGTAATTTAGAATGACAAGTTTCGGCTAAATCCAAGATGTTTTTTATTATATTTTAAGCGGACTTTAGTCCGCTTCTATTGAATGGATTCTCACCTTAACTCAAAATTCAAAAAGGTTATATCTAGCCTCGATAGCAGCGGTTACCCCACAGCAGGTATGGATTTTAGCGTTGGAGCGAGGAGTATGAGCGGATAGCGAGAATAGCTCCTAAAAAATAAAAGACCTTCCAAAATATTGAAAAGTCTTTTATTTATAATTAAGATTAAAATCTTAGTATCTGTAGTACTCAGGCTTGAATGGACCTTTTACATCTACTCCGATGTACTCAGCCTGCTCAGGGGAAAGAGTTTCAAGCTCTACGCTTAATTTTTTAAGGTGTAAAGCTGCTACTTTTTCATCTAAGTGCTTAGGAAGCATGTATACTTCGTTTTTGTAAGCTGCGGAATTGGTCCAAAGCTCGATTTGCGCCAAAGTCTGGTTAGAAAAAGAGTTAGACATTACGAAGCTTGGATGTCCTGTAGCACATCCTAAGTTAACCAATCTTCCTTCTGCAAGGATGATTACTTCTTTACCTTCAATGGTGTAGATGTCTACCTGAGGCTTCACTTCAGATTTCGTGTGACCATAGTTTTTGTTTAACCAGGCCATATCAATTTCGTTATCGAAGTGTCCGATGTTACAAACGATTGCCTTATCTTTCATCTTAAGGAAGTGTTCTCCCCTTACGATATTGAAGTTACCGGTAGTGGTAATGATGATGTCTGCATTGTCTACTACGGTATCCAGTCTTTTTACTTCATATCCGTCCATAGCAGCCTGAAGCGCACAGATCGGGTCGATTTCTGTAACGGTAACGATAGAGCCCGCTCCTCTGAATGAAGCAGCAGTACCTTTACCTACGTCTCCGTATCCGCAAACTACCACTCTTTTTCCTGCCAGCATTACGTCTGTAGCTCTTCTTACAGCATCTACTGCAGATTCTTTACATCCGTATTTGTTGTCGAATTTAGACTTGGTTACAGAGTCGTTTACGTTGATAGCAGGAATTACTAAAAGTTCCGTTCTTCATTCTCTCATATAATCTGTGTACTCCTGTAGTTGTTTCTTCAGAAAGTCCTTTAATATCTTTTGTGAATTCAGGATATCTGTCAAACACCATGTTGGTTAAGTCTCCGCCATCATCCAAGATCATGTTCAATGGTTTTCTTTCTTCCCCAAAGAATAACGTCTGCTCAATACACCAGTCAAATTCCTCTTCAGTCAGACCTTTCCATGCATACACAGGAATTCCTGCAGCAGCAATGGCAGCGGCAGCGTGATCCTGAGTGGAGAAGATATTACAGGAAGACCATGTAACCTCTGCTCCTAAAGCTACTAGTGTTTCGATAAGCACAGCTGTCTGGATGGTCATGTGAAGACATCCTGCGATTCTTGCTCCTTTGAGGGGTTGGGATGGTCCGTATTCTTCACGGATAGCCATCAAGCCCGGCATTTCTGCTTCTGCCAGGGTAATTTCTTTTCTTCCCCATTCTGCCAGGGTGATATCCTTTACTTTATAAGGAACGTATTGTGTTGTAGTACTCATATGTAATGAATAGTTTTTAAATTCAATTGATAACGAACTGCAAAATTACAATTAAAAATTAAGATAAAAAAACGACAATCGGGTTCTGCTTTAAGAGATTATACATAGATTAAGAATCGCCTGTTGGTTAGGATTGTTTTTGCAGATAAATAAAAACAAGCCTCTTTCGGTTTCAGACTTCCGGTTTTTCTTACCGTTTTCTCTTTCCACATCTTTTTACTACTTTTATCGAATAAAAAAACAATGCCCCTTTACCGAGATTTTTCTGATGATAATGCCACTATCCTTGTCTGGAAGTATGACGAAAGTGAAAACCTTGATATCCATGAACTTCTGGAACCTGAAAATGCCGAAAAGGTAAAAGATTATCATCCCAAAAAACTTCTTGAAGTATTGATGGTGCGCAAACTTCTGAAAGGGTTAAAACCAGATTCCAAAATTCTGTATAAAGAAAGAGAGCCTTTTCTTTCACCTAAGGATGCTGAAATCTCCATTACCCATTCTTTTCCTTTTGCTGCTATTGCTATTTCTAAGAATAAAATAGGAATAGACGTGGAGAAATTCAACCCTAAAATTTTAAGGGTCATTGATAAATTTACCTACGAAAATGAAAGAGGATTTATCCCGGAAGATAAGGCTGATACTTTTTACACCATTATCTGGAGCGTAAAGGAAAGTATGTACAAGATCCATCATTCAAAATACTGGTCTTTGAAAAAAAATTATGAAGTAAAACCCTTTGAATTAAAGCATCTTCATAAAATAAGCTGTCGTGTATATGACGACCAATTTTCAGATGAATTCAAAGCCAGAGTAGAGTTTTTTGATGACTACTGTTTTACGATTGTGGAGGAGTAGATGGTTTCTGTTTTAATAACTGCCGTATGGAAACAAGGTGTCCAAAAAGAACGACAGGAACAATAAATGTAGGGAGCCAGCTAAATGGAAAGTAAAGTATGGCAATATTAGGCTGGTGAAATGCAATCTTTTGTAACGGAGATGGCGCTGAAAGAAACGCAATTAATACTATATTGAGCAGTAGTGCAAGACTTAGAATATTCCAGCATACAATAAAATTTCTACTTATTTTTGATATTCTTATTCCATAATAAGCAATAAACGGAGCCGAAATACCTGCGAGAATATCAAAGTTAATTCCTTTAAATGTCATAAGTTCAGGCACCGTTTTGTATAGGAATAGCTCATATAGAATTATTTCAACAAAAATTCTTATTGTATTTAGATAAGTAATATGCAAAAGTGACAGGTGATCAATAAACAATTTTCCTTTTTCCAGATTAAAAATAAAAATCATAACAAACACCGGCGGAAGGATCCCAAACAATACAATTTTTGGGGGCAGTGAATTTAAATCACTATTATATACACCATTCAAAGATAAAGCTGCCTGAATCATCAGCCAACAGAACAGGATAAGAAAGATTATTCCTGCTTTTGACTGTATAATTTTTGAATCAGAATTTTTGACTGACCAGCAAAATAGCAGTAAGGTCACGAAAGTGATGATTCCAAAAAATAATGAAATGTGAATTGGCAGTTTTTCCATGGTTTATTTTTAACTAAGATATTACAATTAGCCAAAAACCGGATTGCCATAGGACAATTAACAAAATATAAAGTATTAGGATTCTCCTACCTTTTCAGCCCTGTATTTTTCAATTACTTTTCTCTGTTCTTTGGCAACATCATAGATCAGTTCAAGAATATCATGGATGTTTTTAAGCTCCGTAAGATGAGAAATCTTGTCGGGATCCCTCCTGTCGATGATATCATTTTCCTCAATTTCAGTTTTTCTTTTCAGAAGCATATCTTCAATGGAAGAATCTTCAGGTTCAAGACGGCTTTCCATCCTAAGAGCTTCAGTAATATTCTCCCCGTTCAGTAAAGTTGAGGTTTGCTGCATTTCGGCTTCAATTTTTCTGCTCCAGCTTTCAGCGTCTATTTCAGGATATTGCTCATTGCTTTTAGAATATTGAGACAAAGAAGCCGTATAAGCTGTGATAAGATGGGAGGTGGCTACAAACTGATGAACGACTTCCAGTTTTTTCTGCTGGTTCTTGGGATCGGAAATCATTCTTTGAAAATTATCGGAAAGGTTGGCCAGGGAAATGATCGCATTTTTCCGCTTTACCTTATAATCTTCAAGGTCAAAATCACCCTGTAAAAACTTAGAAATAACACTTTGGAAATAGATGAGGTTATCTGCAGCAGATTTTTTCATCAGATCCAGGTTTTGGGTATGCTCCCAGACAGGCAATATAATATATGATACAGCAAAAGCGATGATTCCTGCAATTGCAGTATCTAAAACCCTGTCTTTGAATATAATGTCTATTTTTCCGGGGTTTAAAAAATTGAAACTCAGGAAAACATAAATGGTCATAAATAATACGGCCCAATAATAACGTCCTTTCAAAAAGCTGAAACACATGATCATGCTGATCAGTAATATGGCGAACAATATTCCGTTAATATGGATAAAATGCAGAATTATATAAGCTATGACAGCCCCTGTAATAGTTCCGTAAAGACGCAGAAGATTTCGCTTCTTGGTAATGGAATAAGCCGGCTTTAAAATGGCGGTAATCGTAATTAATATCCAGTAGGTATGCCCCAGTCCCAGAAAATCGAACATAGAGAAAAGGTAGCCCAGCAGTAAAGCGGTTGTAATCCTTATGGCATGACGAAAATGGGAAGAAGATAAAGAGATATTATTCCTTAAAACCTTAGCATTAAGTTTGGGCTCATTGGGCATGAACTTCTTTAAGTCTAATCCGGTGGATAAACTTTTTGCCAGTTTTACATTCTGGGAAAATACTTTATAAATTTCGTTGATCTCTTTGGTAATTTCATTGATGCGCATCAGGATCTGGCGCAGGATCATGAAATTTTCCAGGTTGTCGGGAGATAATTGTTTATTTCTGAGCTCGAAATAGTGATAATTGAGGTTTTTTAGTTCAAGCTCAAGATTGAACATCGGCTTTGCGCGGGTACCGCTCTGAAGAGCAATCCCGATATTGGTAATTTCTTCAGCCAGAAGGTTGAGATAATCATGAATATTGACCAGGATCATGCTGTCTTCAAAGCTTTGCTGCAGTTTCTGATAATCACTTTCAGAAGTCATCAGCTTTTCATGAAGGTCCATAGAATTCAGGAACATCAGCATCAGCAAACGGCTGGTGGTAGTAGATTCATTAACAATTGTCCTTGTTTTGAAAACCGTTTCCCTGGTGTCTTCCTGCAGGTTTTTGATTTCAATCTGTTTGGCAATAACCTGGGTAGTAAGCTTATTAAAATCAGGATTTTTCTGGTAATAATTGGCTTTTATCTTTAAAAATTCAGCCAGCTGAAGGTAGTTTTCTCCAATCATCTGACCTGCCAGCTTATAAGGACGAATGGTTGTTACAACAAGAAATATAAGCAAAAACCAGATACATCCGCAGGCAAAGATAAGCAAGCTCTTTAAGATATTGCTTCCGGTAAGATGTCCGTCAATAAAGATGGCGAGTACCACCAATGATAACGAACCTACGGCAGCCAGCCTTTGCCCGTATACTCCAATCAGGGAAAAAAACATTCCGAATACAATAATCTCAAGAAGTACCAGGATTTTGAAGTTCATCACCAAACTGGCAATAAGTGCCACAAAAACAAAGCAGCAGATGGCAAAGGCAAGAGCGTTTCTCCTCCGGATAAAAGGTCCTGGCTGATCGGTAAGCGCTACGAAGCTGGTCCCCAGAGGAAATAAGAAGTATTCTTTTAAAATGCCGAAGTGGGCAAGGACCAGGCAAGGCAGAACAGTAGCTAATGTAATTCTGATTGCAGAATATACATATTGACTGGTTACAAATTTTTTAAGCTCCGCCGAATAGTTCATACTACAAAAATAGCCATTGGATTTAAAAAATCGCCATAAAGAAGAAACTTTTGTACACTTAAATGTTATTTTTTTACCTTGTTAATAGTTAGTTTTCAAAGTGGATATAAGTGAAATCAGGTATTGCGAATATACAGTGGTAAAAAACATTAGACCGGAGATTATTTTATATTGTTCAAAAGATATTGTAATCCTGCTGACGACCTTTGTTTATGCCCTGGGATAGGGATTATCAGCCGGGTAACTGATTATTGGATAGTCTTAAACTCATATTCCACCATATGCCCTTGCCAGTCTTTTTTATATCCTGTAAGCTGTTTTCCTTTGTATTGTAACCGGAATCCTTCTAAAAAATGATCTTCCGGAAGTTTTCCGGGATAGAATAGAATGATCTTGCCATCTGGTTTTTGTTTCCAATTGGCCTTGATTTGGTATTTGACAGATTCACTGCATGACCTTACATTTTTTTCTGTGATGGAAACCTGGTTGTTTTTAAAGTTCAATAGGAGATAGATCGTATATCCGGCACAGGGGTCAGGTTCGCTCGTCTCTTCACAGACATTTCCTATGACGGTTTGAAAATTTTTTATTGATAAGATTAGTTTGTGAGAAACAAACGGGGCTGCTTAGTATTGTCAAAAATATCAGGATATTTTTTTTTCATCTTTGGTATTCTTTAACAAAAAAGCCTCATGATCATGAGGCTTTGTATGATTGATGTTATCTTAACGATCATTGTTTGATGTTTCGTCTCCTATATTCCAGGTAAGACCAAAACGTAAGGTATTATCTAAAGCTGTATTGATTTTAGACATGTTGATCAGGTAAGACAGATCAAGGGCAAACGAACGGTATTTTAACCCAATACCGGCAGTGGCAAACTGTCTTGCTCCCTGCTCTTCACTTTCATGGAAGTAACCTCCTCTTACGGAGAAAGCATTATCATATGAATATTCCAGGGCGCCACTATACATGATGCTGTTTTTATTTTTGAAAGATTTCCCGATACCTGCCATTACACCCACATTCGGAATTTCGTATCTGGGTTGTCTTGTATTAGGGTCTATACCTACATACTCAGATCCCGGAACTAAAAGTTTCGAACCTTCCACACTGATTCCGATTCTGTTCAGGTCATCCAGGTACATATCATATCCAACTCCTAATCTTGCCATTGTCGGCAGGTAGGATCTTGATTCTTCATTTCCTGTATAATCAAGTTTAGGACCCAGGTTCTGGACAGCAAAACCTGCGTTTACTTTACCATCATAACCTCCGATACTGGAGAATCTTGGAGAAGTATAGTATCCTGAAATATCTACTGCAAAAGAGTTGGCCGCTTTAAGAGTGGTGTCGGTGTTGAATCCGCCGGCTAAGTCAGAACGAATGAATCTACCTGTCACTGCCATGGAATAGGAGTCGGAAAGCTTCATGCCGTAAGCCACATCAATGGAGAATTCATTGGGTTTTGATGTACCCATCGAAGCTACTTCCGTACCTACCAATTGAGTAAGATCTACCTGCCCCATATTGAAGTAATAGATACTTGCAGAAATGGTAGATCTTTCTTCCTGTCCCAGGAATTTATGAAATGCAGCGTATAATAAGAATACATCATTGGTAAGTTTCCCCATGTATGGCGTATAGTTAAGACCAATGGAAGAACTTGAGCTGCTAAAAGGATATTTTGCGGCGTTCCAGAATTGAGAAAAAGCATCCGAAGAGGTTACTACCCCCTGGTCTCCCATACCTCCTGATCTTGCATCCGGTGCAATTCTTAGGAAAGGAGCTCCGGTCAATACTGGGCCTACTTTACCTAAATCTTGCGAATAGCCTAGAAAACCAGCACTTAAACCAAATCCTAAAAGCAGTTTAGTAGTTAAATTCATATGTTGTCTTTTATATATTATCAGTTTTTTATTAATTTTATTGTCTATGTATTATTTAATTATTTCAAAAGTACCATTTTTTCTACAGCTGTAGCACTTCCTTTGCATTTTTCTTGATTTTGACTTTTTGCAAATATCTTAAAAATATACGTACCTTTTGCTACTGTAGAACCAAAATCATCTCTTCCGTCCCATTCTATAGCCTGGCGAGGAGTTCTAAAGCCTTGCAGGAACGGTTCCGCAACTACCGCCTGTGATAATGTTCTTACCAATCTTCCGGTAATTGTATAAATCTGTACATTCACATTTAAGATGTCATCACAGTTGTGTTCAAACTGAATGTACGTTTTATTGGTAAAAGGATTAGGCCAGTTCAGCGGACGGTTAATAGTCAGATGCTGATCAGATTCATCCTTAACTTCAAAATTTAACGTAGCAGTTGTTGAATTATTGTTTATGTCCCAAACTTTAAATGTGAGCTGGTGTTGTCCAATAGCTAAATTTTTAAATGGATAGGTTACATTTCCTTTTTGATAATCGGCAAGCCCCGGATTCAGGCATCCGTTTCCTTCTCCTGCAGCATAGAAATCATTTAAAACAACAGTATTAATAATTTGCCCGTCCAGATACACTGTAATATCGTGCCCCACACCGGATCCTGTAGAATTAATTCCCGTGTCATCCGTAAGGCAGGCAAGAAGCATTGGATTCTGATTGGTAATTCCTCCGTCTGCAAAATTGGTATTGTTCATATATAATTTTACTTTCGGAGGCTGGTTGTCATTCACTCCGTTAGGATTGATATCACCTACCTGTACTGCCTGGTTATTGAAAACATCGGTAACCTTATTGTCTGCATAGGTCAATATTCTTCCTTCTCCAACAGCATAATTGATGTCTTTAGGAACATAGAACTCTGCAGTGAATACGCCGTTTACGGCAGTACCTGCAGCTTTTACAATAGGACTTCCTTCCTCTGTATAATTTAAGACAGGAGATAGGGCCCCGTTGTTATTTAAGGTTTTTTTATTTAATCTCTTATCAAAGATATTAATGGAGACTCTCCCGTTAAAAGTATTGTTTAACGTACCATTCGGATTGTTGATATGACCTTTGATTTTTACAAAGTCCAATCCACGGATTAATCCCGGAACGGGAGTTTCAATATTATCAATCACCAAAAGCCTTTGCGGTCTGCTTAGCTTCATGGCAGGATCCCCCAGAAGGTTGACCTTTAAATGATTACTGTTGGCTCCTTTTTGTTTTTTAGCAATTAAATGGGCATATCCCAGGGTATCAAAATCATCATTGGTTAATTTAAAGATATTTTTAGTATAAATATCCGTAAAATCACGTCCGTAATCTACCCCGATGGCACGGCTGGAAGTAATCATGGCGGCAGCTCCTCCCTGTTTTAATTTAATAAACTGTTCGCCTGCAGAATAAGTGGCAGGGTCATCCCATAACGTAAACTCACAGGTAATGGTAGAAACAAAAGGGAATCTGCTGTAAATATTTGAAAAATTATTGGAATTCTGAATTTCCGTACTGGTCAGTACTCTCTCCTGGGCCCAGCCATTGATTCCTCCATGTCCGAAATAGAATAAATATAAGCTGTTTCCGATTGCATTGGTAATCCCCTGGGTGACCTGAGGGAATCTTGGTCCTGCCGCAGTACTTTGAGCAGGGAAGGCGTCCATATATAATTTTCTTACATTGTATTCCTTAAGATCCTGCTGCCCCGGTTGTTCAAAAATATTGACCAACGTATTATTCATTACATCATGGAAAGGACTTCCTCCATCCCGGTCATCATCCACCACAAAATCAAGTTTCATCCGCCATTCCCCAAAAGGACTGGATTGCCCGGAATGGGAATTATAATAGGCAAGAGTTTTGCTGATCATATCACCGGCTTCAGAGACATTGGCTGCGGGAATCCTTCCCACAGGAATATCCGGAAGGTTATTTTCAATAACGGATGCCGTTTGGGGCTGGGTCATTACAATATAGTCGTCGGTCACAAAAGAGGAAATAACATCTGAGGAATATTCACTCTGGTAGGAGGGAACTACATTGGTATTATTGGGAACCCTGTTTTTATAATCAAAAGAAGCGTCCCCGAGGATAAACACATACTTTAATTTTCCTTGTGTGGTATTGAGCTTCGTTACGAAATCCCTTATTGCAGTAAGATCTTTGCTTCCGCTTCCAAACTCTTCATAGATTTTATTGACATCTACTATTTCTACTTTATAATTATTTTTCGTCTGATGATAACTTGCCAGTCTCTGAGCTTGCCCCATCATTTCAGGAACCGTCAGGATCAGGTAATCTACATTCTGTAACGCAGAGAGGTTTTGATTGTTGACCCTTCCTACAAACTGGGGAGTGAAAGCAGCATCAGAACGGAATGCTACAAATTCATTATTGAAATACTGGTCGGAAGCAATATAACCAAAACTAAAAGTACCCGCTCCCGCTTTATTTACCTTCCTGCTGGCATTGGTGATATCGGTAACATCCCAAACCTGTTCTATATTGGAAGCATTGGAAATGCTGAAACCATAGTTGTTGTTGCTTCCGCTTACAATTGAGTAATCCCTGAAGTTCATTTGTGAACCGTTAAAGGTCAGGTTTTCCTTATATTGTACTTCTACATAATCCAGGTAGAAGACTCCGTTGGGGTTTACAGAAATATTGG
Source organism: Chryseobacterium sp. P1-3 (assembly GCF_000738495.1). Classification (NCBI taxonomy): domain Bacteria; kingdom Pseudomonadati; phylum Bacteroidota; class Flavobacteriia; order Flavobacteriales; family Weeksellaceae; genus Chryseobacterium; species Chryseobacterium sp. P1-3. Next base: position 471,226 of record NZ_JPEQ01000004.1, read on the forward strand.
GGTTATATGTAAAGGTAATCTGATTTCCTGTCAGGTTGGATATAGTCCCGAAATATTTTATTGGGAAAAAAACATATCCGTAAGTAGGCGTATCTGCAGGAACCGTATAGACTGACGGGTTTTTATCATTGATTTTGATTTCAATCGTATTCTGCTGTGCAGTGGAACCTATGACCCTGGTACCGTACCTGATGACATCTGTTGCCTGTATAGGAGAATTGGTCGTAAGTGTAATGGTCTTTTCCGTGCTGAAAGGAGCATCTTCCACCCAGGTTCTTCCTACTTTCATAAGATTCTTCTGATCATTATTGATTACCTGATAGCTGTCATATCTTGTAATCAGTTGGGCAGGAAGGTTGACATCCATGTTCTGAACTCTTTTTCCGGCACCTTTATCGAAATTAATATAATAGTAAGAAAAATCTTCGTATATATTTTTTACATTCTGGCTCCGGTCGGATCTGGTATCTGTTCTTTTAAATCCATTTCCATTGCTGGTACTGTATAAATTGTATCCGTCAGGACCCTGTGCATAGAAGAGAGCATAATCCTGATCATTCCATACCCCGTCATCTTCTCCCACTACCTGAATGGCATTTTCCTGCAGGGCATCATACCGTGGATCCTGGTTAAATTCAGGAAGCATAATTCCTCCGTTTCCATAAATTCTGAAATTTTTAGGATTAACAGATGCTGGATTAATTCCGTTATCCCTTAAAAACTGTGATGTAATTTTAAATATGCCGGACTTGTCAACCTTTATTTTATAAAAGTTTCCGCTGGATAAAGGATTATTGGTGGTTCCTATTTTGTTGACACCGCCTGTCATATTTAGCGGAGCTGAAGCTTCTGAAACATTGAAAGAAGATAATCTCTGAACACGCCCGTTCACATTTTTAAATAGAGCAACGTTGATGCTGGCATACCTTTCACCATCTACCGTATAATAGGAAACATCAGCAATATCATAATCCGGTAACGTGCTTTTTTCCAATTCGAACAAGTCTCTGTTGGAAACACTTTCCCATGCCAGATCAGAAACTTTCAACTGCTTTTCTCCAATTTTTTGTTTAGTTACTATAAAAACGTTATTTTGGCTAAACGAAAACCCCTCATTTTTAAAAATAGGGAGATTTAATTTTGTATCGCCAAAATCCTGAATTTTAGAGCCATTCCATTCTATGGTGTTTCTTTGAGCGTAAAGTGTTGATGCAAAAGCGATTAAAGATAAAAGCGTAATTTTTCGTTTCATGTTTACTATTGAAATTGCTAAATTACAAAATAAATGAAAAATTTAGAATTAAATTGTGATACAATAAAATTAATTTGTTAACGTTTTTCAAAAAAATCAAATCTTTATTTGATTTATTGAATAATTTATTTTTTCTTTGTACTTTGAAAATATTTATATCGACTATGAAAAAACTAAAGTTGTTTTCATTAATAGCATTGAGTTCTACACTTGCATTAACCAGCTGTGGCGGATCAGGGACCAGCAAAGGTGGCGGTACCAAAAAATTTGTCAGTAAAACAGGTTGGAAACCAAACGAAAAACAGGGTTGGTTTTTTGCAGGAAAGCAACAGAAGCAGAAAGGTTGGCCGGGAATGGTATATGTAGAAGGTGGAACTTTTACAATGGGATTAGTGAAAGATGATGTTATGCACGATTGGAATAATACACCACGCAGAATGCAGGTAAGTTCATTCTTTATCGGAGAAACTGAGATTACTAACTACGAATACCGCGAATACCTTACATGGTTGAAGTATGTATTCCCTCCAAGCGACCCTAGCTTCAAGGAAATCTATAACGGTGCTTTACCGGATACCTTGCTATGGGACAACAAATTATCTAGAAACGATTATAATGAAACTTATCTGCGCTCCCCGGAATTTGATTACTATCCGGTAGTGGGGGTTTCCTGGACCCAGGCAAACAGATACTGTGAATGGTTGACAGACAGAGCCAACGAAAAGGCTTTGATGCAGGCAGGTGTCATTGCAAAGGATCTATACATCAATGAATCCAACAACCAGGGAGGAACCGCATTCAATATGGATAAATTCAAATCGAATGATCCTGAGATGCAGGGATATATCAACGAAAAAAGATTGCAGCAAAAATCCGGTATGAAAACTACCAACCAGAGATTATTAGCTGCCAACAGAGCTCCGAACGCTGCAATGGTTCAGAAATTCAGACTTCCTACCGAAGTTGAATGGGAATATGCAGCTCTGGGAATGGCTAAAAATAGAGAATATAACCAGTACCTGGGTAAAAAACCTCAAATCGAAAGATTAAGAGGAACCAAAGGAAGAGACAGGGGAATGTTCCTTGAAAACTTCAAAATGGGTAAGGGTGATTATTCAGGAATCGCAGGATGGAAGAATGACGGATCTGCACAAACTTCAGATGTAAGACAATATCCATCTAATGATTTAGGAATCTATGGTATGTACGGTAACGTTGCAGAATGGACTGCTGATGTATACAGACCTATCATCGATGAAGATTACAACGACTTCAACTACTACAGAGGAAACATGCCTCAGGCTATTGTAAGAAACGGAGACGGAACTTACAAAATGATTGATGAGGGAACGATCAAATATGATACCCTTGCTGATGGCAGATTAGTATACAAAGGTCTTCCGGGACAATTCGAAAGAGAAACAATTGCTGATTACAGAAACTTCAGAGATGGTGACAGACAATCTTCTTTAGAGTACTACAGAGCTTCAGATTCTACTTCTTCTTTCGATATGTATAACTCTCCTAAAAAGAGATTTATTGTTGACGGAAACGGTAGGGTAAAAATGATGAAGGATACCAAAGACAGAACTTCAACAATTTCTAACGACATCAGGGTAGTAAAAGGAGGTTCATGGCAGGATACTGCATATTGGCTGGATCCGGGACAAAGAAGATATAAAAACCAAGGAAAAGCTTTCGGATGGATTGGCTTCCGTGTAGCACAAGATGCAAGGACTAACGACAAGAGTAGAACTCGAAGATAATATTTATCAAAAAATACTTACAAAAAACCTTCTGAACTTTCAGAAGGTTTTTTTATTTTTGAGCCATGAAATCGCTTTGGACTAAAAAGTATTATACACTCGTATAGCGATTGCATCAGACCTCTTAATAATATATATTTCCACATGAATATAGAACAGTTTTATCCTTTATTCTTACAGGCCAATAAAGTGACTATCGATAGCAGAAAAATCGCACAGAATGATATTTTCTTTGCCTTTTCGGGGGAAAATTTCAATGCCGCTACTTTAGCAGAAAAGGCGATCATTGACGGAGCTTTGGCAGTAATTGTCGAACAGCCTGAATATGAAAACAAGGATAAAAATATTTTCTGTGTAAGCTCTACCCTTGAGTTTTTACAGCAACTGGCAGTTTACCATAGAAACCGGCTTACGATTCCTTTCATCGGACTGACAGGAAGTAACGGGAAAACAACGACAAAAGAACTGATCCATGCTGTGCTTTCAGAAAAGTTTAATGTTCAGTATACCTTCGGAAATTTAAATAACCATATCGGAGTTCCCTTAACAATTCTTTCTGTTAAGCCTGAGCATGAGATAGCCGTAATAGAAATGGGTGCCAATCATCAAAAGGAAATCGAATTTTTATGTACCCTGTCACGACCTGATTTCGGGTATATAACAAACTTCGGAAAGGCACATCTGGAAGGATTTGGTGGTTTTGAAGGGGTTATCAAAGGTAAATCCGAATTGTATGATTACCTTAAAAACAACAATAAAACGATTATCGTTAATGAAAATGATCCTATTCAAGTTGAGAAAACCGCAAACTACCAGCCTGTAATTACTTTCGGGAAAGAAGGATCGGATTATAATTTTGAGTCTTTTACCGATGAACATTTTGTAGGGTTGGTGTATCAGGGAACCAGAGCCGTATCAAAATTAACGGGAGAATATAATTTTACCAACCTTTGTGCTGCAGCAAGCCTCGGCCTGTATTTCGATATCAGCTTTGAAAAAATAAAACATGCCATAGAGCAGTATGTTCCAACAAACATGCGTTCACAGGTAGTGAAAAAAGAAGGAAAAACAATGGTGCTGGATACGTATAACGCCAATCCGAGTTCAATGGCTGCATCTTTAAAGAATTTTATCACTTTTGAGGGCCGTAAAACCATTATTATCGGTGATATGCTGGAACTGGGCTCTGAAAGCGAAAAAGAACATCAGGATATACTAAAACTGGCTCAGGAACTGGGTTTTGATGAAATCATTACAGTAGGAAAACATTTTAAGGCTGTTCATCATTCAGATCTTGCTTTTGAGGATACTATGGCTTTAACCGAATATTTAAAACTGAATACCATTCAATCCGATAATATCCTGCTAAAAGGATCCAGGGGAGTAGCATTGGAGAAGGTGATTGAGTTTGTTTAGAGAAAGGAAGCTGGAAGCTGGGAGAGGGAAGTTATTGAAGTTGAGAGTATAGCTGGATTTCTTTCTAATTTAATTATCGGTTTTTGTTTGGAGAAAGGAAGCTGGAAGCTGGAAGAGGGAAGTTATGGAAGTGGAGTATAGCTGGATTTCTTTTTTTGATTTAATTATAGATTTTGCTGAAGATTGGAATTCTTGAAGATGGATGAAGAGCATCCCTGTTGATACATACAACAACCTTAAGAATTTTCGTTAAATAACCGCCAGAACTTAACCGGCGGACAGTACTTCCATCTTCATTCTTCCAGCTCCCCGCCAAAAAAATACCAGAGTTCCCTGTGCTTGAATTTTTTCATTAAATGTCCCTCAGAGCTAACCGCTGGACAGTACTCCCATCTTCATTCTTCCAGCTCCCGCCAAAAAATTACCGTTACTTGTGTTTGAATTTTTTCGTTAAATGACCGCCAGAACTTAACCGTCGGACAGTACTTCCATCTTCATTCTTCCAGCTCCCCGCCTAAACTATTTCTCCGAATCCCAAAATTCTTTGACAATAAGCTTAATATTCTGGAATGTACTTGGAAAAACCTCGCTCTCAATTTGTGGAATGGTTTTCCAGGCAACTTCAGTAATGCCTTCTTCTATTTGTGGTTTTGAAGTATCTTCACCATTAAAGTTCATTTCAAACCAGTGTGTGCATTTTAAGATTTTCTCACCATTTCTTTCTATATAAATATGGTAGGTTGTATTGATGAACTGTACCAGTTCTACATCCTTTAGTCCTGTTTCTTCTTCAATTTCCCTTACGGCAGACTCTTCCCGCGATTCTCCTTTTTCCATTTTCCCTTTGGGAAGATCCCATTTGCCCAGTCTCCTGATAAATAAGATTTTTCCTTCAGGATTATTGACAACTCCTCCTGCGGCTTCTATAATCCTGAACATCTTCTGGAATTCCTGCCATATTTCATCAATATTCTCACCGAAAACGTTTAAGTTCCTTCACCGAAGTATTCTCTAAAAGATCCAATGCAATCTCTAAAGTCATGTAACTTTCATACCTAAGCTTCTTTTCAAGGTCCTCAGGATGCTTAGATAGTAATAATTTTTTTTTCGTTGACAAAAACTTTATACATTTGTAAGAATTAAGAATTTAAATACAAAAATAAAAAATGAATTTAGAAGGACGAAAAATTATTGTCAATAAATCATCGAAAGAACTGGTTGAGCTGCTGAAGTCACCTGAAAATTATAAAGAATTTATGCCGGATGGTCTTCAAAAGTTTGAAACCAGAGATAACGGATTTAAATTTGGATTACAGGGAATGCCTGAAATTGCATTAAAAATAGATGAAGTTGATGATCAGAAAGCAGTATTAAAATCAGCAAGTTCAAGTTTGGATTTTTCATTGACAGCTACATTAAATCCTATCAGTGAAAATCAGACGGAAGTTCAGATGTTGTTTGAAGGAAAATTCAACCCATTCATTAAAATGATGGTAGAAAAACCATTACAGAACTTTATCAATACCCTGACAGATAAGATCGAAGCCTATAAATAATATATTAAAAAACCTTCAGCAATGAAGGTTTTTTTTGATTATGAGTTACCACACTTTGTGGCCTCTATGGTAGTTTTAACGGCTGTTCATTTGTTCCTGAATTTCTCAACTTTGCGCCTGATCCCGGAATTGTTGAAAAATAATTACAGCATAATTCCCGAGCAATGATCTGCGATACTTCCTGTGGCCGAAGAAAGAACATTGATTTCGTTATTCATTCTTAAAACGCCCATGAAGGCGAAAACTAAAGCCTCTTTATGTTCTATAATTTCTTTCACTGGAACAATAACTTCCGCAGATGTTTTACCCTTTATTTTTTCAATTAAAAAAGTATTGTAAGCTCCTCCGCCGGTAAAAAGAATATTCCTGATATTATAACGGTTGATCACGGTTGAAATTTGCTGGGCAATATGTTCTGTAAATGTTGCCAGTGAATTCTGGGTTTCTATATTTTCAAGTATGGGGAAAATATACTGGTTACACCATTCTATTCCCAGGGATTTTGGATGGTGCTGCCCATAGAAATCCAGTGAATTTAGCTTAGCTAACAAAACCTCGTCCACTTTTCCCTTCCGGGCAAGATCGCCTTGTTCGTCAAAGCTTTTACCCAGCTGCTGGGCCAGTTTATTTAAAACAATATTGACGGGTACAATATCAAAAGCTATTCTTTTGCCATTGCATGTCAGAGATATATTTGAAAAGCCGCCTAAGTTAAGACAGGCATGATATTCGGGGAAAAGCAATTCATCCCCTATAGGAACCAGCGGAGCCCCGTTTCCATTCATCAGTATATCCTGACTCCTGAAGTCATAAACTACAGGTAATCCGGTGGTGATTTTGATGGCACGGCCATCCCCGATCTGAAGGGTGAATTTTCTTTGAGGTTGATGAAAAACGGTATGGCCATGTGAGGCAATCAGACTGATGTTTTCAAGCTGGTACTTTTCTATAAACTGTAAAACCTGTTTTCCAAGATAGAATCCATATTCTGAGTGAAGCTCCAGTAATTCTTCTGCAGAAAGATGAATGGCATTTCTGAGCTTGCTTTCCCAACTTTCGGAGTAGGGGATAGTCTCTGTTTTCAGGATCTGAAATGTCCATTGTTCTTGCTTTTCAAATTCAGCAAGGCAAATGTCTAATCCGTCTAAGCTCGTTCCGGACATCAATCCTATAGCCAGGGTTTTCATAAATCGGGATTTATTTTTTATTTTCAGAAATTCTTTTTGAGCTGAAATCTCCGGAATTGTTGTAGAAGGTATATTCAGAAAAGTCATCCTTGGCAGTCATTCCATTGGCACCTACCAGAGTAGAACCGTCTTCCATCGTTACATACACCGTATCTTTAGTATAAATCCTGTTTTTTCTCTGGTCCCAGTAAATACTTTGCATGGCAAATTTTTGTCCTTCATTTGTGGTAATCCTCACATCCCCTTTTGCCTCGTAAAACTTTTTATAATCATAGAATTTAGCATACTTAGCTTTAATGGTTCCCGGGACGTTGGGCTTTTTCTTATCAAAAAACTGAATATCGATTCCTTTTCTGGCTACGGTATAAGCACTGTCTATTAGCTCATACTTTTCAATAATCGGAGCCTTGGCCTTTAATGTTACAAAACCGGAATCCCGTTGTACAATATTGGCATTGTTAATGATTTGTGAAGGGAAATTCTTACTTTGGTTTCCTTTGGCTTTGGTAAGATCTTCTTCACAGGATGTCAATATAAAAAATATAGCACAACTAAAAAGGCATGCTATATTTTTATATGATATTTTTTTAAAGAACTTCATTCTAGTTGTAAAGGGCTTTTCTGAACCACTTATCGGCAAAGTTAAAGCCAATTTTCAGATTGATGAAATTCTGGTTAATCAGGTTGTTTTTAAGAGTTCCCCTTTTACCAACTTCCACTCCAATTTCCAGTCCGCTCATCCTCGTAATACTACTGTTTTTGAATGGCAGCATCACACCGGCAGAAATACCGAATTTATTGATACTGGTTCCATTAGGATCAAGTTGTCCGTTTCCATTGATTGCCAGGTTACCTCTTTCATAGAAAGCACCATATCTGTAGATTACTCTTGAGAAGTAGCTTCTGAAGTTGTTGTAGTTTGGCAGGTACCATCCTCCGGCAGAAATTCTGTATGTATCCTGGAAGTCCCTGGTCTGGCCGAAATAAGTAATACTTTCTCCTTTTTTATAATCAAGCTGTCCTGAAACGAACCAATGGTTTTCACTTCCATATCCTACCCCCACAGATGCCTGTAGCGGAAGAAGGTTTTTAGAACTTACGCTTTTTTGCTCTATAATACTTTCATTTGCTTTTGTTCCGGCTGCATCAGTATACCTGTATGTGCTGTTGGTATATTCGGTGGTCATATTACTGGTGTTCCCGAAGGTTGCAGTAGCACCTATTGTAAATTTTTTGTCGGTACGGGTATTTAAAGTCTGATAGCTTGTACCCAGGGTAAAATTAAAATTTCTAACCCTGTTTTTGGTTTCATAACCATTAATGAATTCTGCATTTGCAGCACGGAACTCATTAAGATCATATAAATCCCCAAAATATAAATTGGCTCTCGCCCCTACTGAGAATTCCTGATTGATTTTGTAGGAAACTGCTACCTGAGCCGTATTCAGAGTACCGCTTCCTTTAAACGCATTCTGGTAAGCATTACCATCTACCGTTTGATTGGTTGTTATATCATAACTTTTGGAACTGTATGGTTGATAGGAAAGCCCCATCTTAACCTTTGAAGATAAAGGAAATGCCAAAGCAATATTAGAAAGATAAGTAGAATGCTTTGTAGATTTCATATCGTTGTAATTCGATTTGAAATAATTGTTTTCATTGGTAGCTTCCAGCCTGATGCTTGTAAGTTCAAAGTTGGCATTATTTGCAGGGTTTGCAAAGTTGAAACTACTGGTGAAATCACTTATAAAAGCCGTTGAGATACCTCCCATGGAAGCAGTTTCTATCGTATTATCATATTTTACATCCCCGATTCCGTATGCCGCATAAGGAGAGTTACTTAGACTCTGTGCATTTAGAAAATATCCAACTGATATGAATGATACTACAAAGATTTTTTTCATTCTTTATTTTTAAAACAATGCGCAAATATCTTAAATATTAATGAATTGTAAAAATTATATGTGGTTAAAGTTTGTTAAGGCTTGTTATAATGGGAAATTTTGAACGTTTAGGCGATTATGAACATGAATTTTTATTCAGGGAATTGTGAATGGTCCAAGAGCTTTGCCAGTGAACTGACGAACCGGCTCGTTTAAGAGAATAAAAGGCTGGAAGCAGGATGAAGAGGGCAGAAAGTTACTTTATCATTACTGAAAGTCTGCAATACGTTTAAACTTACTTTGAATAAGATAAACTGATGAATAGTTATCCTTTATGGCTTTTATAACTTCTATCTTTTAACTCCCGGCTTCCAACCTGATTAATTTATTCACTATTGATTTTCTATAGCAAAAATTGAGCATTGTATGGTCTCTTCTTCTCCAGTTTTTTTATCTTTGGGACATGAATTGGGAGAATATCGCCGGACAAGATTATCTTAAAAAACTTCTCAGGGACAGCATTGCTGAAAACCGGGTAAGCCATGCCCAGCTTTTCGTAGGAAAAGAAGGATATGGAACATTACCTATTGTATTAGCTTATGCACGCGAAATTTTAAATCAGGAGAATGAGCATGCTGCCTCAAAGGTGGAACATCTTAACCATCTGGACCTGCATTTTAGCTTTCCTGTTTTTACAGATAATAAAAACTCATTAAGCAAAAATAAATTTGAAGAATTCAGGGAAATGATTCTGGCAACTCCATATGCAAGTTATGATGACTGGGCTGCCTTTCTGGAATCTGAAAATAAACAGCTTTTTATTTCTGCAGATGAAATTGATGATCAGAACCAAAAATTCTCCCTGAAAAGTTTCGAAGGAGGAACTAAAATCCTTATCGTCTGGAGGGCTGATAAGATGAATGTGGCAGCTTCCAACAAATTTTTAAAATTTTTGGAAGAACCTCCGGCAAAAACAGTCATTCTCCTGACAGCAGAAAGTACCAATGATATTCTTCCCACCATTCTTTCCAGAACACAGGTAGTTGAAGTTCCGAGAATTAAAGATGAGGATCTCGAAAATTACCTTACAAAGAATTTCTCCGTTTCCGGAGAAAAAGTGCGGGAAATTGTTCATGAAGCTCAGGGAAATCTTAATGATGCCGTTAAACTATTGAATTCAGGAGATAAAACGAATGAGTTTGAACAGCTGTTTGTACAATGGGTCCGGGACGCGTTTATGGTAAAAAAGAAACCGGAATACCTTAAAAGCATCATTTTCTGGGCCAGGGAAATTGCAGGATGGAACAGGGAAAAACAGAAAAATTTCTTAAATTATTGCTCTGAAATTTTCAGGCTGGCATTGCTTCAGAATTACCAGTCAGAAGGCTTGGTGTATAAAAAAATCAATGCCAATGGATTCAACTGGACGGGGTTTTCAAAATTCATCAGTGGAGCGAATATCGAAAGTATCCTGGAGGAAATAAATACTGCTGACCTTCATTTAACCCGGAATGGCAATCCTAAGATCGTTTGGACAGATCTCGGAATAAAGCTGTCAAGATACATTCATAAAAACGTATAAAATTTTCACCAGGGAGGGAGCTATCTGCTGAATTTTAAAATATTCATAAAAGTCCGGGTAACAACCGGACTTTCTGATTTCTATACATTTCGGAAACTTTTGAGTTTACATTTGTCCTTTACAATAAGCTGTTTCCATTTATTTCTAAAATGATCACAGTTACAGCCAGAACCTTAACACTTATTGATTGGTTATTTCTTTGTCCTTGAGGCTTTAGTATATTTAAACAGGACTGAAGGATTTCTATGAAACTTCCGGGTCATTATTCAACATTATTAAACAAAACTATAGTATGAAAACAATCAAAACTTTTGCAAGTCTGCTTCTTTTATCAGGAGTGGGTTTTTCCGTTTCTGCTCAGAATGTATGGACAGGTACCACTATACCGACGACTACTTCCGGAAATGTGGGAATAGCCAATGCAACTCCGGCTTCACGCCTGGATATCAATAGCAATTCTTCGGTTTCTGCATTGAAAATAACGCACGGATATAAAGCCATAGTTGGCAGTAACGTCCCCAATATTACGGAAATTTATACCTATCCCACTAATCTGCTTCCAACTCCCAGTCCGTCATTGATCAACTGGCTGACCTACGGTGGTGTTTTCGGATTGCGTTCTTTATCTAATACAGTGAATGAAGACAGAATGATGTATAATGATAAAGACGGGAACTTAAAATCATCCAACCTGATTATGTATTCAAGTCCTTCTTTTGGTAATGGGACACTTATCAATTCTATCAGAGGAGTTGCCTATTTAAATTTCCTGAATGGAGGTAATGGCTCAGGATGCGGTTTTTGTACCATATCAGGAGGCAACAATGGAATTTATATAGCCGGGTTGGGAGTAGGTACTGATGCCTCTTCTACCTTTGCATTGGATGTGTACGGTACTGTTCGGGGGCAAGCCTTTGTTACCACTTCTGATAAAAGGTTAAAAGATAATATCAGACCTTTAAAAGAAGGGCCTTCCGGCTTATTGAATATCAGTTCGTATTCATACACTTTAAAAAATAAAAATCAGAATGGAAATACCTACAGAAATACAGACACTGAAAAACTGCATTTTGGTTTTATGGCACAGGAAGTGGAAAAGGAGTTTCCTAACCTTGTCAGCAAAGATGAAGAAGGAAATTATGCGCTTAATTACATTGAATTTATACCATTATTACTTAATGAACTGAAAGATCAGAAAAAAGAAATTAATGAATTAAAAACTAAAATGGAAGCCATGGAAGCGAAGATCAGTACTCTTTCAGAAGGAAAAGCGACGCGGGCATTGAATGAAAAAACTCCGGTACCATATTCATTAGAGCAAAATGTTCCCAATCCTTTTAACCAGGAGACCGTTATTAAGTTTAATGCTGAGGGTACAGATCTTAAAATCGGCATATACGATCTCGGAGGGAGACAGCTTCAGACTATTCCCGTCAAAAAAGGGGAAAGGCAGATCAGTGTTTCTGCCCGTATATTGACTCCGGGAACCTATATTTATAACCTGATAGCAGATGGTAAAGTTGTAGATTCTAAAAAAATGATTGTTACAAATTAAATCCTTTTATCTTAATTTCTAAGCAAGACTCCGGCAAACGCCGGAGTTTTTATTTAAAGTCTCGTTTTCTCGTTGCGGCTGACTTTCTAACAGCTTTAATAAGATGTCAACAATATTTATTTTTTTCATAGAAAACGTCTTCTGTCAGTAATATATTAAATCTATATTAAAAAATCAATCAATCGTTTGATTTTCTTTAAAACTTGTGTAAATTTGCGCCCTGAAAATAGAAGTGATATGATTTCAAAAGAAGAAAATATATTATTTGCAGCTGAAAAACTTTTTGCAGAAAAAGGTTTTGACGGGACTTCCACCAGGGAAATTTCCAGGGCGGCAAATGTAAATATCTCTATGATCTCTTACTATTTTGGGTCAAAAGAAAAACTTTATGAGAAGCTGGTAGAATACAGGATGAATGAAGGGCAGTTTTTCTCAAGGGATATTGTTGAAAGAACAGATCTGAACGAATGGCAGAAGATTGAAAAAATAATAGATCAGTTTTCCAATAGAATAAGAAACCAGAAATGTTTTTACAGGATTATGCAACGGGAACAGCTTCATACTGACAACCCGCAGATCGTAGCATTTTTGAAAGAAACCAAAATGTCATTCCTTTCCATGTACTCCCGGATACTGGAGAGTGGATTGAAAAGCGGTGTTTTTACAAAGAATCCCCCTATTTATCTGCTGCATTCCACAATAAGCGGAACATTATTTTATGCGTTCAATGCCAAAGAAATGTACAAGGAATTCCTGAATAATACAGAAGATGAGGAGGTTTTTGATGCAAAATTTTATACAGAGCTTAATAAACATATAAAACATTTACTAAAAGACCTTTTAGGTTATGAAGAGAATAAATAACTCAGTGATTGCATTGGCACTATTCATAGGAATAGCCAATGTAAATGCTCAGGAGAAAAGAATCCTTTCTCTTGACGAAGCTGTGCGGCTGGGAATCCAGAACAGCAAGAATCTTAAGATCGATGCAGCCAAAATTGAAGAGGCTACTGCTGATCTTTTGGAAGCTAAAAACAGACAGTTGCCGGAATTGAAAGTCTCCGGAAGCTATATGTATCTTCCGATAAAACCCAATGTGGATATTAAATTACCCGGTGTTTCAGGCGGAGCAGGAGGGCCTGAAATCCATCAGGTCCTTTACGGATCTGCCAACTTAAGCGTTCCTATTTACAGTGGCGGCCGGATTAAATATGGGATCCAGTCTGCAAAATACCTGGTGGAGGCAGCAAAGCTTAGTACAGAAAACGATAAAACAGCAATTGCCTATAATGTAGCTCAGGCTTACAACAATTTGTTCAAAGCAAACCAGTCTATCAAGGTTTTTGAAGAAAACCTGGCTGCTTCCCAAAAAAGAGATGAAACTTTCCTTAAAATGGAAAACAACGGATTAATTGCCAGAAACGACAGGTTAAAAGCAAACCTTCAGACTTCAAATATTGAACTTCAGCTGTTGGAAGCAAGAAATAACTACAATATTGCCAATATCAATATGGATTTGCTGCTGGGACTTCCTGAAACAACTGAAATAGAAGTGGATCAGAATTATATTGAAGAAGGAGCAGATATCAAACCCGTAGATTTTTACGTAAATCAGGCCAGAGAAAACCGCAAGGATTTACAGGCTTTGGCCCAGCAAAGAAAAGCAGCAGAATTGGGAACAAGGGCTGCAAAAGCTGAAAATCTACCATCCATAGCCTTTACAGGAGGATATGTAGCAGCAGACATTCCGAAATTTCTTACCGTATATAATGCTGTGAACGTGGGAGTCGGAATATCTTATAACCTGTCCAATATCTGGAAAGAAAATTCATCATTGAGGCAGTCCCAGGCCAGAGAAAAACAATTGGCGGCTACGGATGAATTACTGAATGATAATATTAAGCTTGACGTCAACAGGGAATATCAGAATAATGATTATTCAAAAAAGAGAATTTCAGTTTTTGAAAAATCTGCGGAACAGGCTAATGAAAATTACAGAATTACCAAAAATAAATACGACAACGGCCTTGCTACGATGACCGAGTTATTGGATGCAGATGCAGCTCAGATTGCTGCCAATATCGGGGTAATCAATGCAAAAGCAGACGCTGCATTGGCGTACAGAAAACTATTACAGACAACAGGAACTTTAACAATTAAATAATCAGATCGAAATCAACATGGAAAATAATAATACACAGGCAGCTGAACCTAAAAAGAAAAAAAGCTTAGTTTTTCCTATCATTTTAGCAGCTGTAGTAATCGGAGGAGGAATCTATGGTTACAGAGCCTATACTTACGGGCAGTACCATGAAGAAACCGATGACGCTCAGATTGCTTCGAATATGGCCCCGGTAATTTCTAAAATATCCGGATATGTGGCAGAAGTAAAGGTAAAAGACAACCAGTTCGTTAAAAAAGGCGATACCCTGGTAATTCTGGATAACAGGGACCAGAAGATGGCTCTTGAACAGGCACAGGCAGCTTTGACTACAGCCAGAAGCAATATTTCTACTGCGGAAGCTACCACTACTGCTACTTCTAAAAATATCAACAGTTCAGAGGCAGCTGTAGCAACGGCTAACGCCCAGATTGAAGCGGCAAAGGTAAACGTATGGAAAACTTCACAGGACCTGAAAAGATATGCCAACCTTGTAAAAGATCATTCTATAACGGAGCAGCAATATGAGCAGGCTCTGGCGGCAAAACAATCTGCAGATAAACAGCTTCAGGTGTTGGTTGAGCAAAGAAACCAGATCGCTCAGCAGACCACTATTGCATCTTCTCAGACTGCAGCTAGTTCACAACAGATCAGTGTAGCCAATTCTGTAGCCAAACAAAGAGAGGTGGATGTGGAAAATGCCAGATTAAATTTGTCATATACTGTAATCTTGGCTCCTGAGGATGGATACGTGGGAAAAGTACCAACACAGGCAGGTCAGTATCTGCAGGCAGGAGCCCAATTGTTTGCTTTGGTTAAAAATGACCAGAAATGGGTAGTTGCCAATTTTAAAGAAACCCAGGTAGATAAAATGGTGGAGGGACAAAAAGTGAAAATTGAAATTGATGCTTTCCCAGATAAAGAATTTGAAGGAGTGGTAAGCTCATTCTCTCCGGCAACGGGAGCTACATTTTCAATATTGCCTCCGGATAATGCGAGTGGTAACTTTGTAAAAGTTGTTCAGAGGCTTCCTGTAAAAATTGATTTTGTAAACCTTGATAAGAATATTGCAAAAAGATTGAGAACAGGAATGAATGTGAAAGCAGAAGTTTCGCTTAAATAGTCTTCATGTACTTATGTAGTGTATTAATAGCTGATTTGAAATAAAATCAGAAAGGTTGATCAATAGAACTTCGCTTAAAATAGCTAAAGCCAAGTCTATTAAGATCATTAATACATCGTACATTTTACATTCATACAAACACTCGTACAAAACTTATGCAAGAATCATTAGTAGAATATGGAGCCAGGAGGGTAATCATTACGATTACGGCGATCCTTTGTGCTTTGCTTGAAATTGTGGACTCCACGATTGTAAACGTTGCCCTTAACGAAATGAAGGGTAACCTGGGGGCCACTCTTTCCGAGGTAGGCTGGGTAATTACCGCTTATGCCATTGGGAACGTAATTATTGTACCGATGACGAGCTGGCTTTCCCAGCAATTCGGACGTAGAAATTACTTTGCGGCCTCCATTATCATATTTACCGTATTTTCATTTTTATGTGGAAATGCTACCAACATCTGGGAACTGGTATTCTTCAGATTGATGCAGGGAATCGGTGGAGGAGCCTTATTGGTTACCTCGCAGACGATTATTACAGAGTCTTATCCGATTGAAAAAAGAAGTATGGCTCAGGCTATTTATGGTTTGGGGGTGATTATCGGGCCTACGTTAGGGCCACCCCTTGGAGGATATATCGTGGATAACTATAGCTGGCCGTATATTTTTTATATCAATATTCCTATCGGGATTGCAGCAACTCTGATGACACTGCAATTTGTAAGAAGTCCGAAATATGCTGAAAAACGTAAAGTTTCGGATGTTGACTGGATTGGGATTGCCTTACTGGCTGTGACCGTAGGATCACTGCAGTTCATTTTGGAAAGAGGCCATGAAGAAGACTGGTTTGCCAGCGGAATGATTGTAGCCTTTACCGTAGCAGCTGTGCTGGGATTTATATTATTCCTATGGAGGGAGCTTACTTTCAAGTATCCGATCGTAGAGCTCAGGGTATTGAAAAATGGTAATTTAAGAATCGGAACGGTGATGTCATTTGTGTTAGGGTTTGGATTGTATGGTTCCACATTCATCGTTCCGCTTTATACACAGAGTATCCTGGGCTGGACGGCACTTCAGTCCGGAGCGTTAATGATTCCTGCCGCCCTCACGACAGCTTTCATGATGCCTATTATCGGAAAATTGCTGACAAAAGGTGCCAAACAGCAGATTTTAGTTTCCTTGGGATTGTTTATCTTCTTTATCTATAGTTTCTGGGGGTATAAAATTCTGACCCCTGACACCAGTAAAGATGCTTTCTTCTGGATGTTGATCGTACGGGGGGCAGGCCTTGGGTTATTGTTCATTCCGATTACCTCTTTGTCATTGAGTACCCTGAAAGGTCAGGAAATTGGTCAGGGAGCAGCCTTTACAGGAATGATGAGACAGCTGGGCGGATCATTTGGTATTGCAGCAATTACTACTTTTATTGCCAATGCCGGCCAGAAATACAGGAATAACTTAATTTCCCACCTGGACGAAAACAGTTTTGATGTTCAGCAAAGACTGAATGCACTGAAAGCAAGTTTTGTAGCTAAGGGAATGACCCCTGATGCAGCAATGAACGCTGCTTATAAAATGCTGGATCTATCCGTAACCAAACAGGCAACAGTATTGTCGTATATGGATGTATTTCTTTACCTCGGCGTAATATTTTTAATATGCATTCCGTTTATCTTGTTTATTAAAGAAAGAAAAAGTAAAGAAAAAATAGATTTGAGTGAAGCCATGCACTAAATTATAAAACCTTCGGAAGTTTTCGAAGGTTTTTTTATGCTGCAATATTAACGATGTGTTATTTTGCATTAATAAATTGTAGATTTTTCAATAAAGCAATATCACCTGTTGGAGAATTTATTTATTTTTTTTAAATTTACAGTACCAAATGCAAAAATATGAATAGATTCCCTCACCTTCAGCATACCTTTTCAAAAGGTAAATACCGGCGTTTTTCCAACGGCGTTTTTTAAGGCATACCAATTGATAACATTATTGATAATATCTACCTCTGTACCGGATAAAATATTATCTGCTGTCTGCAACCCTATACCATATGCTTGGCAGGTTTTATTATAAAAAACATTTATTTTTTACAAGATAATGAATGGATAGCAGGGAAGTCACAGCTTAGGAAATTAACCCTGTATTCCTTTTAAAAACTATAAACTAACGACATCATGAAAACCAATCATAACAGTTATGATACTCCTGGGCAGAGCTCTGTCAGCATAGAAACTTTTCCTATGAATGCAGGGAAACTACCAGAAACGTTTGTTGCCTTATCAGACTTCCGGAAAAATGATATTTACCTTCCCGGAATGGACAAGGAGCAGATCATTTCAGATTTTTTTCCTGGGACTTTCACAGAACTGGTTCAGCGTCTCTCAGATATAACAGGCGGATTCTATGGAGGATTGCTGAAAGAAGTTGAAAAAAATATGGGCAGTGAAGCGGTTGACAAACTTTCGAGTGCTTTCATGTATAATCTGGGGTCTACAATGGCTTCACGGAACTTAGCCGCAAAACCCCATCTCAAACCCGGTATTCCTGCGGTAGCAAAAATATTAATAGGAGCAGTTTTTACATCCAGTCCCGAATATAGTTTCGAGTTTAAAGAATTAAATGATCACAAAGTTGAATTGTTGATACAAGGAGTAGACCGCTACCACAAAATTGCTCAAAGTCTTGACATTGACAGACTGTTAAAATGGCCGGTCATAAAACCTTTTGTACAAGGTGTTTGCGATACTATGGGGCTGGATGTTTTACTTGAAATGAAAGTATTGAAACTTCATTCAGATAGCTCCTGCTGTTACTTAACTACCATATCCGGGAAATAACAGATTCTTGATTTTAAAATTCAGTAATGGCGGACTTTAGCCCGCCATTACTCTATTATAATCCGTTATTGGCTTTAGCCAACACTTAAAAATGATAATTTACTGGATGTTTTCAGTCCATTCAACACCACTGATATCAACCAGTTTTATCGCATGTATTTTATCTTTTTGAAGAATGTCATCAATATTCACTGTGATATCTGCTCTGGCACCAAGTGGAACAACAAGACTGTATTTTCCCGGCTTTATTTTAGCAACATACTGATTACGGATATTTCCTTCAGGAAACTTTGAGAGTTGCCGGTAATCCCATTCTTTTAAAATATTTCCGTCTTTATCCAGGATATGGATTCCTATCACAAAAGATCCGTATACATCAGCTCCTTCAGTTCTATAAACCTGAAATTGCAAATCCGGATGGTGAAGTGAGATATTGGAAATCTCAAGTTCAGGTTTTACAGATTTATTATGCAATGTTCCCCACACGCCTCCATGAAAGTATTGATTGGTATACAAAGTAAGGGCAAAGATGAGAAGGGAACCTGCCAGCACAAAATGTTTCAGATTAGGAACAGGCAAAATCCCTGAGCCCAGCCAGCAAAACCATTTTTTCTGAGTAAATTTCCTGTTGGTTCTGATAAAATAATGATCCATAGAGTAGGGCCCGCTTCCTGTGAGGAATAAAACAAAGCCTCCTGCAATCCCAAGAACACCTATTTGCCATTCATCCAGACAAGTGGTTCCCAACCACCCGGAGCCAAGCAGAATTCCTAATGCCAGGCTGAAAATCCCTATACTCATCAGCCGGGTAAAGAAGCCTAAAATGATAAACAATCCCACAATGGCTTCAATTATGGTAAAGATCATCATAGACCGCTGTAAAGCATCAGGATGGGTTACCAGATATTCAATAACAGGTTTTATTCCTAAAGCGTTAGGCAAAAAGTGATTGAATTTTTCTCCGATATATCCCTTTTCGTCGGGGATAAGTTTGTTTTCAAGGACAAGTCTGCGCCAGAATGCTGAAAAATAGGTCCACCCGATTACCATGCGGAGGGATAAAGTATATAATCCTGCCAGATCATAAGACCGGCTGTTTGTAGTATGTTTCATTGAAATTAATATTGTATTGTAAAAAAACTGATTTTAAATTGGCTTAAAAAAATTAAACCAGATTAAGCTTCAGTCTTTTATATAAAATATATTTCGGTGGGCTGTTTCCGGTAGAACGGCCTGAGTATTTATTGAAATTGAGATTTTCTTCCTCTATATTTTTTACTGTAGCATTAAGGTCTGGAAGAGATCCTTTGTATTTGTATTTTGCTTTAGCTTTTGAAATAGTTACGGTGGAGGAAGTGGTAGGAGTATCACAGGTTAAGGAAAGTCCTGTGGTGGTTTTTACTTTATTAAGGCCACTGATGTACTGGATGTCAAAAATATCAAGAAGATCTCTTTTTAAAGAGCATGGCGATAATGAAAACGCCAATATAAGCATCGTGATGATTGCTTTATACGTCCTGATATGGATACTGGTACCTGGCATTATTACAAAACTACACTTTATTTTAATTTGAGTTCAATAAATCTTAAAAATTCTCAACACATAAACAGTGGGAACAGGTATCAATGAGCTTAAAGATTTCCGGAGAATACTCTGTGATTTTTTCCATAGAAAAACACCGCGGCAAAAATTCTTTGAATTTTTGCCGCCCCTTCGAGAGGAGGAAAATTTTCTTACTTTCATAGGTAATTTCATGCCTATATAACTCCCATCTTCCAGCCTCCCGCTTCCTTTCTTTAAAAATAAACCCTACTGACTAACAGTTGTCACAATCCCGGCTTATCTTTATGCCATTATTTTAAACTTTAAAACAGCATACTGAGATGAGTTATTGTTTAGCTATTGAAGCAATGAAGCCTGAAAGCAGAAAAGAGCTGCATAAAAATTACCACGATAACTATTATGGATTCCCGATCCATGATGATAATGAATTATTTGGCAGACTGATCCTGGAGATCAACCAGGCAGGTTTGAGCTGGGAAACGGTTTTGAAAAAAGAGGAGAGTTTCAGGAAGGCCTATGATAACTTCGATATTCACAAGATTGCTGCGTACACAGAAGAGGATCGTGAAAGGTTGCTGAATGACAGTGGTATTATCAGGAATAAGTTAAAAGTGAATGCAGCAATTGAAAATGCGAAAACTATTATTGAACTTCAGAAAGAATTCGGGTCATTTGAAAAATGGCTGGAGTATCATCACCCTAAAACTTTACCCGAATGGATGAAAATTTTCAAAAAAACATTCAAATTTACCGGTGGGGAGATTGTAAATGAATTCCTGATGAGTACCGGATATCTGGAAGGTGCCCATGCTGAAAATTGCCCCATTCACTCAAAAGTTTTGGCTCAGAAACCTTTGTGGAAAATAATAAGCAACAGATAACTTAGACTTATGGAATGATAAATGGAATCTCATACAATAACAGGCTCACTTGTCATTTCATATAGTTTTAGCTTTTAGACAGGTCTTCTTTATGGGTTATTTCTTTGTGCTCTTTTCCCCATTTTTCAAATTCCTGTATAATGGGTCTCAGTTTATACCCGATTTCGGTAAGCTCATATTCTACTCTTGGAGGTACTTCAGCAAAAACCGTCCTGGTAATAATTTTGTCTGCTTCCAGCCTACGGAGCTGTAAGGTAAGCATACGCTCAGTAATATTGTGAAGCTTTTTTTTGAGCTCCCCGAATCTCATTTTCCCATTAATCAGATAACAGCAGATGGCAAGCGCCCACTGACCACCGATGATGTTGGATGCATAAACTTCCGGACATTCGTCTGCAAGAGCTTTTTTATTGGCAAAATTGGTTGAGGTTTCCTTTATTTTGGTCATTACTTACATTTTTTATAGTACCATACAATTGGTTGCTAATGTACGAAATGTAGGTTATGTACCGTAATTTTGCTGTAGAAATTTAAATATAATGAAGACTTTAGTGATTGTAACACACCCTGACATTGAAAAATCTGTCATCAACAAAAGATGGATTGAAGAACTGAAAAAATACCCTGAAAAATATACCGTTCACCAGCTGTACGAAGCTTATCCTGATGGTAAAATTGATGTAGCGAAGGAACAGACACTTATGGAAGCTCATGATACGATTGTGTTCCAGTTTCCATTTTACTGGTTCAGCAGTCCGCCACTTCTGAAACAATGGTTAGATGAAGTTATTTTGCATGGCTGGGCTTACGGAAGCAACAGCGGCTATAAACTGGCCGGAAAAAGAATGACTTTGGCTGTGACTGCAGGAATTGATGAAGAAGGATATTCTGCTTCAGGAAAATATAAATATACAATGAAGGAACTTTTCAGGCCTTATGAGCTGACCTTTGATTATATAAAGGCAGAATATAAAGAACCATTTGTTTATTACGGGATAGAACGTCACTCTTCGGATAAATGGATTGAAAAGAGTGTTCCTATGTATCTTGATTTTTTGAATACACTTTCGACTAGTAGCTTTGGTCAAGGTAAATTGGCCCTTCATAACTGCCAAGATTCTCTTTAATGTTCATCATGATTCCGGGAATATATTCATAACCTCCTTCAAGGAGATGTGTCATTTCATTACGGTACATGTAATCATGGTCCTGAAGATAGGTATTTAAATGTTTTTCTGTACTGATATGAAGATTAAAAGACGTGTCAAACTTTGAGATTTCAAGTGATTGTCTCATTAGCTCTACATCCGGAGAATCCATATAAACAGCTACTTTAAAGGAAAGAAGAATAAGGTAATCAACCATAAGCAGAAGATCATTACTGCTTAAGATCCTGTCAATTGTCAGTTCCTGAGCATGATCAAGAAGCGGAATATAAAATTCTTCAATTCCCATTGCTGTAACTGAAAAGAGAAGCGGAACTTCATAGCGGGTAGTCAGATGCCAGATGCTGATGAATCCATGATGGGCAAATATTTCTTCATCTCCTTCATGATCATTTTGATAATACCAGGTAAACCAATCAAAAAGAGCAGTAAATTCTTCGTTTTCTAAAGTATAATTTTCTTGCTGAAGTTTTTTCAGAATACTTTCATAGGATATAGCAGAAAATTCAGGTTCGCTCTTCAGAAAGTCACGAAAGCTTCCAAACCTTTTATCAATGGTCTCCAGAAACACATCAGGAAGACTTGTATCTGAAATTTTTGGATACAGGTTTTCTTTGATTTTAACTTTATCAATCTTGTATAATTCTATAAACCCACCCATAATTGCCGTTATTTTGATTTGAAAAAAGAGTCGGTTTCGTAAGAATATTTGTACGCGGGCAGCACTTTTAACATTCTTTTGAAATCTTTTTGCCTATACGCCAATATTCCGGCTTTGGTTTTGAAACGTTCCAGGCTTTTTGAGCTGGGAGACTCAATGAAACTTATTTTATTTCTGCAAATGAGACATTGGTCGTCAAACACCGATTTTCGATGACAGACCATACATTTTTCAAAATGATTGCAAATATTATGGATTTCCCTGTATTGATGCTCCGTAAGCAGTTCTTTTGGAATCTTTGTCACCAGCTTGAAGAAATTACAGGAATCACTATGGAATGAGATTGTATCATGTTCATCGTATTCTTTTTCCAGCTCTTCCTTCTCGGTTAATTTGCTCAAGGTAATACCAAAAGAATGATCATCAGTGACCACAAATTCTATTCTTTTGATTTCTGTCCATAAAACATGTTGAAACTTGTTACGATAATAAGTGAAACCAAACTTATTGATATTTTTGATTCGTCTCTTTTTTAGTATTTTAAGTTCGCATTTTCTGCATAAAGGTTCTTCCAATGATCCGGACACTTGTTTTTTGCTTCCACAGGAAGAGCAGGTTTCCCCGTATATATTCAAATATTTGTTCAGAATGGAATGCAATAGCTCATGAGCATCCGTATGGAATCCTTTCATGGTAAAAGAACCCCATGAATATTTATAATATATCGGCTGTTGATAGGTCCATCCATTGGCGGAAAGTTCTGCAAACATTCTTTTTGCTTCCTTTCTCCAGCCTATATACAGATCTTCCATGAAATATCGGATGTATAAATGTTCATTCAGGTTATTGAAATTGTAATTCCTGTCCTGTAATTCTTCCCGGACTGCTTGTAGGTATTCTTTTGAGTAATAATACTGGTCCATGAAAAAAAGATAAGCAAGCCTTTCAGTTGTTTCTTTTTTCAATGAATTTTGTATCTCCATGGTGTGTAAGTTTTCGTGAATCCAGATTTGTTCCGAATTTTTTGTGAACGGTTCACGTCATTATTCAAACCTCTGTTGATTCTTTGGGCTAAAATACTTAAAAAAAACTTACCCCACCGTCGGTGTATCCTCTTCCTTCAGTATTTTTTTCTCCTTCATGGTAAGCATCATGCGTTCATCTTTGTATTTTTCCCAGTCAAATTGATTAAGGAAGTCAAGGGCTGCCTGAAAGCCTCTGTTGAAAAGATCCTCTTTCTCTTCCTGCTTCATAAAGAAATTCAGCCAGCTGCTGGTGCCACAATTGACGGTTTGTATACTGTATAAACGATAGAAACTATGCTTGGTAAGAAAGGTTTTATCATTAAACCCTTTTAAAGTACTGATAATATTTCCGGCGTAGCTGAAAGGAGTTTTAAGGATTTCCCCGCTGGTTTTTCCCTTTTCAGAAAGAAGATCAGAATCACTTGTCAGCTGTACCCCGAAAAGAGGCATTCTGGGATAAAAAACTTCATCAGCATGAAACAGATCAATAGGAAAATTGGAAATGCTGCCACCGTCAATAAAAACTCCCACAGGATTAATGTTTTCCTGTTGGGTATTCATCCAGAATTTCCAGGCATACTTCACA
Organism: Chryseobacterium sp. P1-3; assembly: GCF_000738495.1. Lineage (NCBI taxonomy): Bacteria > Pseudomonadati > Bacteroidota > Flavobacteriia > Flavobacteriales > Weeksellaceae > Chryseobacterium > Chryseobacterium sp. P1-3. The sequence goes on from NZ_JPEQ01000004.1 coordinate 495,426, forward strand.
GAATCTTCATCCTTATTAATTCTTTTCTGAAAAGGCTCAAAGAAAAAAGGAACAGACATGGATGCCCTCACAAATTCTGCCGGGCTTATGTGTTTCAGTTCCTCTTCAGACCAGTATAAATTAGCCATAGTAGGCAGCTCTACCTTTATTTTGGCATTGATATCCGTAGTAATGATAACATATTCCGACCGGAGGAGATAAAATGGATTGTTTTTATAATAATCATTATTAACTGCACTGTCATAAAAAATCTTATATCTTGTCTGATCAATATGTTCCAGATTTTTAGCTTTGATTTTTTCAATACCCGCTAAAGTAAGGTTATAATATTCCTGTCCGTTCCCATACCGGTAGCTGAGGTTGAGGCCATACTCTTTTTGTATAAACTTTTCATTGAGATTTGCTACCGTTTTGATTCCAAAGCTATCCAGAGCTGTTTTCATCGTATTCAGAAAAACATTTCCCGGGTTAAGCCCGCTGTTCTCTTTTCTGAAATTGTTGTATAATTTTTTGATGCAGAAAAAAAGAATAACTGCCGGAATCAAAGGGATTAAAAACATTAGTTTTGCACTCAGAATGCTTTCTGAGGGAGCAGCAAAGGGGATGCTGATAAGAATAATGAACAAAATAACTGCAATGATAGCATTGATCCTGAAGAAATTTTTATTGTTGAGCATCGCATGCAGCGTTGTTTTTACATACGTTTTCCCATCCATAAAATCAGCAAAATCCCAGCTGAACAGAATTTCTTTGATTAGCTCACTTTTAGGCTCTTCCTTTGTTTTGCAGGCTGCAATAAGCATGGTATTGATGGCTCCGGCACTGGTTCCCGCTACTTTCAAAAATCGGATCCCGAAGATTTCCAATCCATAAAGATAACCTACCAGGGCGCTTCCCCAGACACCGCCTCCTTCCTGTACAAATTCTATATACTGATTGCCCTCCGCATCCAACAGATCAGAAAATTCTTTGGCAGAAATATTCCCGTGCAAAGCAGCAAGCTTGTCTTTAGACGCCTGTGAAAGGGAATCATCTTCCAGAATTTTATTAAGGGTTTCAGTTTTCATAGGCTTAAGTTTTTTGCTTGTAATCGTTTTTACAGGTCATTACGAACCATAGGAGAAGCAATCTCTAAATTACTATTTATTTGGACACCCTAAACCTGTTTATTAAAGATTGTTAATAGCCAGGATTGATGACAAAGAAAAAATCAGAGATTGTTACTTAAGATCAATAAGATTAGGCACGATATTCAATAATCATCTGCGTAATCAGTGAATCTGCGAGAAATATAGAATCTATCTGTAAAAATCACCATTGTCTGCGTCTCACATAAATAAACGTACTGATAACAACCAGTGCCATACCTCCTAACGTAAAGTAATAGCCATATTTGTGATGAAGCTCAGGCATATTATCAAAATTCATCCCGTAAACCCCGGCGATGAATGTTATCGGTAAAAAATATACTGAATAAATAGCCAAAACTTTCATCACCTGATTGGCTTTCTGATCAGAGAGTGCAAGAAACATGGAAATAAGGTTGGTAATCTGGGCGTTTAAATGGTCAAAATCCGCAACTACATCTTTATGCTTGTCTTTTAAGTCAACAATCTGGGAATCCTGTAAATTTAATAATTTGAATTTATCAATGGCATCCGTAGAAATAACCAGAACCCGGGAATTGAGTCCCGATTTTCGTTTCAGCTTGTACAACCTTCTGATCTGGCTGGTATGATTGGTGTTTTTCAGGAAGATTTCATTTTCAATATTATCCATAGTTTCCAGCAGGCTGATAGATTCATCATCAAAACTTTTCATAATTAAGATGGCAATCATTAACGCAACTTTTTCCGGAGTTGTTTCTTCCTGTGATCCTGTAAGCTTTTTTTTTCGTTTCAGAAATACTCCTGGTTTTCATCCTGTGAATGGTGATAATCGTTTTGTCCAGCAAAAAAATCGCAATTTTTGTACTGATATCACTGATTGTGTTGAGGTTTTTTTCGTTCCAGTTCCGTGCTTTCACGAAGAAGGAAAAATTTCACACTACCATCTTCTTCATATTTCGGAAGGTGATTGGGATCTATGGTGTCTTCCAGAAGAAGATTGTTGATTTCATATCGTTCATGAAGGAATTTCAGGTCTTCTGCAGTAGGAGCCTCTACATCTACCCATTCGCAGTGGGTGCTTCTGTATATTGTATCAATTGGCATAAAGTAAAAATACTAATATTTTGAAATACTATGTGTTAAATAAGTTCTATCTTTGCCAAAATTATAAAACTATATGATTAAAAGTACAATAAAAGGTGTGGGATTTTATGTTCCAGATAACGTTGTTACAAATGATGATTTAGCCAAACTAATGACTACTAATGATGAATGGATTACAGAGAGAACAGGCATCAAGGAACGAAGACACAGAAAAAACAGAAATGATTCCCAGGAGACCACTGCATATTTAGGTTGTAAGGCTGCTGAAAAAGCGCTTGAGAATGCAGGTCTTACTCCCAAAGATATAGATTATATTGTGTTTGCAACCCTTTCTCCCGATTACTATTTTCCCGGATGTGGAGTATTGCTGCAGGATATGTTAGGCTGTGATACCATCGGAGCATTAGATGTAAGAAACCAGTGTTCCGGGTTTGTATATTCTATGAGTGTCGCCAATGCATTCATTAAATCCGGGACTTATAAAAATATACTTGTTGTAGGAGCAGAAGTTCATTCTTTCGGATTAGATTTTTCTGACGAAGGAAGAGGGGTTTCTGTAATTTTCGGAGATGGGGCAGGAGCCGTTGTACTTTCTGCAACTGAAGATGAAAATGCAGGAGATATTCTGGCTGTAAATATGCATTCTGAGGGAAAATATGCAGATGAGTTGTGCACGCAGTTCCCTGGTTCTAAATTCGGATGGAGTGACAGAATGAGAAAAGAACCTGAACATGTGACGAATAAAGAAGTTTACCCGATTATGAATGGAAACTTTGTCTTCAAGCATGCAGTCACAAGATTCCCGGAAACGATGATGGAAGCGCTTAATAAAGCCGGAAAGACTGTTGAGGATCTGGATATGTTTATTCCACATCAGGCTAACCTGAGAATTGCACAGTTTGTTCAGGAGAAGTTTGGTTTACCGAATGATAAAATATTTAATAATATCCAGAAATACGGGAATACTACAGCTGCTTCTATTCCAATTGCTTTAAGCGAGGCGATCGAACAGGGAAAAATTAAGAGAGGGGATCTGGTGCTTCTTTCTGCTTTCGGAAGCGGGTTTACATGGGGAAGTGTCCTTTTTGAATATTAATAGAAGACAACGAATCACTGTATTTGCTTTATTTGTGTACTAAAAGCTATCCGTAAACATCTGTGTCAATCTGTGTCATCAGTGGTTAGAACTCCACCACAAAGTCTCAAAAGTTTTGAACACTTTAGTATTTTAAGTTAAAAGCATTGTGTTGAAGACAGAATCATTTTCCGATATCTTAAAATTAGAAACAAAATCTAAGAGCTAAGGGGATTTATACAATAAAAAAACCGCAGAGTCTCCTGCGGTTTTTGCTTTTTATATTATTATAAGCTTTTCAGTAATTTTTCAGTGTCTGAAAAATCCTCTCCGGTGCTTTTTGCCAACTCAATAGACTTTTCAGCCCATAGTTTGGCATTTTTCTTATCCCCGATTTTATTGTAAAGATTAGCCAGTGTATCTGTATTGGCGTAGTTCTGGTCTTTCTTTACAGATTCCTGCGCCCAGGCAATAGCTTTTTCCAAAGAAGCCTTATTGTTTACATTTTCAAAGAAGTTCCATGCAAGGGAATTCAATTCTTCAGAGCTTGCAGCAGAAGTATCTTTATACAACTCAAGGATCAGTTTTTCGTACGCAGGAATATCCTTATTCTTTAATGCCCTGTTAGCCTTCATTCTTTTATAGATCTTCTCAGCTTCTTCTTTGCTTAAGAATTTCTGGGCTTCAGTCATAAAATAATTATCATTCCAGGTTTTTGTATCCGCGTTATAGGCCTTTTTGGCAACAGTATTCAGCTTTATGTTCTTATCGAATTTTTCATACTTATCTTCAGGAAGAAACTTTATGATATCGGCTTTCTTTTCATGGAAAATGGTATACAGAGGACTGTCTGTACTTTGGGTACCTGAAAGCAACATCTGAATATCTTCCTGATCAAGTGTTGTTTTTTGCTGGAAATAACGGTTCATGACTTTTCCTGCAAAATCAGCATCATTGTACATGGTAAGTCCTGCAAGATTTTTCAAAAATTTCAGGATCTTTTTCACCGTTTTCAAATTTTTGCTTTAAAGCAGTAAGCCTTTTGTTAGGATCTTCTGCATCCTTTGCAAACTGGATAAAGTCTTTTTCCTCCACGTATCCTAATGTTCTGTGGACAGCTTCACCATCTCCATTGATAAATAAATAAGTTGGGAATGCCTTTACATTATATTTTTTTGCAAGGGCTATTCCTTCTCCTTTTTCCATATCAATTTTAGCATTAATGAAATGTGAGTTGTAATAATCACCCACACTCTGAAGGGGGAAAATATTTTTTACCATCAGTTTACATGGTCCGCACCAGGAGGCATAGGCATCTACAAATACCAGTTTGTTTTCTTTTTTTGCTTTCGCCAGGATAGTGGCAAAGTTACTGTCTTCAAATTTGATTCCCTGTGCCAGCGCCAGGGCTCCTATCAATAAAGAAGAAAATAATGCTATTTTTTTCATAAAAACTTTTTATTCATTCACTACAAATGTAATAAATATGATGACAATTAAGTTGATCAGATTAAAAATAATTCTTTGGGAAGGTTGATTTTATGACAGAGTATATCTGATAGGAAAGATGATCATTTATTATTTTGAGCTTATTATTAAAATTAACATAAATGGCTATTTTAGTTTAAATGATTAAATTACAGTTGAATATTTTAATAAAAAATAAAATATTAGTAGTTTTGTAAAAAACAAAAAGACACCCAGAGAAGAAATGATGAATTATTATAAAAATAATAATTTGTTTTTTTATGTCTAAAAATTTACTGCAGCTTTTGTTTTTGCTTGTCACAGCAAACTCCTTATTAGGACAAAAAAAGAATAATTTCGATCAGATCTGTGAAAGAACCTCTGTTGTTACTTCCCATAAAGATTTACCAAAAGCAATCAGAACTGCTGATTCTCTCTATATATCGGCACAAGAACCATTGGAAAAGGTAAAGAGTCTTATACTTTCTTCAGAATTGTACCATTTTGGCGGAGATTTTAAAAAAGCAATCTGTTATAGTGAAAATGCGTACTCTCTCATCAATCAGATGAATGACCAGGAGTGGATGGCTTATGTGAGCAGGCTCCTGGCCAGGCAGTACCGCCAGGTAGGTCTTCATGAAAGATCAAAAAAATATATTGTAAAAGGATTAGAAGCTTCCCAAAAGATCAGTGATAGACACAAGAGTCATGAGATGGCAGGGCTGCTCAACCAGGAAATGGCTTACTATGAAATGGAGCAGGGAAACTATTCAGAGGCTATACGGTATATTGAAGTTTCATTGAAGTGTTTTGAGAAAATAAACACCCAGAATGAAGACAGGACCGAAGCGGCTTCCTATCAGTTGTTGGGCGATGTGTATTTTAAGCTTAATGATTATGCTGTTTCTGAAAACTATTACCGGAAAGCTGAAAGACTTCTTACAAAGGGAAGCTGCATTCTGGGCCTGGTTTATAATGGTTTGGGGGGAATCCGCCTGAAACAAAAAAACTGGGAAGATGCTGAACTATATCTTAAAAAAGCTGAGAAAATTGCTGATACATCCAGAAGCATCAAACTGAAAAAAGCTGTTTATTCTAATATTAATGATTACTATGAAGGAACCGGTGATAATTTTAAAGCTTCCTTATATGCTGTGAAATATGTAAGGGCCTACGATAGTATTTCGGCCCGTAACCACGGATTTGTATTGAAAAACCTGGAGCCTTCAGAAAATAAGAATAACAAAAAGAGCAGACTCAATATCGTTAAAAATACAACCATTATAGTTTTGTTGGTATCCTTAGTTGGTTTGATCACTTTCTTTAGAACCAGGCAGAAAAGACAATACTCAAAATTCAGGAATATTATAAGAGCCCGTTTACAACCCATAGCCAATAGCGGACAGGTGCTGAAAAAAGCAGATAACCTGGAATTTTCCAATATTTCAGTAGAGGAAATAGATGAAAAAGACAGTGAGGATGACCGAAAAAGAAACGAATCCCTGATGACCTCCGAAACAGAATCCAAATTGCTTGAACTTCTCGAAAGCTTTGAAAAAGGAAACCTTTATAACAGTAAAGGAATGTCTCTTTCTTTTCTGGCCGGTGAACTCAGCACCAATACCAAATATCTTTCCTATGTGATTAATAAGCATAAAAATGCTGACTTTAAAACGTACATCAACCGGTTAAGAATCAATTATATTGTAGATAAATTGATTAATGATGAAAAATACAGACAATATAAAATAAGTATTCTGGCTGATGAATGTGGTTTTTCTTCCCACAGCAAGTTTGCAACCGTATTTAAAGCTGTTACTGATTTCTCTCCTTCAGCCTATATTAAATACCTTGAAGCTGAAAATCAATCAGCTAAAAATGGTTAATTTCCTGAAAATAATTAAAAAATTAGTTATTTTTTTTAACTCTATCTTACTATTTTCATGAAAATGGATAACCTATTATTTCTCTTAAGCAGTCTGCTAACCTATCTTTGCGCCAATCTTACGGAACTATGATCATCATCACTCTCTTGGTATTTCCTTATTTGAAGAATAGCTATTTCTGAGATAGCAGAACAAGGGAATCAGCTATAAATTTAATAAGGAGCTGGTAATTATTCATTATTTTGAGATATAATACCTTTTGTATATCTGAATTATACCAAGGGAAACATCATACAATCGGGGCTGATTGCCCGGTTTTTTTTCAGTCAAGTTTTTTTTAAGTGCAAATCCACAGAATATCTGTGGATTTGTGGTTTATTTATGACGGGCACTGTCTGTTTTTGTTTTTAAGGTATCGGCAGCGATGGGTGCCGGTTCAGAATTAGCTACAGCTGAATCTCCCATTTTGTTTCGCAAAGATTCTTTATTGTGTTCATCTTTAAACTCTTCTCTCTTTTCTTTATTTTGAGCACAGCTTCCCAAGAAAAGAAGACCTGATACAGCTACTATCCAGATTTTTTTTCATACTATTTTTATTTTTTTTGATGTTAGTCTAATCAAATATAGTAAAATATTAATATTTTTATTGATGATCAGATCCATATTATGATAAAATTGTTTTTAATGTAATAAGAGGAGTGAAAAAATATGATGCTATGCATATCAAATCATCAATGAAAAAATAAAGAGAACAATACTCAGTTGATCTTAAAAAATAAAACCATGAAAAAAATACTTTACCTGCTGCCCCTGCTATTATACACTTTTACGTTGAGCCAGGAGCCAAAAGAAAACCTTAAGGGAATTGATGAAGAGATCAATGCCATCATGAAAGATTATCAGGCTGTAGGAATATCCATAGTAATTGTCAAAAATAATGAGGTCACTTATTCTAAAGGTTATGGATACAGGGATTATGAAAATAAACTTCCCGTAACTCCCAATACCGTTTTTAGCATCGGAAGCAATACCAAATCATTTACATCCGCCTTAATAGGTATGTTGGAAAGTGAAAAGAAAATATCCATTCAGGATAAACCTTCACGATATATTCCTTACCTGACATTTTCTACAGATAGAATGAACAATCTCATCACAATCGAAGATTTACTGGAACACAGAAGCGGATTGGGGAGTATAGATGGAACCTACATTTTCTTTCCCGCATCTAAACGTATAGATCTGATGCAAAGACTTCCCTTTATCAAAGAAAATGGAGAACCTAAAAATAGCTGGAAATACAGCAATTTTGGATATCTCATGCTGGGAGCTATTGCAGAGCAGGTAAATGGTAAAAGCTGGGATGATCTTATCAGACAGAAAATCTTTGTTCCTTTAAAGATGGATCATAGTAGCACATCTGTCGATGAAATGATAACACAGCCTGATTTTTCCTACCCGTATGGACTTTACCAAAAAAATATTGAGAAAGTACTGTTTCAGAGACCTGAAAATGATAAACCGGGAGCTGCGGTTAACAGTTCTGCAGCTGATTTGGCCAACTGGATCAGACTTTGGTTAAACTATGGAAGTTTTGAAAAACAAGAGCTTATTTCAAAAGAATACATAAGAAATGCAATGAGTGCCAAAGTCATGATTGATGGCGCTCCTCCGGCCAGTCCGGATGCCAAAAATTACCTGTTTGGTTGCGGGTATGGTTGGCTTACTCAGGTTTTCAAAGGTCATTATAAGGTGTGGCATGCTGGAGGAGTATCAGGCTTCAATTCTAATATTTTTCTATTTCCGGCTGAAAAACTGGGGATAGCCGTTTTAAGCAATCAGCAGAATTCCGATATATCCAATACCATTGCCAATATGATTTCAATCCGTATGCTTGGGTTAGATCATGGCAAACCTTATTCCTATGAAAAGAGTATAGGTGATATTGCCAAGCCGCATAAAAGAATCCGGACGGCTATCAATGAAAAGAAAAAGCCAACCCATGATCTTGATTTATATTGCGGTGAGTATTTTAATAAAGGATATGGAACATTAACGATTGTTAAAGGAGGAAATAACCTGTACGTCCGTTTTCCAACTTTCAAATTTCTATTGATGCACCGGCAGTATGACCTTTTTGCTTCAGAATTAACAGAAGAAGTTCCACAGCAAATGAATCCTGATTTCGATTTTAATTTTACCCTGGATGATAAAGGAGACATCAATGGAGTTACTATGGATATGCACGGTGGAATTACATTCAGGAAAATAAAATAGTACTGTAGATGCTTTATGTTGTAAGCCTACTATAAAAAAACTAAAATAAATAAAAAATCCGCAGAGCTTTCATCTGCGGATTTTCCATTTTAAGTTAAACGTTTATATTAATTATTTGACAGGAGTCTGTGCCATGGAATCTATTTTTGTCTTGATGGTATCAGGAAGGACCTGTTTTGTATTCATCGTATCAGTGGTAGCAGGTGCTTTTCTCGCTTGCTCTGCTGCTGCTGAATCACGGTTACCCGTTGACATTGTCGATTCTTTGGTTCCACAACTCACTGCAAATATTCCTATTCCAATGGCTGTCAGCAAAAACTTTTTCATAACTATTTTATTTTGGGGTGTGTTAGAAAAAAATCAACAATTATTCCTAATAAGGTTTATAAATGGTAAAAAAAAGGTAAAGTTTGTTAAAATATGTTAGGCTTAGTTCTGTTTATTATTGAACACATGTCAATGTCATTAGATTTCTAATCTATACTTTTCTTTTGTTCAAATTCTTTAAGAGAATGGAAATAATAGTTATTCTTGTTTTTGAAATAAAGTTATCAACTACATAATAAGTCCAAAACCCTTTATTATTCTAGATTTTGCTTTGAACATTTTATAATATATTTTTTATTATCCAATAACTTTTCCTGAACTTCATCGAAGTTGCTGTTTTTTAAAGATACATTCATTTTTCTAGGTATCTTGTATTGGCATTTTTCAGTCATTAGTTTTTCACTTAAGGGATTCGTTCTTGAACTTAAAAGATAAGTTAAAAACCAATCCATTTTAACTTTATCATAGCTAAAATACAATATATCAAAGTCAAGATACTTTGGTGCATATGTAAATTTAATATGGATAACATTTTTTATTACGTTGATATTTACGCTCCCTGACTCTGCTTTATAATTTGAGAAAAAAGATATTGTATCATTTTTCTTGTTCTTATTATTTTTTGCATATTCAAATACCAAGTTATTGGTTATAGAATCTTTATAAATAACATCCTGAGATTTATCTAAATTTAAATCCTTTTTAGCAATAATCTGATATTGTGCATTACTAAATAAGGATAATAGTAGGAGCACAAGTATTTTACTTTTTAGAAGTATACAGTTCATTCTTTTTCACTAAGTGAATATACATTTCATTACATTCCTTAAAACGTACAAAAGGATTCATAGAATTTCCTGAGTTTTGAATAGAGATGGTATCCTTATCAAACATTGCACTTATGCCATTTCCCAAATCCAGATAAGTTACATGATCTTCTTTGGAAAGTTTTACAATTCCTTTTATTCTTTTATTTTTACTTGTATTAAAGGAGAAATGATTGTTAGATTCTATTTTTAAGCTGAGTTTGCATTTAGATTCACTACAAGAATAATTGCCTACAATATTTTGAGAATAGGTAAAATGAAAAGCCAGTAAAAATAGAGCAATGAATGCTTTAATCATCATGTTTTCAATTTTGGAATGTTTTTTCCAGTTCTAATTTCTGATTTCAGTCTATATTTTTCTTTTGTTCAAATTCTTTAAGAGAATGGAAATAATATTTATTCTTGTTTTTTCTGAAATAGAGTTTATCACCCACAATACTATTCCCTAAAAAAGTTCGTTTAATTACTAAAATATTTGTCTTACAATTGGCGGTGATGTCTATTGGGGCGTTATTCCAGTAATTTACAGTTTTTATATTTACATCTTTCCCCAGCCATTTATTTTCTTTTTTATCTATGAGTAACCATGTACTATCGTTACTTACTTTCTGGTGTAATATGATATTTTTGTTTAATTTTTTATTCCATATCTGTATCTTTTGGGCATTAGTAATAATTCCAATCAGAATAAAAATCAGAAAATAAAAAAGTTTAATTTTTCTTATTGCTACAATTTTCATATTTCATAATTTCTTTAAGGTCTGCTACATATTTAATTCGTTCTTTTAAACCATTAGGCGATCTTACTTTTCCATTAATTCCTTGAGATACATATAAGGTGTTATCTTGATCTGCAGCTAGATTCATATTAACTCCGATAGCATTAACTTCATCATCGTTTTTCCAATACCATCCGGCAGAATCAAATGCATATTCAATATTTGTTACCAATAATTTAGCAAAAGGAATAAGTTTCTCGGTATAAAATTTTTTTATTTTTTAAATTTTCTTTGGTGCCATAAACCTTATTGTAATATTTTACATAATTATAATCATGAGTGAGTTGCATAAAACCTCTTCCTTGAAAATGATAACCACCACTATAATTTGATGGAGTATTTGCTTCTGTCCTTCCTTCAAATGTAGCCCTAAATCTATGAGACTCATGATAGGCTTGGGCAATAAAATGAATTTTTCTAATACAACTATTTATATCATAGGTTTTAAGCAATTTGTTTATGATATCTGTAACTTTTTCATAAGTTGAATCATCCACTGATAAATGTTCCGCTCTTTTTATGTCTGATTGATTTGCAAATAATAAATCTTTAGTGTTAATCATGTCATAAACACTTAAAGAAACTTTTTTGAAAACAGTTTTCTTTATACCATTTACTTCTTCAATTGTTTTCCTGACTGTACTGCCTATAATTTCCCCCTTTCTTAATGCAATGACAATGTCCTTTATTTCATTAGGTGTAAAATCCCTATTACAATAACATTTTTTTTCATTTTTTTCTGTATTTCCATCATCTGTTGTTCCGTCTTTTCCAAAACCTTGTAATATGGTCTTTTTTTGACTGGATAATTCCAGGTTTTGTTTGGTAGCTTCAATGATTACCTTTTCTGATTCTTCATGAGATACTTTGCTTATTGAAGTATAATTATTGGTAACTTGTATATTGATATTTTTTTGCTTTTTTTTATAATAGCCATACTAATAGTTTTAATAGATTAAATTTTTTCATCATGATATATTCTTATTAAGATTATATTACAACAAAAGCTGTCTAAAACTTCATTATGCGCTATATAAGCCTCCAGCTCCTTTCAGAGTTTGAAACTTTTTTTTCCATCATATATTTGTGTAATATTGAGTATATATCACTAAATATAGATAAAAAAATAATATCAAAGGTCAAATTTTAATAGAAATGTCATGGATTATTTGATATTAAAAAGCCCCGGAATCGAAATTCCGAGGCTGTATTGAAAAATAGGTAATCATTATTCATTACCTGTTTTATTACTTATGATTATCCCAGATATGGATATTTGTAATCTTTTGGAGAAACAAAAGTTTCTTTGATACTTCTTACGGAAGTCCATCTGAGAAGGTTCATTTTAGAACCTGCCTTGTCATTTGTTCCTGAAGCTCTGCCACCACCGAAAGGCTGTTGTCCTACTACAGCACCTGTAGGTTTATCATTGATGTAGAAGTTTCCTGAAGCATTTTCCAATGCTTTAAAAGCTTCATTAATTGCATAACGGTCTTGTGCAAACACAGAACCTGTCAATGAATAAGGAGAAGAAGAATCAACAAGTTTTAAGGTTTCTTTCCAGTCCTGATCTTCATATACATAAACAGATAAAATAGGTCCGAAGATCTCTTCTATCATACTCTCATATTGTGGGTTTGTTGTTTCAATAACTGTTGGGTGTACAAACCATCCTTTAGAATCATCATATTTACCGCCAATAGCTACAGTAGCTTCACCGGAAGCGTTAGCCCTGTCGATATATCCTTTACATTTTTCGAAAGAATTTTTATCGATTACAGCGTTTATGAAATTAGACGGATCTTCAGGAGAACCAATTTTGATCGTGCTCATCTGAGCTTCCATTACTTTTTTCACATCAGCCCAAAGCGACTTAGGAATATAAGCTCTTGAAGCAGCAGAACATTTTTGTCCCTGGTACTCGAAAGCTCCTCTTACCAATGCAGTAGCTACTGCTTCTACGTTGGCAGACGGGTGAGCGATGACAAAGTCTTTACCACCGGTTTCTCCAACGATTCTTGGATAGGTTCTGTAGTTATGGATATTATCACCGATCATTTTCCACATTCCCTGGAATACTCTTGTGGAACCTGTGAAGTGAAGACCTGCAAAATCAGGGTGAGCCAATACTTTTTCAGCCGTTTCTTTTCCGTCTGTAAAGATCATGTTGATAACCCCTGCAGGAAGACCTGCTTCAGTTAACACATCCATGATTACTTTTGCGGAATAGATCTGCTTATCAGAAGGCTTCCAAACCACCACGTTTCCTAACATGGCCATACAGGTAGGAAGGTTCCCTGAAATCGCTGTAAAGTTGAACGGAGTAACTGCAAAACAGAATCCTTCTAATGGTCTGTATTCTACACGGTTCCAGATACCATTGTCAGAAACAGGCTGTTCAGCATACATTTCTGTCATAAACTCTACATTGAATCTTAAGAAATCAATGAACTCGCAGGCAGAATCAATTTCAGCCTGGTGTACGTTTTTAGATTGTCCGATCATCGTTGCTGCATTAATCACATCTCTGTAAGGGCCAGCTAAAAGGTCAGCTGCCTTTAGGAAAATGGCTGCACGTTGTTCCCAACCTAGTTCATTCCATTCTTTTTTAGCTGCCAATGCCGCATTGATTGCGTCATCCACATGCTGCATACCACCCTGGTAATAGAATCCGAAGTCGTGAGCATGATCCTGAGGAGACTGAAGCTGTACTTTTTTTATCGGTCTTTACTTCCTTTCCGTTGATGATCATTGGAATTTCCACTTTTTCAGCCCACATCTTTTTATAAGTACTGATAAGGCTTTTAACTTCCGGAGATCCCGGCTCATAAGAATTTACCGGCTCGTTTACCGCTAATGGTACTTGCGAAATTGCTTTTGACATATTACGTTGTATTATTTTTTAATTAAAGTATATACAAATTTACGATATTTATAAGGAAAGAAAAAATGCAGCGTATTTTTGTAAATAAACTTATTATTGAGCTGATTAAGAATGTAAAATGCTTTTTTAATGGTAAAATGTTATAAATATTTAATACATCCGTTCAATCCTTTGCACAAAAGAAAAGTAATGTTGTGCTGATATAATTACAGGAATAAGGACAATGTAATATTTGTCATAGTTCATAAATAGCTGTTAAGTGCTGTAAATAAGGTATTTATGATGAAATGTAAAATTTAGTTAAAATTATATTTGTTGCGATTTTGAACATTTTAAATAATTTTTTTGATAGCCTGTGATTACAGATTAGTCTAATTTTACACATTATTAACAGTATGAAAAAAAGAGTCCTATTTTTCTCTTTTGTGATATTTTTCTCAGCGTTGTGTACAGGTCTTTTTGTACATAAGGTAAAGGCTCAACCATACTCCGATCTTTTATCAAAAATCCATCTTCTTCAGCAAAAATCGGATCAGCAGACCCAGCCTGAAATCTATAGTTTTTCAGATGGGCAGGATGTACAGGATTCCAATGACTGGGAGAAAGTGAAATTTGATTATTCAATACTTGCACAGCAGTGGCTCAATTACTTCTTTGCGAAATATACTTTTAATACTCCGGTTGCGGTCGTTCAAAACCGTATTTATATTACAGCACCAAGGTACATTCTGTATCATGCCCTGCAAATAGCGGGTTGCTAAACTCATTTTTCAGTTTTTAATGATTCGTTATGGTTTGTATTCTGTAATACTGATCCGTAAACATCATTTCCCTTTTTACATTTTTTTGAACCGATCTATTTGTCTTTTCAGAAAGGCAAACAGAATATAGTTTGTCCAATTTTTAAATAAAATACTATGCACTTAACACCTCGAGAAACAGAGAAGCTTATGCTATTTCTGGCAGGAGAACTCGCTCTGAAAAGAAAAGCGAGAGGCCTTAAATTAAATTATCCGGAATCAATCGCATTAATCAGTCACTTTTTGCTTGAAGGAGCAAGAGATGGAAAAAAAGTAGCCGAACTGATGCAGGAAGGAGCTAATCTTTTGACAAAAGATGATGTAATGCCCGGCGTGGCAGAAATGATCCACGATGTTCAGATCGAAGCTACATTCCCTGACGGGACAAAGCTGGTAACCGTACACAACCCAATCCGTTAATCCTATTTTATCATGATACCAGGAGAAATTTTTGTAAAAGAAGGCACTATTATCTGCAATGACGGCAGAGAAACTGTCAAAATCAAAGTAACCAATACAGGAGACCGTCCCATTCAGGTAGGTTCCCACTTTCATTTTTTTTGAAGTTAACAAGGCGATGAGTTTTGACCGCGGGAAAGCTTTCGGAAAGAGACTGAATATTGTAGCAAGTACTGCAGTACGTTTCGAGCCGGGAGAAGAAAAAGAAGTGGAATTGGTAGAAATAGGAGGAACCAAAAAAGCAATGGGCTTCAATAACCTTGTTGATGGACAGGTAGATTCTGAAGATCAGAAAAAAATAAGCCTTGCAAAAGTTCAGGAGTTAAATTTTAAAAATCAGTAAGATGAGCTTACACGTAGACAGAAAACAATACGCCAATATATTAGGTCCTACAGCCGGAGACAAAATCAGACTGGGAGACACTGAAATTATTATTGAAATTGAAAAAGATTTCACCCATTACGGAGACGAAGCCGTTTTTGGAGGAGGGAAAACCGTACGTGATGGTATGGGACAGAATGTTACCGCCAAAAGAGATGAAGGGGTTCTTGATCTTTGTATCACAGGAGCCGTAATCATCGATCACTGGGGAATTGTAAAAGGAGATATAGGGATTAAAGACGGTAAAAT
The DNA here is from genome assembly GCF_000738495.1 of Chryseobacterium sp. P1-3. Classification (NCBI taxonomy): domain Bacteria; kingdom Pseudomonadati; phylum Bacteroidota; class Flavobacteriia; order Flavobacteriales; family Weeksellaceae; genus Chryseobacterium; species Chryseobacterium sp. P1-3. The sequence continues at coordinate 511,051 of NZ_JPEQ01000004.1, forward strand.
CGTAGGAATCGGTAAAGCCGGTAACCCTGATACGATGGATGGAGTATCTCCTAACATGATCATTGGTGCTTCTACTGAAGTCCACGGTGGAAAAGGATATATCGTAACTGCCGGAGGAATTGATACCCACATCCACTACATCTGTCCACAACAAATTGAAACCTCTCTATACAGCGGAATTACTACCATGATCGGAGGAGGAACAGGTCCAAACGATGGAACGAATGCCACAACAGTAACTCCGGGGAAATTCAACATGCAGAAAATGCTTGAAGCAGCAGAAGAATATCCAATGAACTTAGGTTTTTTTGGAAAAGGAAACTGTTCAGCAGAAGAACCTATCGAAGAGCAGGTTGAAGCCGGAGCATTAGGGGTGAAAATCCACGAAGACTGGGGAGCAACACCCGCAACCATTGATGCTGCTTTGAAAGTAGCAGATAAATATGATGTTCAGGTTGCCATCCACACCGATACTTTAAATGAAGGTGGATTTCTTGAAGATACCATGAGAGCCATCAACGGAAGAGTAATCCACACTTTCCACACGGAAGGAGCTGGTGGAGGCCACGCGCCGGACATCATTAAAGCTGCCATGTATCCAAACGTATTACCCGCGTCTACTAACCCTACACGCCCTTACACAGTCAATACTATCGATGAGCACCTGGATATGCTGATGGTTTGTCACCATTTGAGCAAAAATATTCCTGAAGACGTGGCATTCGCAGATTCTCGTATTCGTCCTGAAACCATTGCAGCAGAAGATATCCTGCATGATATGGGAGTTTTCAGTATCATGAGTTCTGACTCTCAGGCAATGGGCAGACCAGGGGAAGTTATCACAAGAACCTGGCAGACGGCAAGCAAAATGAAGGAGCAGAGAGGTGATTTAGCTGAAGATAAAGATAGTGGAAACGATAACTACCGTGCAAAAAGATATGTGGCTAAATATACCATCAACCCGGCCATCGCACATGGTATTTCAGAATATGTAGGATCTGTAGAAGAAGGAAAATTAGCGGATTTGGTAATCTGGAAACCAGCATTATTCGGGGTTAAACCTGAAATGATTGTAAAAGGAGGATTTGTAATTGCTGCTAAAATGGGAGATCCTAATGCATCTATTCCAACGCCACAGCCCATCATCTACAGAAATATGTTTGGAGCCCACGGAAAAGCCAAGTATGGTATTTGTGCCAACTTCGTATCTCAGATCTCTATAGATAATGGAACTATCGCTTCTTACGGATTAGAAAAAATGATCCTTCCGGTGAAAAATTGTAGAAATATTGGTAAAAAAGACCTTATCCATAACGATAAGACACCTTTAATTGAAGTGAATCCTGAAAATTATAAAGTAACAGTGGATGGTGAATACATCACTTGTGAACCGGCGGAAAAACTTCCCTTAACACAGTTGTATTACCTGTTCTAAGATAAATCTTATCCATAAAACCTAACAGGTTTTTAAAACCTGTTAGGTTTATTTAACAACAAAAAAAGATTTACCAGGCAATATTTAAAAATAATTATAGAACTAAGTTTAGAATGAAATACTTTAATAAAACAGTTTTTTCCTTTGCCATAGCCGGAATTACTGTGCTTTCAGGAAATCTGAGCGCTCAGTTTTTAGGAGGGCATAGGCTGAAGAGTGATGAAGACGGGCCCAAAGGACAATTTATGTTGTATGGTTCATTGGATTACTCAAAAGTGACTACTCCAACAAACAGCAGCAGTACCGTTTCGAGTGCACCGCTTGGGGTTGGATATTTTATCAATAATAATGATCTTATCGGGGTTAATTATGCTTATTCTCAAAATTCTGTGAATCATGATGTTGTATATAAACAGAATGAAGCCGGAATTTGGTACAGTCCCTCATTAATGTTGGGGAAATACTTTGTATTGATCGGGCAGGTAGATGCTCATTATGTTTGGGGACAGCAACAGGCAACAACTGCTGATGAGATGCAGAACTTTAACGGGTTCCGTCTTCGTGCTTATCCTTTGATCGGGATATTATTAGGTGGGGGTTGGGCCTTGAAATTCAAGTTTGCAGAACTTTCAATGCTTCAGACCAAAACCAAAGAAGAAGGTTGGACAAAAAGCTATGTGGCTGGAATCAGTGGTTCAACATTCGGAGTTGGTATTTCTAAAAACTTAGACTTCAGAAAAAAAACAGCTAAAAATGATCATTAATCAAACCATAGGAAATCTTACCGAAAACACTACGGGAAAATATATAGATTATCTGGATCTTGAATGGTTTGAAACCACCAAAAGAATTCAGCGTAAAAAAACCAGAAATGGTGTAGATGTAGCCATCAAATTTCTAAAAGAAGGCCAGCGTCTGCGTGAGGGAGATATTCTTTTTGAGGATGCAGAAAAAGTGATAGCCATTAATGTTCTGGAAACAGATGCTATCGTAATGACACCGGGTTCTCTATTGGAAATGGGAACCGTATGTTATGAAATCGGAAACAAACATATTCCGCTTTTTATTCAGGATGATAAAGTATTGCTTCCATTTGAAATGCCTATGTTCAGATGGCTGGAAGCAAGTGGTTTTAAACCGGAAAAACAATCCGTAAAACTGCTTAATCTTCTGAAATCCAATGTAGAACCTCACGGACATGGAAGTCTGGGCTCCACAATTTTTACTAAAATCTTAAAAATGGCCGCTCCGAAAAATGAATAATCATATGAACATCAGTTTTTTATCAGGATTACTGCATCTTGCAGATCCCACACTTCCGATCGGTGGTTATACCCATTCCAACGGACTTGAAACTTATGTACAGGAAAGAATTGTTCATAATGTAGAGACTGCCAGGGAGTTTGTACAAAACATGCTTCAGTATAACCTTAAATTCAACGACGGAGCTTTCGTAAAATTGGCTTATGAAGCAGCGGAAAAAGGTGATTTGCAGGCTCTTTTGACACTTGACAATGAGTGCAATGCCGTAAAATGTCCAAAAGAAATCCGCCAGGCGAGCCAGAAATTAGGCTTAAGACTGATCAAAATTTTCAAAAGAAGAGAAAGCTTTCCTTTCATGGAAGCATTTGAAAAAGCCATTCGGAATAAAGAAGCTAATTCTCATTACTGTATCGTATTTGGAGTCTATGCATATTTGATGGAAATTCCTTTATACGAGGCCTTACTGGGATTCTATTATACTTCAGTGGCAGGAATGATAACCAATGCCGTAAAGCTGGTTCCGCTGGGGCAACTTGACGGGCAGGACATCTTATTCGCTTTATATCCTGTCATGGAAAAAACAGTTTGGGAAACAATGGAAATGGACCGGGATATGGTAGGCCTTTGTAATACAGCTTTTGATATCAGATGTATGCAGCATGAAAGGTTATATTCAAGACTTTATATGTCATAAAAAATGAAGAGATGAAAGGCAAATGACCAGAACGTAAAATCCTTTGCTGATTGCAATACCCTTGTGATCTCGAAATATTCTCAATCAGTTAAATCTTAGCACTACCAGCGTTAAAAAAATAAAAACAAAGTAAAATTTAAATAAAATGGAAAATAGAAAATATATAAAAGTAGGAGTGGCAGGCCCTGTAGGATCAGGAAAAACTGCCTTACTGGAACGTTTAAGCAGAAAATTATTCGGGACTTACGACCTTGGAGTGATAACCAATGATATTTATACCAAAGAAGATGCTGAATTCATGGCTAAAAACAGCCTTCTTCCCCATGACAGGATTATCGGGGTAGAAACAGGAGGCTGTCCTCACACTGCAATCCGTGAAGATGCCAGTATGAACCTTGAGGCGGTAGATGAACTGGCAGCGCGTTTTCCGGATATTGAATTGGTGCTTATAGAAAGTGGTGGTGATAACCTTTCTGCAACTTTCAGCCCCGACCTTGCCGATGTAACCATTTTCATCATTGACGTTGCAGAAGGAGAGAAGATTCCCAGGAAAGGAGGTCCCGGTATTACAAGATCAGACTTATTAATCATCAATAAAATTGACCTTGCCCCACATGTAGGTGCCAGCCTTGAAGTAATGGAAAATGATGCCAGAAGAATGAGAAAAGGAAATCCTTTCGTCTTTACCAACCTTAAAACCGATGAAGGACTGGATAAAGTAATAGGGTGGATCAAAAAATATGCACTCCTTGAGGAGATTGAAGAACCGAACCTGGTAAGATAAATGGACAGTCGTTTGAGTATAATTGCAGGATTCAAAGGTGGAGAATCCTATGTGAAAGATCTTTATGTCTCACTTCCTTTCAGGGTTGTTTCTGTTGGGCAGAGAAAAAATGACAAAAAACTCTATCAGATGGTCATGAGCTCCTCTCCGGGAATCCTGGACGGTGACCGTTATCATCTGGATATTACCTTGGAAAAAGGTTCTTCCCTTCAACTGCAATCACAGTCGTATCAACGACTCTTCAATATGAAGGATAAGGCACTTCAGGAACTGAATGTAACCATGGAGGAGGAGACTTCTTTCGCTTATGTTCCTCATCCTATCGTTCCCCATGAAGATTCTAATTTTAAAAGTAAAGCCCATGTTCATATCGGCAAAAACAGCCAGATCATCATCAGTGAGATCATTACCTGTGGAAGAAAACATTATGGCGAGGTTTTCAAACTGAAACGTTTCCAGAATCTCATGGAAATTTACCATAACCACAAACTTGTGGTGAAAGATAATGTGGTGATTCAACCGGATATGATCCCGATCAGCAGTATCGGCAACCTTGAACAGTATACCCATCAGGGAACTTTAATCTTCTACAGTACCAAAGAAAATGTAGATAAAAACGGATTGATTGAAGAGATCGTTGAAGCAGCCGCTCCGCATCATGAAGATATGGAGGTCGGAGTCTCAGCGATGGAAGACAACGGATTTGTAGTAAGAGCTTTAGGCCATGGGGGAGAGTTGATGTACAACTTTTTCCTGCATGTTCAGGAAATCCTTTGGGCTTTGGAATAAAAAATATCAAAAGTTTCATTCGATTTGAAGATTAGGATGAAACCTTATAGGTTTTTAAAACCTATAAGGTTTAGATGGTGCCTTATCACCCAAAGAGGTTGATTATCAGCGTAATCTTCAAAATCTGAGAGAGCAATATTCAGTAGAAGCGGGCTTTAGCCCGCGTCAATAAAAAATCTTCCATTGGCTTTAGCCAAAACATAAAAAAGGAATTAAAAATAGAAAATGGATAGTACAGTTTGGGCACTTCTTTTGAGTGCCGTTTCAATAAGTTTCATACATACCGCATCAGGGCCAGATCATTATCTGCCTTTCATCGTCATCTCAAAATCCAAGAAATGGAGCGGAATGAAAACCGCAATATTAACGGTGGTTTGTGGACTTGGACACGTTCTGAGTTCCCTGATTCTCGGTTTTATTGGAGTGTTTTTGGGCTGGCAGCTTAATAAAATTTCCTGGTTTCAGGATATCAGAGGAAATTTCTCGGGATGGGCATTGCTGATTTTTGGTGGAGTTTACCTGGTGTACGGCCTTATTCAGGCGATCAGAAATAAACCTCACAAACATTTTGATGTGATGGGTGATGATGTTTATGTGTATGAACATAACCACAGTGAAGTGGTAATGCCTCAGAAAAGAATAAAAGTAACACCTCTTGTCCTCTTTATGATTTTTGTAATGGGACCAAGTGAACCTTTAATTCCTTTATTATTCTACTCAGGAGTAAAACATTCTATGTCTGAAATTGCTGTTTTGGTTATTTCCTTTACTGCAACTACAGTCCTTACAATGTTGGGAATGGTGCTTTTAGGGCGCTATGGTTATTCAACCTTATTCAATACGGAGAAACTGGAAAGATATATGGGCGTGGTAAGCGGTGCTGTGGTAACAGTCTGCGGAGTCGGGATGGTTTTTCTGGGGTGGTAAACAAGTAGGAGGATCCGGAGCTTGAGAGTGGAATATTTAAAGTTCACGATTACTATCCTTATTATTTATCATTCACATATAAAACAAAATTGCTATTGGTCTCTAAGCTCTATAATGTCTTTCATCTCCAGGCCTTTTGTCTCTTTACTACCAGCTAACTACAATCATTAATACAATTAAAAAAAACTATGAACGAATTTTTTAAAAAAATCCCTTTTATCGATAACATTTTAAAAGGAGTCGGGCAGATTATGCTTCAGGAAAACAGATGGACCGGACTTCTGTTTCTTATCGGTATTTTTATGGGAAGCTGGCAATGCGGTGTTGCAGTATTAATTTCAACAGCAGCCGGGACCTTTATAGCCATGAAGCTGAAATATGACAGTTCTGAAATCAATGCCGGGTTATATGGTTTCAGTGCTGCCCTTGTAGGAGTAGCATTGGCTTTTCTATTTGAAACAACCTTGCTGATCTGGGTTCTTATCGTATTGGGAGGGGCGTTGGCAGCCATTATTCAGCATTTCTTTATCAGGAATAAAATTCCGGTATTTACTTTTCCTTTTATTGTGATTACATGGGTACTGGTATTTGCACTGCATCATTTTACCCATATTCCACCGTCTGCACTGCTGAGTGCCGAAGTAGTATCTTCAGAATATGATGACTTTCTTACCTGTACCAATGGTTTTGGTGAAGTAATATTCCAGGGAGGAGTACTTTCGGGAATGATTTTCTTTGTTGCTGTATTTATCAGTTCACCGATAGCCGCTTTGTATGGTTTGGCAGCATCTATTCTTGGTGCCGGATTATCACAGCTGAACGGAGAGCCTGTTAAGGAGATTCACATGGGATTATTTGGCTTTAATGCCGTTCTTTCTGCTATTGTATTTTCAGGGATAAAAAAAACGGACGGTTTATGGGTGCTTATTGCCGTTCTTTTAACAACAGTCATTGATGACTTTCTGATTGATCATCATTGTCTGGATGCTGTGGGAGGTGTATTTACTTTCCCATTTGTAGCAGGAACCTGGATCACCCTTTTAATCCGGAAGATACTTCTTAAAGCAAAAAGATAGCGTTTGAAGGCAGGGATTGTCAAGCCAAATTAAAGTTCAGATATGGGATTTAAAAGTCTTTCACGAATGATTGACAATTCATTTTTTAAATGTCTTATTTCTTCAATCTAATCTAACCATTAATACATTTTACATTGTTCATTTTACAAATGACAATACAATTCTATAAAAAATAAAATGAAAATAACTAAAATAGCAGCCGCTTTTCTTATTATGACATTCAGTGGAAAAATGATGGCACAGGAAACAGAAAAACAATTGTTAATCAAAGATGCTGATGATAAATTCCCCATTGCAGATGCATTGGTAAAATATGACCACGGAAACAGCCATACACATACCGGAACAGATGGTACTTTTGCCATTCCTGCTACATCACTTCCCGATACACTGGTGATCAACCGCCAGGGATACGATGAGGTAAAATGGGTAGTGACCAACGATGAAGATAAAAATAAAGTTATTTTTTTACAGCATAAGCCTTTTCAGATTTCTGAAGTAGCCATTAATCACAGTTCGTTTTTATCAGCGATTACAAAAGTGGATTTGAATAAACTTCCGGTTAATTCAGCGCAGGATCTTTTGAGAAAAGTGCCGGGATTATTTATAGCGCAGCATGCAGGAGGTGGAAAAGCCGAGCAGCTTTTTTTAAGGGGATTTGATGCCGATCACGGTACCGATGTAAGTGTGAATGTAGACGGGATGCCGGTAAATATTGTATCCCATGCTCATGGACAGGGATATTCCGATCTGCATTTTGTGATTCCTGAAACAGTCAATAATATTGATTTCGGAAAAGGAGCGTATTATATGGAACGCGGAGACTTCAATACAGCAGGCTATGTTGATTTTCAAACTTATAATGGATTGAAAAACAGTATGGTAAAATTGGAGGGAGGATCATTTAATTCAAAAAGAGTATTGGGAATGTTTAATATTTTGCATGACGATCTTGGCAGAAAAAATGCCTATGTCGCAGCAGAATACAATTATACAGATGGTCCTTTTGATGTAAAACAGAATTTTAACAGGGTCAATATTTTCGGGAAATACAACCAATGGCTGACGGATAATGATTATTTTAATATCCAGTTTTCAACATTCAGTTCTTCATGGAATGCTTCAGGGCAAATTCCGGAACGCGCGGTAGATGAAGGAATCATCAGCAGATGGGGAAGTATTGATCCTACTGAAGGCGGGAAAACTTCCAGAACAAATATTCAAATGAATTTTAAGCATATTATTTCTCCTACCGAGCAGATAGATGCTATGGCTTTTTACTCAAAATATAATTTCAACCTGTATTCTGATTTTACCTTCTACCTGAAAGATAAAGACCATGGCGATGAAATCCAGCAGACAGATGGTAGAAATATTTATGGAGCCGAAATAAAATACACCAAAACCTTTTCTTTACCGGATAGCTCCCTGAACTGGTCTTCAGGGGTCGGGCTAAGAAATGACGATATCAATACCTTACAGTTAAACCATGTTTATCACCGGGATTTATTATTAGATAAGATGTCTGATGTGAACGGAACGGAAACCAACCTTCATGCGTATTCAGGCCTGATCTGGAAAACAGGTAAATGGACGATTAATCCGGCGGTAAGAGTAGATCATTTTATCTTTAATATACACAATCTGCTGGATCCTGAACAATTACCTTCCGGGCAGTCAAAAGAAGCAACAAGAGTAAGTCCAAAACTGAATTTCTCTTATGCCCAGAGTGATAATGTAATGTGGTTCCTGAAAACCGGGATGGGATTTCATTCCAATGACCTGAGGGTTGTGGTTCCCAATAAAAATGACAATACCCTTCCATATTCTATCGGAGCAGATTTCGGAGTAAGATTACACCCGTTCAGCTCATTAATTATTACCCCGGCAGTATGGTGGATGGACCTGCAGCAGGAATTTGTCTATGTAGGAGATGATGCAGTGGTAGAGCCCTCCGGAAAATCAAGACGTTTCGGTGCTGATCTGGGAATCCGTTTCCAGCCATTGGAAAATTTTTACCTGAATGCGGATATCAATTATTCTCATGCAAGATTTATTGAAGAAGAAAAAGGACAGGATTATATTCCGTTAGCACCAGTAGTTACAAGTACAGGATCTGTAAACTGGGATTTCCTGAATGGATTTTCATTAGGACTTCAATACCGTTATCTTGGAGAAAGACCGGCAGTAGAAGATAACAGCATTAAAACAAAATCGTACTTTGTTAATGACTTGATGCTTTCTTATAACCGTCAAAAATGGGGGGCAAATATTCAGCTGAACAATCTTTTCAATGTAAAATGGAATGAGGCCCAGTTTGCCACAGAAACCCAATTGAAAGGGGAAGCAGAACCTATTACAGATCTTACCTATACACCGGGAAGTCCATTTGGAGTAAGAGTTGGAGTGTACTATAAGTTTTAGAGTGAGAGAGTGGGAGAGTAAGAGGGTTTGAGAGTAAAGCGATTTTCAAATTAACACATTCTCAAATTTTCAAATTCTCTCCCCTTTACATTATAAATTTTGTCTAATTTTAATTAATCATAATAACGGATATGGAAGTATTATCCAATTTTCAATACAAAAAGCTTTTTCTCCCGAATATCACGGAGAAAATATTAGCTAATAATGCGGATATACAGCTTTACCGGATAGAGAATTATCTTAAAGGAATCCTGATGCCGGTGATTCCGTACCGGACAACTTTTAACTTTATTATTTTCGTTACCAACGGGCATATCAAACAATATCTGGAAAATAAAGAATACCACGCTGAAAAAGGAGGTGTCATTTTTATCAAACAGGGAACCATAACGGCTACTGTTGAGCTGTCTGATGACATTGAAGGTTTTTTCCTTGCTTACGAAAATAATATTCTGTCTGAACAGGAATTGCCCAAGCATAAAAGCAGCATTTTCTTTATGACCCCTTTCCTGAATCTTGATAGTCTGACTTATGAAACCATTATGCAACTTCTTCCCATCATGGAGCAGGAATTATGGCTGAACAATCTCAATATAAATGATGTAGTGGTTACTATGCTTCATCTGATCCTGATTAAAATGCTGAGTACAGACTCCGATACCCATCATAAATCTGCAACACGGCCTATGGAACTTTCCCTGCAGTTCCGGGATCTTTTATTCAAATTCCATGTAGGAGAAAAGAGAGTTGCTTTTTATGCAGATAAATTATCGGTAACAGAAAGTTACCTGAATAAATGTGTGAAAAGTGTAACACAAAAGTCCCCGAAACAGTGGATTAATGAAATTGACATCAATTATAGTAAGGCATTGCTGCATTCAAGTAAAGACATTGCAGAAATTGCCTACGAATTGAATTTTCATACCGCATCCCATTTTACCCAGCTTTTTAAAAAAATAGCGGGGATTACACCGAAGGAATACAGGACACAATTTTTGAGTAATAGGGTGATGGGGTAGGCAAATGGGCTGGAAGCCGGGAGAAGGAAAGCTGGAAGTTCCTGAGAGCTTGAAAAAGCGATTGTTGTTTTTTAACAGATTTATATTTGTCTATCATTTATTCATGCCATCTGTCATTCTGACGAAGGAAGAATTCCATATATACTAAATTTCCCTTTTGTTAGAAATCAAAAATCCAATGATCATAATAACATGAATAATTAAAATAGCATCCGGTTAATACTCGTCCACTAGCACTTCCAGCCTCCAACTTCCCTCTTCCAGCCAAAGTTCTACATCTTCTCATTTTCCAAAATCTTAATCACCAGTTTTTCCTCCTTCGTCAGGTCAGCTTTCCCATCGTTTTCCTCAATAACTTCCAGTTCATCAAGGTATTTTTTGATCGTATTGTTCTCATAAAGATTGATGACTAAAGGATGCACATAATACTTTTTACAGACTGCTGTGGTATTACCCAGATGTTCGGCGACAATATCCAAAGCTTCCTTTACTTTCTTTTTATATTCGGTGTTGTTTTCGGCATATCCGATCTCCTTAAAAGCGATCAGCGCACTCACCGTTCCGGACCATGTCCTGAAATCTTTAGCAGTAAAATCCTCTCCGCTGATTTCCTTGATGTATTCATTCACCATCCCCGAGTCTATAGAATGACGGTTTCCTTCATCATCAAGATATTGGAAAAGCTCTTTTCCCGGGATATCTTTACATTTCTGAACAAGCCTTGCCAATCTTTTACTTCTGAGATCAATATGATGTACAATGCCTTTCTTTCCTTTAAATGAAAATGTGATTTTCTGACCTTTAACTTCAACGTGTTTATCTTTTAAAGTAGTCAGCCCAAAGGAGCCATACAGTTTTTCGTAGATATTATTACCAATACGGATATTGGTTCTTTGCATAAGGCTGACGATGAGGGCCAGGATTTTCCGTTTTTCAAAATTTCTCAGAGCAAGATCCTGTTCTATATGGAGCCTGATTTTAGGTAATGCATACCCGAACTGAAGCATTCTGTAGAATTTTGTATGATTTCTCAGAGCACTCCACAAAGGATGATAACGGTACTGCTTTCTTTTTTTAGCGTCAAAACCGGTGGCCTGAAGATGTCCGTTTTCCAGGGCACAAATCCATACATTTTCCCACGCCGGAGGAATAACAAGTTTGTTGATTCTTGTAATCTCATCTTTGTCTTTGATTTTTTCACCATCCTTATAGTAGGAATATTTTTTTCCTGTCTTTTTCCGGGTAATTCCGGCCGTTTCTGCATCGGTGGTATATACAAGATGTACCGCCTTTGCAGAAGCCTCCGGGTCCTTCATTATTTTAACAATTTTTGCCGGCTTTAAATGCGTAATAATTTCTATCTCTGTATTCTTCTCCATAAAACATGGTTAAGAGTTTTTACCCTTCGAAAAAATAAGTAAAAGAATCACTACTATCACACAGACCAGAAAAATTCCCCACCACATTCCGGCTTTAAAAATTGTTTCTACTGCTTCACAGCTCGTTAATGTCAACAAGCTTACTATCATAATACTGTAAATGCTCCATTTTTTCATAGCTTAATATTTTTGTGTGAGTATCAAATTCTGAGTCGGTCGGCTCTCCAGTTTTTAATCGATCTTTTGATCTCGTCTCCTGAAATGTTTTCGTGAAGAGCTCTATACAAAAGTTCTTTGAATTCTTCATCATCAGCAAATCTCAGAGCTGCTATCTGATCAAATTTTAATTTTCCAACAGTTTCTTCAGATCTGTTATTAAAAATTTCAAAATATCGTTGCCTGAATTCAAGGATGACAATACGGTTCTGAAGTCCCAATGCATAATGCTGTCTTGTCATGAATGTCAGATAGAAAAGCAGAAAAATAACAATAGAAAATAATATCCATGTCAGCTTATTGGCCGGATCATCCCATACTTTATAAATCCCATAAACTTCCAATACAATTAATAGAGGAAGGTATATAAAATGGTGAGGCGGATAAAATTTTCTGTGATTGTGGTAATTCTGCTGTTTCATGAGATGAAATACAGCAATAATCTTTCCAAAAAATGTTAATTAATAATTTAATAGGTTTTATGGTGTGAAAAAATGTTCTGTTTTTATAAATTTGATGGAAATTTTATAATTCAACACGTGAATGAGCAGGTTTTACATAAAAAATATTTTATTTTATTGTAACCACAGATTTCTCAGATTTTCACAGATGTTTTATGCATAACTTTGGCACGCAGATTATGCAGATCCCGCAGATTAGTAATAAAATCTTGGTTTTTTACTTCTGTGTAATTCTCACGTTATGCTTTAACTTAAAAAACTAAAGTGTTCAAAACTTTTTATGCTTTGTAGTTTAGCTTTAAGTATAAAATCCATACTATTGATTCAAAACTTTATGGCCTTGCACTTTTCGAATGATCATTAATGAAAAAAAATAACAGATTATTAAGGAAAATAGGCAGTATATTTAATTTTTGACTTTAAATTTTTTGTAACTTTCGGTGTTTAAAAAAGAAAAGAATGACTTCAAAGGAAAAAGTTGCTGCGCTTCGTGAAGAAATGCAGAAAAATAATGTTGATGCATTTATAATATATTCTGCGGATCCGCATATGAGTGAATATCTTCCTGAAGAATGGCAGGAAAGAGCATGGCTTTCAGGATTTCTGGGCTCTGCCGGTTTTGTGGTAGTGACCAAAGACAAAGCAGGGCTTTGGACAGACGGAAGATATTTTACACAAGCAGCCATTGAATTGGAAGATTCAGGAATCGACCTTTTCAAAGACGGAATGGAAGGAACGCCTCATTATATCGATTGGATTATTTCTGAAATTCCTGCCGGAGGTAAGGTGGCTGTAAATGCTTTAGCCGCATCTCATGCCAATTGGGAACTGCTTTCCCAAAAACTGAATTCGAAAAATATTACACTGGTAGATATTCCACTTTTAAAAGAAGTATGGAAAGAAAGAGGTACCCCGTCTGCTAATCCTATATTTATACATCCTGTAGAAAGAGCCGGTAAGCCGGTGGTTGATAAAATTTCTGCAATCCGCCAGAAAATGGAAGAGCAGGAAGCAACGGTTCATATCATTTCGAGCCTGGATGATGTAGCATGGACCTTAAACCTAAGAGGAAGTGATGTACAAAGTAATCCTGTATTTTTGGGTTATATTGTCATCACCAAAAATGATGCTGTTTTATTCACGGGATTAGAAAAACTGGATGTGGAAGCCAGAAAGCAAATGGATGATTCTTTCGTCAAGATGATGCCTTACGAAGAGTTTTACCATTACCTAAAAGGGTTTAAAAATGAAAAAATACTGGTTTCTCCCAACAGTAACCAGCAGATTTTTGAAACGTTAAAATCAGACAACCAGTTTATTAAAGCCCCGGTTCCGGGAAACCTGATGAAAGCGCAGAAAAATGAGACTGAGCTGGAAGGCTTCAGGAAAGTAATGGTAAGGGATGGTGTGGCGATGGTAAAATTCCTTTACTGGCTGACTCATAATGCAGGAAAAGAAGCTATGACCGAATATTCTATCGGAGAAAAACTAAGAGATTTCCGGGCACAAGGCGAGAACTTTGTGGGAGAAAGCTTTGGTTCCATCGTAGGATATAAAGATAATGGTGCCATTATGCACTATTCTGCTAAGAAAGAAGGAAGTAAAGAAGTAACCAATGAGGATACAATCCTGGTAGATTCAGGAGGTCAGTATCTTGAAGGAACTACCGATATTACAAGAACTTTTGCGTTAGGTACTCCTTCTGAAGAGTTCAAAAGAAATTCTACTTTGGTGTTACAGGGATTGATCCGTTTATCCATGGTAAAATTCCCTAAAGGAACAAAAGGAGTACATCTTGATGCTATTGCAAGGCTTCCGCTATGGATGGAAGGTAAAGATTTCAACCATGGTACAGGACATGGGGTAGGAAGTTTTATGAACGTACATGAAGGACCTCAGAATATCAGAAAAGACCTGAACCCGCAGGAACTTCTTCCGGGAATGGTACTGTCCAACGAACCTGGATACTATCTTGAAGGACATTACGGAATCCGTCATGAAAACCTTATTGCCGTAAAAGAAGCGGAAAAAACTATCCACGGAACATTCTATGAATTTGAAACTTTGACATACTGCCCGTTCTTCAAGGATACAATAGTGAAAGAAATGTTGTCGGAAAAGGAAATCGACTGGCTTAACTCTTACCATAAGGCTTGTGAAGAAAAATTAGCCCCTTACCTGGAAGGGGAAGTGAAAGAATGGTTCCTGCAATTGGTAAGTCCTCTTTAATAGAGGGTAAGTAACAATCAGTTTACTACTCTAAAGATCGGACCTTAAACGAATAATTGTTAGATAAATTAAAAGTCCTGTAAGTGTATCTTGCAGGGCTTTTTTTATCATGCAACCGTATTTTTACGGATAAATTTTCAGTGATTACCCTGAGGTACGGGAAAAAGAGGCTTATTATCTTTGAACAACAAAAAACATCATTTCATATCTTCATATATAACTTAGTAAATTCAAAACGGTAGTAAGATCATCTCGTCCTGAGATGGTCTTTTTTATTTTCATTCTGGAAATATAATTGTAATAAGGAGATAATGGATCAGATGCAAAAGTTGGAGAATCAGACTATTTATACCTTACCTTTAAAACTTAATGCAAAGGGTTTTTGTATTCCTATTATATGGTAAGAATGCAAAGGTAGAATCAATGAAATACAGTTTATTCCAATGATTAATTTTTATGAGAGCCGGGAAAACTGAAATAAATATTCTTACAGCAAAAAGACCGGAAATTGCTGAGACTTTTTAATCTTCAAAAAAATATTCAGCAATTTCCGGTTTTTATAGCCCTTTCCTGCCTTCTATCCAATATGCCTGTGATTTGATGCACCTCGGAGAAACTCCTTTAGCCTTAAGAAATTTTCTGATTAATGACATCCGGCCTCCGTTTCCGGTAAGATAAAAAGTAACACTATCATGAAAAACGGCTTCTTTTTCTTCTCTCAGAAAATCGGTAAGGGCTTCTATTACTCTTATGGTACTGTTTTTAGCACTATGATACCCGTACAAATTCAGCTTTTCAAGAGCAGAGCATTCTTTCAGCTCGTGGAGGCATATAAACAAAGCTTTGGATTCTTCTGCCGCTTCTTTAATGGAAAGTGAGCTTCCCAGTGAAGTTTCATCTCCTATTGAAAAGTGAATTTTGGCATCGTGTTCAAAAAATCTCTTTCCTCTGGGCATTAACATTTTTATAGAATCTCCTGCAGATAGTCCATTTACAAAAACGTGTGCCCACAGAAGTAGTGTCGTGAAGATGGAATAAAACATCAAAAGTTCCTTCTGCTCTGTTGAAATTAAAAGGAGAATAATTACGGAAATCCCTTTCATTGATTCTTATACCTATTGCATAGGCTGGTTCAACATGAATATCCTGAAGATCACCTGCGAAACGTATACGGCGAAGGTTATTAGTGATGTTTTCTATATGGATGACGGTACATTCTTTAAATTTTGAGGACCAGATATTTTCTACAGTATCATTGATCCATTTTGGTAAACTTGGCATAACTAATTTTTATTGCAAAGGAAGCTTCAAAATTAGAATATTGCTATAGCGGGTTCAGGGTATTAATTGGACATTTCGTGGTTTTAGTATAAACTGAAATCAACAATGGGGACTGGAGACATTGAGCCGGAAGAAAGAAGTTGTGTTTTTTTACAACACATCTGAGGATAATAAAAATATAGTGGTTGTGATGGTATTCCAGCTTCAGTTTTTGTTCTGATTGTACCTGTTTTGGTTCGCATTCCTGAAGGCCAAAGGCGATTGGTCTTCCAGTTTCGAAAATAAACGGCTAAAATATGTATGGTCACTATATCCCAGTTCATAAGCGATCTCTTTTACGGTAAGATGAGTAAATGCCAGTAGACGTTTGGCTTCAATTAAAATTTCCTGATGAATCCAGTGCTGGGCGGGCTTACCTGTTACTTCACGGATCGCTTCTGTAAGGTATCCTCTGGAAATAGCAAGCATTTCAGCATAGTCAGATGGACTTTTCAGGGTTTTATAGTTTTGCCTTACCATGATTTTAAACTCCCGTGTCAGTTGTAAAGAACGATTTTCAGAGGCAGCCTGAGAATTGTTTTCTTTTGAATAAATAAAGGCAAACATCCCTATAAAAGTATGAAGCAGAGACTGAATCACAGAAAAACCTTCTTTGGAAGCCAACATCTCTTCCGTATAAAAGGAATGGAGGATAGCGGCAGCGTTATTGAATTTTTCTACCCATGCTGATTCTACTTTCAGAGGACGTATTTCTTCCAGAAATTCTTCAAAAACAGAACGTACAGCATCCGGAACCATATCAGATTTTACAGCCACAAACCACCCGTTCACATTATCCATTAAAAGCCCCTGGTGTACCTGTCCCGGTAATACACAGAAGATAGTAGAGTTTTTAGCTTCAATGATGTTGAAGTCTACCATCATTTTTACATGTCCGCTTTCCATGAAGGTAAATATATAATGGCTGTCACGGTGTATTCCTTTATCCATAAGGATATTTTCCGCATAATACGTATGCTGATCTATTCTTTTTATATGGAACCGATGCCTGGAAATATCACTCAGATCATAGGTGGGAATGGTGTGCTTCATTTTTTTGAAACTGATTTACAAAACTACAATAATACATAAGATCTGTTTTAATTTACAACATAAAAATTCCTGTGGTAACAGTATTATTTGTCATGTTTTATTAATTGTGTCCGTTGTTTGCACAGGCGGAATACCGATCAATACAATCCCCAATATTGAAAAAAACGTAAATTAGCCAGTACAATTAAAGCAAATTTTCCAATACGCCATGTCCAGACTAAGAGCTGCAAGAGAACATAAGAATCTGACTCAGGAAGAACTTTCAGAAAAGTCCAGAATTTCTGTAAGAACCATTCAAAGGATTGAAGCATTGGAAATAGAAGAAACGGCATTACAGAATGTTACTGTAGCTCCTGAAGTTAATGATGAGGTAGGCAGTAAAGTCATTTCTGAGGTCGAGGAAGAGCAGGTGTCTGAGGTCAATTACTACCCGTTAAAATCATCAACCTTTCTTCGTTATTGTTATCAGCTAAAATATAATCTTTAATATTATGGTATACCGAGGAAAATTACATGTAATTATTTTTTTTATTTCTGTTTATCAATCTTTTTTCCCAAAACCAGAGGTTCATTTATGAATATGAATATATTGCAGACTCTACTAACATTCAGGATAAAAGGAACGAGCTGATGTATCTTGACATTACTCCCGGATTTTCCAGATTCTATAGCGGTGCAACCTTTAAAAATGATTCTATTGCCAAGGCAATTCTGGACAAACAGATGAAAGCAACAGGAAAAAATTGAAAATACGCAGCAATCGGCAACCTCTAAGAGTAATACCATTAAATATACTGTCATTAAGGATTATTCTGAGAATAAACAGTTTTTTATCACCAGAATGGGGCGCACAAAATATAATGTATCAGATAACCGGATTATACAATGGACAGTTCATCCCGAAAAAGATAAGGTTAAAGAATATAATGTCCAGAAAGCAACAGCCGATTTTGGAGGCAGAAAATGGACGGCATGGTTTTCAGCCGATATTCCGGTTCAGGATGGTCCTTATAAATTCAGAGGACTTCCGGGTTTGATCCTGAAAATACAGGATGCTACAGGAAGCCATTCTTTTACGTTAGCCGGAATAAGAAAGCTTTCAGACCAGGAAATTGAAAATATGACTCCTACAGGAAATTTTGTTTTTGATTTCGGTGATAAAGCAGATATTGATTTTCCCAAATATAAACAGCTTTTTTCAGAAAGCAGGAATGATCCGGCCAAATCATTACGGGTAACTCTTCATGATTTGGATAAAGTAAATGTGAATGGAACAATGGTAGATAAAAACGCCTATATCCGGGAGAGAGAAATGGAGATGAAGAAAGCAATAAAAGAAGATAATAATAGCATAGAGATAGATATGCTCCGGAAATAACTTTAAGATAGTATTATACCGGAAGAGCCTTTTTCTGCAAGAAAAAGCTCTTCCGGTATTTTATGCCAATATCCTATTTTACTTTTTCCAGAAGATATAATTTGGCTCCGGAAAATGCCAGCTTAGGCATCAGGTTACCTTCCAGCACCATAGTTTTACTGTTGACATCAATCACTGATATATAATTATTGGAATTGTATTCAATATAGTTTTCCCTTTCCTTAGTGATAGGGTTTTTCCCGAATTCCATTTTGTATTTTACCCAATCTTCATCCTGTGAGCTGCAGTGTACCGGCTTGAATTTTGATTTTTTAGCTTTAAAAATAATCTGGTCAAAGCTATCCACACAATCTGAGGTAAATGAAGCTTCCGGATTCTGATCTTTGGTAAAATCTTCAAAAGAGCCTTTGTAAACCCCTACTACCTTCCAGGTTCCATCAATACGGTCTTCATCTATTTTTCCTTTTGCTTTACTTACCGCCCAGCTGATGCCATTCACGGTTCCTTTTACTGCCTTATAACCTAAATTTACAGCACCGGACACTACTTTAGTGGCAGTTCTTACCACACAAGAATTTAACACCAGAACAGTTGAAGCCAGAAATATTATTTTTCTCATATTGTCAAAT
This sequence comes from Chryseobacterium sp. P1-3, assembly GCF_000738495.1. NCBI lineage: Bacteria > Pseudomonadati > Bacteroidota > Flavobacteriia > Flavobacteriales > Weeksellaceae > Chryseobacterium > Chryseobacterium sp. P1-3. The sequence goes on from NZ_JPEQ01000004.1 coordinate 530,127, forward strand.
TTTTTACGAAGATAATATTTTAACTTTTAATAAAGCTGTGAATCTGGCGAGGGTGTGAAGTGGAAAAATAGGCCGGAAAGTATATTCTACTGGGAAAATACTGTTAAATATTTTTCCGGCATCCACATAAAGCATAAAACTAACGTCCCGATCAGTAGTAATGATAAAATGAATGTAGCAACTTTGAAGCCATCCAGTCGGAATTCTTTATCCTGATTTCTTCCGGAACTGTGAAATCCGGCAAGTGCATCAGCACCGGCATACGGCTGATTTCCCATCCCATACATCCTTTCATTGGGTGAAGATAGAGCAGAGAGGGATTCTATATTTTTATTTTGACGGATACTATCTGCAAATGACTGTTTATTTTCCTGATGCCTTTTTTTGGCTACTTCTACTTTGCCATCAGATTTAAGATACCGGATAACTTCTTCTATTTTTCCTGAATACTGGTTATATTCTTTATTAATGATTTCAATACCGTTTTTGGACTCTTTTATCCTGGCTTCGTTTTCCTGATGGCGTTTTTCATTTTGTGCGATCTGCCTGTTGAGCTCCTCAACCAGTTTTGTTCTTTCATCTTTTAATTCTTCTCTTTCCTTTTCCAGGCCAGTGATAGCATTTTGAAGAGCTCTGCGTCTTTCTTCTTCAAGAAGATCAAGTTCCTTTTTAAAACCATTGGCATCTACAATTTTAAAAATCCTTTTCTGCTTTACAAACTCTCCGATTTCATGGCTCTGGGTAAAATAAATAGTATCATAAACGTTTAAAAGATCAATGGCTTTGCTGAAAAAGATCTGCAGTTGCGCAATGTTGGTTTCACAATATACAACAAGGTAATTATTGCCGGATTGACTGAAATCAACTTCATTCACCTCCCGGACATTAAAACCTATTTTATCAAAATCTTTGGGTTTTTGAATGGAAAAATGATCAGAATGATTGACGGTAATAGTTCCCTCTGAAAGGTTATTTTTCTCAAGATGCCTCTGAAAGTCATTCAAAGCATTAATGATAAGCCCTTCGGAAGCAATTTTATTAACAAAAAGTAAGCTTGAGCCTATAAATGTACCGCCTCTGTCAGAATTCTGTTCCTTAGCAAAGGTGTAAACAGAATAGGAGATGAGGTTACATCCGGCGGCATAATCCTTCCGGATAGAGTAGATGTTGCTTTGAGGAAACAACTTAATAGCATCGGTTTTTAAATCAAAAGTCCTGATTTCCCTGGCAATATTCTGGTTTCCCCCCAGAAAAAAGGTTTGCCTGAACCCATTCGGATTGCCGAAAGTTCCGAATGCAGAGAAAAAATAAGTATTATCCATTAATTTGTAAAACTAAATTTTATACGTTCCCAGAATGTTCCTTCGTAATCCAGATCATAGCCCACAATGCTTCTGTACAGCCATTTTGCAAGGACTTCAGCCGTGGAAAGGTTCAATAAATTGATTCTCTCACTTCCTGTGGTATTCTGAATGCTTCCTATGGTATAATAGGTCTTGCTCAATCCATAAGTATCTATGCGTTGTGAGGTCATCGGAAGGTGTTCAGAAATAAAAGCATCAAGAGCTTCAGCACTTTCCACATCCATTCTTCCGGATTTATCCCATTTGGAAATGACCAGAATAGCATTCACGGATTTTAAATTTTTGCCTTTTCTTTCCAGTTCATCCAGGAATTCATTGATTAAAGAATCGTCTTTATAGGCTGTTTCATAACTGGTAACAATGATGAATGTAAGAGGAATATTGGCATTAAGAAAAGTTTCTATACTGCTGTGGTAGCTTCCGCCCCTGCGGATGTCATTGTGATTTTCCCCGGAAGTTTCCAGGAAAGTAAGATCTATCGGAACTACTCTTTTTGATCGGTTATTCGGTTCAAAAACAAGATCCAAACGGGTTACCTGATCCCTTGTGGTTCTGTTGGGAAGCACGCCCTGTCGGATATTTTCAAAAAAATCAGAAAGAAGGACATTTGCTTCCCTGGAGTTCGGAGTTCCCAGTTTGGGTCTCAAAACACCTGCGTAAGACCGGAGATAATACAACATGGAAGACAGAATTACAGACTTTCCGGATTCTGCTGTTCCGAAGAAAAAAACAAAATTACTCTCTTTATTTCTGATGTCGTTGGAAATGGTTTTGGCAATTGGCACGAAGTCTTCTTTTGTGTCATTTTGAAAGTCAAAAGATAACGGTTTCAGCGTTTCTTCCGTTTCAAAAGACAAAGGCTTTAAATGATCATTAGTTTCCATGGTTTAGTTGTTAGGGATGATGGTTTTACCGCTTCTTTTATTTGAAAATACGCTTCTGCCGCTGTTTCCGTTATAGCTTCCCGAATCTGTTACCAGTAAAATGATAATAACGATCACGAAATCAAGTAAAATACAGCCGGCGAGTACTACAAACTGGTACATTCCGAAGTTTTTAATGGCATGTTCAAAGGCAAAACCGATTTTGCCAACCTGTTGGGTCTTTGAAACGATGGGTTCAAAATGTATTTTATCATTTCCAAGAACCGTCTGTGCGCGGCTTCCCAGTTTATTGTAATCAGAAAGAGATTCGTCAATTAACCCCTGAGACAGGCCGTCTTTTTCTTTTTTGGATAAAAGCAGAAGATCCTGGATATTTTTATTCCATTTAAAGGCGGCATTATTAATGTCGGTTTTCAAGGCTCTTTCTTCAGGAGAAAGATCTGAAATGATGTTATCAATCTGTTTTCCCATTCTTTCGGCAAGATCCTCATAGTCTTCACCTACAGGAGTCAGGAGATCTACCTTTTGGCCGGTTAATCTTTCAATATCCTTAATTAACAGCTGGGCACGCGTTCCGATTCCCTTATTTCCGGGATCTTTGATCTGCTCCATCATTTGTTTTTTCTTGATCTCGATATTTTGAGTGGTTGCTTTATTGTATTTATAGCTCAGCTTGGATTCCACATCATTTTCAAGAGCCGTAAAATTTTTATTGATGTCCCGAAGTTCATCTGTATAAATATCCGTTTTCATAAACCTTGTATAGAGGGCATTAAAATTCGCAATGAAGCAAAATGAGGCTATAAAAATATAAATACCTACAAGGCTTCCGGTAGGTTTCCCGGCAAGTTTAGCGTTTCTCAGCATCCAGCACAGGAATAAAAGAAGCAGTGATAAAACCAGGGCAATCACAAAGGATGCCGGGCCAAAAATCTGTTGCAGTCCAATCCAGGTCTGGTAAAAGCTTACGCTGATGAGTAATAATGCAAGAATTCCCAGAAAAAGATCTGCAGGGGTCATTTTTTTATTCATAATGTTATTCGTTGTTTTTTGAATGAGGTTAGATAAAAAACATTTTGTTTTATAATGCCGAAACTACAAACAACAGGTTAAAGAAAATTACGGGAAACCGTAAGGGGAAGGGCTTCTGATATAGCCGGAATGGTATTTATGAATTTATTCTCACGCAGATTTTACAGATATCGCAGATTTTTAAGATCAAAATGCTTAATACTGTGATTTTACGGAAAAGCTAAAGAAGGATGTAAATAGAATTGCTGTAAAGATTTTTTAGACGCAAAGATATAGTGATTCGGGAGGTTTATTTTTAAGGAGGCTAAGATTGCGGTAAACCGCCGATGAAGCGTGAGGATATTATGCATACGCTTAGTAAGAATCAATGAAATTGATTCAACTCTTTGCCCCCTTGAAATAGTACAGTACTAATATAAAATCTTTGCGTTTATAAAACCTCTCAAAATTTTAGCTACGAATTCACGGATTTTTTATCCATTCGTGCATTAGTGGGCAAAAAATATTTTCAACTATTTCTAAGTTTTTGTATTAAAACCTGTACATATCTGTAGTTTTAAATTATTTTTTTTAAAAACGCAAAGGTTTAAGGGGAATAATGGATATTTTAAGGAAGCTAAGAAGCGCGACTTTGTCGCTGACGAAGCTTTATATCTATTCGTATGCTTAGTAAGAATCAATGAAATTGATTCAACTCTTTACTCTCTTGAAATAATACGGTATGAATATAAAATCTTTGCGTTTATAAAACCTCTCAAAATTTTAGCCACGAATTCACGAATTTTTTATCCATTCGTGCATTAGTGGCCAAAAAATATCTTAAACTATTTCTAAGTTTTTGTATTAAAACCTGTGCATATCTGTGGTTTTAAATTATTTTTTTTAAAAACGCAAAGGTTTAAGGGGAATAATGGATATTTTAAGGAAGCTAAGAAGCGCGACTTTGTCGCTGACGAAGCTTTATATCTATTCGTATACTTAGTAAGAATCAATGAAATTGATTCAATTCTTTGCTCCCTTAAACTTTTACGGAATGAATATAAAATCTTTGCGTTTATAAAACCTCTCAAAAAAATATCTGTGCAGATCTGTGGGTAAAGAAATTATTTCTCTTCAGCCTTTAATTTATTCACCAAAGGGTTAGCATACATCGCCAGGAAATACTCTTTAGAAACAGGATCAGACGGATCAATACGCATTTCTAATCTTCGGATGAACAATTGTTTTTCCTGTTCTGTATATTGAGAAGCATAGGCGTTTGTATTGTTGAGCAGATCGTAGGCTATATATTTTGTAGGCCAAAGCTTGTAATTCTTAATGATGGAATCATCAATCAACTGTGCAATAGCCTGCAGCTGCTTGTTTTTATTCTCAATCGTAGCGGCAATATGATCCAATTCAGTATTAATAACATCACCGGCATGGATATGAATTCTTTTCTTTTGCCCTAAAATTCCGCTGAGTATGGTATTAAAATCCTCGTTTTTTCCTTTGATGTATTCCTCATCCCTGTGTTGTGCCAGGAGTTGAGGCATTTTTAAAGAATCTGTAGGATCGTACTCATAGGAAATGGAGATAGGAACGATCTTTAATGTTTTAAAATAATCTATCAAAGGCTGGTCTCCGACTGCCATAGCCAGCATTTTTAAAACTCCTTGCTGAGTGGCATCATTCCCGTCTTTAGCACGGCCTTCACGCTGGGCAATCCATACAGAGCGGTTTTCCTGAAACAGCTGTTCCTTAATATACTCAGACATCGTCTGTGAGCTTGTAAGCTGCTCACGAAGCGGCAGGCCTCTTTGTACCAAAAAAGTTTCGGTTCAGTTTAGCCAGAACGTTTAAGAAGTTTTTGCGAACCAGGTTATCTCCGATGGCAGAAGCGGTCATAATATATCCTCCTTCCAACAGTACAAGATTAAGCAGTGAAGTATCCAGTACAATATCCCTGTGGTTTGAAATGTAAAGATAAGGGGTATTTTTATCCAGTTTATCAAATCCGGAAGTAGTTAGGCCTTCAGAACTTTTCGCAAGAATCTGGCGAACGGCATAGGCTACAAATTGATGCTGGAAATCACTAATGGAATGCACATTTTTAAACTGTTCCAGCCAAACCTGCTCATCCACGCCGGGAAAAGTAAAGGTCATCAGTGCTTTCATCATCGGATCACGGGCTACACTCTGCAATCTTTCATTCACTTCATGATCATGAAAATACCGGATTTCATCAAACTTCGACATGCGGTTACTTAATAAATTAAAACTTTGCAAAAGAACGAAAATTTATCGAGGGATGGGCATAAAGGATGTTAAAGTATTATGAGGGGCGTAGGAGTTGGGAGGATAGAAGCATTGAGGATAATGAGTTTGATTTCATTAACAAGAAATTGTAGTAAAATCCCCTCAAATTATTATTTGAAGGGATGATATTATTACACTTGCAAATTGGTTAACTGAATCCCCTGTTCGTTTTTCCATTCTAAAGGACCGCTTGCTGATCTCGCTAATGTAGCGGCAGCTGCCCTCGAAGAGGATGTAAAAATGTAATCTTTTGTTAATTTATAAAAGCCATTTTCCGGTTCAAGTATTCCTTCTGAAAGCATTTTATTCCGTTCCAGTACAATGCCTTCAGATAATGATGGTTGTTCTGTTACCATAAAAAGCGAGTCTTTATATACGATAAAGCCTTCAGTGGAAGGGCTGCCTTTACTGCTGGCCCCAGCTCCGTTTTTACAGAATAAAATCAGTTGGTTGGCTTTATCCTGCTCAATAGTTTCTTCCACAGATTCAAATATTTTATGCCCTAGTGAAGCCGTTAATATTTTGATATTGGATAAAAATTCTTCCAATTCTGCCTGTTCTGCTTCAGAGAGTTCTGGTCGGGTAGGGATATTCTGATTAATAGTATAACGTTCTGCGTGGATAGCCAGTTCATACAAACGGTTCTCCAGGTATTTAACACCTGCTTTGTTCAGATATTGATCCTTGCTTCCAAAGAATAGTACTTCATTCCAAAATTCTTTATTGGCAATATGGCTTGCAAGGCGATCTGCAATTACTTCTGCTTCGCCAATATAGGCAGCATCTTCATTATTATCTCCTTTACCAATCAGAATATAAACGCCAGGCTTTCTAAATTCTGTACGGCTGCTGAATTCTCTTACTTTGATACGGGGAACTCTGATGCCTATTCCCGTCCAGTTGCTGAGTTCTGCTGTAGTAAGACTGTTTGGGGTGCCATCTACAAAGAACAGGCGTATAGTTTTTCCGAAGGTGTTCATGGATATAGTGATAGCGAATGTTTTTGTTGTTCTAAATTTAAAAGTAATTTCTTCGTGTAAATATAATCAAAGTAAAGGTTTTAATTAAAATAATAAACTGTAAAAGTTGCTTTAATAAAAAGAATTTATTGATTTAATTGTGTGATTTTAGAGATTATCTTTATAAATATTTTTCTATATTTAAAACTTCATAAATGTTGATTTATCATGGAACATAAAATACATCAGGGCCGCAATGTAAAACGATTCAGGGAAATGCTGGGCATCAAGCAGGAAGCATTGGCTCTTGACCTTGGGGACGACTGGAACCAGAAGAAAGTTTCTCTGCTGGAACAGAAAGAAATTATTGAAGACCCTTTACTGAAAAGAATTTCTGAAGTATTGAAAATTCCGGTGGAAGCGTTTCAGAATTTTGATGAGGAGCAGGCAGTGAATATTATTTCTAATACGTTTGGGGAGAATGCTTTCAGTAATTCATTTAATTACGGTACAATTAATTTTCACCCTATTGAAAAAATATTGCAGTTGCATGATGAGAAGATTGCTCTTTATGAGAGGATGCTGAAGGAGAAGGAGGAGATGATGGGGAGATTGGAGAGGTTAATTGAGAAAGGATAAACTAGACAAATATTATAAATAAAAAGCTCAACTAGAAATGTTGAGCTTTTTTCTATTGTTTTAATCTTCTACTTTTATTTGTCCGTTCATTAACATAGGCAATAACCAATCTCGGAGAGTCGCAATCTCTTTGTTTTGTATAATATTATTTAGAATTTTATCATAAAATGTTTCAATTCTTCTATTGAAATTTTTTGCGACAGAATTATCAGGTAAAACTATATTAGCTTCTTTTAAAAACTTAAAATGTCTTGCATAGCCATAATTTGATAAATCAATTTTATTTAAAGTGTAATAAAACAAAAATTGAGGCATTCTTGAATTATTACTAAATAATATCTGTGTACCGTCTGCACCTCTTGCAAAATCAAAATTAATTAATTTTAAGATTCTTGTATGATCACCAAATACTATTGCTGGTTCTTTTAAAATTGAGATTTTACTCTGAATGTTATTGGTATAGCCTGCGATGAAATGTGTACTTTGGTCAATTATAGGAATTTTACCAGCTTCTAAATAATCCTTTGTATTAATTTTAACATTAAATCCATGATTTTTTAATACTGAGCTTACAGAAGTTACCTCCCAGTTTTCAGGAATTTCTCTTTTCAATAACTCGTTATAAACCATTTTTCCACCTGAAGATTTATAAGGTTTTCCATCTTCATTAGGGAAATCAAACTGTATAAACCAGTAGTCATATAGTGTTTTGGCTATTTGTTCTAGTTCTGCATTGATGCTGTTGTTGAGCTCTATTTTATCGTCTAATGCAGATAAAACAGAGGCAATTTTTTTGTTGTTCTGTTTTTGTTGTGGGTACTAATATCTCTTGTCTTTTTAAAGCACCTTCATTTACTCTTTTTCTTCCAGATGTGCCTTCCATACAGCTAATTGCACGTTCTCTAAATAAAGGACTTCTAGCTAAATAATAAATGAATTTAGAATCAGAGTTTTCATTTTCTCTTAGTACAATAAATTCAGAAGAGCCAAATGCAACTTCGCCTTCATTTAAATTATCAACATACGCTGTTTTTCCATTTTCAAGACAGGGTGTAATTTTAGCGACTAATGTATCTTTGTTACGGAATTTTGGTCCAGCAGAATATTCTAGATTTTCAGATCCATTAATTTTTCTTTGAAATATACCTAGTTTATCCATTCCAATTTTCCTTGCAATTGAGCCTTTTTTTATAGATTCATGAGGATTAAAATCAATGAATTCACCAATAGAAATCTGTTTCCAATTACTCATATTTCAATGTTTTTAACTGATTCTGAATTTCAACATCTAATTCATTTCCTCGCCTAAATAATGAGGTCAATCGGTTTTCAAAACCATTCATTTTTTCAGCAAATTCATTTGGTGTAATATCTATATATTCAATCTTTACTTCAAAATATTGTCCCGCTGAGAAAGAATAGTTTTTAGCTTTTATGTCTTCAGTTTTTACAACAATAGAAAAATCTTCTATAGCCATTTTATCATTCATAGCAGAGATTATCTTTTGTTCTTCTTTCTTGGTTAAAACAGTGCGCTGATTTTTACCTTCTTTCACAATCTCGCCTAGTTTAGAGGCGTCTACTAAAACTATGTGCTCATTATCTGCATTTTTTATCAAAAAAATAGAATAGAAACATTAGTTCCAGTACTTGCAAAAATATTACTAGGCATACTTACTACACCACGTAACCAACCTCGTTCAATTAAAGCTTCACGTATTTTCTTTTCAATACCACTTTGGGCTGTGATAAAACCTGTTGGAACAACAATTGCCGCTTTCCCTTTTTCCGAAAGGCTATGCATAATATGTTGTATAAATAAAAGATAAATTGCCATTTTATCTTTGTCTTTTGCTGGTATTTTTGGTACACCCGCAAAAAAGCGAGTTTTGTAGGTATCTGTTAATAATTTTGCTTGATAATCTGAGAAATCCAATTTAAACGGTGGATTTGAGACGATATAGTCAAATTTTTCAGTCAAATAAGAAGAACTTAAAATAGTATTTCCTTTTATGATATTCGGAATAGAATGCGAAAGATTGTTAATGATAAGATTTAATCTCAACATGTTTGCTGATTTCTGAGAGATATCCTCAGAATAAATGCTACAGTTTTTTTTCTCCAATAGCGTGTGCTATATTCATAAGAAGTGTTCCTGATCCTGCACTGGGATCATATACTTTCACACCATTATCTTTTTCAGTAACTAAAATTGCAGCCATAATTCTTGCAACTGCATGTGGAGTATAATATTCTGCGTATTTTCCTCCAGAATCTGAGTTATAATCTTTGATCAAGTATTCGAAAATAGTAGAGAAAAAGTCGTATTTCTCAGAAAACATCTTCTCAAAACTTACATCAACAATTTTGTTAAGTAAAGCTTTACAAAATGCATCTCTTTGCGAAACATCACGGATATATTGACTCAAATCGTCAAACATTTTTTCTTTTCCCCCGCCTTCAGATTTTACAGCGTATAAATGCTCGTTATCTGCATTTAAGCTCCGTAAAGTTCCATCAAAATGAATTTCTGCAAAATTTTCTGCTCCATTTTTATTATAGATATAAGAAATCATTTGTTCAGGCTTCATTTTAGCAGCTTTTGTCCCAATTCTTCCCAACAAAAACTTCTGTTCAGATTCAGATAAAGCTTGATATGCTTCCTGAAAATTTTCAGCCTTTGCTAATTTGGGATTTGCTTTCTTTGCTTCATATATAAATTTATCATTCAAATATTTATATAAAAATACTTGAGTAATAATATTAAATTCGCTTGCATCATTTCCTAAACCATAATTTGCACAAACACTCTTTAGCCCATCAATCAGTGATTTGGTTTTGGTTACAAATTCTTGCTCTGTCATTTCTCTTATTGGTAATTAAACTGGTAAAGATACTCGTTTACAATTAAGTGATTAATTTTTTCTGTGGTATCAAAATCTAATTTTAGATTCTGCTCATCTATAAATTGTTGAATAACAATACTTAAAACTTCTTCTTTAAAATAACTCATCATTTTGCATTAAGTTGATATTTTTTTAAGAAAATTCCATCTACAACACTTCTCGTTTCCATAAGTGCGTTATAAAATTTGTATTTCTTTAGCAGATATAGCCTTATTCTCTAATAATCGTTTATGTAATCTCACATATTTTTCATCTCCTTCATATTTATCTTTCAAATTATTGTTCTTTCGATTAAGTTCTTTAACTTCATCATAAATCCTGGATAAAATAGCAATGTTTTCCCTCATATCTTCCTGCGAGACTTCATCTAAATTTTTTATTTTTTAAAAATACGCTCGAGCTCTTCTCTAAGAGAAACAAATTCGGGAGAAGCCTGATCAAAATTTCGTTGTAATTCTTCTCTTGTTTTTCTTAATTGATCTTTTAATTTATCCGCCAAAATCATTTCTTCTTCAGAAATTTTCTCAAACTGAAAGAAAATATCTTCCAACGCTAAATTTATAATATTAGAGGTATCTGAATCCGAATTAATATCTTCAACTAAATTGAGCATGTCCAATCTACTTTGAGCCACTTTCAATAATTGATTTAGCTTATAAAAATCTAAAGCTTTTAATAAATCTGCTTCATCTTGGAAGCGAATGATATTCTTTAGCTCTCTTGCATCATTAAGTACTTTGATTAATTCAATAAGCCTCGTTTTATCCTTAATTTCATCCGTTTGCAATCTGAAATTTTCAGCATTGTTGATATCAAAATGAAATAATTTTTCTTTAATATTTATTATATCTGTTTCAATTTCTTCACGTGTTTTAAATAAGTCACTATATGACTGCATATCATCACCAAGTTCTTGTTGCAGTTCTTCAAAATAATTCTGATTGGTTTCTTTAAATTCTTTAGTGATGTCTGCAAAATCTACAACATGCCCAAACCTATACTTTTTATATGGACGATTTACGCGAGTAAGTGTTTGCAAAAGATTATGATTTTTAACAACACGCGCGAGATACAGCTTTTTTAACCGTTTGGAATCAAAACCTGTTAAAAGCATATTGTATACAAAGAGCAAGTCAATTTTACCTAATTTATAAGCAGAAATTAAATCTTTTCGTATTGACTTATCATTTTCATCATGTAAGATTAAAGAAGCTGTTAAATTTTGTCGATTGGTAATTTTATAAGACGCTCTTGGCTCAGCCACTATTTTTTCAGACTCAGTTTCTTGTTTTCCAAATTTATTTTCAAAAAAATGAAATAATTCTCTTGCTTGATCTGCACTATCACAAACTACCATACCTCCTAAAGTATCATCTTGCCAATATTCTCTAAAAGAATATAAGTCCTCTAAAATATACTCCAACATAGGCTCAACGAACTTTGGATGCGCAAAAATTTCACTTTTTGAAATATCGCCTTTTAAAACTTTAATTTGCTCTATAATATCCTTCATTTGCATACTATATTTGGTCGCAATAGCTTCACGAATTAATCGCAAAGTATATCCATCCGCTATTGAAGCATTGTAATAGTACTTATGGATGTAATCTCCAAAAATTAATTTAGAATCATATTGTTTCGCCACCTCTCTTAAAAGTGGAGTTCCCGTAAGTGCAATCTTTACTGCATCTTGATCAGATTTCAATAAATTTAATAAATAACTTCCTTTAGGATTGTAACTTCTATGAGCTTCATCAATGAAAAAAAACTCGCTGAATATTGAGATCATAGTCAATTTTTTCAATAGCAGTACTATCTTCTGTAAATTTCTGAATATTAACTATTGTAATTTCTAATTCTCCTGAATTATTTTGCAATGCAGCCACTTTCTTCATATCAGCAACAAAATCTGCACGTGAAGCAATCATTTTCGAAAACAAGCCTCTTTTTGAAAATTCGTTATTAGCTTGAATAGCAAGATCTAAACGATCTACGATAAAATAGAATTTTGGGATTGTATTTTTTTTCTGGTAATAATCTGTCAGAAACCTAACATTGTAAAAAGCTAAAGCTGTTTTTCCAGAACCCTGTGTATGCCAAATAATACCTTTTTTGATACCATCATCCAACTTTTTTGCAATGGCTTTCGTTGCAAAAAATTTGTGGATAACGCATAATATGTTTTTGAATTTCTTTAGAACCATCTGGCTTTTCTTCCTCAACGTATGCAATGGCATACCGAAGAATAAATGCAAGTCTGTCTTTGGAAAGTAATGAAGTTAAAATTCTATTGGTAGGTTTATTATAATCCTTATTTGTAATAAACTCATCCGTATGTTTAATTGCAACTATATTATTATCTTTAAGAATCAGGTTCTCTAAATCCTGATTTTCGGGAACTAATATTCTTGTTAAATCTAAATTTTCTTCTTCCCTGAAATAATTAAAATAAACATCCTCTTTGGACGGCGTTCCATAATAAGCGCCCATAATAGGCTCTATTACACCATCTTCATATTCCATGTTATTGGAAAATATCATGAGCTGTGTAATATTGGTGAATGCATTAAATGCTTTTAAAGAAAATCGCTTATTTATTCTTTTTCTTTCAGCTAAAATGCCTTCCTTATTATTAGGTTTTTTTACTTCAATAAATATCAAAGGTAATCCGTTAACAAGAACTGTAATATCAGGACGGAATTCTTCATCACCATTTTTGTATGCTAATTCTGTAGTAACATGAAAAAAGTTATTGTTAAAATTTTCGAAATCAATTAGTTTTGTACCTGAAGTGTTTATTAAAGACTTATAAAACCCCTTTCCAAAGTCATCATATTTTAGTTTTAGAATTGTTTCATCTAAAATTTTTTGAACTTCGTGCTCTGAAAGTGACCTATTAATCTTGCTAATACTTTCTTTAAATATATCTGGAAAAATATTATTTTCCTCAAGTCTATTTTGTTTATTTCTAGGAATATATTGATAACCAAGTCTACAAAGATGTAGTATTGCTGGGATTTTTACTCTTGAATCTTCGTTAAATGCCATTAGAAACTTTCTCTGTTATTGTTTTGTGTCAACAAAGATAAGATTCCGTCTTTCTTAAATGAAGAAATATGGCAAGGAATTTCTATTTTTCCAATGTTAAAGTTTTATTATCAATATTTAAGAACTTAGAGTATTTATTAAGTGTCCAAATTAACTAAATTCACCCTCCTACACATCCACCTCCTCAACCTCCACACTGGCAAATACACAAATACCACAGACAGCACTCCTGCCAATATCCCCACAACAACAGCCATCGCAGTAGCATCCAGCTTATAATCCTTAGAAAAATTATACTGTCCTAAGAAAAGCATCGCTAATACCAGAGAACAGGTAATCACACCATGCAGAATACTCAGCTTGGTCATTAACTTTTTAATATTTAACTGTTCATCTACGGTAAACTCAATAGCGCCTTGTCCGGCGGCATCGGTTACTCTTTTGATGATGTCTATGGTGAGGACAACGGGGAGAAACAGGGCCATGGGTAGGGTAAGGCGGGCCAGATTTTGTTCGCCGGAGAAAAAATGGGTGTAGCCTAATTCTTTGAAGCTGGCATAGGCAATGATGAAATTGAAAAATACATTCGGAAGGACATAGTAAATTGTACGCTTGATGAGAAAGCGTTTAAGGGTGGTTTTTTTGAGCTTTTTGGGCGGCTTCGGCTTAAATTTCAATTTCATGAGGTGGTCATTAGCGCTATGGCTTTCTCTTTTATTTTCGCGGCTTCCGTTTTGGGAAGGAAATCTTCGTTGGACAAAAATATAAAATCCATCTGATGGTTGTAGGTACTCGTCACCAAAGTGTTGGAGTTCAGCCACGGGAAGGCTACCGTAGGGCTGAAAATGGTTTCAATGCTGAAGTTTTTGTACTCGTTCGGGATGTTGATCCTGCCCATATTGGAGAGGGTTACATCATGGCCGCCATTGCTTGATTTAAGCATGGAGATCATCCGGTCTACGATCGGGTGCATCTGTTCACCCATCCACAGCAGTTCGCGGGCTTCCATTTTTCCTATTTTCTGAACAAGGTCTTCTTTAATCTGCTTGGCATTGTTCAACAGATCGGAGCTTCCTTTTTTAATAGCAAGGTCCACCGTTGGGGCAAAGGCAAATAAATGATCCTCTTTAATCTCCGGAATAAAATGGCGAACATCTACCGGGCTGATGACTTTCCCTTTGGCTTCTTTCCCTTTTACTTCCCGGAATGCCTGCATGAAGGCAGAACAAAGCAAAGCATGTACGGAAATGCCATTGGCTTTACATCTTTCAGTGATTTGAGTCGTAGTTGCCGGATCCAGTTTTTGGTGAAGAACATAGTCTTTTCCAAGGTTTCTCTTCTTACTTTTTTGTTGCAGCATAAAGAAGAACCTGGCAAAGGTCAGATAAAGTCTGGCTTTGAATTTTTTACTTTTGACATTAAAGTGGGAAGGAAGAAATTCATCCACAGAAGAGAAAGGCTCATAAGGTTCCAATTCCAAAGAAGGATTATCCAAAAGCTGAAGAAGTTCCTTCATTAAGGTCACTCCGGTGGTTCCGTCTGAAATGCAATGAGGGATGGCCCAAAAGACTTCAGAAACATTCTGTCCTCTTACCCATACTACACGGGCAAGCGGTGTTTTCTCTTCCTCAAACAAGATTTTCCATTCTTTCTGAGACTCGGTAAGCCAGTCTTCATCTGTTTTTCTTTCTACAATGCGGAGTGGGATAGGAGCGATGTCTTTTTCTTCTATAAAAAAGGGGTATTTCTCACTTTTAGAGTCTATAACCACTCTTAATAGCGCATGTTTCTGCTGGATTTTTTCCAGAGCAGTTTTAAAATTCTGCTCCGGAATTTCTCCTTTTATTTTCGCTGCAAATACGCAGTTTACAGGGGTTTCGGGATCTACATACATGATCCTTTCCACCATCATTAGTTTTCTTTTGATCATGATACGGCGATATATTCCAGTTGCAGCTTAATAATCTTCATGATTTCATCACGGATGGCCAGGGCATCGGTATACGGCAAATAGCCTTCACT
The DNA here is from genome assembly GCF_000738495.1 of Chryseobacterium sp. P1-3. Taxonomy (NCBI): domain Bacteria; kingdom Pseudomonadati; phylum Bacteroidota; class Flavobacteriia; order Flavobacteriales; family Weeksellaceae; genus Chryseobacterium; species Chryseobacterium sp. P1-3. The sequence goes on from NZ_JPEQ01000004.1 coordinate 545,279, forward strand.
TCCTACAAATGAAAAATCCATTTTCCCACGGTAGGTAGAAACGACCAGTGTAGTGGTATTTCCCAGCGGACCAATCACAGACGGACTGAAAATAGTATCTACCGAGAATTCTTTATACTCATGAGGAATCTGAATGCGTCCTAGGTTGGAAAACATACAGTCATTAGATGATTTTCCGTTCTTTAAAAGTTTGGTGAAATTATTCAGCGCATCATGGCCGGATTCCATCACCATCATGGTAATATAAGGGTCAAGCTTAGAAGTTTTACGTTCTACAGAAGCCTGTATCGCATGTAAATTCTCTATAAAGCTCAGCTTTTCATTGGCAGAAACTACGATCATCAATCCAAAAGCAAAAATATGATCGTTTTTGATCTGGGTAGCAAAACGTCTGATGTCTACAGGGCAGGACACTTTATTGAAAGCTCCGGCTCCTTTTACTTTTTTGAAAGCCTGAAGTAAAGCAGCACTTAAAAACGTATTCACGGTAGCGCCATTGGCTTTGCAATAGGAAATCAGTTGCCGGCTTACGGTTTCATCTACTTTCCAATTGATTAAATAGTCATTTTGACGGTCAATAGATTTTTTACCGGTAGGAATAACCTTAATGGCTGTAGCCGCTAATCTTCCGATGAATTTGGCTTTTAATTTTTTCTTCCGGCTGTTTAAAATATTAGCAGGAACTACATCCTGAATACCTAAAATTGGTTTTTCTACCCCAATGTCAGCCTTTGGATCATCCAATACTTTTAAAAACTCATAAAGGAAAGCCATTGCAGAACCACCATCACATAAACAATGGTGGAACGCAAAAAGCATGTCAGAAACGTCTTCCCCCTTGATCCAGACAAACCGGATAAGAGGTGATTTTTTAGGATCGAATAAGGTATTCCATTCCCTTCTGGATTCTTCCTGCCACTGATCTTCTCCTTGTCTGGCAATAATTCGCACCGGAATGGAGATCGGGTTTTCAGGAACATCAAACCAGGGGATATTTTGATCATCGTGAGCAATAAGCGCTCTTAACCACGGATGTTTTTGCTGGATCTGAGCCAAAGCCTGCTGGATATCCTTCAAAGTAAAGGTACCCCTGAGCCTGAAAGGGATCACCGCATTGAACGGTTCTGTTCCGTCTCCCAGTAACATTCGCTCACCAAATAATAATCTTCTTTTAATAGGTTGGTTCATAGGCTATACAGACGCTAATGTGGAATGTTCCTGTACAAAGTTTTCCAGTAATTCTACCGCTTTATCATTACCTCCGGCAAGATTGAACGTGTTTTGAACTTCCTTCGCGGCAGCTCTGTATTTAGGATTTTCCAGTAATTCAAAAACGGTTTCACGAAGCGCTTCTACACGCAGTCTCTTGTATCGGATGCTGATTCCACAGCCTGCCTGCTCAATTAATTTCGCAATATGGAAATGGTCATAAGCAATAGGTGTGATCAACATCGGTAATCCGTTACGGAAGGTATCATTCACCGTATTGAAACCACCGTGGCAGATCACCATATCCATTCTCTGCATCACTGCTGATTGAGGTACGAAGCTGTTCACAATAAAGTTCTCCGGCCATTCTTCAAAGATTTCCGGTGGAGTAGCGGCAACAATGGTAACCGGCTGGTCTTTAAATGCTGCGATGATCTTTTCGAAGAAAGCTTTTCTGATGTCTACCAACAAAGTTCCCAATGATACGAAGATCTTTGGTGTGGTAGAAGCATTTAATTTATCCCAGTCAAACGGAGCATCGTTGGGACGGCCTTTTACCGGGCCCACAAATTTCATGTGCGATGGTACGGTATCAAAACCTGCAAAAGCCTGTGAAGTAAAGACCATATTCAGTTTATGGGAATGGATGTAAATCCCTTCCTCATAAATACCTACTTCTTTTTGTAGATCTTTGATCAGGTTTTGCTGCCATTCCCAGATTTTAGGAGCACTTTTTTCAGTATCTCCCATTACATCCGGTGGAACAGGCGTTGTGGTTACACAAGGAATATTATGTTTATGAGCGAAAAGGGCACCTCCGAAAGTAATACAGTCATTCACGATCACATCGGGCATCCAGCTTTCTGTTAATCGCGTTAATCCCGGCATCATCATTTTAGCAAAAGGAACATACGTTTCTTCCAGTGCTAACTTCATCACTTCAGGACCTGAACAGGCCGGACCATCATCCTGTCTTTTTAAAATACGGGCGATTTCGTCCTGATAAGGAATAAGATCTTCTTCCGGATAGTAGTAAGAACCACCTTCCGGAATATGTTTGCTGTCTAAAGGGGTAATTCCGAACCATTTTACTTCGTGGCCACGGGCAATCAGACTGGCTCCCACACTTAACGTAGGACTCACATGTCCGAAAAACGGGGGAACAACGAATAAAAATTTAGACGGTTTTTCCGGTTTTGAAGCCTTTGTGATGGCTTCTTCCAATAAATTAGCTGCGGTAGATGCTCCTCCTGCTTCCATAAAAGATTGTCCTACTTTTTGAGCCGCCTCACGGTAGCTTGGGTTATTTAAAATTTGTTGTACTGCTTCTCTCAGGTGATTGGCTTTAAATCTGTTGAAATTAAGTCTTTCCCCTGCTTCCGTACGCACCACACGTCCTGCAACGTGCGACTGGTCATACGCAATCGGAATCACTACTAAAGGAATCCCGTTGGATAAGGTTTCAGAAACGGTATTGTGACCGCCATGGCAAACCACCCCATCAAGATGAGGTAACAGATCCAGTTGCGGAACCTGCTGATACACCATAAAGTTGTCCGGCCACTGCTCGAAAAGCTGCGGATCTGAAACCACGACAACCGTTAAATCTTCGTCTTTAAAAGCATCTACTACCTTTTGGAAGAATGCTTTTTTATGATCGTGATCGAAAGTAGTTCCGATGCTTACTAAAATCTTTTTGTTGGTGGCACTTTTCAATCTGTCCCAATCAAATTCACATGAGATACGACGCTCTGTAAGAACTGGTCCCGTAAATTTATATTGAGAAGGCAGATCCTCCATGTCCCCAAAGAAATACGTTGAAGTTAAAACAAGAGTCAGAAGATCTGAAGTGGCCAGAGAGCGCTCTTCATGAAAACCTAGTTCTTTCTGTAAATCGATGATTTGATTCACTTCCCATTCGTGAACTTTAGGCAGCTCATTCATGATTTTAATGGCAGCCGGAGCGGTAACGGAAGTTGCACAAGGAATTCCTAATGCTTTTGCAGCTACCGGAGCCGCAAATAACTGATGGTCACCGATAATCAAATCGGGTTGGTAGGTCTTTAGTAAAGCCACAATTCCATTATAGCAATGTCTGTTCAGTGGAATAAGAACTTCTTCGTAAAGGAACTTCACGCTGTCGATTCCGTAGACTACTTTTTTGGAAATTATATCGAGATATTGTTCGCTTTCTTTCTTTTCTTCATCGGTCTGATCGTATTGGATCAGTAATAATTTTCCGCCCTCCGGAAGTTTAGCCTCTAAAGTTGGGTCAAGGCTGATCCATGCTACTTCATGCCCTCTTTCCAACAAGGTAGCACCGATGCTTAGGGTAGGATTCACATGTCCTGTTAAGGGGGGAACTATAAATGCAAATTTAGCCATGGTTCTTCGTTAAAATATTAGATAAAAACTGGGCGATCGTCTCTGCAATAAGCTGAGGTTCCTGAATCGGAATGTTGTGATCGCCGGAAATCAATTCAAGTTCGGATGAACCGATTTGAGCCTGCAGCCATTCTCCTGTAGGTCTGCAGTTGGAATCCGCACCGTAAAGCAATAACGTAGAAGCTTTCAGTTGATTGAAATCTGCTTCCCCAAGGAAATGTTTTTCCTTAATCATATCTGCTTTGATGCTGGTTTGATTAAACAGAAACTCATACATACGATGGTTCTTTTCCATTTGTCGTTTGCCCATCTGGACTTTGGTGGTATCTGTAAAATTGGCTACATAATGTTCAAGGAATTCCTTGCTGTATTCATCAATGATGTTACGGGCTTTTTCGTCCTGAGGATCCGGAGCTTCCATCACCACCAGTTGATTAACACGTTCAGGATATGTTAATGCTGTTTTCAAAGCAATAAGACCGCCGAAGCTATAGCCTGCAAGATGTACTTTTTCCAGTTGAAGGTGATCTATTAAACCTATCAGATCGGATGACATGTTGTCAAGGTCGTATCCATCCAAAAAGCGTTCACTCATACCGTGACTTTTCAGATCGTACATCACCACATGGAAATGTTTTGCCAGAATGGGGGCAATATTAAAATAATAAATGGACAGGTTACTGAACATACCGTGGATTAAGACCACGGTTTGTTCGGCTCCTTTATTGAGTTCCTGTATATGAACTTGCCTGTTATTGACAGTGATTATTGGCATTCGTAGATATAATTGATGATCATACTAAGGTCAAGATTAATAAGCTGGTCAAGATCCATAGAAGATAACCAACCTGTAAAGTCGATCTGATCGCCAAAATGCGCCTTGATCTTTTCAGAGAAAGAGACAATCTCGATGCTGTCCATTTCAAGATCTTTGGTGAATGAACTTTCCGGAGTAATATCCATCTCCTCTACAAATTCAGCCCCTATCACTTCAGTAATAAAACCTTTTAATAAAGTAAAAAGTTCTTCGTGGTTCATTTTTAATGTTGCGTTTACAGTGTCCATCCGATAATATAATTTTTATGTTTAACAGTTTTGATTTCAATGTTGTTGATCCACAAGTGATCGTCTTTTATGTGTTCGACTTCGAAGGCTTTTGGATTCCCTTTCAATCCGGTTCCTAAGAACTTTCCGTAGGCTTCCTTCGCTACCCAGAAACGGGTGGTCCATTCTGCCTGGTCTTTTCCTTTTAATAAGGCTAATTCATGGTCTGTAAATACCAGATCATAGAATCCTTCGCTGCGTTCTTCCATGATTTCCATATCGATTCCTACAGATTTGCCGTATCTCGCAATTCCCACAGCATCTTTTCCTTTGTGAGCCAGTGAAATATGGATGTTTTCTGTAAAATCACTGATGAGGTAAGGTTTCCCCACTTCATCGGAACGGATCTCAAAGGTGATCGGGAAGCAGGCATGATTTTTTTCCTTGCGGAGAAGATTTCTCACGGCATCTTTCACCGCAACACGGCTTACCATCCAGTTTTTCTTCTTGTTGGGTAGCAGTTGCTGGTGATGCTGTTTTTCTGTCTGGTTGAAATATCTTTTCAGGATAAAATCCCATGAAGCCACTCTGGTATACGCCTGGTGGAAGAAAAATACTTCAGGAGCAATCTCTTCAGAAAGACGGTTATGCAGTGGCGACATGGAAACATTCCATAAAGCGGCATCAATTTCCAGTCTTCTGTTCTGCCAGCCTGTGATGGCGCACCATACTTGTCCGTCTCTTTTCAGAATGATATCTGCAATGGCAAATTCATCATTAAGCTCAGTCAGCATACAGGTACATTCAAAAATGCCATCCTGATCGTGCATATCTCCAAAGAATTCAATGTCTCTGATCTTCACCGGGAAGGCGATACGGTCTTTCACTAAAGTAAGCTGCAGCCAAAGCCCGAATAACTGTCCGGCATTATCCAATAGAGATCCTTTTCCACCATTTCCTTTGATTTTTCCAACGATTCCTTTGGTTCCAACCGCTGAAACTTCAGTAATTCCCTGGTATTTTTCTCCATGGAACATGTGGGCGTCATAGATTTCTTCAGGGGTTCTTTCAATCGGTAAAAGATCACCAATGGAAAGGTTGAATGTTGGAGTAGGAACAGCTGAAGATTTTAAGATCACTTCAGCATTGGCGAAGTTTTCAATATCCAGATACGCATGATTTTCACCGCGCCATTGCCCTTTCACGGTTTTCTCAAAAGGCTGGGCAACGTTCATCCATTGGAATACACTTACATTCATGATTTTATGAACCTGTGTTCCCGGGATTTCTGCTTCTGCAATTTCTGCAAGCTGCTCAAAGATCATGGTCATCGGGATTACCGGTTCCATATCCGCTACATGAGTCCATCCTTTTGGCTGTCTCAATAAGCTGTGGTCAATCAGGTATGGATGACTTTCAAGCGTAACATACAGATCTTTTGAGAAGGTTGTACTTCTCGGCGCTTGTGGAGCGGCATATTGTGCTACAGGAGCAACCTGAGCAGGACGTGGTATCGTAATTTCCGGACGGTTCTGGAATAAAGTAAGAACTTCTTCCTGCATACGGATCATATCGTTAACATTATCCTGGAATGCCTGTACGAGCGGATGACCACTTTTCGCAGTCATGGCTGAAGCCGAAGCAGTATATTGTTTTGGTGTTTCAAAGGCTTGAGCTAAAGCTTTTACTTCTTTAAAGTTTCGGATAATAGGGGAGCCTAATTCCAGTTTAATGCCTTTTCCTGATACTTTTTTTGATTGCTGCTGAACTTCTAAGAAATCAAGAGCAACGGTTTTCCCTTCTACAAATAATGAAGCGACAACACGTTGTAACTGTGCTAATGCAGAACGGGTAGGAACACTGGAAGGAATGGTGCTGAATGCTTTTCCTTTTAACGTATCATCAATAAATCCGATAAGTCCGCCGGTACCTACCTGGATGAATACTCTGGCACCTTCTTCATATAATTTATCTGTCAGTTCACGGAAACGAACAGGCTCTACCAAATGCTCTGCACTCAGTTTTCTGATCGCTGCCTGATCTGCCGGATAAGGTTCTAAAGTCGTAGCAGACCATAACGGAATTTTTGTTTTCTGGAACTGTGCTTTTTCCATTCCGGCAAGGATCACATCCAGTTTATCTGCGATAAAAGGAGAGTGAAATCCGGATTGAAACGGCAGTAACTGATGGAAAATCTGTTTTGATTTTAGCAACGGAATCAATTCATCCAATGCCGCATTGCTACCGCAAAGAATGACCTGATTAGGACAATTGTCATTAGAAATATACAGGTCTGAAATTTCTGAAATAAAAGGCTGTACCACATCAATTCCGGCACCGATGGCAATGAATTTGGAATCTTTTAATTCAAAAGTTTCCGGATTCAGCACATCGATTAGCGCTTTTACAGAATTGGCTTCTGCCAGCTCTGAGGAATATCCTGCCAACCATTCTCCTAAACTGTGTCCTGCATTCATATCCGGGATGATGCCCAGTTTTTTCAATGAATTGTCAAGGATACTGCAGTTGTTGAAGATGTTTAAAGCATCGGTTAAAAGCCCTTCACCTTCGGTTTCTATAGGTGCTGCTAATCCGAAATAGCGGCTTACACTTTCCACTTCACCTTTTGCGAGTCCATCCAAACCAGGGAATACAAAGGCTACTTTCCCGCCATCTTTTAATAATGGGGTAGAAGTGTACCAGATGTCCTGCTTGTTTTTCCAGATCAGGTTTTTAGAAACAATTTTAAGGGCTTTTTCTATTCTTGCAGGCGTAGGATCGAATATGGCTACTCTGAAATCTCCTTCTCCTAAAGTGGTATCATTATTTTGTAATGCAGAAACCAATTCTTCATGCGTAGGTCTGGCCAATAGCAATACCTTGTCTTTTTTAGGCATATCATAGCCTTCAAGAACAACATGAGCATTGATTCCTCCAAATCCGAAGGCATTAACGGCTGCTACTTTTGGAAGTCCAGTTTTTGACCAGTTTTTGGCTTCCTGTACCGGTTCAAATCTTGTATTCTGCATTTCCGCAGTAGGATTCTCACAGTACAATGTTGGTGGTAAGGTATCATGGTATAAAGCAAGACAGGTTTTAATCAATCCTGCGATTCCTGCAGCCGGCATGGCATGCCCGATATTAGATTTTACAGAACCGATTCCAGCCACTGGAGCTGCTTCTTCTTTTCCAAAGAACTGAGCTAAGGTCTGAAGTTCTGTTTTATCTCCAAGCGGAGTTCCTGTACCATGGGCTTCAAGATACCCTACTTTATTTTTATCCAGATCAGCATTGATCCAGGCTTGTTCTAAAGCTTTCAGCTGACCTTTTACGGATGGACTCATTACACTGGTTCCGTTACCGTCACTACTTACGCCCACTCCTTTAATCACAGCATAGATTTTATCCTGATCGCGAACAGCGTCTTCCAATCGCTTTAACACGACGAAACCACATCCTTCGCCAATCAGTAATCCATCAGCATCCCTACTGAAGGGCTTGATCTGCTGTTGACGGGACATGGCTCCCAATTGAGCAAAAATACTCCAGAACGCAGCATTTTGTCCGGTGTGAACACCTCCGGCGATCATCATATCGGAACGTCCTCTCTGAAGTTCCTGTACAGCGTGATCTACAGCGATTAAAGCACTGGCACAAGCAGCATCCACGGTAAAAGCAACGCCTCCAAGGTCAAAACGGTTGGCTACCAATGACGCTACCAGATTGGGAATTAATCCCATGGCAGTATCAGCTGCGAAACGTCCTTTGCGTTCCTGGAAAGCATGTTTTACTTTTTCAATATCAGCAGAAGATACCTGAGGCAGCAATTCCTGCAATAAGGAGGAAATCTGTTCTCCGGTTCTTACAATTTCAATGGCACGGGTAGCTCCCGGCCCGGTATAGTTTCCTTTCCCGATGACAATTCCGGTCTTTTCAAGGGAAGTATTCTTTTGAAATACTCCGGCATCTTCCAAAGCTTTCTGAACTAAATCAAGGGTCAGTAAATGATCAGGTTCTGTTCCTTCCACCGCTAGGGGTAAAATCCCAAAAGTGGTAGGATTAAACTCATAATCAGGAATAAACCCGCCCCGTTTGCAATAGAAACGATCGACAGGGTTGGTGGCGTCACTAAAATGCACCGGATCTATCCTATCTGCCGGAGCGGATTGGGTAGAGTCTACTTTATTGACAATATTCTGCCAGAAAGTATGGGCATCCTGCGCCCCGGGAAAGACGCAGGATAGTCCAACTACAGCAACATCTGTTTTTTTCATGTTTAGTGTATACAGAGGGTTACCAATTATTTCCTGACATGATAAGCACCTGGCTTTCAGTTCCGTATTTTATTTCGTTAAGGAAGATTTCTTTTCCTTCATCCAATGGGATCATGGAAATTCCTCTGCGTTCGTATTCAGATTCAAGGGTGGAAGAAACCATTCCGGCACCTTTCCAAGGTCCCCAGTTGATAGAGATTACTTTTCCTTGCAGTCTTTTATTCAGAGCGTTAGCGTAATCATCCAGTACACTGTTGGCCGCCGCATAATCTGTCTGGCCTTTGTTACCATATACGGATGCGATACTTGAGAATAAAACAACGAACTGGCAGTCTGTGCGAAGTTGTTCAGCCAATACACGAAGTGGTTTTACTTTGGTATCGAATACACGTCCGAAAGAAGAAGTTGTCTTTTGTTTGAATAATTTATCTTCCAAAAGACCTGCTCCGTGGATCACTCCATCTAAACGGTTGTATTTTTCGTAAATACTGCTGATTAAATTACTTAATCCTTCTTCGTCACAAAGGTCTAGAGATTGATAAATAATAGTGTTTCCAAGCGCTTCCATATCACGGATTGTGCGTAGGATCTGGTTGTTTTTGAAAATTTTCGTGGTTTCTTTTTCGATTTCAGCTGGAGAGGTGAATTTTCCGGACTTAATCAAATAAGCTCTGATTTCTTCCTTAGTCTTCATTCCTTCAAATTCTTTAGCAGAAGCTTCATTTCTTGGATCTGCTGATCTTCCTACCAAAATATAAGTACATGGATACGCCTGAGACATATGTTTCACCAATTCTGCTGTGATTCCCTGTGCTCCGCCTAATACCAGTACTACTGATTTCTGATCTAACTGAATGTGAGCTTCGTTTAAACTCGTTGACAATGGAGAAGGGATGATATCGACCTTATGTCTTTGCTCGTTTTTTATAGATTACCTCAGCAGGTTTATCGTTTGTTAAGATTTCCTTTAAAGTAATATCAGCGATCTGATCTACTTCCTGAGGAGTGCTTAAGCTGATGAATCTGCAAGTAGTATGATCGAATTCTCTTGCTAAGCTTTTGAAAAGTCCAGGATAACCTTGGTGATGACGCAATACACTTACATCATTGATTTCCTGGATATGAGCTGCAATATCAGAGATTAAATACACCCATTTTGCTTTATCAAAATCAAGTTTTTTAATTAAATCAACATGATCGATGATGCTTGGTTTATCGGTTGCTGAGAACAGGTCTAACATAATTAATCCATCAACATGTGAAAGATCTTTGTCTGCATCTACCAATTCTACTATAGCTCCGTGTTTTTCCAGTTCAGCTTTAATGGCTGAGGTTTGTTGAGTGTCATCCTGAGTGATGGCAAACTGTTTCCCCTGAAGGATTTCTGTATTTTGTACAGAAGAAGCATCTGTAGGCGTGATGTCAAAACGCAGACGTGATAATACATTATTGGTTGCTTCAGGGGTATTAACTTCCTTTGCTTCATTTTTTGTTTCGTTGGTGTCACCGCTCATTTCACTGATCCAGCTTGCCAATCCGCGAAGGGTTTTAATGGCTGCCAGTTTTTCCATTACATCATCAGCCTGTTCAAGGTTTTCACCGAAACCGATCTTGTTTTTAAGATCAGCAATGATTTCCATACGCTTGATAGAATCGATGCTAAGGTCTGCTTCCAAATCTAAATCTAATCCTAACATTTCTTTTGGATACCCTGTTTTTTCGCTTACGATATTCAGGATAGCATTTTGAAGGTCTTCCAGTGATAAAGCAGATTTTGCTTGTGGTTTTGAAGAGACCTCAGGTGCAGTTCCGTTTTTTTCAGGAGTTGCTGCAGCTGTATCTGCTCCTGAGAATTCAGTAAGCCATGATACTAATCCGCTTAGAGTTTTGATGGCTGCCAATTGCTCCATCACCATATCTTCATTGGTATTTCCGTTGGCTAATGTTCCTAATTCGCTGCGAAGCGTTCCGATGATTTCCACTCTTTTGATAGAGTCGATACTTAAGTCTGCTTCAAGATCCATTTCCATACCCAGCATTTCCTGCGGATATCCTGTTTTATCACTTACAACCTGTAGTAATAATGCTTTGATATCTTTTGTTGGAGCAGTTTTTACAGCAACAGCAGTAGCAGCCACAGCAACGGTTCTTTCCTGTTGAACTGCTTGTACAGGAATTGTACGTTCAGGAGCAGGAGCCGGCATTGGAGTATTGTAAACAGGCATTGGATTCACCTGAGGATTCTGTCCCATAAAGGAAAGCATCACATCACGTTGTGCCTGTATCATTAATTTCATGCTGTTTAAATATTCCTGCAGCATACGTTCTGCCGTAGATAGGCTTTCCGGTGCAGGAGCTTGCGTATTATGAGTAGTAAAATTGTTCATGGGAATAGGGTTTATGATAGGGAGTGCACCATTAGCAGGCAATGAACCTGTTGTCGGATGTGCAGCTTGTCCGTTAACACGCCAGATGGCTGGGCTTTTCTTATACAGTTCAGGCTGATTGATATCCACAAGCTGAACGAAACGGCCATCGAAAAGTTTCTCAATATTGAAGCTTCGGCCTGTTCCTAAATACTGTGCTAACATGCACAATAAATGAGTGAACTTATTACGGCTGCTGTCTTCAACATATAAAGTCAACTGGTCTTTTTCAAGACATGATTTTGCCAATCCTGTAAGGACTTTTCCAGGTCCTACCTCGATGAAGATTCTTGCTCCGTCGTTATACATCGCCTGCATCTGTTCTACGAATCTTACAGGCTGTACCAAATGGTCAGTCAGTCTTTCTTTAATGTCTGCAGGATTCGAAGGATATACATCTGCCGTTGTATTAGACCATACAGGGATCTGCATTTCCTGGAAAGGAACGTCTTTTAATACATCAGCATATAATTCTTTTGATTTTGCCAATAACGGGCTGTGGAATGCACAGGCAACTTCCAGTTTTTTAGCAGAAATACCTTCCTGTTTAAGCACTTCCAATAGTTTATTAATCGCTGGTGTACTTCCTGCAATAACACATTGAGTAGGGGCATTGAAATTAACCGGATAGCATCCTTCCACTTTAGCAATAATCGGTTGTAAACGTTCGTGAGTAGCACTTGCTGCTAACATCGAACCCGGATCTCCGCCTTCTACTGAATTTAGGATAGATTGTGCCCTCTGGATACTTAAATCAACCAATTGATCTTCTGGAAATACACCTGAGAAACATAAAGCCGGTAATTCACCATAGCTGTGACCTGTCAGCATATCAGGAATAATTCCCAATGATTCTAAGAATTTGGCTAATGCAAGATCAACAATTCCTAAAAGAGGTTGTGCTAAACGGGTATCTTTAATGGTTTCTTTTTGTTGCTTTAAATCTGCTTCATTGAAGGTTGTAGAAGGGAAAACAACTTTTTCAAGCTCAGGATAATTGTCGATAATCTTACGCATAGCCGGGAAGACTACGAACAGATCGCGGGCCATATTGATTCTCTGGCTTCCCTGTCCTGGGAACGTAAAGGCTACTTTTCCTTCTTTTTTACTGACAGTGAAAGTATCTTTAGTTTCTATTCCTAATAATACCAACTCAATCTTCATCATCAGATCTACAGCAGTATCAGCTACGATACTGAACTGGATTGGTTTCTCTGAAACAATACTTAAACTGTAAGCAATATCTTTTAATGGAATCTCATCATTGATTTCCAATAATGTTTTGATCTGGCTTGATTGTCCTTTTGCTTCTTCATAAGTATCCCCTCGGAATACAAATAGTTCTGAAGGCCAGGATTGCATCGCAATAGAATCATCTTTTTTCGGATGGTTGGCAATGACGGTGTGGAAGTTGGTTCCTCCAAATCCGAAAGCACTGATCCCCGCATATCTGTTTTTTTCCGTCCATAATCCTGTTTCAGCGTGGAAAGAGAATGGACTTGTCTGTGCATTATAATAAGCGTTTGGTTGTTTAAGGTGAAGGGTAGGAGGTTTCACCCCATGGTAAACGGCAAGAGAAGCTTTGATTAAGCCTGCTAATCCTGCAGCACACTTGGTATGTCCGATCTGGGTTTTCACAGAACCTAAATGAGTCTGTCCCGGTAAAGCCCCTGAACGGCTGAATAAGTTAGTCAAAGCACTTAATTCTGTTCTGTCTCCAACAACAGTTCCGGTACCGTGAGCCTCTACCAGTCCTACGGCAGCCGGACTGATTCCCGCCTGGGTATAAGCGCGTTCAAGGGCTCTTACCTGGCCTACTTTTCTAGGGGCTGTTAGTCCAAGAGCTTTACCGTCACTGGATCCGCCAACACCTTTGATGACAGAGTAAATACGGTCGCCATCGTTGACGGCATCTTCATATCTTTTCAAAACAAGGATGGCGATTCCTTCTCCAAGGGCAATTCCGTCTGCTTCACTGTCAAATGTGGCACATCTTCCTTTTCTGGAAAGGGCATGAGTACTGGAGAACATCAGGTAATCGTTGATTCCGTTATGTAAATCCGCACCTCCGGCAAGAACCATATCAGATTTTCCTAATACAAGTTCCTGACAAGCCAAATCCAGTGCTGCCAAAGAAGAAGCACACGCTGCATCTACCGTAAAGTTTCTACCGCCTAAATCAAGACGGTTCGTAATCCTACCTGCGATCACATTGGCCAGAATACCCGGGAAAGAATCCTCTGTGGTATGGGGGAAGGCTTCTTTTACTTCTTCGTGAAGTTCTCCGAAGACTTGTTTATAATATCCTCTGAAACTATAGCTGTTGGCAAGGTCATTACCGCCTTCGGCTCCGATAATTACAGAGATGTTTTCTCTATTAATGTGTTTTTCACCATATCCGGCATCTTCCATAGCACGTTTTGCTACCAATAAAGTAAGCAATTGTGTAGGCTCAATAGCAGCAAGAGATTGTGGCGGAATTCCGAATGCAAGCGGATCAAAATCAATTTTCGGGATGAAACCGCCCCATTTGGAGTGAGATACATCCGCTTCATCTGAATCCGGTTTGTAATAAAGGTCTTTATTCCATCTTTCATCCGGAACTTCGGTAACGCTGTCTTTTCCTAAGATGATATTTCTCCAGAATTCATCCAGGTTTTTAGCACCCGGGAAAATACATTCCATTCCTACGATAGCGATATCCAATGGTTTTTCGCTGGATGCAGGTAATCCCGGTAATTCAGCATTCTGAATATATTCGTTGTTATTGATACTAACGTTTTGGTGAAGTTCTTCAAGGGTAAGCACTTTGTTGTGCATGGTGGCAATCTGCCCGATCATGTACATTCCAAGATCCAGCTGATCCTCTTTAGGAATGTTGACCAACTGATCTCCCTGACGTTCGATTCCTTTAGCAGCAATTCTTAAACGGCCTACGTTAAGTTTTTCCAGCTTTTCCCAAACTTCTTTTTTATCTGTTCCGGCTGCTAAAAGCTTAGCTTTCTCAGTATTGAAATGGTTAGCAAAGGCTGTATTTAAACAACGGGTTTCGTGGCCCGGAGCTGTTTCTAATAAAACGGTATCCTTAGCCTGCATCGCCTGTAACTGGAACTCTTCCTGGATGGCACCTGTTTGTACAGCTTCCTTTGTGTACAGATAAGCGGTTCCCATCAATACCCCCACTTTTACGCCTCTGGCAGCTAGTGGAGCGGCCATGATAGAAACGAATGCTGTTGAAAAATCATTATGGATTCCACCCGCGAAAAATACACTGATGTTTTCCGGATGATCTTCTTTTAATATACGTTCAATCTGTTTTTCCCAAAGAACCATGCTGGATAGCGGACCTACGTGCCCACCGCATTCACGGCCTTCAAATATAAAGCTCTTAGCTCCTTCTTTAAGGAAAATGTCTAAAAGGGCAGGAGACGGAACATGTAAGAATGTCTTTATACCTGCTTTTTCAAATATTTTAGCCTGTGCCGGTCTTCCTCCTGCGATTAACACTACAGGTGGCTGGGCTTCAAGGATGTAAGAGGTTTGTTCATCCCTTAATTCCTGAGGGGCAAACCCTAGAATTCCTACTCCCCATGTTTTATTACCTGCAAGTTCTTTGGTTTCCATTACCAGAGACTTTGCAGAATTTCCTTTCAATAAAGATAAGGCAACAAACGGTAAGGCTCCCGCTTCTGCTACTGCATTGGCAAATCCGGGAACATCACTTACGCGGGTCATTGGTCCCTGTGCAATTGGATATTGTAATCCAAGTTCCTGTGCTAATGGATTGTTCTGATCGATCACCTGAAGGGCTTTTGCCTGTTTCAGGTGGCCATGCATGGCTTCTTTCAATCCAAAAGCAAGCCTTTTCAATGTTCTGAACTCTTCATACAGGTCTGTTGCCAGGGAAATATCCTGACCCATTGGAATGTAGCTTTTGCTGATGTCAAGATCTGTAAAATACTGTTGAAGATCTTCAGCGGTAATATCATCCGGTAATGAAGGTGAATTGGGCCTTACCAATACTCTGTGATCGGCAATGATTTTAGTTTCAGTTCCGTTAAGTTTTGAACATAAATCTTTGATGTCCTTTGGAACAGAACTTTCGGGGAATAAGGCCAGTTGGCTGTCCAGTACAACACCTGTTGCTCCCAAAGCTTTTACGGCTGCGGCAGTATGGAGTCCTATTCCCCCCTGTACCCACACCGGAATGCTTTTGATTTCATTGATAATGCGCTGGAACAGTACAAAAGTTGATTCATAGCCGATGTGACCTCCTGCTTCATTTCCTTTGATGATGATTCCTTGAGCTCCTGATTCTTCAGCCTTTTTTGCCTCCTCTAGGCTGGTTACCTGATAAATAATATCCAGATTTAAGTTTTGAGGAACGGTCATTCCGAATGGTAAGATCGCAAATCGTACATTCTCCGGAAGTTGAAGTGCTGAAAGTTTTTCATTAGAAACATAAACACCGTAAGAAGGTAAGTTCGTTTCTCCAAGTTGACTGAGGGCTGCCTGGGCGGTCATTAACTCTTGGCCTAAGCTGAGGACAGGAAATATACCCGCCTGATGCAATTTAGGCATAAGGTTGACATCCGGCTTTTCAAAAGGCGTTAGTCCAATAATGGTTAAGTTTTTCATGGCGTGATATGTTAGTAAAATTTTATAAAATTCATAACCCTTTGAAATAAAGAGCAATGGCTGTTATAAAATCATAAAATTGGTTTTTATTATATTTTTAATTGTAAAGGCTGTTTGTTGATAATTTTTCAACAGTATGTGGTTGGCTCTAAAGTGATTAGAGTTAGGATTGGTGTCCGGCTTTTCAAGAGGCATCAGCCTTATAATGGTCAAGTTTTTCATTGCATTTAGTATTAAAATAATAATATGCGGGTTGTAACAAAAAAAATCAATATAATGAGCATAAAGAGACTTTGTTTGTTACGGGTGAATAAAAATAATAAAATTATAATACATCTTTAACCATAAATGAAATTTTGGTAATAATTTTTTAACAAAAAAATATTGATTATTCAAACTTTATTAAAGTATATAGTTTATTCTCTTATTCATCAGAAATAGGTCGGCACAATCCATGTAACTATAAATATAACTAATTATAGTTAAAGAAATGTTAAGCAAATATAGAAATAAAAAAATAAAATATTTCAATATTAAGAGATTTGTTTTTTTGTATATTACGAAATGATAATATATCTGTACAGGTAAATAAATCGTTAAAAGACCTCATTTAATTCATTAAAAATACTTGCTTTTTTTTGAATAAAATGAAATAAAGAAAGGGAGAGTTACGGACCGAAAGTGGTGATTTTAAATGAGAAAAGCCAAAGAAAAATGAGCCGGAAAATAGGAGTTATTATGAAAATAAAAATTCAATGTAAAGATAAATTACTTGTTAATTATTTACTATAATAATAACAATTATCAATAAAATTATTTTATAGTTTCAATAACTTGAATAAATAAGAGCTATTGTTAATTTTTCATAAAAAAACAAGCCGGATATATAAAATCCGACCTGTTTTATAGAAAAGCTTTTACTATTTAGCCTGTAAATATGAGATTAAACTTTAAGAAAAATTAAAATATACTTAAACTATATTGTTTAACCAGATCCAGAATCATATGATATCCTGCCAGTGAATTTCCATGTTGGTCCAGGGCAGGACTGAAAACACCAATACCCATTTTTCCCGGAACACTTACCGTAATTCCTCCTCCAACACCCGACTTACTCGGAAGTCCTACCATTCTGGAATATTCACCACTGAACTCATACATACCGGCAGTAAGCATTTGTGATTCTATCAGTTGGGCGATATCTGCATTTTTATATTGGGAATCTCCGTCGAACCTGACGCATTGGTTGGCAAAGAAATAGCCTATTTTAGCCAGGTCTTCAGCTGTTAATTCAATAGAACATTGTTTGAAGTAATTGTCCAGCTGATCTTCATTTCCTGAAATCAATCCATTATTTTTCATCAGGTAAAACATTCCGCGGTTACGGTGTCCCGTTGCTTTTTCAGATTCATAAACAGACTTGCTGTAATCAATGCCCGGATTTTTGGTAATGTACCGAACCATATCCAGTACCTTAAGAAAAGGCTTTTCACCCTCTCCGGAGATTAAGGAAGTGGTAAGAATTGCCCCTGCATTCATCATGGGGTTTAGCGGCTTACCGGTGGTTTCAAGATTGGAAAAATGGTTAAAAGGCTTTTCAGATCCAAAATACCCCATTTTATCGAAAACATTCGCTTCACCTTTCTCATTTACTGCGATCATCAGGGCAATGATCTTTGAAATGCTCTGCATGGTGAATTTCTTATGTACGTCTCCGGTATTCAGTATTTTGCCATTTTTATCTACAACCGAGAAAGCAATAGCTCTGGCATCCATTTTTCCCAGCTCAGGAATATAATCAGCAACTTTACCCTGGGTATAATATCCCCTGTTTTTTTCCAGGATACTGCTTAATGTTTTTTTCTGACAAGGTTGAAATATCAGCCGTTTTCTGGGCATACATTACAGTGTTTAAAGAAAGAAAAGCGGCTATGCACAATCCTTTTGCAGAAAATAAAAAACTATTTTTTCTCATAGTGAAGATCTTCGAATACATATTGATAATTACATCGGAAAACAAAGATAAAGTATTTCACCTTCGTTGGCAATTTCCTTTACCTATTCATTTTAAAATGTCGGGCAAAAGAGATTTGAGCTTACTGATACACCGGTTAACAGGAGGTTTAAATCTATAATAACCGGATTTCGTTTTCATACTGACATGCTGTTGTCATTACTTCTTTTTATATTTGAGCAATACAACAATAAATAAAATACCATGAAAACTGTGGTAAAAAGACAAACTATACATGTCAATAAAAGAGCAGATTGGCGGGAATGGCTGGAGCATAATCATTTATCGGAGCAATCAGTCTGGGTGATTTGTAATACCAAAAAATCCGGTCTTCCTACAGTAGATTGGACGGTACTGGTAGATGAGGCGCTTTGTTTTGGCTGGATAGACAGTACAAGAAAAACGATTGATGAAGGATCTTTTATGCAGTTGTTCAGCAGGCGCAAGCCTCACAGTACCTGGTCAAAAATCAATAAAGAAAAGATTCAAAAGCTTATAGATAGTAAACTGATGACAGAAGCGGGGTATAAAGTGATTGAAACTGCAAAACAAAATGGTTCCTGGGTGATTTTAGACAGTGTTGAAGAACTGATCATTCCTGATGACCTGAACGAGGCATTTAAAAAATACTGTGGTTCAGAAGAATATTTTTTAAGTTTGAGTAAATCGGTGAAAAAGATGTTGCTGCAATGGATTGTCCTGGCTAAAAGACCGGAAACGCGTAAGAAACGTATTGAAGAAATAGCAGAACTGGCGGGACAAAAGAACAGACCTAAGCAATTCAGGTAGCTGCTTACCGGCGATTTCTTATTTTTGTGGAACAAAACGGACGGAACTTCTCAAATATGGACAATATATTTTCTGACAACACTCAAATTGGAACAGTTTCTACCTTTTCTGAGCTGGTGAATACTCATTTCCAGGGGATGATAAATGCCCTTTGCTGGTACAGGACTTTAGATGGGGATTTTAAAGAAATTGTTTCTAAACTCCGGTTAGAAGATACGATCACAGAAATTTCCGTGGAAGACCTCTTGACACTGGAATTATCAGAAAAAGGGGAGAGGGCAAGAGAGGTTATATTGAATGATATACAGGCATTGACGGATTTCGGGGCAGCTCCTTCCCTGAACCTGCTTAAATGTTATGAACGGGATCAGGAATTTGATTTTATTTCAACTGATGTGTATTCCTATCATGTTGATCGTTCGCCTGTTGGTACGGACACTTTTTTTATGTACCTATTATGGGGCTGCAAGCGATATTCTTCCCAACCATCAGGCAGAGCAAAAGATTCTGATTCCGGAAATCCGTGAAAAGCTTAAAGAATTACATGATGGTCCGGAAGAAGAATTTGAAGACTTCCTGAAAGACGGCTTCTTTGATCTGCATTATCAGCCTAAGCCCGGTGCGGAGCCTGTTAATTTAGGATTAGGACATCTTTGGAGGTTAGCTGTGGACCATCCTGAACAAAAAGTTTTACCTTGCGTGCATCGCGCTCCTGTTGAGAATGAAGGTGAATACAGGTTGCTTTTGATTTGTTAAGTATTTTTTGATTGGTATCTCCTACTTTTACTCAAAGGTAGTATTTGATGAATATTCTCCTGCTTTTTGAGTCTGTTGGCTTATAAATTGTTGCTATACCTGCATTGAATTTGATAACCAATGACTAGATCGATTGTAATTTTAATTTTCTGTTTAAGTGGTTTCTTTTGTTTACATGCACAGGAAAAGAAAGATTCACTGTATTATAAAATAGAAGAATTTTCAGATAAAAGAAAAGTCACGAGATTTATTCATCGTTTGATATTCCGGAGAGAAGCAGATTCCACTTCTGTGAAATCCAGGATGGAAAAACTGACGCAGGTGGCCTATAATAAGAAATATATCAGAAATGTCAGGATAGAAACAATAGATCCTTTTGGATACGGCTCGAAAGATCAGAAAGAAAAATTAAAATGGTATGATTGGCTGGCAGATCATCTTCATCCTACTACAAGGGTTTCTACTGTTGACCATTATTTGCTTTTTAAGAAAGGGGAAGAATATAATGCTCAGAAGATCTATGAGTCTGAACGTTTGCTGAGGGCAATGCCTTTTGTAAACAGGGTTCATATCAGTGTTTCCGACAGTACTTCCGGCAAAGATTCAATTGATGTTGTGGTAAGGGTTCTTGATTCCTGGAGCCTGAAACCAAGGCTGAGCTATTCAGGGAGTACAATGGGCCTGGGACTTACCGAAGAAAATGTACTAGGTTTAGGGCATACCTTTGATTTCCTTTACAGAAATGATTCCAAAGAAAAGCAGAACTATCTTTTAGGAAGTTATACTGCTTATAATCTTTTTGGTTCTTACATTAATGCCCAGGTTCTTGGAGAACGGGATTTTTTCAGGAATGAAAGGGTTAATTTCAATGTCAGAAGAGATTTTTTCTCTCCTTTAACAAAGTGGGCGGGAGGTTTTACTTTCGAATATTTTATGCGGCATGTTTTGCTTCCGACAGAAGCTGATACTCACTTTCCTGAAGTTCAGATCAAAGTGTATAATCAGGATTTGTGGGGTGGTTACCAGATACCGGTTTCATCTGATCCCGGTGAGAAAATTTTCAGCAATATTGCCATCATAGGGAGGTTTCAGAATTACAGGTATAAAGACAGTCCCGGAATTGATCAGTATAAGTATTTCAGCTCTTACAACAGTTTCCTGATTTCTGTGGGATTGATTAACAGAAAATTTTCCGTTCAGAAGAATATTTTTCAATATGACCTACCGGAGGATATTGCTTATGGCAATTCATTAAGTTTTACTGCAGGAGGTTTATCAAGGGATAAAGTAGTGAACCCCTATGTGGGAGTTTCCGCATCTTACGGTAATTTTACAAAGCTGGGGTATTTTACTGTAAAGGCCCAGTTCGGAAGATTTTTTAATGAAGACAGCCGGAACCGTGAATCTTTCCGTCTGGATGGAACGTACTTCACGCCTCTTATGGATTGGAAATTTGCCAAAGCGAGGCATTTCTTTTCCCCGACTTTAGCGTTAGGGAATCCACAGCACAACTATTCCTATAAAGACAGGATCAATCTTTCTTCTCCGGATGAATTTCCCGTTTACAATTCAGATTTTATCGGAACAAAAAAACTGGTATTGAGATACCAGCTTCAGCTTTTTATCAATAAAACCTGGAAGAATTTTCATTTTAGTCCGTATCTGACAATGGCGGCTGGCTGGCTGGGGATGCCTGATGATAAACTCTTGAAAACAAAGACCAATACAAAAATAGGTATTGGAGTTTTAATTAATAATCCTTTTCTGGTTTTCAACAGAATTCAGATTTCATTCATGTATTATCCTAAGGTTCCTTTTGATAATCATTCGGTTTTTGACTTTAACAGTAACAGGAATAATCTTTTACCGATGAACAGTTTTGCGACGGAGGTTCCTCACTTCGTGAATTTTGGTAATTAATTGTATTCTGGAAAATAATTGTTTTATGGACTCACCGGAATATCTGTTTAAAATGTCAGAAATTTTGTTATTCATGGATAATGTTCGCTAGTCTGAATTTTAAACTGTAAATAAGGCCATCTTATAAAAGACAGCCTTAACTCATCGGTGTGTTAATAGAACCTTATTACTATTGATCTTTAATTTTAAAACATTACAAACCTATTTTCTTTTTAATCTGTTCAATTTCGTTCATTAAATTCTTGTTCTCAATGTTTTGTTTATCAATTATATCCTGTTGTCTGAGGATCATGTTTTGCTGTTCCTGTATTGCTCTCGTCAGAACAGGAATCAGTTGGTTATAATTCATTCCATAGTTCTCTTCGTTTCCTTTTGGTTTTTCTACAGCTTCAGGAATAATTTTTTCCATTTCCTGGGCTATAAAGCCAACCATATGTTTTCCTTTACCGTCTCTCCAGTTGTATTCAACCGGTCTCATTTTCATAACTGCTTCCAAACCATACTGAGTGTTCTGAATATCCTTTTTAAGACGCAAATCAGAAGTTTGTATCACTCCGTTTACGGCATAAATTGCACTCCAGCGGTTTGTGGGTACTCCGCTTGAAAAGATCCCGTCCAGAGATGGAACAATATGATCAGTAAATCCAATGTATCCCTCACCGGAAAAATCCAATGTAACACATGTTCCACAAGGCGTGGAATGTAAATAGCCAGGAGTTATAGTAAATATTGCTGCATTGGCTCCGGAAGTGTCTTCAATTCTTAAACCATTATAAGCTCCGAAATCCGGACTGGCTAGGTGGAACCTGCCTACAGGAGAGGAAGTCCCAATGCCTACAGCACCAGAGGAAGAAAATGTAGTTCCAAATGCAGTACCATTGATATTTAATGCATTTCCGTTATTAGTAATTGTTGTTCCCTGAGAAAGCAGACCACCCAGTCTGACATCAGCGCCGGAAATTGTTAACCCGTTACTTGCGGTTATACTATTATTAGTTATAGTACCTTCCCATGTTGTTGCAGAACCCGTAAGGCCGGTATTAATAAGCTGTAAACTTTGATTCGCAGCGATAGTTATATTTGTACTCCCATTAATCTTTTCTGATCCTGCAGGAGTTACTGTAATATTAAAGGGTGTATTGTTTTTTATTGTGTAGACACGTCCTTTAAAACTGCCGGTTCCGGTAACAGATGCAGGAAGAGTAAATACACCATCGGATGTTCCATTATACGAAATAAAAAAAATCTGAAGGGCTTACCGCATAATTAGGAAGTGAAACTACATTGTATGTGGCAGCAAATGATCCATTGACATCCAAAGTAGAACCAGGTGCCGAAGTATTGATTCCTACATTTCCTGCCTGTGCTGAAACTACAGTGCATTTTAGACCCGCTAATAATGCAATAAAAAGAATGCTTTTTTTCATTAATACTTTTTTTATTTAACGTTAATTTAAGATAGCTGAATAAGAAGTAAGTTCTTAACTATTGGGATTAAGTTTGTTGTGCAGCATACTGTTCTTACTCAATGCGAATTTAGTTACCCCTGTGATGGCAACAAAAGATTATTTGTACACATTTTTTTTACAATGTTGTGCAGACTTGTTTACAAATTAAAGATGGACACAGCAACTTGGCTATTATTAACAAGTGATGGTTTGGCTACATGGTCTTCCACAGTGACAGCGGCATTTGCCACTAACTGGACTTCATACGGAGGAGCAGCTGGTGAATCCATCACGGGTGGATCCGAACTTTTATCTTGATTTTGTGAAATTTCAGAACTGATTTTAAGATCCCTCTGATGAATATTGATTCTCAAAGCATGTAATGAAAAAAAGAGGCTGTCTCATTTTTAGAGACAGCCTCTTTTTTTTAATTGATGAAATATATTTCCCAAAGTGGGTTTGTTACAATGCTTTACTATTCAGACCTGTATCAGCAACTTTTGTCAGCAACTTATCGCATTTTTTTTCCTCATTCAGGGTTGCCAGAAGATTTTTCAGGCATGTATTTTCCTTAAGGACCTTTGCGTAGGCTGCAAGTGTTCCATAGGTTGCGATTTCATAGTGTTCCACTTTTTGTGCAGCAGCTATTATCCCTGCATCCCTTACAGTTCCCGGCTCTGTTTCTTCCATGATACTTTTTCCTTCATCAAGAAGTCCTTGCATGGCGTCACACTTTTTTGCCTGAGCTCTTTTTTTCAAGGATTTAAAACATTCCTCAAGTCTTTTTACATGGATTTCGGTTTCCATAAGATGATTTTCAATAGCCTGCTTAAGTTTTTTATCGGTTGCATTCTTATGCATTTTAGGTAATGTTTTAACCAAGGCTTTTTCCGCCCAATAAATGTCTTTCAGACCATCTTCAAATAAATCTTTCAGGCCTTTTGCAGCGTCCTTTTTGGCTGGAGTTTTTTGTTGTTTTTTTTAGCTGAAACTGATTTTGCAGGTGCTTTTTTTGTTGTTTTCTTTGTTACGGTTTTAGTTGCCATAATATTTTGGATTTAGTGTAATTATTTTAATTGCTGCAATTCTAGGGCCATTTGTGTCAAAGGTTCACGGTCAGAATGGGTATATATCACTTTGATCAGCATAAAAATGTTGTAATATGAAAAGTATTTGGCCAACTTTTAATTAGCTGTTTTTTCATCCTTAGATAAGACAGGGGCTTTTAGATGTCGTTTGTCATTGACTTTCAGGCTGATGGTCAATTTTTTCTGAGGAGGGATAATAGTTGAAAATTACAATGATAATTTTAATAGTGCTTCTAGGGGAGATTTACCATTATTCTTGATTTTATCATTATTTTTCAAAACTTATTTTAATTAAATACATAATTATATTTGTATATTTTTATGAATTTATTTTTATTTTTAAATTTAATTTATTAACTTTATATCAAACTAATCCAAAAACTATTTACTATGAAAACCTTTAAGCTTTCTGTATGCTTATTGCTATTAAGCATCTTCATTCTTGTAGTTAAATCGTGTTCAACAACCGAAGAAAGGGAATCTGTTACCAATCAAAATGAGATTAATAAAGAATTTGTAGGAAAAACTTCTCCGGGCATTACCGAAGACGAGTATCAGCAAATGATGCGGAACTTAAGAAGTGATATCGATGATATTCTTAATGAAACAAAGCCAGACAACTTAACCCTACAGGAGTATAAAATCAAACTCATTGATGGCAAGTTGTTTTTGCCTCAAAGTGCTCAGGAGCGAATCCTTAGCAGTTCCCAAAATCTGGCCAATTATGGAAGAGAATTAGCTTCCATAAATGATATTGATATAGATGTGAATGATGATTCTGAAGTTTTAGCGTTAGGCGGTTTATATTCTCCTGACGATGATCTTGGCAAGACATTTACTGGATTTGCCCGTATAGTTTCACAAACAGGCAGTACAATCCAAAAAAGTACGAATACTTTAACATGGGGTGAAGTTGGAGAATGTGCCGCTGTGGCAATTGGTGCTGATGCTTTATGGGCATTGGGAGGCTCTTCAGCAGCTACATGGGGTGCGGCAGCGTTAACAAGAGCATTTACTGCTGTTGCTAAAAGATTTTTAGGACCTATTGGTGTCGCCATTGCTGTGGTATCTTTCGGAGTTTGTATCGCCCAACAGGCAAATGATTAAAAGATGGAAATAGCATTATTACCATTGATATTTTATATTCTTAGTATAAGAATCAGAAACCTGCAGGAGGCTATTAAAAGAAAGCAAAATGTAGGATATGAAGCTATGCTTTTGCTTACAATAACTTTTTTAATACTTGGTCTGTTATTCTATATCAGGTACATCATAAAATAATATATTGCTATACTTATCAATCATAAAACAGAAGGCTGGGAAATTTTTCCAACCTTCTGTTTTTTCTTACTGTTTGATAAGGAAAATGAACTTTCCACTTACAGATTATAAAAAAGGATCGTAAAATCTGTTGTGCTGCAACTATTGGATTGCATTTCTTTTTATAAAGTTCAAAGTGTCAGGGAGTAATGGCTTTTTTATTCTTTCTCCACTGAATAAATCAAATACAGAGCCTTCGGTGAGGATGTGTCCTCTCAGATTTTTTTTATAGACAGAGGTTCTTTTTTTTTGCGCATTTGTTATTAACATTTCTTGCATTCACCACCATCACGGAGCTGTTGCCCATACAAGATGCTCTGTATCCTTTTTCAATAATGAATGCCATACCGGCATTTATTCCTATCGCCAAACATTCCTGATGCTGAATAACGGCATCCACTAAATATGTAAATCTTGTTCCATGCCTGAATTTCGTATCAATAATGCAGTTATTAACTAATCCCAAACCTGTTACCAGGTTTCCTTTATCATGGAGTACCAATCCCGGAAGGTACATTCCTCCTGCATTAATTCCGGCAATGGTAAAGTTTTCTTCGTGCAGATATTTTTTGACCAGCAGATCCGGTATTGATGAATCTTTTAGGATTTCAGAAAAATGCGGATTATCAAAAACAATTATTTTAGCCTCTGAAATTCTTGAATAATAAATGCCTAAATCTTCCTTTTCCCGGAGAAAAATACAACCAATATTATTGTAGCCTTCTTTTTTTAATGCTGCATCTTTACCACCATTTTCTAAATGATCTGAAGTTGTCAAAATTTCAATGCGTACAGTTTTTTGTTCTGACGACCGGGTAAGAATTTTCAGTAACAGATCATATGGTGTCAGCCTGCCCTCTGATTCTTCATCAGTTTCTTTATCATTGCCGCGAATGATAATGATTCTGCCTTTAGGTGTTATTGTACTTTCCATTTTATGTAAATGATGGTATTGTTCGACATGATTCATCGCCTCTCACACATGAGTTTAATAATGTATCCGGAATTTTCCGGATACCTTTCTTACTGATGAATGTTGCTGATGAATTTTTATAATGATTATGTTTGGTTACATCAAACTTAGTTACGAAAAAACCTAAAATTTATGATGCTAATCACAATGGCTGACTAAAGATTACTTAAAAAATAATGAACAATGACAATAATTTTGTAATTTTAAATATATAATCTCACAGTATGCTTAAAAAATTCAATCTTGCATTCCTGGTTTTCCTTTTGTTGATTTCTTGTGAGAGAGACAGTGAGTTCAGCAATGGCTCAGGCAATTATAACCATACCCGTTCTGTAGGTTCGTCTGCTAATGATTTGCTGAATAATAGTACCTATAATGCATTGGTCATTGAAATACTGTATATGCCCGGGTATGCACCTGATGCCAATGCCATAGAGTTGGTTAAGAACTTCCTGTCAACATTCCTTAAAAAGGAGGGAGGAATAAGCATTATACAAAAAAGAAATTGCAGGAGCAACTTCTGCCAGTTTATCAGTGGAAGATATCAGATCAATTGAAAATTCAAGCCGGACGGCTTTTACCAATGGATCTACAATGGCTGTGAGCATAATTTATACAAATGGGCAATACTATGCTAATGCCAGTACACTGGGAATAGCCTATCGTAATACCTCTATCGCTTTGTTAGGAAAAACAATTCATGATCATTCAGGAGGCTTTGGACAAGTTAGCCGGACAAAACTTGAAGCTACTGTATTGGAACATGAGTTAGGTCATTTACTGGGACTTGTTGATCTGGGATCCCAAATGCAGGTCAATCATAAAGACGCAGCCAATGGCAATCATTGTGATAATAAGAATTGCCTGATGTACTATGCTTCAGAAACTACAGATATCCTGGGCTTCCTTAACACCAACAATATTCCTCAGCTTGATACGAACTGTAAGGGTGATTTGACGGCAAACGGAGGAAAATAACCGCTATTTGTTTAATTTAATGAGAAGGATATGCACTACTCAGGTTTTTATTTTTACCGGTAATAAATGAGAATCAGAAGACGTAGTTTGTCGTGAAGTTGTAATGGGTTGAAAAGTAATAGATTATAGAATTAATTACTGACCTGATACAATGGAAAACACAACTAATAGTCTAAATTTTGCTCATCATAAATATCATTTTTCCAATAAATTTGGAAAGCTGTGTTAAAATATTTACAGTATGATTATCGATGAAAATCTTTTACTGCAAAATGGAGCTGTGTACGCGGATTATTCCGCAAGGGAATTTATTTTTCAAATGGGGGACAGGCGCATTATTATTTTCAGATTGTAAACGGAATTGTAGAGGTGAATAATTATCATACGGACGGTAAAGAATTTACCCTCAATATTTTAACAGAGGGGCAGAGTATCGGAGGGAGAATCATTACTTTTTAATGAGAAAACCTATCCTATGAATGCTGTTGCGAAAACAGACACCAGAATTTTGAAATTGGCAAGACCGGATTTTCTTGCCATGCTGGCTCAAAATGAGAAACTGATCTTTACATTTTTTCAGCGCCTTTCTGACAGGCTATACTATAAATATATCATGCTTTTCAATAATTCTTCGGCTGATCCTATGGTTAAGATAAGGTCCCTGATGGATTATTATCGGTTTCCGTTAACGACATTGGATGAACAAGCATTGTCACTTTGACATTATCATGAAATTTTGACAGTTTTTATGAAAAAAATTCACCTTTCTTGAATTGGTATTTTTTTTGAACCCGATCTGTTAGCAGCTGGCCAGCTGATGTTTAAATAATACATTGTTTAACTTTAAAAGAGCATTATTATGAATCTTATTAAAAGAAATTGGAGCAACATGCCAGGAGTTCCCAATCTTTTCGATGATTTTTTTTAATCGCGAGCTTTTTAATTGGGGAAACAATAATTATTCATCTACAAGTACGACCGTTCCTTCAGTGAATATTATGGAAAATGCTGACGCATACGAAGTACAGGTAGCAGCTCCGGGCATGGAAAAAAACGATTTTCAGATTAAGCTTGATGGAAACCTTTTGACAATCTCTTCATCTAAACAGGATAGTTCTGAAACCAAAGAAAAAAACTTTACCCGCCGGGAATTCAGTTATCAGTCATTCCAGAGAAGTTTCGAATTGCCTAAAGATGTTGTTGATCAGGAGAATATTCAGGCAAAATATGAAAACGGCTTATTGAAGCTCACCATTCCAAAGAAGGAAGAAGCGAAACAAAAGCCTCCTCGTTTGATTGAAATTACATAATGTGTGATAGTATAGATGAAACAAGCCCCGAACGGGGCTTGTTTCATCATCAAAATGAGCCTGTAACCAGTGCCGGGAACCCACATCTGTTATGGGTTTATACTTTAGTCAGATGCTCGCAGTAATGATTTCGTGGAAGTATTCAGGCATGGATCCGGCATACAGTAAATAGCCTAAACTTCAGTTTATAGCACTTTTTTTTCAAAAATGGTAACCTTCTACAATTAAAACTAATGCTATAGTACAGAGAATATGCTTTGGTCAGTATGTATTTTGTGTATAACAACATTGGGAATGATGTTTTTGCTGAAAAAGCTGAAACAGCCCTATCTTATTGCTTATCTTATAGCAGGGATATTGCTTGGTCCCTATGCATTAAAACTCTTTACCCGGCCGGAAGAAATAGAAATGGTTGGCGAAATAGGAATATTGCTGCTTATGTTTTTTGTGGGCATGGAAATTAATATTCCGAATAAAAAGAGCTTAATAATCAAGCCGTTATTGGCACAAGGTATTAAAATACTCCTGAGCCTTCTTTTTGCCTATTTCATTGGTAGGTTCCTTGGGCTTGATTATAAAAGTATTGTACTTATTGCCATGCTTTTTACATTTAACAGTACTGCTGTTGTTGTCGAATTTTTGAAGAAGCATGGAACAATACATACCGCATTCGGGATTGTTATCCTGAATATTTTATTGTTGCAGGATCTTCTTCTGGCTCCGGCTTTAACAGTATTGAAATTCTGGAATGGTGAAGATTTCAGCCTTTTAAACCTTATATTTCCTCTTGCGATCTGCTTGGCTATTTTCTTTATATTCAGAAAAATCAGACATTTCAGGGAAATCAGGTTTTCATCTTCATTTTTAGAGAATGATCATGATTTACAGGTTTTTTCCGGGCTTTTTATTTGCCTCGGATTCGGTTTATTAGCCGAAGTAATGGGGATGAGTGCCGCATTGGGGAGTTTCATGGCTGGAGTTTTGGTAGGGAAAATGAAAGTGTTTCATTGGCTTGAACATTCACTGTTGCCCTTTAAAATTTTCTTCGTTTCATTATTTTTTGTATCCATAGGGCTGCGTATGGATATTCCTTATCTTTTGTCTAACTATAAACTTATTATTTTAGGTACCTTGGTTGTGCTGGTCAGTAATAGTATTATGTCCGCTATTTTTTTCCGGGCATTAAACTTTAAATGGAAAGATAGCCTGTATGGAGGGGCATTGCTGTCACAAACGGGAGAATTTGGAATTCTTGCACTTTCCATTGCCTATAAGACTAATATCGTGGAATATGAACTTTATAAGGCCGGATTAGGAATCACGTGCCTGTCATTGCTGTTTTCAACCCTATGGATTAATCTTGGAACAACTTTTAAAGGACATAAAAAGAATAGTATTAAAGACAAGGCTTAATCATACAATTAAAAATATGGGACCGAACATATAAAAATTCTTTGCTGCATAGTACAATAATATCTTCATTGTGAGTTCAATCATAAGTCTATATAATTTCAGGCTGTATTTTTGTAACACCATAATAGTTGTAGTTTCCTTCTACTCCTACAACTTTAACCCTCCTTAATAAGAGGGTTTTATTTTCATAAGATTTTAATGATTAAGAATAATCTTACTCATTATGATCTGTTGCAAATCATTACTATTCAGCATATACCGTCAGATTTTGTGGGGAGATTTTACTTTAAGGCTGCAATTTCAGTAATATTTGTGCACATAAAACTCATGACCAGGGTCATAAAATGACAAATTACAGATCTGTAATTTAGAAAAAAATTGTAGTATTATGAAAAAGAATTTATTTGACCGATTTGCGGATTGGGCTGTATGCTTCACAGGAAGTGCAGGGGCTTTTATAGGAGCCAGTTTATTGGTTATCATCTGGGCGGCTACGGGGCCGATGTTCAGATTTTCTGAAGTCTGGCAAATGGTGATCAATACCGGAACTACTATTATTACTTTTCTGATGGTATTTCTGATTCAGAAAGGGCAAAACAAGGATTCCAAGGCTATCCAGATTAAACTTAATGAGCTTATTGCCAGCCATAAGCAAGCCAGCAATAAAATTGTAGATATTGAAGACCTTACTGAAGAAGAACTTGATGAACTTCATAAGTTTTATGAAAGAATTGGAAAGACTCCTAAAAAAAGATCAGAATTATCCATAAACCACTCTGATGATGAATATAATAAAACCCGTTATAAATAAATCCTGATATGAGGGATATTAAACGGTTTTAAAATGTAAGGTGGCAAAATTTTAAATGAACAAGCATGCATACTTATTTAAAATAAATTTTTTTATAGTATAATTCATTTCTAATCAACTACCTTTAGTACCTGAATGGAACTTATGAAAAATATTATAATACTTCAATATCAACGTAACCATAAACTCCGTTTAATAGAATAGCGATAGTATTAACATTCCAATGTCTTAATTATTTATTTAAAGAACATTAAAGTTAGAGCAAATTGATGTTCATAAGCCTCTTGTTAAAATAACAGGAGGTTTTGTTGAATAGCTGATTTAAAATTGAAGTATATTCTAAGCATAAAAAAACAAAAGCAAACATTTCATGAATAGTAAGATCATAGGTGTGGGTAACTGCATTCCGTCAGAAACAATAACCAATCTATATTTTGACAAGCATGTTTTCCTGGATGACAAGGGTATCCTCTTAAAAGATGATAACTTTTCCCTTAGTGAGAAGTTAAAGAAAATAACAGGTATCGAGGAGAGAAGATATGCCAGTGGTGATCAGGTAACATCTGATCTCGGACTCATTGCTGCCCAGGCTGCAATAGAAGATTCTAAGATAGATCCTGAAACGTTAGATTATATAATTTTTGCCCATAATTTTGGAGATGTCCGCTTTGGGACAGTACAATCTGATATGGTGCCGAGTCTTGCCGCAAGAATTAAACATTCGTTGAAAATTAAGAACAATTTTTGTGTAGCTTATGATGTAATATTTGGATGTCCCGGCTGGATTGAGGGAATAATCCAGGCAAATGCCTTCATAAAATCCGGGATTGCCAAACGATGTCTGGTAATAGGGGCTGAAACACTTTCCCGCGTGGTAGATATCCATGATAGAGACAGTATGATTTATGCAGACGGGGCCGGAGCAGTGATTCTGGAAGGGAATTCTGATGATGATTCCGGCATAAAAGCCCATTTATCTTCGTCTCACACCTACAAGGAAAAAGATTTTTTTATATTTCGGGAAGTCTTATAACGGAGACCGTTGCTCGGATACCCGGTATATTAAGATGGATGGACGGAAAATCTATGAATTTGCCCTGCTCCATGTACCCGAAGCTATGAAACAGTGTCTGGATAGTAGTGGTTATTCTATCCATCAATTAAATAAAATAATTATTCATCAGGCCAATGAAAAAATGGATGAAGCAATTGTTGAAAGATTTTATCGGTTGTATAATGAAGCCGTTCCCCAGGATATTATGCCGATGGTAATACAAAAGCTTGGTAATAGCAGCGTGGCAACTATCCCGTCTTTACTTACTAAGATTTTAAAAGGTGAATTACAACAACACAAAATAAAGAATGGTGATATTGTATTGTTTGCTTCGGTAGGAGCGGGAATGAATATCAATGCGTTTGTTTACAAATTCTAAAAAGCTTTTTAATCAATTATTTTGACGGCTGTTTCTTTTGAGCTCCCTTTCAATTTCGTTGCATCTTTGGTATTTGAATAAAAACAATTATCTAAAGCTTCCTGCTAAAGGCTGATGTATTTGTTTTTATTTTCCTGAAAATCCCGCGATGGTCTGAATTTTGCACTCGGTAACACGCCAATTTTACTAAGATTTTTCATACAAACTACATCAAAAAAATATAATATGATTATCGATGAAAATCTTTTGCTCGAAAATGGAGCTGTTTATGAAGATTATCCCGCAAAGGAAATTATCTACCAGATTGGTGATACACCTCATTTCTATTTCCAGATTGTGCGGGGGACGGTAGAATTGAACAATTACCATGAGGATGGTAAAGAGTTTACGCTAAACATTCTGTCTGCCGGTCAAAGCATAGGGGAGTCTCTTCTCTTTGGAGATAAAAAATATCCCATGAATGCGGTAGCGAAGACTGAATGTAAGATCTTAAAGCTGGCGAAATCTAATTTTCTTTCGCTGATCTCAGAGAACCGGGAAATTATGTTTGACATGTTCCGGCATCTTTCGGATCGCTTGTTTTACAAGTATATGATGCTTTTCAACAATTCGGCTACAGAACCGTGCACAAAAATCAGATCCCTGATGGATTATTACAAGGAATGTTCACGCTTTCAGGATCAATATACCTATGCTGTACCTCTTACACGACAACAAATTGCAAATCTGACCGGTCTGCGTGTTGAGACTGTCATCCGCGCTGTAAAAAAAAATGGAGCAGGAAAATCTTCTCAAGCTTGAAGGACGGCAGATATTATATTAATTTTAAGTTTGTATTCCCCGATAAGCCTGCCATTGGCAGGCTTATCGGGGAATTATCAGTAGAGAGAGGGTCATAATACTTTGTTAGCTGTAATTGCCACCATTACTACTTTCTGATTATTTTCCTCGTTTCAGTTTTTCCATCTTTGAATGTAATTGTAAGAAAATAGATTCCGGAAGGAAATACTGAAATATTTATTTTATCGGTTTTTTTAAATGTAGCAATCTTTTTCCCTTCTGTATCGTTCATTTCTATTTTTGTTACTTTATCTCCATTTTTTATGTTCACATAACCTGAGCTGGGGTTAGGATAAATATCAACTTTCTTATCGGCTGTCACATCTGCAGTGCCTAATGTAAGTGTATTTTTACCGTAACTAAGAGCACGGCTATAAACCACGGGAAGCCCTGCAATGGCAGTCTCTGAAAAACCGATGGTTAATAAAGCTCCTGCATAATCTGATGAAATCCAGGTATAACCAACGAAGGTTGTATTGGCTGTTGGACCACCTGCCGTATTACTGGTTATATTTTTTTCCACTTTCACTCTCAATGTATTGGGAAATGTTCCCAGAGCCGTTTTGAGTGTTCCGTAAGCATCTACAGTAACGGTATGTGCTCCCGTCTCTGTCACTGATGCCGGAGTACTGTGCCCTGCCCAAGAATCTGTAAAGGTTTGTAAATAAGTAACCGGGAATTTTAGTTCCAGCGATGGATCGGTATAGGTATAATAAGTAGTTACTCCATTATTTATGGATTTAGTTCCAAGAGTTGAAAGTTCATTATTAGCATACTTGAAATAGGCATAATTTTCCGCCCCGCCTGATGCAACAGATGCAATAATTTTGTTAGCCTGATCGAAATCAGAACAGTTGGTATTACCGGCCGGGCAGTCATATCGTGTCTGTGTAGTTGTGATGGCAGATGTATACTGAGAAAAGTCCCATGAGACATTAGTACCGGATGGTCCGGGAGTTAAACTACCCAATTGCGTGAAATCTACCGCATAATAGGTAAGAGAGCCAGGCTGTACAGCATGGGCAGCTGAAATAACCGGTTGTGCACCCATTTTTGCCATGATAAAAATTAAAAGAGTGAAATATAACTTTCTCATAATGTTTTTGTTTTCATAATTATAGGATTCAATGATCAATGCTTACTTTACAGTTTTGGCTTGCTGTTATATCTTTTCAAATAAATGAACAAAAGCCTCTTGACTAATGAAACATCCATGTGGTACAAATGCACAAACAAGTATAAAAACACTCTGGATATTCCATTTGACTGTTTTCTTTTATATTATTCTGCTTTATTTATTTTCTGTTCCCAAAGAAGATTATCCTTTTTGTCAAAATACTTTATGCCTACAAATTTTAAACTATCTTTATTTTTAAATAAATCGCTATTGGGTTTTCCAAATCCAAGTACAAGTTTCCCATTGGCGTCCTGAAGGATTAAAGCTCGTGTACCGTCAGAGAGTACTGCAGCATGCAAGGCCTCCCTGCCATTGCCTGGATCATCTAAACCCAATGCAACTCCGCTTCTTCCGTCTTCAAATGTGTGAGTACCAAAACCACCCACTTCCATTCCCTTATTGTTATTTAAAAGAATACCTGTAGGTAAAAAAATTCTCCTCCCAACATTCGGGTCTGATAATTGCTCACCGAGTTGCATTACATCTATTCCCTTGTCATTCAGGAACACTATTCCATAAGCAGAATGTCTATATTTTTTATACCATTCCATGTATTTGTTTGGGTCTTTGGGGTAAATGTCGTTTGCAAAATATTTTCTTACTAAACTGGTATCTGTCCTGACTCTATCTACTGAATGCGGTATAGGGGCTCCAATCAATATTCTATCTTTACCATTTTCGTCTTCAATGATAATCCCTTTAGTTCTAATTAAATTAACTTTATAAGCTTCGGTAAATCCTAAGCAGAAAACAGCAATAAATACCAGGCTTACAAACCCTATAAAAAGCTGTTTCATCCTTTTATACCGCTTTTCAATCTCTTTTAATTGTTTTAATATTTCGTTTTCCATTTTTAGTTTTTTTTGTGGGCAGATTTATCTTATAACAAAATTATTATTGCATACGAAGACAAGCAATCCCAATAGTTGGCTATTTTTCATATCACTGAAAACAGGGATTTTATAGTTATGTGTATTAATTCTTTTTATCGAAAGTTGTAAACTTGTACATAATAAAAATAATGTTCCGAGCTTTATTACTTATTTTCCTGCTACCGTTGTATAGCATGGCACAGCTGCAGTGGACCGATTCGGGCTACGCCGATAGTTTGCAAAATGTCTTAAACAGCCGCACCACGAATAGTGTAAAAGCAGAAACTAATTATCTGCTTTGCCAGCATTGGTCATACCGCGATACCATAAAAGCCAAACAGTATTTGCAGGCTGGTCAAAAAGCTGCAAAAGAGTCTACATTCTTAACAGCGCTTTATTATTTTTATGAAGGCAGCCTTTATCACAGCCTTAATCCTGAAAAAGCGGCTTTTGATTATTTAAGGTCCGACTCGTTATTGGCCAAAGAAGCCATACCTAAAGCACACTATTTTAGGGCAAAAGCACTATTTAATTATGCCTTGCTTTATGAGGACAAAGACAATACAGGTGCTGCTGTGGATATTGTTTTGAACAAGGTTATACCCATAGCAAAAAAAGCTGGAGATCCGACATTGCTCGGAGAGAACTATATGTATGCCGGGCAGTTTTTTCAAGGTGCAGGACAGCATAAAGTAGCGGCACAGTATTATATGCAGGCAATACAACAACTGCAAACTACTTATAAAAAAGTCGATTCTCTTCAGAGTGTATGTATATGCCGCCCAAAATTACTGCCAACTGAAAAGAATGAACGATACACAGGCAACGCTTGAAAAGGCAAAAGAACTTCTTCCGTTTTTTACCAATACGAAAATGCTGGCAGAATACTACGAGGTGGAAGCCCTGTATCTATGGAAAGGAGAAAAACAATTTTTGCGAGCTCACCAAAGCCTTGACAAAGGAATGGCAATAGCAAAAAAACTGGATGAAGAATATATCTATAACAGCCTGCTATTTTCAAAATACAACCTATATATGGCCGAGGGTAAAAATAGTCAAGCCATCCAAGTATTACACATGCTAGCAAAGTCTGCGTTATACCTGCTTAAAGCAGAAAACAGGAAATCTGTTTATAATGGCCTTGCTCAAAACTATGCCGCCATTAACAACATGACACAGGCTTATCGATGGCAAAAGAAATATGCTGAAACAAGTGATAGTCTTGCTGAGAATAGATTGACCAAAAATATTAATGAACTGGAAATAAAATACCGGACGACAGAAAACCAAAAGCGCATATTTGCTTTGGAAGCAGAAAAAAAACAGGCGATCCTTGCCAATAAAAATAACCGGCTTACTAATGGGCTACTTACCGCAGGTTGCTTTTTACTTGTTTGTATTGCAGCCTACTCTATAATACTGTATCGTAAAAACAAAAAAAATTTCGGTACAACAACTAAAAGATATTCGACAGCAACAGGAAATAAAGCTATCTCAGGCTATGTTACAATTGCAAGAAGAGGAGCGGAGTCGTATAGCGCGTGATTTACACGATGGCGTAGGTAGCATGCTTGCAGGGATTAAAATAAATCTTTCGGGCATTGCTGCCAAAGTAGATAAACCCTATATCCAGTGCATCAATGATACGATGCGTCAGTTGGACAATTCGGTAACGGAACTACGCCGTATTGCCCACAATTTGGTGCCGGATATATTACTACGCTACGGATTGGAAGAGGCTTTACAAGAATTGGCAGAAACCCTTATCTCTCCAAAGACCTCCATTGATTTGCAGTGCCTCAATATAAAGACAGATATAGCTATTGGCATTCAGCTTTCCATCTACCGAATTATACAGGAGCTGCTCTCCAACGCCGTTAAGCACGCTGACGCTAGCAACATACTGGTGCAATGTAGTCAGAACGAGCATATTTTTATGATTGCAGTGGAAGATGATGGAAAAGGACTTGATACCGAAGATACAGGTGCCCACAGGGGTATTGGTATTTCTAATATTAAAAACAGAGTGGCATACCTGAACGGCACCGTCAGCTACTCTCGTGGAAAAAACCGAACAGGAACCATTGTAAATATTGAACTGTATGTTACAGCATAAAATAAAAATAGCATTAGTGGATGATCATCCGATGGTGGCAGAAGGCTTGGGCAAGGTATTGTCATCGGTGGAAAACATAGAAATTACAGGCTGTTTTTTTGATGGACACAGCCTGCTTCGGTTTTTAAGGCATACTGCCGTAGATATGGTGCTACAGGATATTACGCTGCCAGATATAGACGGCATTGTGCTTTGCAAAACTATAAAACATAACTCTCCTAAAACGATCGTGCTGGCCTTTAGTCATCACCACAACCGTAAAATTATTATGGATATGCTCAACAACGGCGCTAACGGTTACCTGCTCAAAAATGCCTCTTTGGAAGAACTGATAAATTGTATTGATGCCGCACTACGGGGAGAAATAGTATTTAGCCGGGACGTGAAGGAAATTATTGCCTCGCCACAATTGTCAAGTGATCAGAAATCCATACGCCTTACCAACCGGGAAAAAGAAGTACTGGGCCTGATTGCCGCCGGTAAAACAACCATGCAAATGGCGGATCAATTATTCATAAGTAAATTTACGATAGAAAGCCACCGCAAAAACCTGCTGCAAAAATTTGAAGCCAAAAATGTCGCTGAATTAATAAGGATAGCTGCGGATAAAGGATTTTTGTAATGGATATATGTTTCTATTCAATTAAACCTACACTAAGAAAACAGAACATATTCACATACAAGACACCCGCTGCTGTTTTGGACTACCGTTTAGCTAGGTATAAATATTTTATCTTTAAAATCAACTAAATTGACATCATTATTAATTGTTACAATTAACGGATAATATTTGCTAATAGGAGGGTTGACGTGGCCAATAGAATCTATCACAAATTCTAGATCACCTTCTTTATTGATAAATTTTTGTCCAATTACAATTGTATCTCCTTCAATAATCTGAATATCCATAATAGTTTTTGGAGGTGTAGTTAATTTAAAAATGTTAGTTACCTTTATTTTCATAATTTACTATTCTAAGTTCTTCATTAAAAAATTCAAGCCTTTCTTGGCTAGATCAATTTCTTCCTATGGAAGCTTCCATTCTGCTCTTTCTATCAATTCTTCCGCAGCTTCTTTTTCCATTAGGTTTTTAGCCCATGCCCATGCATTTACCTGTTCTATATTGAGCAGCATAAATCAATTCTTCATAAACTGCAGAGACAGTAGCATTTTTATCTAAAAGATCAATTTCCATTAAGTAATGTATTGAATTTTAATCCTATCTGTTTTCTTGAAGCAATATGCTCAAAAGATTCATTGTCATATAAGAGCCATATAAATTTAGTGGAGGACAGCATAATATCAAAGACTTGCAATTATTTTTTTTCTCAAGGATAGTTGCAAAAATGTATTGAGGATTATTCGGCTTCAGGACAGGGAGCAAACCGTTTCAATATTGATTAATCTCTCAGCTTGCATACATCCTCTCCAACAGCAATACTGCCCACATTATGTATTATTACTCAATCCCAATTTTAATTTTTCTGAAAGCTCTTTGTCAATCATCAATACTACCAAATGTCTTGGGAAGTACAGATGTCTAATGAAATTAAAAATGTCGAAAATTCAATTCTTCAGACAAACTGATTCTCTTGCAAATTATAATATAATGGACAGAATGGAAAACTTAATGTAAAAAGAGTTAGCATTACAGTTATTAAGGACTTTAAAATTCGTTGGGTAAACTGTCTATGAATAGAACAAAATGACCAGTTTTTCTTAATAGTTCAAATCGAAATATTTACCATAAATTTGTTTGGACCATGAATAGGGTTCAACTAAGAAGCATACAGATTAAATTTATAACAAATTTTATATGACAATAGAAGAAGTGTTTCAGGATAAAACCATTAAGGCAAAAGGCAAGGTATCAATCATTGGAGATTGGTTGATTAATAAGGAATTGCCTGTTGATGAATTGATTGTATATGCCGAAAAACAAAAAGCAATCGATAAAGCCACATGCATAGAAGCGTTGGAATATGCAACGAAGAAAAATCCAGAAATTGCTGATGAAAATACCTTTTTATACGTGACTCAATCACTTAAGAATGATGAACCACGTATAAAATGGGAAAGTGCAAAAGTAATCGGAAATGTGGCGAAATTATTTCCGGATGAACTGACAAAAGCCATTAAAAACCTGCTTCCAAACGCAGAAAGTACGGGAACTGTGGTTCGTTGGGCAACTGCTTATGCACTTGCTGAAATACTAAAGCTTAAAACGGACAATAATAAAACACTGCTTTCAAAAATCGAAAAGCTTTCAGAAAAGGAAGAAGATAACGGAGTAAAGAAAAAGTACTTGGATGCTTTGAAAAAAGTAAACAAATAAAATTTCGACTTACAGGCCATGACTGGTAATTTGAGAGGAGTCCTGTGATCTGTGCAAACCTAAATGAAGAATCAGGTTTCAAATTTCAGGTTATGTTTGGTGAAAACTCTCAACAGTGAACTATAAATAACGATTCTAATTATACCTTGTTAATTAGACATTTAAAAAAAATTGTGAGTGGGCTGTTCTTCTCACCATTCTCTATGATGATGGCAGAAACAGGAATAATCGATAATCCGAAGGATACTTCTATATACAAATAAATGAGGCCGTCTCACAGCTCGTGAAAACGGCCTTTTTTGTGAAATTTTCATGTATCCCCTGTACGAGAAAGGTTTTCGTTTAAACGATTCTCAGCTCACATTATCTAGTTGTGATACACTTTCATTGTTATACGATAAGAATTAGAATTAGCTGGTTGCTAATAATTCTATTGTAAGTAAACAATGTGGGATGTGGCTATCATCTTTGATAAAAATCTCATTGATAAACTGGTAGGTGTTTTTTGAACTTTGGATGATAGATACTTTTACGGAACAGGAGATATCGATTGGGATCGCTTTTGATACGGTGATATCAATATTTTCTACACGCAGTATTTCCATCTGGTGTTTGTTTAGCCATTCAATATTTCCTTTGAGGATGCATTTATACAGGTATGCTACCGCAACCAGTGGATAGTCAGGGAAATGACCTAGACAATGTTCATAAGAGAAGGGAGTTACTTCCATTGTGAAAGTGCGGTTATGCTCCGAATCGAATACTTTAATCCCAGGCAGGCTATCTAAGGCGGTTGCCGATGCATTGGCAGTTTTTTTGAAGGCGGCAAAGCGGGTTTCAAAAAAAGGTGCCGGAAGTATATAAAAAGTATGGTTGAAACTATATAATAACTGATCATTTTCATCAACAATTTCAGCTAGTGCAGAACCTGCGCGTTCGGAAGCGATATGAGAACGGATATGCATGGTTAAGTTTGAGGCATCCTCCATCATGCCATAGCGGATTGTCCGGATCTTATCGCCAAGTAAGTATTTTCCGCGTACCTCTGGAAATAACCTGGCCAGGTTGTATTGGCCGAAACATGCCGAAATCCTGATCAGTTCGCCCATTTCGGATAGCATATACTCATTACCGGAACCCAAGGGAATGGACAGTACTTCTCCTGAAATGGAAAATGGTGTTGCTTCGGGTTCAAAAAAAGGGGGTGTCATAAGCGTTAAAATGTCTTTGATCATAGTATAGATTTTGAAATTTGTTTAGAAATAGACCGTTCACTTAAAGTCATTTTAATTTCATTGACACAGTAAAGTAATGCGGATGAAATTTTTTCTTGATCTACTTGATTGGATGGACTATAGGCTTTAAGTGCGGTAATGGCAAATATTCTAGTAAGAATTTTTCCTGATAGGACAAGTTCCAGGTTACCAGAAGGACAATAATTCAGTTCATTTCTTAGATCCTCAAGATGTATGGCTGCGGCATGTGTATATCCTGACTCGTTAATCAATGTCCAAAAACTTTTATTTTTTTCTACTTCTGTTTTGTGCAGAAACTCCTTTGCTAGATAAAGTGAGAGTACATCATTAGGAAAAGATAGCATCACGAATGCCTGCGCATCATCCGCTGCTATTGCTGCGATATTGTTGTCAGCAGCATATCGGTAGCCATTGGCGCCACAGATGGTTTGGTAGTGCATGGCTCCGGTGAGCATTGCATCCGATGCCATAACTTTTATGCACTGTGCCGGAAATATCTCTCTTTTTCCTTTGGGATAAGTCGAGAAAGAATTGAGGACATAATTGAAAAGTGCTTCACAAATGGTCCTGCATGCAGCAATATTGCCCAGCCTATAACGCACAAAATCAATATCCTTTAAGTGGCCATCTGGGGATGCTCTCGAAGAAACATACTTTTCAGATTCCTCATATATCCTGGAAAGAAATCCTTTTCCAAGGGATGCAAACTGCTGCCATGTTGGGATGACCAGCTGGTAAATTTGAGGAATTCCTGTGCCAGAGAGATTCAATCTCCGATATTCGGGAATGAAAACATCCAGCTTGTTAGCACCAAAATCAATTTGATGAAGACCTTTAGAGGCATAGGTTTCGACAGTACGGAATCCTCCTTCCTGGTTCTTATGAATATAGAAGCCAAAAGCTCCCGCTGCAACGGGCTGATCTTTATTTTTTGCTGTTATTAACCACCAGTCCGCATGTCTGCTAAAACACTGCCAGTGCTTGCTGCCCCTTATCCTGAATCCGCCATCTACTTTTTCAGCGACAGTCTGCATAAGACTCAATCCAGATCCTGCTTTGGGTTCGATTATAGCTATTCCTCCCTGGCCGTTATTATTCAAAAGGTCATGTATGACTTCATTTTTTAGATCCTGGGAGCCATATTCGATCACATTGTCCGCGAAAAGTAACGTCGATACAATAAGTGACATGGCAAGCCCCAGATTGTGATATGCAGCTCTGTTTATCATCATAGTCAGATCTGCTTTACTTTCCAGACCATTATGGCTTTTTGGGATAACAGGAAGATAAATGCCGGCTGTTACCAGCTTGTTCCATTGGTCTTTTGAGATACTTTCCTTTTGATGATGAACATAATCAAATAAATGGAAATGGGAACAGATTTTTTTCGACGTTGTCGTGTGATTTGAGCGTAAATTGTTGCATTATATTTTTTTTGGTAGTTGTATTATTTTCACCGTATCGTAGTTAGCTTGCACGCAATTTGAAGCTTAATATACAGCCTATTGAAAAAGAATAATTTTTAATAGGTTTCATGGTGTTTGTCTTTATATGGTGAATTATTTGGTAAAAGTATAAAACCGGTCTATAAAAAAAATTATCATATATCATATTTTAAATAAATTATTTTCAATATTTTTTTTATATTTATATAATAAAATATATTTATAAAACAATATGTTAAAAAATTTTAATATTATAATGATGTTGATTTGAAAATTCAATAATTCAAAATGAAAAATTGCTGGACTTAGGTTGTGTAATAGTAGAACAGTATCTTTCGGTCAGGGTAGGAGATAGCTGATAATACGCCAGGGTGGAGGAGTAAAAATTACCGGCCCTGGTAAGAACTATTGGTAAAAGCTTGTCTTGCCCAATTCTGACAGGTTCAGTACTTGCAATAGGATTATATAATAGCTAATCGAGGGTTTTCAGTTCAAAATAGTGCTCAGCAGTAGTAGGGCAGGAAGGAACAAAATTTGCGGTTCTGAATGGAATCGCCCATTGGTAGTTTGTACGCTTTTTTTGCGTAATCATAGTTGCATTTAAGGGGTGATAGAGATATAAATGCATTAGGATAAGTGAAGTTATCTCCGTGATAAAAAATGTTATGAATCGGTTTTGGGAGACAAATGGAGGACAAAACAGACCAAAACAAACCAATTTTTGCTAAATTACAATCAAAAACATATTTTTTAATTATTGATTTTAGCTGTTTGGATTGTTTTGGTTTACTCCGTTTTAATATTTATTTCCCAATGCAGAATTTCGAGAAGATATTTCCTAAAATTTCGTTATTTGTCACTTCACCTGAAATTGTCCCGAGGTGCTCTAATGCATTTCTCAATTCATAGGCCAGCAATTCTGTAGAGATCTGGAAAGAAATAGCTTCTTTTACTTTGTTGACGGCATCCAGGGATTTTTGTAAGGCTTCAAAATGACGTTGGTTAGTAATTACCACATTGCTTTCTTCAGATTGTAGCTGTTCTACATAAGAGGATAGTTCATTTTTTAGATCCTGGATATTCTGGTTCTCAACCGCGGAAATTTTAATAAAATCAAATTCATGAGCAATGGCATCTCTGAAAACGTCTTCTATAGCTTCGTATTGAGTAGGGATAACTTCATCAATCTTTGTAGCACAAATGATTAACTTCAGGTCTTCTCTCAATAAAGATCGGATCATTTCGATATCGTCCGAAAAATCTCTGGTAGCAGCATCTGCCAGATAAACCAGAATATTGGCATTTTCAACTTTTTCTTTGGCCTTTTTTACACCGATAGCCTCTATTTCATCTGCCGTTTCACGAAGTCCGGCCGTATCAATCAATCGGAAAGCATGACCCTTGATGTGTAAGACTTCCTCAATAGTATCCCTGGTGGTTCCGGCAATACTGCTTACAATAGCTCTTTCTTCTTTGAGAAGAGCATTCAGAAGTGTGGATTTGCCTGCATTGGGTTTTCCGATGATGGCAACGGCTGTTCCATTTTTAATGGCATTTCCGTATTGGAAACTTTCAATAAGAGAATTGAGCTTCAACTCAATTTTATTCAATAAGCTGTTTAAGGCAGTTCTGTCTGCAAATTCTACATCTTCTTCTGCAAAATCCAGCTCAAGCTCAATGAGGGAGACGAAATTAAGGAGGTCTGTTCTTAATAACGAAATTTCATTGGTAATACCACCTTTCAATTGATTAATGGCCACTTTTCTGGAAGCCTCATTTTCGGAGGCTATTACATCAGCAATTGCTTCTGCCTGGGATAGGTCGATTCTTCCGTTGATAAAAGCGCGAAGAGTAAACTCTCCTGCTTTAGCCATTCTGGCTCCGTTTTTAATCAGGGTTTCAAGAATACGCTTTCCAATATGCGGTGAGCCGTGGAAAGCAATTTCCACAGAATTTTCTGTAGTAAAACTTTTAGGGGCCAGAAAAATTGATAACATGATTTCATCGATAGCTTCATCCCCATCCATAAAATATCCGTAATGAATGGTGTGGGATTTTTGTTTTTCCAGTTTTTTTTGCCGGAAAACTTTTCTGTACTATGGGTAATGCATCATCGCCGGAAATCCTGATAATGCCTAAAGCACCTATTCCATTGGCTGTAGCCAGTGCACAAATAGTATCGTTATTCATGCTGCAAATTTACGTTTTTTAAACCTAATTTACAGTCTTGGATTATATACATTATCTATTGTACCGATGAGCAATAATAAAAGATTATATATAGAAGTTTATTTTACTTAATAAAGCCGTTGAGGATCATAGTGTAGTATATGTGTAGAATAGGTGTATTCATTGAAAATATTTTAATTTCTATGAATTATTACAAA
Organism: Chryseobacterium sp. P1-3; assembly: GCF_000738495.1. Lineage (NCBI taxonomy): Bacteria > Pseudomonadati > Bacteroidota > Flavobacteriia > Flavobacteriales > Weeksellaceae > Chryseobacterium > Chryseobacterium sp. P1-3. The sequence goes on from NZ_JPEQ01000004.1 coordinate 589,936, forward strand.
ATTTCTAATCAATAGCTCTTTTCTATTAAGTTATATTTTAATGCTGAAAAGTAAATATTATATTGTTTTTTTAAATAATAGTTTATTTTTAACAATATAATTGAATTATTTGTATTTTTATTATAATGTTATTGTGTTGATTGTATTTGTTTTAATCTCAACCTGGTGAATTTTATTTTTTTCACAAAAATAAAGATTGCTATCATATTTTAAGAATATTTAAAAATTAAACACCAGTTTGGTATATAAATTGTTTATTAGGCCCTCGGTAAATATAATAATGCTATGTAATTATTATTAAAATACGAATAAATTGTTAATTTAGTCTAAAACAATATGAATAACTTAATTTTTTCTAATATTAATAAGAAATTTATTTTTTTATTAATCCTTGCATTCTACAATGTTATAAGCGCTCAATGTATTCCGTATACCGGGCAGGTTATGGTCACCGGAAATACATATTGTCTGAATGGAAACCTTAGTGTAGGAACTACAATTGACATTCCTTTTGGAGCAACTCTTATAATTCAGTCTGGTCAACTGCAGTCTGTAAATATAGGTGTGAACGGAGTATTGGATATTAGTGATGGTGCCAGTGTAAGATCCACTGGTTCTATTACCATTGGGACATTTGGAACTCAGCAAAGCTCAAAAGTTAAGCTGGGTACGAAATCATTTTTATCGCTTACCGGGTCTGTTAACCAGGGAGATCCGTCTTTTATGGGAGCATTCCCGGGAACAACCTCTACACTGGAAATGGGAACAAATAGTGTGGTGGAGATTTGTGGTACTTTCAGTCAGCAATCTACGACCTATCCGTTTGTAAATTATGTAGGACTTCCTACCGGAAAAGCTTATTGCATTGCAAAAGCTGATGTAAGTGGTGGTGGCGCAGGATCCGTTCTCAGTAATGACAGTCAGATTATAGCTATTGCAATGGGACCTGTAACAAATCTTGGTCCCGGTAATGCCAGTTTCTGTGGCCCGAATGCAACAAAATCAATGTGTCCCGCTTTATGGCCTGAAGGTTTATCAGAAGACAAAAAACGCGTGTGGTAATGCTCCTGTTATCATTGATGATATAGATGGAGTGTGTACAAAGCCGGCCGCTTCAGGAACACCGGATAGCTTTACTAAATTCGGAATTACTGTGCAGGAAAAGAGCAGTGTATGGCCGGAAAATATTCCCAATGGCTTTCTTGCTATGGAAGCTAAAGGAAAAGGGTTCGTTGTTACCAGGGTGCAGCATGTAAGCCAGACACCGCAACCCGGAGATGCTATTGCTGAACCAAAAGAAGGGATGCTTCTTTATGATATCCAGGATAAATGCATTAAGTTGTATAATGGAACTGAATGGAAGTGTATTCAAAGAAGCTGTAACGATTAATCTCATAATTTGTATACGATGAAAAATATAAAAAATATAAGTATAGCAGTTGCCTTGGTTGTTTTCAATTTTTCCTTTGCTCAGGTGGCTATCGGAAAAGATGTTGTGGAAGGAAGCAGCACTGTTTTGGATTTTAACAATGTTCCAGGAAACACAAAAGGATTGATTCTTCCGGCAACATCAGGGCTTCCTGCGGGAGCTTTGGTAAATGGAACATTTATTTTTGATGTGACCGATAATAAAGTAAAAGTTTACGAAAATGACACATGGGTGCTTTTATCTGATGCAGGAAACTCAAGTGCGGTTGTAATTAATAATTCAGCTGAAACAGGAAACGGGGTGATCGTTGGAGCCTCGTCTGCCAGTGCGGATGGAGTATTGGTGTTGGAATCACCGGATAAAGCAATGGTGCTTCCAAAGGTGGCAGCGCCTCACGTTAATGTTAAAAACCCTTATCCGGGTATGATGTGTTATGATACTTCCAGTAAAACACTCGCTATATTTGATGGGGTGGTTTGGAATTACTGGAAATAAAACAGAAATATCAGTAAATAATCCAAAGATAATATTGTTGAGCAGCTATAGTTATGTATAGCTGTTTTTTTTTATGTGTCATGACCTGTCTGATAAAGTATTTTAAGCTTAGGGGATAAAAAAGAGAGATTACACAGGGATGGATGTAATCTCTCAGAATAAAACAAATAACGTAAGTTTATATCTTAAGTGGTGAATGAATGAAAATATTCTGGTTATGATATACGGCTTAAGATATATTTCATCGTAAAAATTGTGTTAATAGGCCTCTTTTGTTGTGTGTTTGTTATTGTTATTTGTTAGCTTGTAAATAAATCCCGCCCCTCCTGATTTCATCATTTGTGTTTTGTTTTCATTTGTGTTGTTAATACTCTTTGTTAATCTGAAGTGTAGAGGGGCAGATTTAAAAAAAATTAAAAGTTTTAAGGGTTTTGTTTTTTTTTCAGTTTTATTTTTTGTTTCAATATTTATACGGCAAACATATTCTTAATGCTGAAAATTTCCAAAAAAACACATACGACATATCTATACTACATCTACATCCTTCAATGTAATTATTTGATTTAAAGTGTTTTAAAATTTATTTTATTCTGATCTTGTAACCAGTGTAGTGTAATGAAAAAGTAAAATTCCATTAAATAATATTATTTTTTGTCTAAAACAAATGCTCCTTTTTAAATAGAAATTGAAGTTTAGGAGTATATTTTTATATTTATTGTTGTGACCGGAAATGGATTTTCAAACTTTTTTTATTTTGGCTGTTGACGAATTGTGCTGCACAACAATGTATATTGGATATAATAAAAAACCTGCTGTTAGGCAGGAATATAAGAGAGGTCAGTATATTAATAATAGTTATAGAGAGGTGAAAAAACTGTAAAGGTCTGTTTCTGAAGGGATATTGAGTTTTTTTCTAAGTCTGCCTTTCTTGGTTTGTACAGATCTGTGCTGGATATAGGTGATATCAGCAATGTCCTTTGATGAAAATCCAAGCCAGATCATTGCACACAAAGATAATTCGGATTTTGTAAGCTGTGGATTGATGTTTAAAATACTTTGAAATAAATCAGGGTTAACTTCTTCAACCCTTTTAACAAAATCAGGGTCATTGGTCTTTGCCAGCTGTAATAACTCTGTGAAATCTTCTTTGGAAATTCTTCCTTTTGTTTCTGCTTCTGTGTCACACTTCTGTAAGTTCCTGCTTTCAGATTTTTGTTTTTTATTTCTCATATATAGGAAAATGGAAACTCCCAGAATAACCGTTATAAAACCTATGGAAATGAAGATGATATTGAAATTGTTTTTATTTTTCTTGTTAATGATTTCGCTTAAAGAAAGGTCTATTGCTTCGTTGCCAGATGATTTAAGGGTATTGTCTATCTGTTCAGCCTTTGAAGAATAAAATTCCTCCATGTCTTTATTGTTCAGCTTTTGATAGTTAGCTGCAATTTTTTGATAAATGAAAGGAAGTTTATTGATTCTTTTGGTTTTGACCAGGATTTCAGCTGCTTTTTTTATAAAATTCAGCTGCTTTTTCATATTCTTTTTTTCTCAGAAAGAAGGTCAGCATAATAAGAATACACAGTACCTTGTCTTACTGTACCAAACTCTGAAGATTTAAGAAGAGATAATGCCTTAGTGTTGTAAAATGTAGCGGAATCAATATTCCTGGTCTGCAGTAAATGATAATGGCCAAGCAACGAGCAGTTGAGGGCAGACGGGTCTATACTGAATCCTTTGTGGTAGTAGATTAATGCAGAATCTTTATTGATAGAGAAGATGAAATCAGCTCTCTGTTCATATGAGTTACTTAATAACCAGCTTCTTTCATTTAATTTTTCTCCATAATAAATAGCCTTTGCATTGTAACTTAAAGCGGTATTTTCCAGACCGGTGACGTAATTGAGCTGCCCATATTCATGGTAAAGTTTAGCATAAAGAAAATTATCATTAAGGTGATTGATGATGTTGCTTGCAGATTTGAGGTAATTGTGGCTGGTTTTGTATTGGCCCATGGTGGCATACATATTGGCAAGGTTGATATAGCCTAATGCTTCCCCTTTTTTATACCCTCTTTCTTTTGACTGTTTAATCGCTTCAATATTCAGGGCTATAAGTTCTGCATCTTTTCCTTCCAATCTTAGTTTTTCATTTTTATTGAGCAGTGTATTGTTGATTTCGTTGATATCTGTTTTTTTTGTTACAGCTCCAAAGAAAAATTGCAATACAGCATAATAAAAGTACGCTGCGCTGGTCACTTACATATTTCATATTGTTAGTAAGGATTTGTTTTTTTGAGGCAGGACAAATGGGCATAAATTGGATTTTATGCAAAGGGTAATGTAAAATGCCGGCAACTGATCCCAATTGCCTGAAGTAATAAATTTAATACTCATCATCTTTTTGTTGTTAGTAAATCTGCCGGTATTGGCAAATAAGTCCTACTAAGATAGTAAAAAAAAATAATGAGTCAATAGTATAAATGATTAATTAAGACTGCAGATAAATGATTTTCGTGAAAATGATTTATATAATCTGAGGGCTTTCTTTAATACTGTTCATAACGAAAATACTTTTTGTCTGTCCGATACCGTCAATCTCTGAAAGTTTGTTGACAAAAAACTCATGGAATTCATCCATATTAGGTGAAAGGATTTTAAGCATAAAATCGAAATCTCCGCTAATATTATAGAATTCAACAACCTCTTTTAATTTACCTACTTCCTCAATAAATTGACCGGCTGTTTTTTTATTGTGAACATGTAAAGCAATCATGCAGATAACCATCATTCCTTTATTGACCTTTTTACGGTCTACAATAGTGGTGTACTCTTTAATAATGCCTGACTTTTCCATCCGCTTTATCCGTTCGTGGGTAGGAGTGGGGCTGAGATTAATTCTGGCTGAAATATCACGGACGCTCATTTTTGCATTTTTTTGAAGGAGACGGAGGATAGAGAGATCTTTTTCATCCGGATGGTAGTTTTCTGTTGCCATTTGTTCTGTTTTTATTGAATTAATTCGATAATTAAGTGTATTTGTTCTTTTGGACTAATATCATTTTTGATTTTGTTCCAAATTTAAAGTAAAATTTTCACATACGTCCTGTTAATATTAATTTTGCAGGAAATTTGAATATATGGATACAAGGAAGAATATAATATTAATTTTAGCATCGGTAGGAACTTTTGTAGAGGCTTTGGATATTGCCATTATTAATTTAACAATTCCTCCTATTCAGGAGCAGTTTCATATTGACGCCGGAACAGTTCAGTGGTTGCAGACGTTGTATGTATTATTTTTCGGAGGATTTCTGATTATCGGTGGAAAGCTAGCTGACCAGATCGGACGAAAAAAGATATTCCTTCTGGGAGCTTTTATCTTTATGTTGACATCATTAGGGGCCGGTTTATCCGCGAATTTTGAAGTGCTGGCTGTATTTCGCGCCTTACAGGGATTGGGGGCAGCATTTGTAATGCCGGCAGCCTTATCCATTGTAACCAATACTTTCAGAGAAGAGCAGGAAAGAAACCGTGCAATCGGTATTTTTAGTTCTTTTGCAGCAATTGGCTCGGGGAGCGGTCTTTCCGTAGGAGGAATTATCAGTACTTACTTAAGCTGGCATTGGGTATTCCTGATTAATGTTCCTATTCTTTTGATAACATTAATTTTATCATACTATTATCTGCCGGCAGACGAGAGCAATGAAAAGGCCCAGAAAACTGATGTGGTCTCTGGTATATTAATGGTGTTGGGACTATTAAGTCTTACCTATGGAACGCATGAGCTTATCCATATTAAAGAACACCCTTTTCTGATAGCTGGGTCATTGATCATAGCGGTGGTTCTTTTGATTATGACTTTCTACCGATTGAAAACCGTAGCTGAGCCATTATTTGATTTGAAGCTGTTTAAACACAGATCTTTAGTGGTTTCTAATGCTGCTTTTTTTACACTGGGGGCATTTTTTTATCGGCTTTTTGTTTCTGATTTCATTAATGCTGCAAAAAGATATGGGCTATAGTGCTGCATCTGCAGGATTGATGCTCGTTCCGTTTAGTATCTTGTCTGCTTTGATGGCTAAATTTATATTACCTCATATTTCAAAGAGATTAAACTCTTCACAAATGGGAGTTCTGGGGTGGCTTTTCATGTTAACGGGAGGTTTGTTATTGCTGATATCTGTGTATGTGGGGCATCCGTTGGCAGTCGTCTTGCTGGGTGCGGCTTGTATTTCAGGAATTGGGATGACATTTTGTTTTACGGCGCTTTCTGTATTGGGAATTCAGGATGTTGAACCGGCAAATTATGGATTGGCATCAAGTTTGAGTTCTACAAGCTACTTTCTGGGTGCCGGAATAGGATTGTCTTTCATGACATTAATGAGTCAGATTTTTCCATCGGAATTTTCGGTAGGAAGCCTGAATATTGTTATTTTGATCGGCTACGCTGTTGTAGCACTTGGAATATTATTCTATTTTATATTAAAAAGCTTAAAAATGGAACAGGCAAAAATAGCTGTTTCATCATAAGCGGCCTTAAAATTACACAAACTATATGAGGAAAGAATCGGCACGGGTGCCGGTTCTTTTTTTATAAAGAAAATCGCAAAAAAAGCGGAAGGAGCCAATAAGTAGGATGAATTCTTTGTATACTTTTCTTATTACTTTCCACTATTTCGCTTTCCTTTTCTACTTTTGTGTCATGAAAATTCAAATCATCAGTGATCTTCATCAGGAATTTGGAAATACTGAATTATATTTCGGTAACTCAGATGTTGTAGTATTGGCTGGAGATATAAATCTTGGGACAAAAGGGATAGATTGGATTAAATCTAAAATCTCTAATAAACCGGTAGTATATATTTTGGGTAATCATGAATACTATAAAGGCTCATACCCAAAAACACTTAATAAAATTAAAGATGCTGCCCAGGGTTCATCTATTTTTGTGCTTGAAAATTCCTTTGTAGATATTGATAAAGTACGGTTTCATGGAGCTACATTGTGGACAGATTTTTCCATTTTTGGAAATCCGGTTCAATATGGTATGTTATGTCAATCGAAAATGAATGATTATAAAATGATCAGGAGGGATCCATCTTATTCTAAAATGAGAACCCTGGATACTTTTAAAATTCATCAGCTTTCAAAATTATGGCTGGAAGAAAGTCTTGAAAATTCAAAAGAATTTAAAAATATAGTGATTACCCATCATGCTCCAAGTATTCAATCTGTTCCGGATCAATATAAGGAGGATCCGCTAACGGCAGCGTATGCATCCTGCCTTGAAGATTTGGTGATAAAATATCAGCCATTATACTGGATTCATGGACATATTCATACGCCATGCAGGTATAGTATTGGAACAACGGAGGTGATTTGTAATCCCCATGGCTATATTGATGAAAAATACAATGGTTATGAGAAGGAACTTATTATTGAAGTTATCTAAGGAGTTGAGCAAAAGCCTAAGTATAACAATTGATTTGTCTTTGAAGTTTATTGTGCATTACGGAGCTTTTTAAGCATATTTTGAAGACTTTTGGTAATCTATTGATAAGTGTTTATATACTGGCAGTAAAATATTCGTATATTTTGTAATAAGTATTTTAAATTTTAGATAAATTTTAATTTCATAATAAATGTTTTTTTTAAGAATTTTTATTATGAAAGTAATTCATATTACATTGCTTTATTGAAAAATTTGCATTGTTTTGGATTTATGTTTGCGTTGTATGTTTGTATCTTGTTGGGAATTAAGTATTTATTTTATTTTTTTTTCACATTTTGGTGTAACAAATTCCTTATGATAGTGGTCTTATAGAATAAACTATAATTTCATGAGACTAATATTATTTCCCATAGCATTATTAACCGGCTTTTTGACTTTGGCCCAAACTCAGGAGAAGAAAGATACTGCAACAAAGCAGAAGGAAATTGAAGCTGTTACCCTTGTTGCAAGGAAGCCTACCGTAGAATCTAAAGTAGACAGAACGGTTTTTAATGTTGCAAACAGTGCTATTCTCGCAGGGAATACAACATGGGATGTTCTTAGGATGACCCCTTTGATAAGCATTGATAATAATGATGCTGTAAAAAGCGGAAGGACAGAACGTTACAGTATATATTAATGATAGAAAATCAGTCTTTACCGGTAAAGAATTAAAAGAATACCTGAAGACAATTCCGGCAGATAACCTGTTGAAAATCGAAGTAATTACGAGCCCGTCGTCGCGCTATGAAACTTCAGGATCAGTAATTAATATTGTTCTTAAAAAAAGGGATGATGAAGGATTGAAAGGGAGTATATCCCTCAACAACAGGCAAAGTACCAAAAATTCACAATACACGAATTTTAACCTGAATTATCACAAAAAGCGTTTTACCCAGACTTTTATAGGAAGCTATAATGACGGTGCATATGTCAATAAGAATGAGATTCTTAATAGCCGGTATGAAAATGACAGGGTATCCCGATTAAGTCTTGAAACAGTATCCCGAAACGAAAGTCCGTCCCTTTCCTCAACTTCTGAATTTGAAATCAATGATAAAAATAATATCGGACTTGTTCTGGAATATTATCAAAACCGAAGCTTGTCATTTGGAGAGTCGGAGGGGTCAGAATCGATGAATGGTACCCTGAAAGATGCTTTTAATCAGACTCAGAATACATGGGGCTTTGGCCGGAATTTAGGGACCAATCTTTTCTATAAATATTATGATAAAGAAAAGAATAAAATCTTGGATATCAATGTCGGAACAAATTACTCGGGGAATAATGGTGATAATCTGATTAATAAAACAGGATTGTCAAATGTTCAGGAGTTGGGGGTAATCAGCAATAATGAAATGCGGAACTACTATCTGAAGATAGATTATACCCAGCCATTGGGGAAATCGGGAGGAACTCTTGAGGTAGGAGGGAAAACTGATTTTAATAACCACGCTATCCTTAATAACCTTTATGGGTTAAGTATGAATGACCAGAATTCAGAATATTATAATCTTGCGAGAAACGACAGGTTCCATTATGAGGATAATATCAGTTCTCTGTATGCCAATTATAGTAAAACATTTTTCGAAAAACTGGAAACGAGAATCGGCCTCCGGTATGAGTATATTGATTTTAAAGTAAGGCAGGATGTGGCAGGCACTGAGAGGAGGGATTCATACGGAACTTTTCTTCCTAATCTCTTGCTGAAATATACTTTTTCGGATAAATATGATGTGAGTCTTACTTATAACCGCAGTATCTGGCGACCATGGTATTCGGAATTCAATCCGTTCCTTGTTCCTGATATCAACGGAACGTATTCCAGAGGAAACTTATACCTTAATCCCAATCCGAATGACAGACTTTATCTGAAATTTGGAATTTTGAAAAAATATTTTATTTCTGCAAGGTATATGTACACGAATCAGGATTACTGGACAACCTATGTAACAGAGAATGGAAGAACGGTTTCTCTTCCGGGGAATTTTGATGGGAAAGTTCAGAAATATTACCTTTTTGCCAATACCAATCAGAATTTCCTGAAAAATAAGCTGAACGTGAATGTGGGATTTGGATGGTATTATATCGATAATAAAGACTTCAATGAAAAGAATCAGCTGGGAGCTAAAAACTATATCAGTTACTGGGGTGGATCCGCAAATGTATCTTATACCAATCTTTTCAATAAGAACATTAACATAAGTGCATGGATGGAGATTGCGAATCAGAACAATGGGAATTCATATGCCAATAATACCAATGTTTTTCATAATATTTCAGTTACTAAAATATTCCCTAAAACACAAATGGAGCTCAGTATGCAGCTGATGAATATCTTTAAAAGGCCTTATGGTGATACCACAACGTACAGCCCGGATGGAACTTTTAGAGAATATTCAAAATGGGATTGGTATGGGGTTGCCCTTACTTTTGTAAAGCGTTTCGGGAACCAGAAAGTGAAAGAGAATACCAAAACAGATGTGGAAAAGAATTCCGGAGGTGGAAAATAAACAGAATTTTGTAAAATATAAAGCAGGTTCTGTTTGGAATCTGCTTTTGTTTTGAGCTTTAACCCCACGCAATTAAAAAGATTTCGCAGATGTTTAAATGTCAGGCTAATAAATAAAAAAACAGATTCTCATTCAGGAATCTGTTTTTTGAATTTTCAATTATGAAAAATTATTGTAATGTAAATTTCACTTTTGTTTTAATTGCATCTGAAGAATTACCAATATGAGCTTCAAAATCACCAGGCTCAGCTATCCAATCATGTTTGCCGGCATCAAAAAAGCTTAGAGCTGTTTTATCAATTGTGAAAGTAACCTCCTTCTGCTCTCCGGGGTTCAAATATACTTTTTCAAAACCTTTCAGTTCTTTTACAGGGCGGGGAACAGAAGATTTTAAATCACTGATATAAAGCTGGACAACTTCAGCGCCTGCCTTTTTGCCGGTATTTTTTACGTTCACTGTAAAGGTAATGGTATCATTCCGGGAAATGGTTGTTTTATCTGCTTTTGCTTTTCCAAATTCAAATGTGGTATAGCTCAATCCATGTCCGAAACTGAACAATGGCTTTATATTTTTAGTGTCATGCCAACGGTAGCCTACAAAAATACCTTCATTATAAGTAATATTGATTGGGTTTTTCTGATCTTTCCCTTTTCCTGCTGCCAACTCATCCTTTTGTCCGGGATATTCTCCAAGTTGATGGGCTGAATTGTCTTCAAGTTTTACAGGGAATGTGAAAGGAAGTTTTCCTGACGGGTTGGTATCACCTGCTAAAACGGAAGCGATAGAATTGCCTGCTTCAGAACCTAAATACCAGGCCTGAACAACTGTGGGAACTTCCCTGATCCAGGGCATAGCTACTGCATTTCCTGATACTAAAACTACAGCCAGATTTTTATTCACTTTGGCCAGTGCTGAAATAAGCTGATCCTGATTGTAAGGTAATCCGTAACTTTTCCTGTCATTTCCTTCACTGTCCTGGAAATCTGCCTTATTAAGACCTCCCACGAAGATGACATAATCCGATTTTTTTGCCAATTCTACAGCTTCATTGAGCAATTCAGCCTCAGAGCGGGTATCTTTCAAATCCTGCCCGGATTTCACACCATTATATTCACCTCCCGTATCCCCTACATAGCCTCTCGCATACTGTACCTGTACCTGCTTACCAAACCTTGATCTGATTCCATCTAAAGGTAGAGTTTCATATTTAACCTTTAATGAAGACGAACCTCCACCTACAGTCATTATTTTAATGGCATTTTCTCCGATAACTGCTATTGTTTTTGCTTTATTGATATCGATCGGAAGAACATTTCCCTGGTTTTTTAATAAAACAATACCTTCTTCGCCAATTTCTCTGGCAACAGCTCTATGCTCTTCAGAAGCAATGTTTCCGAAAGGCTTGTTTCGATTCATTGTGGTTTTATAGGCAAGGTGGAGCAGTCTTGTTACTTTGTCATCAAGTTCCTTGGTTCCTACTTTTCCTGCTTTGATCAGGTCAAGATACGGTTTTGCGAGATAATAGTTGTCGTAGGCATTTTTAGTTCCCGCAGAAAGTCCGTTGGTCCATGATCCGAACTCAAGGTCAAGGCCATTGTGAATGGCTTGTTCTGTATTGTTTACAGCACCCCAGTCGGATACCACAACGCCTTTATAGTTCCATTCCTTTTTTAAAATGTCATTTAAAAGATACTGATTCTGGCTTGCATATTGACCTTTGTACATATCATAAGCCCCCATAATTGTCCAGGAATCTCCCTCAGTAACAGCTGCTTTAAACGGCGGAAGATAAATTTCATACAGTGTTCTGTCATCCACATTGACATTGCTGGTGTGACGGAACATTTCCTGATTGTTAAGGGCAAAATGTTTTACAGAAGTTGCTACCCCGTTAGATTGCACTCCTTTGATATAGGGAACAACCATCTTTGAAGTGAGATAAGGATCTTCCCCCATATATTCAAAATTCCTCCCGTTCAAGGGGGTTCTGTAAATATTAACCCCTGGTCCCAGAAGGATATCTTTTTTTCTGTAGCGGGCTTCCTCGCCTAAGGCTTTTCCATAATTCCATGACATTTTTTTTATTCCATGTGGCAGATAAGGCGGTCAGGGCAGGATAGGCGATAATAGAGTCATTGGTCCATCCGGCCTGATCCCATTCATCCCACATGACTTCAGGTCGTACCCCATGAGGACCGTCTGTAGTCCAGAATTCCGGAATCCCTAATCTTGGTACGCCGGGGGAGCTAAATTTAGACTGCGCATGAAGCATGGCTATTTTCTCCTCCAGTGTCATTCGGGAAAGAGCATCCTGGACACGCTGTTCTACAGGCTTTGATTCATCTAAATAAACGGGTAGGGTAGTGCTCTGAGCCATATAAGAAACAGAAATAAAGGTGAATATACTTACGATGGCGGTTTTCTTTAACATAATGCCTTTTTATTTTGATTGAAAACAAAAATAAAGAAAATTTTTTATTTTCTCAATTTGAGATAATAAAAAATACCAATAAAAAAACTACTTCCAATCCGGAAGCAGCTTTTATATTAAAGTTGTAAGTGCAAAGAAAGTGAACAGGTAGCAGGGACTTCGCTACTACCAACCTTTCACCGCACCTCCTTTGAAAATTTCTTTTGCTTTCTTTTCTACGGCATCAGATTCATAGGCCTTGACGAAATTCTTTACTTTCTGGCTGTTTTTGTTGTCTTGCCTTGCAACGATCACATTCACATATGGTGAATCTTTATCTTCAATGAGAATTCCTTGTTTTTCAGAATCCAGACCGGCCTGGGCTGCAAAATTGTTATTGATAATTCCTACTATAACATCCCTGTCATCCAGAACTCTTGGGATCTGTGCACCTTCAATCTCCATGATTCTTAGTTGTTTCGGATTTTCAATAATATCAGTAACTTTAGGTAGTAAACCGACACCATCTTTTAGTTTCAACAATCCGCTTTTTTGCAATAAAAGTAAAGAACGTCCTCCATTAGTGGGGTCATTGGGAATTACGATTGTGTTTCCTTCTTTTAGCTCTCCAATATTTTTAATCTTTTTTGAATAGGCCACAATTGGGTATACAAAGGTATTTCCTACAGGTGCAAGGTTGTACCCCCGCTGTTTTGACTGCTCGGTTAAATAAGGAATGTGCTGAAAGGCATTGGCATCAATATCCCCATTGGTCAGGGCTTCATTAGGAACCACATAGTCATTGAAAGGAATAAGTTCCACTTCAAGATTGTATTTTTCTTTAGCCACTTTTTTGGCTACTTCTGCAATTTCCTGTTCAGGTCCATAAGTGATGCCTACCCTGATAAAGTTGGGATCATCTTTTCTTCCGGAGCAGGCACTGAATAACAATACTCCTGCAGCTAATATTCCTAAGATTTTTATTTTTTTCATTCTTTTTATTTTAATGTTTTCTCAAACCCTCATAAATGCTATCTGTGATCAAACCGCTTTGAAAATTTATCTCCGGCAAATTGTATGATAAAAACCAAAAGAACAAGTAATATCAATACCGTATTCATAATCACAATATCATAGCCAATATAGCCATACTGATAACCAACCTGGCCTAATCCACCGGCACCTACAGCTCCTCCCATAGCAGAATATCCAACCAGGGTAATTAACGTAATCGTTGCATTGTTGATTAATGAGGGAAGAGCTTCGGGAAGAAGTACTTTCCTGATAATCTGGAAAGGGGAAGCTCCCATTGCCCTTGCTGTTTCGATTAAACCATGTGGAACTTCAATTAAGCTGTTTTCTACCAGCCTTGCAATAAACGGGGCTGCACCTATACTGAGAGGAACCAATGCCGCGTTGACCCCGATGGATGTTCCAGCCAGAATTCTTGTGAAAGGAATCATCCAAACGATCAGAATGATAAAAGGAATGGCACGGAAAATATTCACGATAACAGATAAAATCCTGTGGTACAACACATTTTCCAGAAGTTGTCCTTTTCTTGTTAAAAACAGCAGGATCCCAACCGGAAGGCCTAAAACAAATCCAAAAAAACCGGAAACAAATGTCATATAAACCGTTTCCCATGTCCCTTTTGCCAAAAGGGCAATTACCGTATCACTAAGCATATCCTTTTACTGTATTTTGAATTTTATTTTGATTGAAATAATAAATAGCCTGCTGGTTTTCCTCAGTCTTCCCCTGGAGCTGTAGCAACAGCTTTCCAAAGTTCGAATTCCCGAAATATTCTACCTCGGCTTTCAGAAGTTTACAAGGAATTTTATATTGATGATGTAATGTTGACAGGATTTCTTCAACACTGATGTTTGCGTTAAGCTCTAATTCAACAAGAGGAAACAGTCCGTCTTGGGGTTCCTTTTGTATTCTGCGGGTAAGCTCTTGGGGCAGGATCATAATGTCTGAATTTATAAATTGGCGGATCACAGGATTTTCCCTGTTGGAAATGATCTCACTTAAAGTTCCTTTAGCTAATAATTTTCCGTGGTCTATCACAGCAACATGGTTGCATACTGTTTTGATGACCTCCATTTCGTGAGTAATCAGAAGAATGGTAATGCCCAGCCTTTGATTGATATCTCTCAACAATTGCAGGATAGATTGTGTAGTTACCGGGTCAAGGGCACTGGTAGCTTCGTCACAAAGAAGCAGGTGAGGGTCATTGGCTAATGCCCTGGCGATGGCTACTCTCTGCTTCTGACCTCCGGAAAGGCTTTTGGGATAATCGTTGGCTTTATCTTCAAGACCTACAATTTTCAGCAGTTCGTATACTTTTTTATGAATCTGTTCCTTGCTGAGACGGTCAAGCTCCAAAGGAAGGGCTACATTATCAAAAACAGTCCTTGAGGAAAGCAGGTTGAAATGCTGGAAGATCATTCCTATTTTTTTGCGTTCTTCCGCCAGTTGTTTTGAACTTAATTGGGTAAAGTCTTTTCCATTAATGATAATCTGACCTTCATCAGGTCTTTCCAGTAGATTTACCGTACGGATTAGCGTACTTTTTCCGGCACCGGAAAAGCCGATGATTCCTACAATATCACCCTTTTCTATATTGAGGCTTACCTGATCCAGCGCTTTGAAGGATTGCTTTTTCTGATAAAATGTTTTTGAAATGTTCCTGATTTCTATCATTTTGTTGTTTATGCTATATTAAACAGGCTGATATCGTTTGCCTGGCTTATTAAAAAATCTTCTTAATCTTCTTAGTTTAACTTTTGACCGTTTTGAAAGCTTGAAGTACTTGGTAACATTCGTCAGAAGTACTCCCAGCAATATAATTGATAAACCATATAGCTGGCTTCCATTGATGCTTTGATGGGCTACAATCCAGCCTGCAATCACCGTGACAATAGGATTAATATAGGTATGGGTGCTTACCAGCGCAGCGGGTTTTACGGACAAGAGCCAAATGTACGACAAATAAGCGATTATAGATCCAAAGAATATCAAAAATAGAACTCCCAGCCATGCCGGTAACGGAATTGCTGAAACTGTAAAACCAACCCATTCTTTTCTTAAAAAAGCAATCAAAAAGGAAGCTAAACCCGCTATGATAAGCTGTTGAGCGATGTTCATAAAAGTAGACTGTGAAGCCGGATTTTTTTTCGAATACAAAGAACCCAATACCCATGCTACGGAGCTTAATCCCAACACAACAAATGCCGTAATACGGAGTTGGCCGTTCGCTACAATATGAGCTGCATTAGAGTTCACACTTCCCTTTAGAAATAATACCAATCCTACAAATCCAATGACCAACCCGATCGGGATAAATTTATCTGAAAAATAATATTTCCAATTCTTTTTATCAATTGCAATAAACCAGAACGGCCCGGTAGCAATAGAAATGGCAGCTTCTGACGCTGTCACATACTGCTCCCCCCAGGCCACAAGCCCGGTTCCGCCTGTAAGAATCAGAATTCCGGTAATAGCATTCTTTTTCCAGTTGATCAAAGAATTTGCTTTTTCCCCTTTCGACAGGAGATATCCAATCATCAAGATTCCAGCGACCAGAAATCTCAATCCTGAAAGAATGAATGGTGGAAAACCCTTCAAGCCAAATGAAATAGCTAAAAACGTAATTCCCCATATTACATAGATGTTCGTAAATGCCAATGGAACCAGCCATTTGTTTTTAGAATTGCTCATTTTTATTTTTTTAATGTTGTTCAGTTCAATAAAAAAGACCCTGCGTTATTGCAGAGCCTTTTAAAATATGTCATATAAAAGTAAGGTCATCCACAATATTCCCGATGTATAGGCATACAGATACACATCATTATATTTTTGATGCTGTGTTTATGTTTTGAATTATTTTTAAATTCTAATGCCATTTTATTTTTTTCCGGAATATGTTTGCAAATATATAATTTAATTTTTATTAGTCCACTAAAAAAGTAGGCTTTTTGTATATTAAATTACCGTTAATATTGTTTTGTGTTGATTTTGAATGTTTTAAATTTTATTTTTATTTAAAGTATTATATGTTTCAAATAGTAAATTAAAAATTGTAGTGTGGTAATGATTCATTTTTAAATAAATGAGCATTGTGAAAAAGATAAAATTAATTTAAATTTTTAAGAATTATTTAATGTGGTAGGGCTTGTTTTTTTAGAGCCAGATTTTGAATAAATCTAAAAATGAGGCTTAATTGTTTGCTACCATAAAGGGAGTATTATTTGATAGGATAATCAGGGGAATTTTTTGTAATCTTCAGCTATCGGCTTTAGGAAAGTGAACTCTTAACTAAATTAGCTTAAGTCAAAAAAAATCCCGATTTTTGCACTCCTTCAATAAACCTGAGTTCATGAAATTATGTATTGCCGAAAAACCAAGTGTTGCCAGAGATATTGCCAAAGTATTAGGTGCTACTACACCTAAACAAGGCTATATGGAAGGAAACGGCTATTGTGTGACATGGACCTTCGGACATCTTTGTACCCTCAAAGAGCCTCATGATTACGGACCACAGTTCAAATCATGGAATTTGTTTTCACTGCCGATTATTCCTAGCAGTTTCGGAATAAAGCTGATTCCCAATAAAGGCGTTGAAAACCAGTTTAAGGTGATTGAAAAATTAGTTGAAAACTGTGACGAGGTTATCAATTGTGGGGATGCCGGGCAAGAGGGAGAATTGATTCAGCGTTGGGTATTGCAAAAGGCAAAGTGTAACAAACCAATACAGCGTTTATGGATTTCTTCCCTGACGGAAGAAGCTATCAAAGAAGGTTTTGCCAATCTGAAGCCTGCTGAAGATTATAAAAATCTTTATCTGGCCGGAAATGCCAGAGCCATAGGAGACTGGCTGCTGGGAATTAACGCAACCAGGCTTTTCACCAAAAAATTCGGGGGGAATAAGGCGGTGCTTTCCATCGGGAGAGTGCAGACTCCCACTTTAGCCATGCTGGTTCAGCGTCAGAAAGAAATAGATGCCTTTACCGTAGAAGAATACTGGGAACTGAAAACCAAATACCGGGATGTTATTTTTAATGCCGCTATTGATCGGTTAAAGACCCTGGAACGTGCAGAAAAAGGACTGGAATATCTTAAAGTAAATCCTTTTGAAATCGTTTCTTTTGAAATTAAAGAAGGAAAAGAAAAAAATCCGCGACTTTTTGACCTAACCGGGCTCCAGGTGGAAGCTAACAAAAAATACGGATATTCGGCGGAGAATACACTTAATTATATTCAGAGTCTCTACGAAAAGAAACATGTAACCTATCCACGTGTAGACACCACCTATCTATCCGAGAGCTTATATCCGAAAATAGAAGGAATTCTACAAAAAATGTACCCTTACCAGGATCTGATTGCTCCATTGCTGGAAGCTCCTATTCCAAAGTCTAAAGCTGTTTTTGACGATACAAAAGTAACCGATCACCATGCCATCATCCCTACAGAAGTTCCGCCGTCTCAAAACCTGAGCAGAGAAGAAAAACTGATTTATGATCTGATTGCCAAACGTTTCATTGCTGTTTTCTATCCGGAATGTAAAATCTCAAATACCCTGGTAGAAGGAAAGGTAGGGACTATTCCTTTTAAAACCAGCGGAAGGCAGGTCCTGGAGCCGGGATGGAGAGCTGTTTATGCAAAGGAACCCAAAGAAGAGTCTGCAGATAAGGAAAAGGAAAAAGAAGAAGAACAAACCATTCCTGAATTTGTAGTGGGAGAAACCGGTCCACACGACCCTATGATCCACCAGGGAAAAACATCACCTCCGAAACCTTACACTGAAGCAACCTTACTGAGGGCTATGGAAACGGCGGGAAAGCAGGTAGAAGATGAAGAACTGCGCGAATTACTGAAAAACAATGGGATCGGAAGACCATCCACCCGTGCCAATATTATTGAAACCCTTTTCAAAAGAAAATACATCGAAAAGAAAAGAAAAAACCTGTTTGCCACCCAAACCGGAATCCAGCTGATCGATACCATCGAAGACGAGCTTTTAAAAAGCCCGGAACTGACCGGTGAATGGGAATTAAAACTTCGTAAGATTGAAAAAGGCGAATATGAGGCCAATCTTTTTAAAGAAGAACTTATTCAGATGGTAACAGAACTTACTGAAAAAGTGGTGTATGGAAAAGGAAAAGTTATTACATTACAGGAAGAAGAGAAAGAACAGGTAAAGGAAAAGAAAAAAAGAGAACCTGCCCAGAAAAAAGAACTTCAACCCTGGGAAGAAACTCAATGTCCGAAATGTAAAACACACAATCTACTCAAAGGAAAAACAGCTGTCGGATGCTCCGATTTTAAGAATTGTGGTTTTAAAATCAATTTTGAAATCTTTGGAAAGAAACTTTCTGATAAACAGTTGATGGATCTCATTTTAAAAGGAAAAACTTCAAAACTGAAAGGCTTTAATGCACATCCCGACACATTGACAGAAGGAGTTCTGGTTCTGAGTGATGATTTCCTGATATCACTTTCTTAGTTTAATCAGACAATTTTAAAGCTTAAACATTTACGTTTTTTGTGGTTAATAAAAGCATAAACATCTTTGTTAATCTGGGACATCTGTGGTTAAAATTAAAACCACAAAAGTCACAAAAGTTTTAAACACTTAAGTTTTTAGAGTTAAAATGATAACGCTGAAAAAGTACACATAAGTTTTAAAAATCAAAGGTTTTTATAAAATCTGCTGTATCGTCATCCGAACCCAATACCAGGAAACTTTCCTGCATTAACTGACTTTCTTAATCTTTCATTTTTTCCTTGTTAAATCAATCTTTACCTTTACCTTCAAATTGAAGAAAAATGACCCCAGAAAAAAAGAAACTCATTACAGACAGCTTCCATCGGTCCGAAACATTAAAATTTTACAGGGCAGAATTACTGGAAGTGGAAACCGATTTCATTTCCATGAAAATTCCTAAAATGGAATTGATGACCAGAAAAGCCGGAATGTTTAATGGAGCTATGATTGCCTCCCTGGTGGATGTTTCCTCAGGATATGCCGCAGTAAGTCACTATGAAGAAGATTGTTATGTAGTGACGGTAGAATTAAAGGTTAATTATCTTCGTCCCGCGATGGGAGATGCACTGGTTTCAAAATCTTATGTGGTTAAAGGAGGAGCAAAAATTAGTGTGGTCAGAACAGAAATTTATGTTTTGGATGAAAAATCCGGGTCGGAAAGTCATTGTGCTACTTCTTTGGTGACGATGATGAAAATAAAATAATGAAAGAGCTGTAAATATTAACTGAACAGATAAATTAGTTAAAAATAATTTCTTGAAAATGGAATGGCTTTTGCTCCATATACCCCATCACTATTAAAAAATTAAAAAAATGAACTTACTTATCCGATTGTTTATTACGGCAATAGTTGCGTACCTTTTAACTAAAATTTTACCGGGAGTCCAATTTGAAAGCTTTTCTTCAGCTATTATTTTTGCGATTGTACTGGGAATCCTGAATATCTTTGTAAAACCGATTTTAAGTCTGTTTGGCCTTCCGCTTACTATTATTACAGTTTGGGCCTTTTGCCTGGTGATTAATGCAGCCATTATCCTGATTGCAGATTATTTTATAGATAGCATGGTGGTAAATGGTTTCTGGTGGGCACTTATTTTTAGTATACTTTTGTCAATTGTAACTTCTTTGGCCAATTCAATGTTTTCAGACGGAGATTAATTAACTCACATACACTTACAGAAGCCCGTTGGTAATATACCAGCGGGCTTTTTTTGTTGATAATTTTTAGAGGAAACCCGGATTCGGAGAGTACAATAAGAAAGCTTGTACGTTTATGAATTAACTTCACCTTCTTTATCCGATTTCTTCACCTTTCTTTCAACTTTAATGTTAATTCTTTCGGTAATTTTTATTTTAAACACTAACTTTGGCAATCTTTGAATTTAATAAAGGAATTATGAATCCGGAATGATTTATAATTCCGCTAAAAATGAATAGTAACATATGAAACTTAAGTACAGTCTGCTGGCTCTGGCAGCTCCGCTTTTAATGAATGCACAACAAGTAATGACGCCTGAAATTCTTTGGACTTTGAAAAAAGTAGGAGTACAGGCAGTTTCACCGGATCAGGCTTCTCTTATCTATAAAGTAGGACAGGTGGATCTGAAAACAGAAAAAACAAAAAACGAGAACTATTTCCTGAATGTTCTTAATCATCAATCCACGAAAATTGATTTTGGTAAAAAATCTCTCATCCAATGGGATAAAAATGGGATTTATGCTCAGGAAGGAGATAAAATTTATCTTTCCAGAGATACAGGAAAAACCTGGAACGATTTTTATACCATCGGGGAAGCTGATAATATCGTGATTTCTCCGGATGGAAAAAGAATTGCTTTCAGCAAACAGGTGCTGGTAGAAAAACTAATGGGGAAAGATAAATATGCAGACACTCCAAAAACTACAGCCCAGGTCTATACTGATCTGAATCACAGACACTGGGATTACTTTAATGAAGGAAAATACAACCATATATTTGTTGTGAATACAGCAGATAAAGTAGAGGCTGCAAAAGATCTTCTCGAAGGTAAAACTTGGGATTCTCCTCAGAGACCTTTTGGTGGAACGGAAGATTTTATCTGGAGCCCGGATTCTTCACAGCTTTTATATGTTACAAAACCTAAAAGCGGAAAAGAGTATGCAATAAGTACCAACACGGATATTTTTGCTTACGACATGGCTTCAGGAACTACAAAAAACCTTACAGAATCAAATAAAGGTTACGATGTAAACCCTAAATTCAGCCCGGATGGAAAGTCTTTGGTTTGGCAAAGTATGGCCAGAGATGGTTATGAAGCGGATAAAAATGATATAAAAATCATGGATTGGAAGAGCGGAAAGACCACTAACCTTACAGCCGGCTGGGATGATAGTGTTTCCGGGGATGTTCTTTGGGGAGCCGATTCAAAAACAATTTATTTTACGGCAGCCTACAGAGGAACAAAGCAGCTTTTCTCCCTGGATTCAAAATCAGCAAAAGTACAACAGATTACAAAAGGGGATTTCGATGTTAACGAAATTTTCACCGATAATAAAACCTCACTCTTAGTAGGAAGAACAGATGTAAACCATGCTACGGAATTATTTTCTGTGAATCTTAAAAATGGGGAAATGAAACAGGTTACCGAAGTGAATAAAGATACCTATGCCAAGCTGGCGCAGGGAAAATCTGAACTTAAAATGGTAAAAACTTCGGACGGTAAAGAAATGGGAGTATGGTTCCATTATCCACCTAACTTTGATCCGAATAAAAAGTACCCGACTTTAGTTTACTGCCAGGGAGGCCCGCAATCTGCATTGACACAGTATTTCAGTACCAGATGGAATTTTGCTTTAATGACGGCAAACGGATATATCGTAGTAGCACCTAACAGAAGAGGAATGCCAGGCTGGGGGACAAAATGGAATGAAGATATTTCCAGAGATTGGGGAGGACAGCCGATGAGAGATTATCTTGCCGCTACAGATTACGCCAAGACCCTTCCTTACGTAGACGGAGACAGGGTAGCAGCTGTAGGAGCAAGCTATGGTGGGTACAGTGTGTTTATGTTAGCAGGGATCCACGAAAACAGATTCAAAAACGTTTATCGCACACGATGGATTGTTTGATATGAAATCATGGTATCTGACCACTGAAGAACTTTGGTTTGCAAACTGGGATATCGGTTCTCCGTGGGAAAAGCCTCAACCAAAAGCCTATACAGAGTTCAATCCGAGCAATTTTGTAGAAAAATGGAACAAACCGATTATGATTGTTCAGGGAGGAATTGATTTCCGTGTTCCTTATGAACAAGGGCAGGAGGCATTCCAGGCTGCCAAATTAAGAGGATTGAAATCTAAACTGGTCTATTTCCCGAACGAAAACCACTGGGTACTTCATCCGCAGAACGGGTTGGTATGGCAGAGAGAATTCTTCGATTGGCTGAAAGAAACATTATAAAAAACATCAATAGAGCGGGCTTTAGCCCGCTTTTTTATGGTAGAAATTCCATTGGCCTTAGCCAAAATACATATATTTGAATATGCAAAACCGTATTTTTTCATTTCCTCCCATTATCGACTCTCAATCTCAAATTCTGATCCTGGGTTCCATGCCGGGAGGCAAATCACTGGAAAAACAGCAATATTATGCACATCCCCAGAACACATTCTGGAGGATTATATTGACATTGGTAAACGAAGAATTTACGGAAGACTATGCCCAAAGAATTGAAACATTAAGAAAGCATCATATTGCCCTCTGGGATGTCATAGATTCCTGCGAAAGAAAAGGAAGCCTGGATTCTGAAATTAAAAATGAAGAGGCCAATCAGATTGCCGGCCTGCTGAAAGCACATCCGAATATCAAAGCGATTTTTTGTAACGGCGGAAAGTCTTATAAAAACCTGGTCAAATTGTTGGGAAAGGATAATGATTTACCTGTTTTTTTACTGCCGTCAACCAGTCCGGCTTATACCATTCCATTTGAAAAGAAATTAGAGGAATGGAAAAAGATTCTTGGTTTTCTAAAATAAAACTCTCCAGATTAGTGTCAAAGCTTTTTTATGATTAAATTTTAACCACAGATGACTCAGATTAACACAGATGTTTACGGATAATTTTTTATCGCTGATTATCCGGGTATAGCTGATTACAAAAAATCTTCGATTTTTAAACTTCTGTGCCCTTTCAACGCAATGCTTTTAACTTCAAAAACTGGGTGCTTCAAAAATCTTTTGTAGTTTTATTAAGTACCCAAATACTCCCTTAATCCTTTTAATAGCTCCAATTGATTTTTTGTTCTGTCCAGATTATGGTCCGGATGGGTGATAGAATAGTAGGTGCTTCCATTCAGGTAATCAGTTAAAAAACGAACTTCCTGGATATAAATGGCCACCTGAGCAGCATAATCAAGATGGGCAGATTCTTCCGGGGTTAATTTTTCTTTCAGATAAAATAGGAATCCTTCTTTTACAGCCTCATACATTTCAGGATTAAAATTGTTTTTGGCGCTTCCGTCATCTTCATGGGTAGTATTGGTATAGGACTGGATCATCGTTCCAAAATCATATAAAAGCGTAGAAATCATCATCGTATCCAGATCAATGACAGCTAACGGATTATGGTTCTGATCGAAGAGGATATTGCTGATTTTTACATCTGCATGAATGATTCTTTTGGGAATCTGATTGCTTTTCTCCATTTCTATCCATTGATCAGGTAAGGAAAGAAGCTGATTGGTAATCTCTATTTCAGCCTTTGCACTTTGTTTTAAATGAGGAGCCGCACTTTCCAGTGAGCTTTTATAATCCGCAATTCTTTTTTCAAAATTGAGAAAATCAGGAAGGGGAGCTTCTATAGCAGGCAGCTTTTCAGTATTTACAGTGGTAAGGAAGTAACTGAAGGTTTTAGCCGCCTCAAAAGCAGTCTGTAAAGAGGGAGCGGTAAGAAAGGTAATGCTGTTTTCTACAAAATTCAGCATGCGCCATGACTGATCATTGGCATCTTTTACCAGAAATTTATGGGAAAGAGAGGGAATTGGTTCTATAATCTGAAATTGATAATTATTTGACCTGAGAAGTTCATTAATTATTAAATGATTGTTGATCACAACTTCCGGCTGTTTAAAAACATTATGATTAATTTTTTGCAGGATAAATTTTCTTCTCCGGTCCTTATCTTCCAAAAGGTAAGTTGTATTGATCAGTCCATCTGTAATAGGAGAAAGACTGTAATTCTCTGTACCGATAAATTCAGCGACAATATCTTTTATTTCCATAAGTCTTCCGGATATCTGTTCTTTTGAATTTCTGTAATAAGGAAATTTTTAATCACTTTTTTATCATCAGCATACGTAACACCCATCCATTGGGAGGGGGAAGCTTTTACCAATACTTTTATTTTGTTTTCGTCTATCATTCTCTGTACGGCAGAAGGAATATAAAATTCCTGTTCAGGCATTGGAAGAGACTCTATGAAATCATAAAAATAGGCTTCCAGGGCACAGAAAATATTGGGGTGAAAAATAAAAAAATTCATAGATACTAAGGTCCCGGGATCTAATCTGATGTTCTTTCCATTTTCAGAATAAATGATCGAATCGTTGATTTTCTGGATGGAAGTTTGTTCCTCAACCTTGATCAGAAAGTTGTCAGAATCTAATGTACATATTCCTCTTGCTACAGCTCCATGTCCGCTCAGGGTTGTATTTACAGGATAAGCAATCATTCCAAACTGCGATTCTGAAATATGTTGGTGGTCAATTTCATGTGCTGCCAGCTGATAAGCTTCTTTACCATAAAAATCATCGGCATTGATCATGACAAAAGGCTCCTGTATTGCATACTTGGCACAAAGAACGGCATGAGCGGTTCCCCATGGTTTTTCACGTTCCAGGTAATCAAAGCCTTGTATCGGGATACTATTCATTTCCTGATAAATCCATTGCAATTCAAATTCTTTTTCTTTGGCTATACCGTTCAGCCGCTCAATATAGCTCTGGGGAATTAATGAATTGACAATAATGACTACTTTACCAAAGCCTGCTTCCAATGCATCAAAGATAGAATACTCCAGGATCGGGGATCCGTTGTCAAGTATTCCATCTATTTGTTTTAATCCTTTATACCGGCTTCCTAATCCGCCTGCCAATATGAGTAATGTTTTCTTAGAACTCATCGGTCATTCCAAATACAGGTTTACGGGTTTTCCATTTTCCATTGGTAAAATCAGGGATATCTACAACCTGTCCGCCTTTAGCAATAGATTCTTCACTCAGCGGGGTGATGGAATACCATAAAGCAAGGTCATACACATCCATAGGGAATTCTATATTTCGTTTGATGCATTCAATAAAAGTATTCATCACAAAGAAATCCATTCCTCCGTGTCCTGCTCCTGCTGCAGTATTTTCAAATTTTTTCCACATCGGATGATCATATTCTTTCATCCATTTTTCAGTATTCTCCCAGCGATGGGTATGGTTCATTGTTTTTTCAAAATAGATATGTCCCTGGTTGAAATCTCCCCAGCCGAAATCCTGCCATAATCCTTCAGTTCCCTGTACTCTGAATCCTAAATCATAAGGTCTCTGCAAGCTGGTATCATGTGTTAAAAGAATGGTTTCCCCGTTGGCACACGCAATCTGAGTGGTTACAATATCTCCCTGATTAAATTTCACTTTCGCATTCGGATGATTTTCTCCTCCTTTAGGATGTTCTACGATATATTTATGAAGCCCTACAGATTTTGAAGAGAAAGAAGACAGTCTCGTGAGACGGTTCCCACGGTTGATATCCATCATCATAGCAACCGGTCCCAGCCCATGAGTAGGATATAATTCTCCATTTCGTTTTACATAATGCTCCGTTCTCCATTTGGCTTCACTGAAACCTTTATCACCAAACTCTGCTCCTGAGTTATAAGGGGTGATTCCGTCATTGAAAAGTACTCCTCTCAGGTCATGCTGATAACCGCCTCTTCCATGGACTAGTTCTCCAAACATTCCTTTGCGCACCATGTTCAGGATTGCCATAATATCCCTGCGGTAGCAGACATTTTCCATCATGAAAATAGGAACTTTGGTTTCCTCGTATACTTTGACAAACTCCCAGCAGTCCTGCAGTTTTATAGCTCCCGAAACTTCCATTCCCACAATCTTTCTGGCGCGCATGGCTTCCACACCCTGAGGAAGATGCCATTCCCATGGAGTAGCAATGACCACAGCATCTATTGTTTTGAGTTTTAAAAGATTTCGATAATCATATTCACCGTTAGAAAATTCCTGGGCAGCCGGCTTACTGTTGTCTTTTAATATCTTTTGTGAAGCAGCCAGCATTCTTTTATCCGGATCTGCAAAAGCTACGATTTCCACATCACTGCGTTTGGCAAGCAACTTTACGTGTTCCTGTCCACGAAGTCCGACACCGATAAATCCTACCCGGACTTTTTTTATCAGTTTTAAAATCATTTGAATATGCGAATAATGAATTGGGTAAAACCAGAGCACCAAAACCTGCCAGGGCAGCAGTTTTAATAAAATTTCTACGGGAAGTATTATTGTCCATCTAATTTTTTTTCTAAATATATTAAAACTTTTGCAAACTGTGATGTAATGGGCGCTGAGAGTTCAATGTAAGGAGAGTAAATGAGTGATCCCACTTTCCGGTTGCTGATGATTACCGTATCGTATTGCCAAATAGGCATGCCCCTTGATTACTGATTAATCCATGCTCTTCTCAGAGCCAGCTGTTTCGGGTTGGGATTCGGTGACAGACTTATTTTTTCCTGGTTTTCGTCATAGGTAAAACCCACTTTGGCCAGATATTCCTTTAGAGGAACAGGCTGAGAACCTTCTATGAAGTCTTTGAAAAACGCCCGGATTTCAGGGAAGGTCATTTTTGTAATTTCGTCAAAAAGTTCATCATCGTTAAAATACTTGCCTTCGCCATATTTTTGCATCAGTTTCAGCATCAGGTCCTGGGTACCTGTTTTTCCCCCGGAAAGTTCCCGTAATCTGATATCCAGGCACAAACCCAGTAATGCTCCTTTCTGGTAAAAATTCATATATTGATCCTGTTTTTCCATTGCATTTTTACTGAGCTCTGTAAAAGATAATGTGTTATCAAATTCTTTCATATTACGGATCTTTTTCTTCAATACTTCTTTCAAAATCATCCAGGCTGATCATTTTTTTGTTTTATGGGCATATGAACCGTGGCATATTCAGTCATTCCTTCATAGAGCCACAAATGTCTGGACAGGGTAGGGTTCAGAAAATCATAATGTTGGATTTCTCCCGAATGGATGTTGAGAGGAGTAATGATATGGAAAAATTCATGTGATGCAACCCTGCGCAGGGCATCGGAAAGGAAATTCATGCTTCCGGAACGGTACAGGCAGACGGTGGATTTGGAATGTTCCAGCCCGTCTCCCAAATAACCCTCTTCCCGGGAAGCTTCATAGTAGATCAGAAATGCATATTTGTCTACCGGCAATTTTCCCCCCAGATAAGCCTGCTGATTTTTTTAAGATATTCTGGATTTCATCAGCTATCTTTTTTGAATAATGCCTTTCCTTTTTATTATAGAAAGACACCAGTACTTCGGTATTGCCTACTTTGAGCCAGGTGGTATCAGGGATACAATAGAGAACAGGAGAGTCTACCAATTGCCGATAATCCTTGGCCCAGACTCTGTCTGTAATTTCATTTATCTTTTGATAATCCAATGCAGAAGAGGCGTAGAGATCCTTATTTTTGATGATGTTGAGATGGTAGGGGTTTTCCTTTATTTCTTCAAAATAGCCTATCAGAGAATTATAATTGATGACGAAGACACTATCTTTTATAAACATACTGCCGGCAGATCTGGCTTCGTGCGTATCTTTTTCCAGAGAGTCCCAGCCGTCCGCCACCTGGTAAGATATTTTGTTGACGTTTTTCAGATCATGCACCATCCAGCTGTTTGTATCCAGGCGTTCTGTCTGTACTTTCTTGCCATTTTTTATCCGTGGCGACAAACTGGGAAATGTATTGTCCGAAATTCATCGCCTGGTAAAATCCGGGAATCAGCTTAGGGATGATAAACTTACCTTGTTTAAGATTGTTTTTAGGTGGAGTAAGAGAAACTGTAACTTTATCATCGGTCATATGAAGAAGGTCTATGGTATACTCATAATTTTTTTCCCGAAGATTGGGCAATCATTGTATTAGGGAATATAACGAGTACAAAAAGTAACTTTATAAAGTTATTCATTGGTTGTTATTTAGTTATTACGAAAATACAAAATTGCCCATAGTGAAGTTGCCTTATTTTTCTGTAAAATAAACTTCTTCATAAGGTTGGATGAGTACCCATCCGTTTCCTGAGAATTTCATCTGGAACTCTTCTCCGCTTCCTCTTCCGATAAGGCTTTTAAAAGATACATTGGTTTTAAGTTCAGGGCTGAGGTTTCCGGACCATGCCACCGTAGCATTGGGATCTGTAAATACAGGGGTGTCAGGAGTTACAAGCAATGTCAGGGGATCCCCGTGAGTGGTAATTGCAATATGTCCGGTTCCTGAAAGCTTTACCTGGAAGAGTCCTCCTGACATCATTCCTGCAATACTTTTCAGCATAGTAATGTCGCTTTTCACACTCTGTTCATGAGCCAGAACATCATTCCCGTTTACACATACAGACTCATTATTCAGATAAAGAATACGTACTTTCTTCCCTGAATCTGCCACATACAGTTTTCCTGTTCCCTCGGCCTTCATCAGTTTGGCACCTTCTCCGCTGATTGCTTTTTTCAAAAGATTCCCTATACCGCCTGCCAGCATGCCCTGTCTTTCAAAATTGATATTACCTACATAACTTACCATACTTCCTCTTTTGGTCCATACGGCCTGGTTGTTCAGGTTAATTTCTAAAAGATGCTTGGTTTCCAGTTCAAAATAATCTCTCTGCTGTGGATTCTCTTTTGTCTCATTGATAAATGCTTCTATTGAATACTTGCTCATAATTATATTTTTTGATGTGTTGCTTTAATAACGATTGATGATCTGGTTTGCAGAAAGCTAAAATAAGCCTTTTTTCTTACCCCGGAGCCCCGTAAAAATACGGTTTTATGTTTCATTGTAAATAATACTTGACAAAGGGGGTATGAATATCGTATATTTGCACTCCGAAAATTACACCATGTAATTTCAATAATTTTTAAACCGTAATTTAAAAAATGAAAACATCAGATTTTAATTTTGATCTTCCTGCAGAATTATTGGCAGAACACCCATCAGAACACAGAGACGAAGCCAGATTAATGGTACTTGATAGAAAAACACAGACTATTGAGCATAAATTATTCAAGGATGTAGTGGACTATTTTGATGAGGATGATTTGTTTATCTTCAATAATACGAAAGTTTTCCCTGCACGTCTATATGGAAATAAAGAAAAGACAGGTGCTAAAATTGAAGTTTTCCTTTTAAGGGAGCTTGATAAAGAAACCAGAGTATGGGATGTATTGGTAGATCCTGCAAGAAAAATCAGAATTGGTAACAAATTATTCTTCACTGAAGATGAATCTTTGGTAGCTGAAGTAATTGATAACACTACTTCAAGAGGGAGAACATTAAGATTCTTATTCGATGGTTCTTACGAAGAATTCAGAGCAAAACTTAAAGAATTAGGAGAAACCCCACTTCCAAAATATATCAAAAGAGCAGTAGAGCCTGAAGATGCAGAAAGATACCAAACCATTTATGCCAAAGTAGAAGGAGCGGTAGCTGCCCCTACAGCGGGGTTGCATTTCTCTAAGCATTTGATGAAAAGATTGGAAATCAAAGGAATCAATTTTGCAGAAGTTACCCTTCACGTGGGATTGGGAACTTTTAACCCGATCGAGGTAGAAGACCTTTCTAAGCACAAAATGGAGTCTGAAGAGATCATCATCGATGAGAAAAACGCTGAAATCATCAATAAAGCGGTGGATGCTCACAGAAGAGTCTGTGCAGTAGGTACTACGACCATGAGAGCCTTGGAAACTTCAGTTTCTTCAAATAAAAAAATATCAGCTTTCAACGGATGGACTAACAAGTTCATTTATCCTCCTCACGAATTCGGAGTTGCGAATTCAATGATCACGAACTTCCACACACCGAAGTCAACTCTGATCATGATGATTGCTGCATTTGCCGGAAGAGACTTCGTCATGCATGCTTATGAAGAAGCCGTAAAAGAAAAATATAAATTCTATTCTTACGGTGACGCAATGTTAATCCTATAAAAAAGTAAAAAGAGCCAGGTTAAAAGTAGTACACGTCGAAATATCAGACTTAAAAACTTTTCACTTTAACCTGGCTCTTCAATATTATGAAAGATATCCGTACATTATCACTAGACCAGCTTAAAGACTATTTTGTGTCTTTAGGAGAAAAGCCGTTTCGTGCGAAACAGGTCTATGACTGGCTATGGAGTAAAAACCTCCATTCGATTGATGAAATGACGAATCTTTCGAAAAATCTTCGTGAAAGAATTTCCGAAGAATACACCATTAATCCTGTTTCTGTCGATCTTCTTCAGAAAAGCTCAGACGGAACCATCAAAAACGGAGTGAAACTTCACGACGGATTACTGGTAGAATCTGTTCTTATTCCTACAGAAACAAGAACTACAGCTTGTGTTTCCTCTCAGGTTGGCTGCTCATTAAACTGCGAATTCTGCGCTACAGCAAGACTGAAAAGGATGAGAAACCTTGAAGTGGCTGAAATTGTAGACCAGGTTGCCCTGATTGACAGCCAGAGTAAAATGTATTTTGACAGGCCACTTTCCAATATCGTATTTATGGGAATGGGAGAGCCGATGATGAATTACAAAAATGTAGTGGAAGCGATCAGGAAAATTACCCAGCCGGAGGGGTTGGGGATGTCTCCAAGAAGAATTACCGTTTCCACATCAGGGATTCCGAAGATGATGAAAATGCTTGCTGATGAAGAATTGCGCGTGAAGCTGGCCTTGTCACTTCATTCTGCTATCGAATCCAAACGTAATGAGATCATGCCTTTTTCAGATAAGTTTCCGTTGACGGATATTATGGAAGCTCTTCAATACTGGTATCAGAAAACAGGTTCCGTAATTACTTTTGAATATTGTGTATGGAAGGGTATCAATGATGGAGATGAAGATATCAAAGCACTTATCAGATATTGCAAACAGGTTCCGTCTAAAGTGAATCTTATTCAGTATAACCCTATCGGTGACGGGAAATATGACCAGTGCAACAAACAGGCTGAAGAAAATTATATCAGACAGCTTGAAAGTGCAGGAATAACAGTGATGGTCAGAAGAAGCCGTGGAGGAGATATTGACGCTGCCTGCGGGCAGTTGGCCAACAAAACAGCGGATTAAAATTTCCTTAAAAAAAACTTAAAACTCTCTTAAAACATTCCTTAAAATCCTACCTTTGCATAAAATTATGTATGATGATGGATTTTCTTATGAGCGAGGATGGGCTGGAAAATGTGTATGCGTGGGCCATTCCGCTACATGCAACGGTTATTTTAGCTGAAATGATTTATAGCCATGTTTCCGAAGCCAAATTGTATAGTGGTAAAGATCTTGCAACAAACATTTATCTGGCTTTGATGAATTTCGGCCTGGACCTTATCATGAAGGCTTTCGCCATGGGGGTAATGTTTTTCTTTTATCACCATAGGATTTTCTCATGGGATCTTAGCATCTGGTATCTGCTGGCTTGTTTTGTTATTACAGACTTCGCCTATTATGTGTTGCATTATGTAGATCACCGTTCCCGGGCATTCTGGGCGGTTCATATTACCCACCACAGTTCAGAATTTTTTTAATCTTACAACAGGCTTCAGAAGCCCTGTGCTGCAGCCGCTTTACCGGTATTTATACTTTTCACCGCTGGCATTCCTGGGGTTCAATCCTTGGCATATTATGGTAGCCTATGCGATCGGACAGGTATATGGAACATGGGTACATACACAAACTGTGAAAAGTATGGGTTTCCTGGAACATATTTTAGTCACACCTTCTCACCACCGTGTGCATCATGCATGTAATGTTAAATATCTTGATAAAAACATGGGCATGTGTCTCATCATCTGGGACAAGATATTCGGAACCTTTGAAAAAGAAGACCCTAACGTTCCCGTAAAATATGGAATCTATCCTAAAATGCCGGATAACAGACCGGATACCGTGCTTTTTTATGAATGGAGGAAGATCTGGAAAGACCTTAAACAGCCGGGATTGACATTCAGTGACCGCATTAATTACATTTTTAATTCTCCGGGATGGAGACATGATGGAACCGGGAAAACGGTCAGACAATATCAGAAAGAATATTTTGCAAGACAGGCAAAAAAGAAAGAACAAAAGGAAAATCTTGAAAAGCAGGTATCTGCCTAATTCAATATTTATATCAATAGAAATCTATAGGACGGGCTTTAGCCCGTTTTTTTGTGGAAAGAAGAGACTGCAAAGGCAAACAGGTAAGCGTACAAATGGTTCCTGCTAATAAAAATTTTTTTATAGATTATTTACAGCCACTAAATAAAAGAAACGTGGTTTGCGGCTGAGCATTTTTTGTCCGTTGAATCTGAACACCGTCTCCTCATACTTCCATTTAAACAGAATGCTTATTTTTGCCTTATGAAAAAAACTCTTCTGCTTTTTAGCTGTATTGTTTTCCAAACTGTATTTTCACAACAACTTGACTTCCTGAAAATAGGAAAGTACAGGCTCGGTTATCTGGATGATAAAGTCCGGGAAACTTCCGGCCTGACTATTTTTAACGGAAAAATCTACACCTTTAATGACAGTGGGAATGCTCCGGAACTTTTTGAAATCAGTAAAACATCAGGAGAAGTGGTAAAAACTTTACCTGTAAAAGGCAAAAATACAGATTGGGAAGCGTTAGCCAATGACGGAGCGAATTTCTATATTGGAGACTTTGGAAACAATGACGGAAGCAGGAGACACCTTAAGATCTTTAAAGTTCCTGTTCAAAATGACAGCCTGCGAAATGATCAGATTAAGGAGATCTTGTTCCATTATCCGGAACAAACCGATTATATTTCCAATTACTTTAACACGGACTTTGATGCTGAGGCAATGATTTTTGCCCACGGAAAACTTCATCTCTTTACCAAAGAATGGGCATCAAAAGGAACAGTACACTATGTGTTAGATCCTGAAATTTATGAAAAGCAGGAAGCTGTAAAAACAGAATCCTATAGAACCCAATATATGGTAACGGATGCGGCCTATTTTGACAAAAAGCTTTATCTGGTAGGATATACAAAGAAAACAGAAGTGTTTTTATATATTTTTACAGAGACTGAGCCGGGTGTATTTTTTAAAGAAAGCCCCAGAAAGTATTATCTGGGAAGTGCTACGGCAATCGGTCAGATTGAAGGAATAGCTGTGGATGAAAAAGGAGTGTATTTTTCAGGAGAAAAGTTTAAATATTCAATGATCCGGGTAAAACCATCTTTCTATTTTGTTCCCAAAGAAAAACTAGGAGATTAATTTTCCCTTAAAATTGGCCGAAAAAAATTATCTTTGTGATATTAATAATTATTCATCCAGCATTCGCAGATTGTGGCAAAAAACATTGTAGAAGAAATCAAGCAACCGATTAACGAAGAAATGAAACTTTTCGAGCAGAAGTTTTATGAATCGATGCAGAGTAAAGTGCCTTTACTAGACAAAGTAACCCGTTTTATTGTTACAACCAAGGGAAAGCAAATGCGTCCTATGTTTGTCTTCCTTTGTGCCAAAACTGGTAGGAGATGTTACGGAAAAAACCTATCGCGGTGCTTCAATGATTGAGCTGATTCATACCGCTACTTTAGTACATGATGATGTGGTGGATGAAAGCTTTAAAAGAAGAAATTTTTTTTTCTATCAACGCGTTATGGAAGAATAAGATTGCCGTATTGGTGGGAGATTATCTTTTGTCAAAATCAGTATTGTTATCTACAGATCACAAAGATTACGATTTGCTTGGAGTGATTTCGAGAACCATCCGTGAAATGTCGGAAGGAGAGCTGCTTCAGTTGGAAAAAGCAAGGAAACTGGATATTACGGAGGATGTTTATTATGAAATCATCCGCCAGAAAACTGCTACTTTAATTGCGGCTTGTTGTGAAATCGGGGTACTTTCTAACAGTACCGATGAAAATCTTGCCAAAAAGATGATGGACTTCGGAACCTATACCGGAATGGCTTTTCAGATTAAGGATGACCTCTTTGATTATCTGAGCTCTAACGTGATTGGTAAGCCGGTGGGGATTGATATCAAAGAACAAAAAATGACACTGCCTCTGATCTATACTTTAAAAAAAGCCGATGAAAAGGACAGGAAATATTATTTTAATACAATAAAGCGATATAATAACAATCCCAAAAGAGTTAAAGAGCTGATAGAGTTTGTAAAAAGTTCCGGAGGATTGGAATATGCAATTACAGTCATGAAAGATTTTCAACAAAAAGCGAAAAATATTCTGAATGAATTTCCGGATTCTCAAGCAAGAAAATCGCTCCACAGTATGCTTGATTACGTAATAGAACGAAAATTTTAAATACAATCATTATATAAATCGGAATAGATCATATTCCGATTTTCTTTTATAGAGAAGTATTTAGAATTTCAAAAGTTATTAATTTCAATTACAAGTGAGATAAATAATGATTTTATACTATTATATATTGCAAAAACAGAATAAAATTAATTAGAGTATTTTCAGCGTTACAATAATAACAGCTAAAACTATACAAAATAAGGCGATTAAAAAATAAATAATCTGCAATAGACTCAAACGTATATTCCCGCTTTTCACTTTTTGTTCTAATGGCCAGAAATGAAAAAAAACAGCTGAAGGCAAAAAGGATGCTGGCAAAACCGGCAAATTCGTCTAAATATGTACCCTGACTGATTTTAGTGATCTTCAGGGAGGTGATGATAATCAGGGAAAAGCCCAAAAGATTGCTGGATGCGTTCAGAATATGAGGCGACTTTTTTTCCATCTTTACAATTTTTTTTCAAAATAAAGTACAATTTTTTTTATTATCAAATTTTTAAAAAAGATTATTAAAAATTAAAATTAATTTAAAAAGTGTATATTAGCAAAATACTTGAAGAATAAAAACTTTTATACTTAGCTATGCAAACAACTTATATTGAAACACAGCAAATTTCCTTTCAAGATTTTAAAAATCAGATACTTGAGGATTACAAGTTGGGAAGGGTTTCTCGTGAAATGTCGTATCTTGGAAGAAGAGAAGTACTTACAGGAAAAGCTAAATTTGGAATTTTTGGCGATGGTAAGGAGCTGCCTCAGTTGGCAATGGCGAAGGTTTTCAGAAATGGAGATTTCCGTTCAGGGTATTACAGGGATCAGACTTTTGCATTGGCAGTAGGTGCTTTAACGGTGGAAAGCTTCTTTGCACAGATGTATGCAGATACAAATGTGGAAAGAGAGCCCGCTTCAGCTGGAAGACAGATGAACGGTCACTTTGCAACAAGAAGTTTGAATGAAGATGGAAGCTGGAAAGATCTTACGGCACAGAAGAATATTTCTTCCGATATATCCCCTACGGCAGGACAAATGCCGAGATTGTTGGGATTGGCACAGGCTTCTACCATTTATAAAAGTGTAACATTTGAAGGATCTGAAAAGTTTTCGAAAGGAGGAAATGAGGTTGCTTTTGGTACCATTGGAGATGCTTCTACAGCAGAAGGTCATTTCTGGGAAACATTAAATGCAGCCTGTGCACTTCAGGTACCTATGATTGTTTCTATATGGGATGACGGATATGGGATTTCGGTTCCTACGAAAAATCAAAGAGCAAAGGCAGATATAAGCGAAATGCTAAGCGGTTTCCAGAGAAAAGAAGGGGAAAAACAGGGATGTGAGATTATCCAGGTAAAGGCCTGGGATTATCCTGCATTATTGGATGCTTATGCTAAAGCAGAACATTTTGCAAGAACAGAAAGCATTCCTGTAGTGGTTCACGTGGTGGATGTTACCCAGCCTCAAGGCCACTCTACATCAGGGTCTCACGAAAGATACAAAAATGAAGAACGTCTTGCCTGGGAAGCAGAATTCGACGGATTGGCAAAATTCAAGGAATGGATTCTGAATTATTCTATTGAAATTGACGGAAAAGAAGAAGTTATCGCTACAGCTGAAGAACTGGATGCAATAGATGAAGAAGCGAAAAAAACAGCAAAAGCAGGACAAAAAGCTGCCTGGGACAACTATCAGAAAACTATTACAGACTTAATTCAATCCATTTTACCTTTAGTGGAAAACCTTAAAGGTCAGAATGCTGAAGTAGAAACTTATATTAACCAGTTTAATAAATTGGTTTCCAAAGCTAAAAAAGATGTCTTCCATTTGGCAAGAAAAGTGTTATTGGCTACAAGGGGAACTAATTCTGCGGAAAGAAACCAGCTGATGCAGAAATACAATGAGGTAGCTGAAATTGAAAAAGATAACTATTCTTCTCACCTGTATTCAGAATCTCAATGGAAAGCTGAAAATATCAAAGAAATCAAGCCGGTATATTCTGACAGTTCTGAAGAGGTAGACGGAAGAGTAGTGATCAGAAACAATTTCGACAAAATTTTCTCAAAATATCCTGAAACCTTAATCTTTGGTGAAGATACCGGAAACATCGGTGATGTAAACCAGGGATTGGAAGGAATGCAGGAGAAATACGGTGCATTGCGCGTCGCTGATACAGGGATTCGTGAAGCTACTATTTTAGGCCAGGGTATTGGTATGGCGATGAGAGGTCTGAGACCGATTGCTGAAATCCAGTACCTGGATTATGTTCTTTACTGTTTACAGGGAATGAGTGATGACCTGGCCACTGTACAATATAGAACTAAAGGAGGTCAGAAAGCTCCTCTGATCATCAGAACAAGAGGACACAGATTAGAAGGGATCTGGCATTCAGGTTCTCCGATGGCAGGAATCCTGAACCTTTCAAAAGGTATTTTAGTATTGGTTCCAAGAAACCTTACGAAAGCAGCAGGTTTCTATAATACAATGCTTCAGGCGGATGAGCCGGCCATTATCGTGGAATGTCTGAACGGATACAGATTGAAGGAGAAGCAACCTGATAACCTAGGTGAATTTACAGTTCCTGTAGGAAAAATTGAAGTGACCAAAGAAGGTACAGATGTTACTTTGGTAACTTATGGCTCTACATGGAGAATTGTAACGGAAGCAGCCAACGAACTGGAGAAATTAGGAATTTCTGCAGAGGTCATTGATATTCAGTCATTGATTCCTTTCGATTTATCTCATGAAATTGCTGAAAGTGTGAAGAAAACAAACAGACTGGTAGTAATTGATGAAGATGTGGAAGGAGGAACTACAGGATTTATTTTACAACAAATCTTAGAAAAGCAAAAAGCATTCAGATATCTTGATTCAGATCCATTAACCATTTCTGCTAATGATCACAGACCGGCGTATGCAAGTGATGGTGATTACTTCAGTAAACCATCTGCAGATGATATGGTAGAAAAGATTTACGCGATGTTTAACGAAGCTAATCCTCAGAAATATCCTGCGATATTCTAATTGAAATAAAAACAAACACCCGGGCTTCTAGAGTTTCTGAAAGCCCGGGATGTTTTAAGGAGTTCCTATAAAATAATCTAATGATCAGGTTAAAAAAATAAGACTATCAAATATTGACAGCCTTATTCATTTCTTTTTTTAATATAGCACAATCTCTCGAATGTACTCCTTTCACCTGATATTTTGCTTCCCATTCTTCCAGTAAATATAAAATAGGCAATAAAGCCAATCCTTTTTCTGTAAGAGAATATTCCACTCGTGGAGGGAGTTCTTTAAATTCTTCACGGATAACAAGTCCGTCCGTTTCCATTTCCCTAAGCTGATCGGTCAGTACCTTTCTGGAAATGACATTAATACGTACTGCTAATTCTCCGAAGCGCAGCTTCCGATCCTTGATCACCAGTACAATAATAGGTTTCCATTTGCTTCCCAATGCGGCCATTGCCTTGCCTAAAGGACAGCTGTATTGCATTAATTCATTCTTTTTCATAGGAAGATGTTCATTTTTAGCTTATACCAAACGGGATTTCATCCGTTACTTTGATGTTACTAATGTAAGTTACTGCAAAGTTACCACTATTTTTTTTATTAAGAGATACAAAAACGAACTATTATTAGTTACTTTGTGTAACAATTATAAAACATACATTTAAATATGAGCACATCATCATTATTTAAACCGTTTCAATATAAAAATTTACAACTTAAAAATAGAATCGTAATGGCTCCGATGACCAGAGCACAATCTGATAACGGAGTCCCTACTCAGAAAATTGCAGATTACTATGGTAGAAGAGCTGCTTCAGAAGTAGGTTTAATTCTTTCAGAAGGTACCGTAATCAACAGGCCAGGGTCAAAAAACCTCCGGAATATTCCTGATTTCTACGGGCAGGAAGCTTTAAACGGCTGGAAAAATGTAATTGATACCGTTCACCGGAATGGTGGTAAAATGGGACCACAAATCTGGCACGTGGGAGATACCAGAATGTCTGAAGAATATCCTCTTGTGGCAATGGAAAAGGCTTCTACCATGACGATCGAAGATATCCAGGATACCATAGCACAGTTTGCAGCTTCTGCAAAATCTGCAAAAGACCTTGGTTTTGACTGCCTTGAAATTCATGGAGCACATGGATACCTGATTGACCAGTTTTTCTGGGAAGTAACCAATACCAGAACGGATGAATACGGTGGTAAAACCCTGAAAGAAAGAAGCAGATTTGCCGTAGATGTAGTGAAAGCAATCAGGGCTGCAGTAGGAGAAGACTTTACTATTATCATCCGTCTTTCACAATGGAAACAACAGGATTATACAACTAAATTAGCGCTTACTCCAAACGAAATGGAAGACTGGCTACTGCCACTGAAAGAAGCAGGAGTAGATATTTTCCACTGCTCACAGCGTCGTTTCTGGGAACCGGAATTTGAAGGCTCTGATTTAAACTTTGCAGGATGGGCCAAAAAAGTTACCGGCCAGCCGACAATTACTGTAGGATCTGTTGGCTTGAACGGTGATTTCCTGAATGCCTTTGCGGGCCAGGGAACTGAAAAAAAGGACTTATCTGAGCTGATTAGAAGGCTGGACAATGAAGAGTTTGATCTTGTTGCGGTAGGAAGAGCCATCTTGCAGGATTACGAATGGGTAAAGAAGATCAAAGATGGGAATACTGAAGCCTTACTCGATTTTTCAGCGGAAAGTATGGGGGTATTATTTTAAGGTAAATATTTATTATTTCCATTTATTAGCATAATTCACTTTATTTTATATTTAATTTTCACCTATTTATTAAGAAACCCGGTTTCAGAATCCTGAAACCGGGTTTTATTTTTAGTCCCTGCATTGTATGCGGCTCCTAACTGCATTTTCACAGTGTAAGTAAGCAAAAAAACGCTAAAGAGCTTTGCAGAGTCCTTAGAAAATAGTAATCTGTAAGAATACAAAAAACAAACGCGCTCCCGGATTTTCCGGGAGCGCGTTCTTAACAGATTTAAATATCTAAAACTACCATCTCAGAAATGGCAGAAGTGATTTCTTATAAACCAATATTTTTAGTAGGTTTCAATTGCTTCAGAATGCTTTTTGGAATTGCATTTTTGTGAACCAGAATCGCTGTTGATTTATATTCCACATATGGTCTGGTTACATAAAGATATCCTGCAAAATCATTGGTAACTCCCCATGAATTTTTCACCATATAATATTCTTTACCGGTCTGGTCTTTTGCCAATCCTACGATATGCATGCCGTGATCATCAGTTGTAGAAAGGTTGTTAAGTGCCTTCTGGCGCATATCTTCAGTGATGGTTTTATCTTTTTTGGGCTCTGTGAATAAAGTTTGCTTGTTTTCAGCTGTGATCTGGTCCAAATCCATATCAGGAACATAAGCAACCCCGTTTTTGTAAGAGAAGTAGGGTTCAGAAACATCAGTAGCCCAACCTACAGAATAGCCTTTGGTTACTGCATTATCAATAATAGCCGTAAGGTCTTTCATCGGAACGTTCCAGTCAGAATCATGGCTCCAGTTATCAGGAATCGGAACTACAAATTTTTGATAATACGGATAATCCTTGTAAGAAGAGATTTCTACATAATCTTCAGGATTAATCCCTACAACTTCTTTGGCAAATGTTTTCGGAGTATAATTTTTTCCTTCATACGTAAAGTTGGCAGGCACTTTTCCTAAATACTCATCAAGAATAGCATCTACGGAATCCATCCAGTTGTCGGTTAGTTTTCCTTTCGATGAAGCCTGAACAAGGCTGTCCAGGACCGGTTTCAATTTACCCTGCATTTCTTTGAAGTTATTCGTAGTCTGGCCAGGTTTTAACCCTGAATATACATCCTGCGGAACCGCTCCGTATTTTTTATACATGTTGATGACATCATGAAGTTCACCACCGTCACCCCAGCTGATAGCGCCGTTATTTAAAACATAAAGCTTGGCTTTATCATGGTATGAATTTCTTGCAGTGAAAATTTCAGCAAGATCTACAGGTTTTTTGCCCATTCTCTGCATTTCAGATTCAAGGAAAGAGTTTCCTGAATAGCTCCAGCAGGTTCCTGATGAACCCTGGTTCTTTACTGAAGTCGCTCCAACGTCCTTTAGCGTAGTGAATTGGAAATTAGCATTTTGAGAGTGATTGTTTTTTTAATTTGTTGATGAGGTCATCCTGGGCAAACATCATACTTCCTGCAGACAAAACAAAAAGTAATGACGCAATTTTTACATTTTTCATTACTATAAAAAGATTATTTGTATTAATAGTCGTTATGTATAGAGATTTGTTACAAAAGGAAAAGTTAAATCTGAAATTGAAATTTTTTGTAAAAAATGCAGGAAAGATAAACCTTCAAATAAAATTTAAAAAGTAAATAATTGAAATTGGTAATGGTTCTGGAAAGTGACATATTATTTTCATCTTCATTTTGGGTTTTCTCAGCCTTATTATCTTTCTTTGTCTTTTATTGAAAAAGTTAACCATGTTTCCAACCCATCTGAACGTTTTTTGCATCTATACAAGTATAACGCCTCACTATGGAAAGAGAATTACTATTAGAATGTCAACGTAACAACCGCAATGCGCAGCGGAAAGTTTACGAAAAAATGGCGGGCAGACTGTACTCTGTCTGTAGACGCTATTTAAAAAGAGATGAGGATATTGAAGAGGTATTGGCTGATACCTTCTATAAAATCTTTATGAAAATCGGCCAGCTCCGGAATCTTGATACATTTGATGCATGGGCAAGGAAGATTGCCGTCAATGAATGCCTGCAGAAACTGAGAACAGATAAAGCATTATTTATTCCTTTGGAAGAAAGCCTTGTGAATGCTCCGGAAGGGAGTACAGAGCATATTTCTTTTGAAAAAGACATACTGAATCTTCTCAATTTCCTACCTGAAGGCTGCCGCGCTATTTTTAACCTTTTTGCCATAGAAGGATACCCTCATAAAGAAATTGCAGCGATGCTTTCCATTAGTGAAGGAACATCGAAATCCCAACTCAATTTTGCAAGGAAAAAATTACAGGAACTTTTGATCAACCAGAACGTTTAAACTTTTACAACAATGGAAAATAATCATAATATAGATCAACAATTCAATGAAGCTTCGAAGCTTTCAGAAGAGCCGACAGTATTTCCCGGTTTTGAAAAAGTTTGGACTGCAGTTGAAGAAAAGCTCGATAAGAAAGAAGAAAAAAAGAAGAGTATTCCTTTCTGGCTTCCCTATGGAATAGCTGCAAGTTTGCTGATAGGGTTAGGAACGTTTTATTTTCTGGATAAAAATGATAAGACAGAACCTGTACAGCCGGCAATAACTGGGAACGATAAGAACTCCATGCCTGCAGAACAAGTTAAAAAGATTGATAGCACAATAAAATATCATCTTCAGGATAAAACTATTTCCCCTTCAGTACCGGTCATTGCCTATGAACCTGCTTCTGTTACAATAAAAGAACCTCTTTCTTTTTCTTCAAAACCGGTTTTACCGGAAGTTCAGGAAAATAGTTCCGGAGATGAAAAGATGTTGCATGAAGATACTTTAAAAAGGCAAAACATTGAGGAAGTTGCCATGGTTGCTCCCCGAATGTCAATTCGGAAAGAAACAGTTGTCACCAATGCATCAACAATGCTGATTGCTTCTACAGACAAGGAAGTAATGAGACCTTCAGCATCAGTAGCTCCTCTGAGAGGAAGTATAGCCGGAATAGAAACCTCTTCCGCTACCAGGGGAAAAGAAGAAATACGCATCCGGGGAGCGGCGGGTATTGATGGCAGGTTTACAGGTCCCTTATATGTTATCGATGGAATTCCCGTAGGGCAAAAAGGAGGAGTTCTTTCCATGCTGGAATCTGAAAAAATTAAAGAGGTAAAAGTAATCAAAGGGACAGAAGCTGCAGCTTTGTATGGAAGCCGGGCTCATAATGGAGTGGTAATCATTACCACAACAGGATTGTCTCAATCAGAAGTGGAAGTATTGAAGAAAATGGCTTCAGAAAGCAGTGGGGAAACTATAAAAGAACCTGAAGAACCGGAAAAAGAACTTCCGGAAGCAGGTCAGCTGACCGCCGGAGAAGTCAATGATTTTTCTAAATGGGATTATTGGAAGGATATTGCAGCCCCTTCTCTTGACCTGTATAAACAGACATGGAAGTTGTTTCCGGACAGGAGGGCGTCTGTTCAACTGGTGAATAAAGACGGTAAACCGGTAGCAGGAGAAAGCCTTACATTACTGGATGACAGGAAAAACGTGATCTGGGAGTCTGTTTCGGATAATCTTGGAAATGCGGAACTATGGATTGGGGCCATGATGAATGAAAACCTTTTGAAAATGAAGCCAAGGAAGTATTATATAGCTGATGAAACAGGACAAATTATAAGCACGAATGTTAAGGAATTTAAAAACGGCCAAAATCTGATTGTACTAAACAGACCTTGTTTGGAAAAACGTACATTGGATCTTGCTTTTGTAGTAGATGCCACAGGCTCTATGGGAGACGAGATTTCTTATCTTCAGTCTGAGCTTTTGGATGTTTTGAAAAAAGTGGAAAGCAAGCTTAAAGGGACAAAAGTAAGATATGGTTCAGTTTTTTACAGAGACCAGGGTGATGAGTATGTAACGCGTAAATTTGATTTTTCAGATAACGCTGAAGAACTGGTGAGCTTTATTAAAAAACAAAAAGCAGCAGGTGGGGGAGATACTCCTGAAGCTGTGACAGAAGCACTTCAGATTTCTATTGATGAATTGAAATGGAGCAGTGAAAATTCAACTAAAATCATGTTTTTAATTCTGGATGCACCACCTCATCAATCGGAAGAAAATACAAAAAAGCTGTATGATAAAATAAAAATGGCAGCTCAAAAAGGAATTACTATTATCCCGCTGGCTGCCAGTGATACAGATAAAGAAACAGAATACCTGATGAGGACTTTTGCTTTGCTGACCAACGGAACCTATACTTTCCTTACCAATGACAGCGGAATTGGAAATCATCATATAAAGCCCTCAGCAGATTCTTATGAAGTGGAAAAACTGAATGATTTATTATTGAGGCTGATTCTCCAGAGAGCCACTTTACCGAAATGTGGACCAGGAATTTCCAATGAAAACATCAATAAGAAAATGGAAACTGAAATACATAATCAGAAGAATACCCAAACTGTAGTGTTCCCTAATCCGACAAAAGGGCCTCTACAAATAAAGACAAAAAACAGGATTGAAGAACTTTTCGTCTATGATGTGGCGGGTAAAATTATCATGAGAAGAGAAAACCTTGAAGCAGATAAGAACACCATTGATCTGACCTCTTATCCGCAGGGGGTTTACCTGGTCCGGGTGAAAACCAATGCAGAATGGGAAACGTTTAAGATCATTAAAAATTAGGATATAAAGCAGGCATTCACAGGATGTCTGTTTTATTTTAAAATTTATTTTCAAAAATTATTGAAAATTCAAAAAATATAATTACATTTGTATCAGACATTAATTATATACAGATGCAGCTTTCAGAGGCAAAAG
The DNA here is from genome assembly GCF_000738495.1 of Chryseobacterium sp. P1-3. NCBI lineage: Bacteria > Pseudomonadati > Bacteroidota > Flavobacteriia > Flavobacteriales > Weeksellaceae > Chryseobacterium > Chryseobacterium sp. P1-3. Next base: position 633,931 of record NZ_JPEQ01000004.1, read on the forward strand.
AAAAATACATTCAGACCTGGGGTACTTTTGCGACCAATTGGGGAATCAACCGTACAATGGCACAGGTACATGCATTGCTTTTGGCAAGCGGTAAGCCTTTATCTACTGACGAAGTAATGGATGAGCTGGAAATTTCAAGAGGAAATGCCAATATGAATCTTCGTGCTTTAATCGATTGGGGTATTGTAAGAAAAGAATTTATAAAAGGGGACCGGAAAGAATATTTTGTAGCTGAAAAAGATGTGTGGTACCTCTTTAAACAGATTACCAAAGAACGAAGAAAGAGAGAGATAGAACCGGTAATTTCCTTCTTGGAAGAATTAAAAGATATTGAAGACAAAGATTCAGAGGAAGCAAAAGAGTTTATCAAATTGATGAACGATTTTAGTTCTGTAACCGGAAAGATCAATAATATTATGGATCTTGCAATCAAAAGTGATGATCACTGGCTGGTAGGGAAAATTACCAATTTATTAAAATAGAAAGGGGATGTAAATCCTTTTTTATTTCAAATAAATTTTCAAAAATTATTGAAAATACAAAATATTTAAAATGTTCAATATTCTTTCATATATCATTTTTCTGGGGATCACTTCCTACATCACCATCCATGTGGGAAAGAGATGCTACTGTGAAGGAAAAGCTTATCTGAAATACCTGCTCCACGATGAAAGCCTTTGTCTCACTATTAACAGGATCCTTCTTGGGAGTTATTATCTGCTGAATCTTGGTTATATCGCAATAAGCCTCGCCTCCTGGGAAAAGATCAGCAGTCTGGAAGAAGTGGTGACAATAACTGCAGTCCGGACCGGAAATATAATCCTTATTCTTTGTATTCTGCATTATCTGAACCTACTGGCACTCTATTTTTTGAGAAAAAAAATAACCTTAAAATAATATAATTATGACAGCTACAGTTTTAACCGCCACGTACAACTTTTCAGCGTACATGATTTATTTACCCATTGTCATTACCCTTACGATTCTGGTATCACAGTTTTTGTTTAAAAATTCCAAAGCATTTATGATCGATATTTTTCACCAGAAGAAAGATATTGCCATGGCTACAAATTCACTTTTTAAAATTGGCTTTTACCTTTTAAACATCGGTTTTGCTTTATGTATTATTGAGTTTTTTCAGATCGAAACCGTAGAAAGGCTGGTAGTGGCTTTAAGTAAAAAGATCGGAGGTTTTTCCATTTATCTCGGACTGATGATGATTTTGAATTTGTTATTGTTTCTGAAAGGCCGTAAACATGCTTTAAACAAAGAAAAACAAATCAATATAAAATATGAAAACCCTGATATTTAAAATCTGGATGTATGTTACTTTCAGATTGCAGCACAAAAGAACAAAAGGTGATTTCCTGAATTTATAAAATGAAACACAGTGGGAACCTTAAGTAATTTTTTTAGGTTAATGATTATCTGTTCAAGCAAAATAAATGTTAAAATATGCCTCGGATTTATTTAGAAACCCTGATTAATGCCGATATAAACATCGTTTTTGATCTTGCCCGGAATATTGATTTACATCAGAAATCAACAGCAAGAACCAATGAAAAGGCAATTGCAGGACGTACCTCAGGACTGATTGAAGAGAATGAGACCGTAACCTGGAGAGCCAGACATCTGGGAGTATATCAGCAACTGACTACTAAGATTACCAGCATGAAAAAACCGGAACAATTCACCGATGAAATGCTGAAAGGAGCTTTTAAATCAATGCATCATCAGCATATCTTTAGAAAAAAGGAGGACAAAACCATAATGATTGACATTTTTGATTTTGAATCTCCATTGGGTATCATAGGAAGTTGTTTCAATGCAGTTTTTCTTACCGGTTATCTGAAGAAATTTCTGTTAGAACGGAATGAATTAATAAAAACCACAGCAGAAGCCGGAAATTCTAAAGTGAATAACTAAAACACGACAAATGAATTTTTTAAAAGCAGAATGGCGCAAATTAGCCATTATCAATTACGAGATTAACCCAGAAATCCTGATGAAATATCTTCCTGCAGGAACAGAACCGGATTTTTATAAAGGAAAATGCTACCTCAGTGTAGTTGGTTTTATGTTCTTAAATACAAAGCTGTTAGGAATTCCTATTCCTTTTCACCGGAATTTTGAAGAGGTAAACCTCAGGTTTTATGTAAAGAAAAAAGAAAACGGGACCTGGAAAAGAGGAGTGGTTTTTATCAAAGAAGTTGTTCCCAAACCAGCTTTAAGTTTTGTAGCTAACGCTGTCTATAAAGAAAATTATCATACCATGCCGATGAAGAACCTCATTCATGAAAAAGAAAATGAACTGCTGATCAGATATTCATGGAAGGATAAAACCTGGCACTCCATTCAGATCACTGCAGAAAATGAAGCAAAAACTATGGAAGCCGGTTCAGAATTCGAATTTATTACAGAACATTACTGGGGATTTACGAAGAAAGAAAACCAGACTTCCACTTATGAAGTCTGCCACCCGAAATGGAAAAGTTATCCGGTGAAAGATTATCAATTGACACTTGATTTTGCTACAATGTACGGAAAAGACTTTGAATGTCTGAACTATCAGGAACCCATTTCTGTAATGCTTGCAGAAGGTTCTGAAATTGAAGTGAAAACAAAGAAAAGTACTTTATAAAATTAAAAGAAAACTTAAATTTTAAAACCCCTGAAAGATGAAAATAATCATAGCAGGCGGTACAGGCTTCCTTGGTGAAAATCTGGAAAAATATTTTACAGAAAAAGGAAATCAGGTATATATCCTCAGCCGGAACCCTAAACGTCATAACGAAATCTGTTGGAATGCAAAAACAACAGGAAAATGGGTAGATATTCTTGAAAATGCAGATGTTTTGATCAACCTTACCGGGAAATCTGTCGATTGCAGGTATCATGAGAAAAACAAACAGGAAATCTATTCTTCAAGAATAGACAGTACCCAGATATTGCAGGAAGCTGTTAACCGTTGTCTGCATAAACCAAGAATCTGGCTGAATGCCAGTTCGGCAACAATTTATGTGCATTCCGAAAAACATTTGAATACAGAAGCAAACGGCATTATAGGAGATGATTTTTCAATGAATATCTGTAAGAGTTGGGAAGAAGCTTTTTTTACAACAAAACACAGCGAAGTAAGAAAAGTGGCATTAAGAACTTCCATTGTGTTCGGTAATAACGGTGGAGCCCTTCCCAAGCTGAAAATGATTACTAAAATCGGTCTGGGAGGAAAGCAGGGACGGGGAAATCAGATGGTAAGCTGGATTCATATTGATGATTTTTGTAAAGCCGTAGAATGGATAATCAATAATGATCACATTTCAGGAGCAATCAATATCACAGCTCCCGGTCCTGTAACCAATGAAACATTGATGATGACACTCAGGAAAAAGTTACAAATTCCGTTTGGACTGAATGCTCGGGTATGGCAGCTGGAAATAGCTTCTCTGTTTTTGAACACGGAAACCGAATTATTACTGAAAAGCCGTCACGTTTATCCTGAAAAACTTCTGCAAAGCGGATTCCTGTTTTCTTATCCCGATCTGGAATCTGCGATGGAAAACCTGCTGAAATCATAATACTTGCGGATCTGTAAAAGGATAATTAAATTAGCGGAAACTATTTCCGTAATGCCTGTAAGACAAAACTCCAAAAAACTGTTCTTTTTACCGCTTTTGATAAGCTCTGCTCTGTTTTCTCAGGCACATAATGTATCGGACGGATATCAGAAACCGGAAGATCCTCTTGTTATCAGAAATCTGGAAGAATGGCAGGACCTGAAGTTCGGACTGTTTATGCATTGGGGAACCTATAGCCAATGGGGGATTGTTGAAAGCTGGAGCCTCTGCCCGGAAGATGAATCGTGGACCCGGAGAAATCCTGAACACGGAAAGTCGTATTATGAATATGTGAAAAATTATGAAAATCTTCAGAGCACTTTCAATCCGACTCAGTTTGATCCCCAGAAATGGGCAGACGCCGTAAAGAAGGCCGGAATGAAATATGTGGTTTTTACAACAAAGCATCATGATGGTTTTGCGATGTTTAATACCAGGGAGTCGGATTATAAAATAACCTCATCCAAAACACCGTTCTCAAAAAATCCTAAAGCGGATGTCACCAAAGAGATTTTCAATACTTTCAGGAAAGAAGGTTTTAAAATTGGAGCATATTTTTCAAAACCCGATTGGCATTCCGATGAATACTGGTGGTCTTATTTTCCTCCCAAAGACAGAAACGTGAATTACGATCCCACAAAATATCCTGAAAAATGGGATCGCTTTAAAAAAGTTTACGTTCAATCAGCTGAATGAAATTACATCCAATTATGGTAAAATAGATATTCTCTGGCTGGACGGAGGATGGGTCCGTCCTTTCCGTACCATTGATCCGAAAGTAGAATGGCAGCGCACCATCAAAGTAGAACAGGATATTGATATGGACAAAATCGGGAATATGGCCCGTAAGAATCAGCCGGGAATTATTATTGTGGACCGTACCGTTCCCGGGAAATGGGAAAATTATGTCACACCTGAGCAGGCCGTTCCCGAACATGCACTTTCTATCCCATGGGAAAGCTGTATTACCATGGGAGATTCCTTTTCTTATGTTCCCAATGACCATTATAAATCGTCTCAGAAAATTATAGAAACCCTTATTAAAATTATTTCAAGAGGGGGAAATTATCTGATGAATATAGCTCCCGGACCCGGCGGGGATTTTGATGCCATTGTCTATAACCGGTTGAAAGAAATCTCCGGTTGGATGAAGATTAATCAATCTGCTGTTTTTGCAACAAGGACTTTGCCTCCTTATCATGAAGGTGATTTTTATTATACCCAAAGTAAAGACGGTAATACACTCAATATATTCCATCTGGATGAAAAAGCGGAATATCAGGCACCGGCGGATCTTTCCTTTTTACTCCCCGCAAAATGGACACCAAAGTCATTAACAATTCTGGGAGTTTCATCCAAAGTTCAATGGGAAAGAAAAGGAAACAGGATCTATGTGAAGCTTCCGGAAGAGAGAGCAGCACTAAAATATGCCACAGTGATCCGGATCAGACGGTAACCGGAAAGTAAAAAAGAGCAGGAATACACCTGCTCTTATGAAAAAGAAGCTGATTAATTTAATACTTTCGGGCTAATAACAGGTTGAGAAGGAAAGTTCCGGCCCAGTTACTGTTGTTTCCATTAATTCCGATAAAATCAATACGGGCAACAGATACCGTTAGCCTGGTTTTTCCCCCGGTTCCGTTGTTGGCAAGGCTTACAAACGATGCTGTAAATACATCAGGAAAGCTGGAATTATTTCCTGCTGTGAGAATCGGATACATATTATTGACATTGAAAGGAGCACCTTGATATTCATACACAATCATCATTCTGCTGGCATTCGCATAATTGGCGGTATGGGCATATGTTGTAGAAGATTTGCTCACTACCCACCATGTATCTGTTCCTGTTCCGGTATCATAAGCGGTATTGGTATGATTGGTCCAGTCTGCAACCGGTGAGGAAGCATTGGCATGAGGCGGTATGGAAAGCTGTGCCCCATAGATTTCCACATTACTTGGCTTAGGAAGAACCGTGAAAGACATATCCCAGGTTCCGCCAGCAGTGTTACTGTTGTTCACCACTTCAGCATAGGCTCCCGTAGGAATTACAAAGCTGGCAACGGGAGTATTATCGATTCTTAAAGTATTACCACTTGAAGCCTGAAGAGTAATGCCGGACGCAGATATATTTTTGATTTTGTAAATTCTTCCGGTATAACTTGTTGTTCCGGTTCCGATAACAGGAAGCGTAAATGTAGTATTTCCGGTTCCGTTGTAAGTTATATAATGATCTGTTGCCAGGATAGAGTAGGTGGTTGCTGTAACTTCTTTGTAGCCGGCTCCCAGTGATCCATTAATTGCTAAAGTACTGTTGGGTGTTAAAGTATTAATACCAACCTGGGCATTTAAAAACAGTCCCCAAATCAAAAAAATTGAAAAGATTTTTTTCATATTATTTGTTTTAAATTGTTATTAATATAAAATTATGAAAAATCAGTTATATGTAATCTTTGCTTAAGATTTTTATTGCACTTGAATAAATCATAATTTAGTGATATTTGTAATTGAAACTCCAAAGGATAGAAACTTTTGAACATTCTGTAATATATTCGTATAAATTAGTGGGTATTACCAATAATTTTAACTTTTTAAATATAAATCATAAATAGAGTTAAATAAGATAAGTTGGCAGAGAGATGTAATTATTGGTATGATCTATGCATTTAATTATTAAACCGAATGAATTCAATTAATTCATTATCATTAATTGAATTCATTTTAAAATATGAACATTATGAAAAAGTTATTTATTTCAACATTGTTGTTATTAGGTTTATCATCCACTATTTTTGCCCAGAAACATCCTCCGGTTCCTCCACATCCGTCAAAAAACGAGATGATTAACCTTAAGATGAAGGAACTGGATAAAAAGTACAATACGGAAAAGAAACTGATCCTGAATCATCCGCTTGCAACCAAACAAATGAAGAGAGATCAGATGAAAGCTTTGAATGAAAGGTATAAAAGAGAGAAACAATTGTTAAGAAAGGTAAGATAGAATAAAAAAAAGAGCATATTAATTTGCTCTTTTTTATTTTAAAGTAAGCATTGTCTTTTCATTATGATATTGAATAAGAATATACTCTCAGTTATTGGGTCGGAACAGCCGTTTCTCTACATTTTATACGGCAGTAGACAGAGGAAATCAGGTGTTTTTCTATTGAATAATAATTTATAGTGAGCATGGACAGAAAATCAGAACAAACATCCCTGTGCCATATTAACAATGAAAAAATAAGGTTTGGTATTCAGTAAATATGAAAACAGAGAAGCATCAAACATCCAATATTTTTCCTTAAATTCGCATAAAAATTTTTAAAGTAATGAATTACGATATTATTGTCATTGGAAGTGGTCCTGGTGGATATGTTACTGCGATCAGAGCAGCACAATTGGGTTTCAAAACCGCAATTATCGAAAAAGAAAACTTAGGAGGAATCTGTCTGAACTGGGGATGTATTCCAACAAAAGCTTTGTTGAAATCTGCTCAGGTTTTTCATTATATCAACCATGCTGAAGATTATGGTTTGAATAAGGTTGAAGCAAGTTTTGAGTTCCCGAACGTTATTCAGAGAAGCCGTGGGGTTGCCAGCAAAATGAGCAAAGGGATCGAGTTCTTAATGAAAAAGAATAAAATTGACGTAATTCTGGGTACTGCAACAGTACAGAAAGGTAAAAAGGTTTCTGTTACTGATAAAGATGGTAAAGTAACTGAATATTCAGGAAACCATATTATCATCGCTACAGGAGCGCGTTCAAGAGAATTACCCAACCTACCACAGGATGGTAAAAAAGTAATCGGATACAGACAGGCACTTTCTCTTCCTGAGCAGCCGAAATCTATGATTGTTGTGGGTTCAGGAGCGATTGGAGTAGAATTTGCCGATTTCTATAATACAATGGGAACAAAAGTAACGATTGTAGAATTTATGCCAAATATTGTTCCTGTAGAAGATGAAGAAATTTCTAAGCATTTAGAAAAATCCCTGAAAAAATCAGGAATCGAAATTATGACCAATGCTTCAGTAGAAAGTGTTGATACAAGCGGGGAAGGCGTAAAAGCTACCGTAAAAACAGCGAACGGAAACATTACGCTTGAAGCTGATATCCTGTTATCTGCTGTAGGTATTGCTGCCAATATCGAAAACATTGGTTTGGAAGAAGTAGGAATCCAGACAGACAAAGGAAGAGTATTGGTCAACGAGTGGTATGAAACTTCTGTACCGGGTTACTATGCAATCGGTGATATCATCCCGACTCAGGCCTTGGCTCACGTTGCTTCTGCAGAAGGAATCACTTGTGTTGAGAAAATCAAAGGAATGCACGTAGAAAAAATCGACTATGGTAATATCCCTGGATGTACATATTGCCACCCTGAAGTAGCATCTGTAGGTCTTACCGAAAAACAAGCTAAGGAAAAAGGATACGAAATCAAAGTTGGTAAATTCCCTCTTTCTGCAAGTGGAAAAGCTACGGCAAACGGAAATACAGATGGATTCATCAAAGTAATCTTTGATGCTAAATATGGAGAGTGGTTAGGATGCCACATGATTGGTGAAGGCGTAACGGATATGGTGGCTGAAGCTGTTGTAGCAAGAAAGCTGGAAACTACAGGCCACGAGATCATCAAGTCTATCCACCCGCACCCAACCGTTTCTGAAGCTATTATGGAAGCTGCTGCCGCTGCTTACGGTGAGGTAATTCATATTTAATTCTGATACAATATTATATAAAACAAAAGCTCAGTTTTCTGAGCTTTTTTAATTAATCACATAAAAAAAAATAATCTTTTCAGTAGGGATCTTTTGCTTTACTTCTGTTTTTTCCCAGGAAAAAGAAAACAAAAGATATTTCCCGGCAGAATATGTTTTGAAAAGTGCCGGTGACACCATCAAGGCTAAAGTCCGGAATACCGGCATGTATACCAACAAAAAATACTCATTTGCTACCATCTTATTCAAAATGAAAATGATGGATGAAAATGGAAATACAACCTGGGTTCCCATAGATAAGGTGAGGTATATAAAAATTGTAGATGAGAATAAGCTGCCTCATGAATATTTTGCCTCAACGGATAAATTTATTCAGGAAAAAGGATTGGTTGAGGTGGTTTATGAAGGAAAAAACATCAACTGGTATAAAGCGTTTGATAATTCGATTCTATCACCAGGTGTTCAAATTATTTATTATCTGGTAGATAAAAATAAAAATATTCTCTACCAGGAAAAGCCTTTCAGTGACTTCAGAAACAATTTAAAAAAGCTGTTTAAAGATCGTCCGGATCTTCAGGAAAAACTCAAATCGGCGAAGACTGAAAAAGAACATGCAGAGCTTTTACAACTGTATGACGAAGCATTAGAGTAATTTTCAGGATGAAATTAAGCACTTTGTAGTCTTCTGTTCAAAGGAGAAAGCAAAGGCTGACTCTTGTTTTTGTTAAAATAATTTTAAAATCGGCATATTTATAAAAATTAATCTGATTATCTCACTCTGTTTTCTTAAATTTATTCTATGAATTTTGATAAAGTAGGGCTTGTATTATCAGGAGGCGGTACCAAAGGGATCGCTCACGCTGGAGTATTAAAATTCTTGGAAGAAAAAAATATAGAAATTGACATTCTGGCCTGCTGTAGCGCAGGTTCTATTGTAGGTTGCCTCCATGCAATAGGAAAAACGCCAAATGAAATCATGGATTTTTTCAATTCTGTGTATTTTTTTAACTGGAAACATTTTACATTTAATCAACCGGGTCTTGTTTCTTCTATTATATTCAGGAATTATCTTAAGCCTATCTTTCATGATATGAAATTGGGTGATTTGGATATAAAAGTGAAAATTGTAGCCACCGAACTGGTTTCAGGAACACAGAAAATTTTTGATGACAACTTTGAAATTGTGGACGCAATTATAGCGTCATGTTCTATTCCGGGAGTTACCACTCCTTATATAATCGGGGATGAAATGTATTGTGATGGAGGAGTACTGAACAATTTTCCGGCAGATATCATCAGAGACGAATGTGACCGGCTGATCGGTGTATTTGTATCCCCCCCGAATGAAGCGAAAATTCAGGACCTGAATTCAATCAAAGCTATTGTATCCCGTTCCTATGACCTGCTTTCTTACCGGGTTGAGAAAGTGAAATTTGATTATTGCGACTGGTTTATTTCCTCTCAGAAATTAGCAGGCTACGGAACCTTTGAACGGAAAAAGGACAGGCTGGAACAGATTTTTAATATCGGATATAAAGCGGCAAAAGAAAGTTATGAGAGTAGCCGTTTCCTGACCCACCTGAGACAATCCGGAACATAAAAATAAAACCTGCACATCGCAGGTTTTAATTTTTAATTCTTAACAATCTGTCCGTCTTCCCTTACCACTTCACGGTCGTTTTCATCTGTTACGGTTAATGTATAAGGGGCTTTTTTAGCAGAATCTGTAAGATAATTTCTCCATACTTGATAAGTGTGGCCGGCATTACTAAAGCTGATATAATAATTGCCTCCGCTGCCATCAGGGATAAGTTCTCCATCACTGATAATCATACTGGGTTTCGCTGTAATTTTTGAATTGGCATTCCAGGATTGATACAGGTATTTACCGTTTGGCTGTTTATCGATTCTTATTTTAAACTTTTTAGTTTTAATAATCACTGTCTTAGGTACTTTTTGGAAAGTAGCATGAGAGACGGTGGTATTGGAGTTATCCGGAATCTCTTTGGCGTAGGCAAAAGAAAATTGCGCTAAACAGAAAGTTCCTAATAAAAGCTGTCTGATCATGATATTGGTTATTGGTTAACAGTTCAGATTCCATCAAATATGAAGCCATTGTCCTGTGAGAAATAAAATTATATGTTCACTGAGTAGTGCTTTCAAAATTTCACACAGATGACGCAGATTGACACAGATGTTTGGGGGTATTTTTTGCTCTCGCTTTTGGTAGTTTAAATCAAAGGCAGATCCTTTAGTGTTAGTTTGAAATTGCAGTATAGCTTGCAAAAGCCTCTTCCAGACTGTTGAATTTCCCTTTAAATTCATCAATAGGGCAGTCCTGGAGAATATTTCCTTTATGGATAAGAATAACCCTTGAACAAAGCGCTTCTACTTCCTGCATAATGTGTGTGGAAAGTAAAACTGTCTTCTGCTGGCCAATTTGCTTCACCACATTTCTGATTTCAAGAATCTGATTCGGGTCTAATCCATTGGTCGGTTCATCCAGGATCAACAGATCCGGCTGATGGATGATGGCTTGTGCCAGGCCTACACGTTGTTTGTACCCTTTTGATAATTGGCCGATTTTTTTTGATTTCTCAGGAGTAATTCCTACCAGTTCAATAACTTCTTCTACTCTGGATTCAGGAATTTTATGAATGTTGGCTACAAACTGAAGGTATTCTTTTACATACATCTCCAGATAGAGCGGATTGTTTTCAGGAAGAAAGCCTATTTTTTTCTTGGCTTCAATCTCGTGTTCCGTAATATTTTGCCCGTTAAAGATAATCTCACCCTGATCAATTTTTAAAGCCCCAACAATAGATTTCATTAGGGTTGACTTTCCGGCACCGTTAGGGCCCAGCAGTCCAATGATCTCATTTTTGTCAATGGTAATATTGATGTTGTCAAGAGCTGTCTGTTCACCAAATTTTTTAGTTAAATCGATTATCTGAAGCGGCATAATTGTAATGTCTTTCTGCAAAAATAAAATAAAAAAACTCATCCTATAGAATGAGTTTCGCAATATTTATAAAATAAAATTATTTTCTTGATTTTTTCCCATTGCTACCTGAAGCCGGTGCAGCGGTAGAGGCCGTATTTGAGCCCGATTTAGCAGGATTGTGGTTCATACTGGCAGGTTTATCATACAAAGCATATTTACCATTGGTTCTGCCGAAGATTTTCTCCACTTGTTTTTGTGTTAAAAACTGTGATTTTCCTATATATTTCCGGTTTTTGTTGATGATCTGGATAAACTGTACCGTTTGTTGACCATAATTTCTTTCGTAATGAAGCTCAATGATATCATTAGGAAGCTCCAGGATAATATTTTCAGTTGGAGCAGATATAAATCCATCCATAATCAGTTTATATAATCCTGATACATCTCCGTTCAGGTTTTGAAATGAAAAAGATCTGATGGTATTCAGGTTACTGGTATTCCGATCCTGATAGTTGATTGTAAATTTATCTTCCTTTTTATAGAGACCAACGGAATTATCTTTACCAATTTCTACTAAACTTTCATTTTTCAACACTTTAATCTGTGAGAAAACTGAAATACTGAACATGCATGTAATAAGTAGAATTATTTTTCTCATGGAATGAATTTTAAACGTTTTAATAAATTGGTGCACATAAACTTACTAATAAAAAAAGCTAAAAAACAAATTTTATTCGTTCAAACAAAAGTAATACTTTTTTTTTAATATCCATCAGGAATAAGCCGTAGTTGTTATGCTGAACTGATAAGATTTAATATTTTGAAAATTAGCTAATTATAAATTCGCATCAAAGAACTGCAGTGATAAGTGACCAAAGGTAATATAATATTAATATCGTATAAGGTATTGAAAAACAGGTTGAAATAACTAAAAATTAGTTTTAAATTAATAATTGTTGACAAAAAAGGTTAAAAATTTACCTGAAAGCGATAAGCTGCTATAACACAGTTTTATATTAACTTATTTTTTGACAGTCCTGAAATAAATACATCAAACCCTTTTTTATAGCTTCTCCCTACGGGAATCCGGTACTTGTCTATAAGTATTTCATGATGATTGAAGGCTTTTACATAATGAGAATTGATGATAAAAGACCTGTGGATCCTAACAAAACCTTTAGACGTAAGAGTGACCTCCAGATCGGTTATTTTTGTTTTTGAAACAAGACACTCATTAGTGTGTAAAAATATTTTGATATCATTCCCGCAACTTTCAAAATATACAATTTCCGGAAGGGCAATCTTCCGGTACATAGCATTTGTCCTGATAATGATATAATCTTCATCAGGATCGGTTTTATTCCTTAAAACACGCTCTACAGCTTTGAAAAAGCGATCAAAAGTAATGGGTTTCAAAATATAATCTACTGCCTCCAGTTCGAAACCCTCAATGGCAAAATCACGATAGGCTGTGGTAAAAACAGTTTTTGGCTTTTGTGACAGGGATTTTAAAAAATCGATTCCATTGAGATGGGGCATCTGGATATCCAGGAACATCAGGTCAATATTCTGGTTATGAAGTATTTTATAGGCTTCTATGGCGTTTTCAGCTTTTCCCACCAATTTTTAGGTGATCTATTTTGGAAATATGATTCTCAAGCAATGCTGATGCCAGAGGCTCATCATCCACAATAATACAATTAATCATAATGTGACGGTGTCGTTATTTCTACTTTAAAAATATTGTTTTTTTGCGAAACCTGGAATGTGAATTGTTCATGATAATAATGTTCCAGCTGTTTTCTGATATTCTTCAATCCGATGCCATTTTTAGGGTCTTTGTCCTGATGATCGGTATATGTATTTTCAATACTGAAAAATGAATGGGCAGTATGGGTTTCTATATTGATCTGGATGACTGTCTGATCAGTATTCATTCCTGCACCGTGTTTGAAAGCATTTTCTACCAGGGTGAGGTAAAGAAGCGGAGGTATGGTATTGTAAGAATTGAATACGGTTTGTTTGTTTATTTTTAACCTTTCATGCGTATATCTGAGGCTTTCCAAAGCAATATAATTATCAATGATATTGAGTTCATCAGAAACCGGAACCCATTTTTTCTGTCCCTGATATAAAATGTAATCTAAAATATCCGAAAGCTGGCTGATGGATTGAGAAGTTTTTTCTGAATGGCTCAATGAAAGAGCATAAATATTATTTAAAGTATTAAACAAGAAGTGCGGATGCAGCTGAGATTTGAGAGCTTGCAGTTCCAATTCTGCCTTTTCTTTCTGTAATTGTACGCTGCTTTCCTTTTCATTCCTGTATCTGATGAAAAACATGACTGAAATAAAAATAAATGCTCCACTGATAACAGGAAATGTATAATGAAGTAAAAGGTACCCGATATCGGTAAAAATACTGGTAAGACTATCTTTTGGCTGATTGATAAACAAAGGCTCAGCTAAATAGACTATGAAAATCCTGTTAATGACGGAAATAATATAAAGGCAGAGAAGAAGATATGCTGAAAATTCTATATACTTTTTCCTGTCCAGGAAATATCTGATGAGGATAAAATAAATGATATTCGCTCCCAGGATTTGGAATATCCAATGGCAGAAATGATAGATGGTAAGCGTTATAAAATTTTCGTTCTCATATTCACTGTAGCTGCGTACTGTTCCAAATAAAAATAAAGCTATCCAAAAAAATAGCTGGAAATAGAACATTTGTCTGAAATAAGCTTTCGTCATCCTCAAAAATATAAAATCTTAAAGCATAACAGATGTAAAATATGCCAAATAACATTATGTAGTGATCAACAGCAATGTTCTGTATTCAAACGACTTGGTTTGTCATTGACAGGGGATAACTGGTTTTCCGCATTATGTATTCAAAAGTAATCTTGCTTTTAAAGAATATTTGCAGTAAAAAATAATATGGCAATACAATGTTCTGAAAGATTGTATGGATTAGATCATCTCAGGTCCCTGGCAATTATATTGGTTTTAATGTACCATTATCGTGCATTTAAGCATCCGGACTGGATTGATCACATAGGGCAGTTTGGGTGGACGGGAGTTGATCTGTTTTTTGTGTTAAGTGGCTTTTTAATTTCCAGTCAATTATTTAAAGAAATGGAAGACAAAGGAAACCTTCATTTGAAAACCTTTTATATAAAACGTTTTTTTCAGGATTATCCCTCCTTTCCTTTTCACTCTTTTCCTGTATTTTACATTTCCTTTCTTTCGGGAACGGGAATCTTTACCACCCTTATGGAAATTTATCACGTTTACTCAAAATTATGGATTAGACGTTATTCATAAAGGAACCTTTTCACATGCATGGTCATTGTGTATCGAAGAGCAGTTTTATTTGTTTCTTCCTATGCTGCTTTGGATGTTAAGAAAAGTAAAAATGTTTCAATATATGGTGGTTTTTACCCTGGGTATTATTCTCTTCTCTCTGATAATCAGAATGATAACATGGAATGAATTAATGAAGATTCCTGATCGGAATTCTCTGGATTTTTGGAAATTATGGTATATGAAAATTTATTATCCGACTCACTCACGGCTGGATGGCCTTGGGGTAGGGGTTTTAACAGGATATACAATGCAATACTTATCAGGAATTAAAAAGAGTATTCACCGTAACGGAAATATACTTTTTCTGGCTGGACTGACCTTATTGGGGATTTCATTTTGGATGTGCCGGGAACAAGCTTCAAAGGAAGCATCAACATTTGGATTTATATTAGTTGCTGTAAGTTACGGTATTATTGTCCTGGCTGCAGTTTCAGAATCTTCATTTCTTTACCGATGGAAATCCTCTGTTACTTTGCAGCTGGCAGGTTTGTCTTATGCGATCTATCTATCCCACAAGGGAATTATTCATATGGTACAGGATCTCCTGGAGTATTTTAATATTCAGACCTCAGGTAATGGCAGCCTTTTATTATCCCTGCTGGCTTGCGTCGTTGGTGCGGTTTTCTATAGATGGGTTATTGAAAAGCCAATGGAAAAAATTAAATACAGGATCTTAAGAGATGAAAATAAAGTATTTCCAAAGAAAATCAATTAAAATAATACAAGTCTTCCGGAGAGGAAAAGAGCAGGTAATGTTGAATTTCAAAATAAAACACAGATGACCCCGGGTATCTGTGTTTTCATTTCTTATAGCTGAAATGCTATGAAATATGTTTTAGAACGTTATTTTGAAACAATACTTTTCAAAACGATATTTTTGATGGATGCTTCCTTAAAGCTCCAGTACTCACGGCTTTCGGGCATTTGATTTTCAAGAATGATCAGACTGGTATCTGTGGAAGGAAAGTATACATTTAGACAGGTAAAGCCGTCTCCCAGACCTGTAACCCCGTAATAATCAAGACCTGCTTCCCTGATAATCCTTACATTATAGCCAAATCCCATACTTTCCTTCCCAAAAACATTATGCTGCGAGGTGGTGGATGCTGTGAGCATCTGCTTCTGAAACCTGGATGAAAGAAGTTTACCTTTAAACAATGCCTGGTTCCATTTTGACAGGTCCTGTACAGTAGAGATAATACCTGCCGCAGGAGCTATGTCCTCACTTAAAAATGTTTCTTCCACTTTTGTGAATTGATTTTGATTGTTCATAAAACCGGGTACAAGAGATTGATTATCCGAACTGTTGAATACGAACGTTTTTTTCCATGTTGATCTTTTTGAAGAGAGCGTTGGCTAGTTCCGTAAAACTTTTCCCCGTAGTATTTTTTAATATTTGCCCTAAAAGGATATAGGAAAGGTTACCATATTTAAACTGCGAACCCGCTTTGAAGGCAGAAGGTTTATGAGTATCCACAATACCATGGGTATGGTTCAGAAGGTGGTGGATCGTCACCGAGTCAGCCCAAGGCATTGTAAGTGAAGGAAGGTATTTTTTGATGGGAGTTTGCAGGTCAAGCAGCCCTTTTTCAGCGGCCTGCAGAACTAGGACAGCAGTGACCTGCTTTGAATTGGACATAATCTCAAACTGATCATCAGTTTTTAAAGGAATCTTTTTTTCAAAATCTTTGTAGCCATTGGATTTTAGATACTGAATTTTACCATGTTGGGAAATCAGGACAACCCCATTGAACTGTATAGGGACGGAAGCCGTTATAATACTATCAATTTTTTTTGTATAAGAGGCAGTTTCCTGGGCTTTTGCAATAAAAGAAAGCAGTAATGAAATGGCAAGGGTAAAATATAGTTTTGTTTTGTTCATAGGTTTTTCTATTAATAATACTTGTTTTGGGAGTATAATAAGTTATTAAATGTCTGGTAAATGTTACAATTGCCAGAAAGTTTACTATTTCCCCCAGGCTAAGATTTTTCCGATTGAAGTATGTATTAATCAGTTCGTTCACAAGAGAGGTATAAAAAAATCATATACTACATCTTTGGATTTAAGTTTAGTTTATTTATTAATCCTGTATGAAATTTTGATTATTAAATGATTGATTATTATTGGTTTTATTCTGTATTCTTTTTGTTGAGGGATATTTGTAGGATGTGTTTTTTCTGTAGTACGTATCTGTTTTATTATTTTAGTCAAAGTTTTTTTATGTAAAATATAGTATTGGTTTATTTATTATGGTTAAATTTTTTATTAGTAATTAATTTATGGGTATTAATTTCCTGAAGAGTGTATATTTTATTATAAGTATATCCTGTTTATTTCTTTTAAACAGCTGTACGGGAAATAATCTGTCGGTAACCAATTTTGATTATCCGCTACTTCATGAAAATGAGGTATTACGTCTTGCCGGTAATTATAGCAAATGCATGCTTCTGAATGAAGAATACCTGCAAAAAGCCCGGAAATATGAATATCATGACGGTGAAGCCCTGTGCTATATCAATATGTCTAATATATCTGTGAGTATCGGAAATTATAAAAAGGGTCTTGTGTTTCTGAAAAAGGCAGAAACGGCTCTCCAGAATTCACAAAATGAAGCACTTAAGGCAAAGCTTTTTCAGGAGTATGGACAGCTGAGTAAAGTTACCGGTTTATATAAAAATGCCCTGAAATACAATTCTAAAGCTCTTTATTACACTAAAAAATGTGCTCTCAGGGATAAAAGAAACTATTTCCTGAACAGGGTATTTTCAAACCGGGGAGATTTTTTATATGATGCCGGAAGAAATGATTCGGCGCTGATCTATTTTCACCGGGCAAAAAGTGTTATCAATACACCGCTGGTTAATTGTCTGATTGCCAAACATCACTTACTTTATACCGGGCTTGCGGATTCGTCAAAAGTCTATGTCGACAGATCATTGGAGCTTATAAAAAAAAGATACCATCTCACCGGATTCCCAACAGGGAATGGTATACAGGGTAGCAGGTGACTATTATAAAAGCCAGGGACATTATGAGGAAGCGCAGGACTTTTTATCAAAAGGCTCTTCATGTATTTTTACAAACCAAAAAGGCATATAATATTCCTTTCATTTACCAGTCGATAGCTGAGGCTTATAAAGGAACGGGAAATAAGGAAAAGGAAATTGAGTTTGAAAATAAGTACCTGGATGCAAAAGCAAAGTTATCTGATGACCAGAATGAAACAGTAAATCTTCTGATTGATAAGGTGTTGGCAGAGAAAGAAAATGATGTTGAAGTGTTCAAACTAAAATTATTTGTGGGTTCGGCAGTATTAATATTGATTCTTATCATTGTGTTTACCCTGAAATATAGAAAAATGATGAACAAAAAGAGCCGGCTGAGAGAACAGACCACCATTTTAAAGAATCAGACTGAGCTTTTAACCAATGAAACGGAACTGCTTGCCAGTAAGGTAAATGAAAGCTTCAATGCTCTTGTTCAGCTTGCTAAAAGAAATGATTCTGCTTTTCTTACCCGCTTTCAGGAGGTATATCCTGATTTTATAGAGAAGCTGTTGAATATTAATGAAGATTTATCAGGGGCAGATCTGCACTTGTGTGCAATGATCAAGCTTAACTTCAGTTCAAAGGAAATTGCCACCTATATGTCTATCCTGCACAAATCTGCCCAGCAAAAAAAATACAGGCTGAGAAAAAAGCTTAATGTTCCCAGTGGACAGGATCTTTATGTTTTCTTCCAGGGATTGGATTCCTGAAGATTCCTGTATTGCTGATAATAAAATAGAATATATTTTTAATGTTTGTAACCTGGAGCTGTCTTTTACAGGCGGTTTTCTTTGTAATATACTGCGAGTACTTCCTTTTTACTGATAGAGCTTTATTAAAAGTAGAAAATGAATATTATTATCTTTTAATCTGTAATCATAATGATTCCTCATGTAGATTTTTTTTTAATTACAGGGATGTATATTCGCGAATTTCCTTATACTACAAAAACCAGTTTTCAATAAATTTTTCAAGTATAAAAGAGTTTAAATCGAATGATTATGTTCATTTTAAGATTTCTTTAAGAAAATAATTAATTGTTAATCAGTGTATTGTATGTATTGAAGGGTATTTGTAGAATGTTCTTTTTTGGTCGCTTGATTTCATTTTTTTGAAATTTATACTAAAGATTAAGAAGTGTTTTAATGAAAATAATAATGTTGCTTTGCTTCTGATCTTTTAATCTAAACTGTTTTAATTGACTACACCAACTATTAATATTAAATTATGAGAAAAAATTTAGCAATATTGCTCCCGGCATTGTTTTCCTGTAGACCCCCTGCTGCCAATCCCCAATCAACAGATATCAGAAGTAAAACTCATTCTGGAATAACCTCTGCAATGCAACTGTCTGGCGGAGACACATTGGAAGTCCTTTACAAAAGGTACCAGGCTTAATCAGATTCTAAAAACACATTACTACGAGTTGTTATTCTTCAATCTGAGCCTGTGTACATTCCCTCTTACAGGGTGATGAGATTGAGTTTTTACAATAATCTATAAGCCAGAGTATAGCATTTAAATACTCCGGCATTTTTTAAAACTGAGAAAAATATGTTATACAAAGAGATTCATATAGGTGAGCTTATTAAAAGTAAAACAGAGGAAATGGAAGTTACTATAAGGCATATTGCCGAAGTTTTCAGAATTCCTGAGCATACCGTTTTAGAAACGTTTGGAAAAAAAGAGATTTCTACCGGAGAACTTCTCAAATGGTCTAAACTGTTGAGATATGATTTTTTCAGGATATATTCCCAGCATTTGATTCTTTATACACCACAATATGCCAATCCGGTTAGAAAGAAAGAAAAATCCCAGCTTATGCAGTTCAGAAAAAATATTTATTCTGATGAACTTATCGAATTTGTATTGGAACTGGTCCGGACAGGGAAAAAGACAAAACAGGAGATTATAGATGATTACAGAATTCCCAGGACAACACTTTACAAGTGGATCGCAAAACATCAGGTAACATCTGATCTGTAAATAATACTGAAAAAATAATTAGGAAGATGAAAGATACATTAAGACCCAATTATAAACAACTTTATATGGATATGCTGGATTGGAAATATCCTGAAAAAAAAAGAGATTTGTGAACAGGTTCTCAAGAAAAGAAAACTGGAAGCCCTGGATATTATTACGCTGAATGAGATCATTTTCGGAAATAACAAAAGCAATCAGAAGCGTAAATCCTATGATAAAAAATTCTATTATTGAAATTTTAAATTATCAGAAAAAAAAATCCCTGCAGTAATAAAGAACTCTCACTCTTATTTAAGATGAGCAGAAATACCATTACCAGATGGAAACGGATGTATCCCTGATTTCAGATTTCAGTTCCCTCCCAATAATTAATACTTGTTAATTGATCTCAGAATGCATATTCTGAGATTTTTTTTTGAATACTATCTGACATTACTGTAGACGTTTTTAGTGACAAGTTCAGAGTAACGTTTATGATTGTAATCATATAATACATTAAACAATTGTTTGTATTTTTATAATGATTCTACAGGATCCGTAGCGTATTCATGTGCAATTGAACAGAATAAATACAATTTCTTGACATGGAAAAAATACATAATAAACACGAGATGTCCCATTCATCAGAAAATACAAAATCTTCTTCAATGTATATGCGTTTTGTTGTGATGGCTGCAGCTATGTTTGTCGCTATGTATTTTATTATGTATGCTATGATAGACGGTTGGCAAAATCTGATCCTGAATATCAACAATCTTTATATGACCCTCCTGATGATCTCTGCAATGCTGCTTATCGAATTGCTGGTGATGAACCCCATGTATGTGAATAAGAAAATGAACAGGATCATCATACTCATTTCTGTAGTGATTGGAATCTTTTCCTGGTTTGGAATCAGAGAACAGATGTTTGTGGGGGACAAAGAATTTGTGAAAGGAATGATACCTCATCACGCTGCCGCCCTGTTAATGTCTGAGAAAACAAAGCTTACGGACCCGGAATTGATAGAACTGCAAAAGAATATCCTTGAATCGCAGGCTAAAGAAATAGAGTTGATGAAGCGGAAACTTGATGAATTTAAAAAAACAGGCAGATAATTACAGTAATAATATCATTTTAAACCCCGGTTTTATTTCCTTATCCTGTCAGATTTAATAAATTAGCGGCTAAAACGGTTTAAAATCCGGGCCACTAATAATATACCTATGAAGAACTCCCGTACTGAAATTATTAAAGGTAACATAAAACATCTGAATGCAGGATCATTTTTGATGAAGAAAACGCTAAACGCCATTGTGCTATTTATGATGATGCTGGTATCGGTTACCGGCTCCGGACAGGCCCGTAATGCAGCATTTGGCAATATATACCGCCAGATAAAGCAAAAGAATTTTTTCAAAGCCCGTGATCTTTTTGCCGGATCCCGGCAAGGCCTTACTACGGAATATCAGTATTTTACTGAAGCAATACTTGATAATGCTTTTAACAAACCTGAATTATCCAATGATAAAATTTTACAACTGGAAAAGTCAAAAGTGGTACTGCCGGATTCATTGATGCTTAAAATATGGCATATAAAGGAAGACAACTGCATGAAGCAATATGATTATTCCGGGGCAAAAAATGCGGTAAAGACTGTCCTTAGCCGGTATAGCAATCTGCTTTCGGAAGGAGAGATAAAGGACCTGAAAAATAACCTTAAAATCTGGACTGCGCTTGAAAATGAACCGCGTCAGAGAATTTCCATTAATGGAGGAATCCGCATTAAGATGGAAAAAGATGTAGCCGGATTAAAAAATCTGAAAATAAAGGTAGGAGAGGACGCAATGAACTTTATTTTTGATACGGGAGCTAATATTTCTACTGTTTCGGTTTCCACTGCCAGGCGCTTGAACATGAAAATTATTCCTGCAGGTATTGATGTAGATGCTATTACCGGTATCTCAGTAAAAGCAGATCTTGCCGTTTGCAAAAAGCTGGTATTGGGAAATGCAGTCATAGAAAATGCCGTATTCCTTGTATTTGCAGATAATGCGCTTAGTTTCCCGCAGATTAATTATCAGATTAATGGCATTCTGGGATTTCCTGTGATTGAGGCATTGAAGGAAGTACAGATTACCCGGGATGATTATTTTACAGTACCTGAAAATGAAACAAAGATAAATACACCGGCTAATATGGCTATTGATGGTCTGTCTCCTCTGGTTTTTATAGATGGCATGCATTTTACATTTGACACCGGAGCAGATCACACGATTTTATATGCTCCCTTTTATGAGGAAAATAAAAAGGAAATAGATAAAAAATACAAGATTACCAAAATCGGTATGGGGGGAGCAGGAGGAAAAATTGAACATGAAGGTTTTAAAGTAGATCATATATTCCATATTTTGGGAAAACAGGTTCCTCTCAGAGATATCAGCTTATTAAAAACCCGGATTAATAAAGAAACAGTGTATGGAAATATTGGTCAGGATGTAATCCGTCAGTTCAATACCATGACCTTGAATTTTGAGCAGATGTTTATCAAGTTTGATTAGGAGCTTTACCACAATATGTGGAAAGGAGTCTGAATCAACTTTTTTTTATTCTGAATTAATCTTTGCAGATAAAATCTAAATTATCAGGCCCTGGAAAGTTGAACAACGGATCAAGCGCAAAAGTTGGGGGCATATAACATTTAGATGTATTTAATTATTAAAATTCACGCAAAGATTTTTTTTTGTATTACTCTTTATTTTAAGTAAGCTAAGAAATGAATCGATCTTTAATCGATTCTGATGAAGCGAAGACTTTGCATGCGCTTAGTCAGCAGCTATGCTGCCTTCTTTGCCTACTTGAAATAGAACATTATTTTTTTTTTAAAAAACTTTGCGTGAAAAACGAGCTCAATAATTTTGATGCTAATCAATAATGGACAGAATTTTTTATATTCAAGACCCAATTTATGTCCCCAATTTTTGAGACTGATCCTGAACAACTCTATTGGTTTCTGGGTTTCATTAAAAAAAGGCACCATTTTAAGCAAATGGCGCCTTACATAGAATATATTAAAATAATTGTAAAGGTTTTCAGCGTTCTATCTAGTCATTCTGTTGGATTTGTGGGTTATTATTAATCTCTTTATTAGGAATCTGGAATTTAAATTTATCAGGTGTCAGGTTAAACCTGCCAAAAGTATGATTGGTTCCGGTGTACACTCTTTCTAAAGGAAAATTTAACCTCTTCATATCAAACCATGCATACCCTTCACCCCAAAGTTCTATTCTTTTTTGAAGGATAATTTCATTAATCAGTTCGTTTCCTGATTTTACAGACAGGATATAGGCTTTATCCCTTTTGGACGAAATATCAAATAATACCTGTCTGGCTTCGGTTTCCCTTCCTTGTCTGGCCAATGCTTCAGCTTCTATATAATACAGTGAGGAAGCCCTGATGTAGATATAATCTCCTTCAAAAAGGCTTGGATCCTTAAATTTCCAGCTTACATAGGCCGGATAATTTTTAGTTTTTCCGTTGAATGTGTATTGGGCACTCTGGCTTCCGTTGAATACCTTTTTACGGTAATCCGTTGCTGGAATAGCTTCGTAAAGACGTTTATCAATCAACTTACGGATTTGTGCCGCACCGGCATACCCTTCATTGGTATTGTCAAACATTGAAAAGAAAGAAGCATAATAATTCCCGATACTCATGGTGGAAATGGTATTATGGAAGCCCCATATCACTTCAGGGTTATTGATATTGGAAAATCCGGTAGTGGTATATTCACTCTCAGTCATCAAAGCGATGCCTTCTTTACTTTCTGCAGCATACTGAGCTGCTTTTTGGTAGTTTCCGGTTTGTAAATATACCTCAGCAGCAATAGCTTTAGCTGTTCTCTGATCGATCTGGGCTTTCGTTGGCCG
Source organism: Chryseobacterium sp. P1-3 (assembly GCF_000738495.1). Classification (NCBI taxonomy): domain Bacteria; kingdom Pseudomonadati; phylum Bacteroidota; class Flavobacteriia; order Flavobacteriales; family Weeksellaceae; genus Chryseobacterium; species Chryseobacterium sp. P1-3. The sequence goes on from NZ_JPEQ01000004.1 coordinate 657,519, forward strand.
TGCAAAGCTGTCCAGAAGCTGGATAGATTCTTCAATATCCCTGGTAATCTGTCCGTATACTTCCGATACAGTGGACCTGGGCAATCCCTGGCTAGGGTTGCTGCTTGTAAGAACCAATGGAAGCCCCGGGTCAGATGGATGCCCCTGGTAATCATTAGCATAAAAACGAACCAGATAAAAATAGGAATAAGCCCTTAGCGCAAGCAATTGCCCTTTGATAGCCCTGTTTTTTGAACCCGTATCTTTCTGTAAATCGTCAAGTAATTTATTAATAACAAATATCCTGGCATAAAAAGTAGTCCATACAATCTCTGAAGCTAAATTACTGGCATTGGTTGCTTCATAATTATAAAACATTCCCAAATGCTGGTTGGTAGACTGTATCACGTCATTAGACATCAGGTCTGCACCGGCTTTTATAGCCATGATTCCAAAATCAGAGTGAGAGGTAGTGCCTCCGGCGCCATTGCTGCGAAGATCAAGGTAGATTCCTCCTAATATTTTTTCAGGGCTCGATGAATCGTTATTCAATTGCTCTCCGGAAATATCCCCGTCCGGCAAAGTATTCAGATCATTGGCGCAGCTTGAAGTAAGAAGGCCAATAGCTATGGTTGCTATAAAGTATTTTATTGTTTTCATAAATTTTTTTAAAAAGTTAATTTAAAGCCTAACGAGACACTTGATAACAGGGAATATTTGTAAGAATCAGAAACCCCGGTTAATGATGCTCTCGGATCATATCCTTTCCTCTTTGACCATAAATAAAGGTTGTTTCCTGTCAGATATACTTTTAAACCTGATAATCCTGCCTGCTTTGCAAATTCATCAGATAACTGGTATGATAAAGTGACGTCCTGAAGGCTGATGTAATCTGATTTTATCAGATATAATGTTGAATTCCCGTTTTGATTGGTAGAAGTTAAATCTACCCGCGGTAAGGCTGCATTGGGATTTTCCGGTGTCCAGGTTTTATCCAGGTCAGTAGAATAGTTGGACCCATACGTATCCGAATGGAATAAACTTCTGTAAATATCATCATACCCATATCCGCCCAACTGATACGCAAAATTAACGGAAAGGTTTAGCCTTTTATAGGTAATATCCGTTCCGAATCCGCCATATACTTTAGGAATAGCGGATTTTCCCGTGTTATAATCAGTGGCTTCCTTATAGTTGTTGGTAATCGTTCTTTCCTCTTTCAGAGTGGCAGGGTTGATCGAAGTCCGGTACCATAGGGCATCTCCGTTTTCCGGATTTATCCCTGCAAATTCTTTAAGGTAATAGGTATACCGGTCTCCGCCTTCCGTCAGGATAAACAATCCTGTAACGAGTCCTGTACCTCTCTGTTCTGCAGGTAATCTTGTGATTTTATTTTTATAGTGAGTAGCATTGGCATAGAAGCTCCATTGTACATTTTCATTGCGGAGAATATCCACATTGACATTTGCCTGTACTCCGCGGTTGGTCATGTCACCTATATTTCCATATTTCACATAAGAACCGGAATTGGACGGTGGAAGAGGAAGGGTGTAAATCATGTCTGATACTTTTCGTTCAAAATAATCAGCATTTAATGACACCCTGTTGTTTAAAAGAGAAATTTCAAAGCCGGCATTCAGGTTTTTGGACGTTTCCCATTTTAAATCCTTATTCCCTTGTTTTTTAAGGGATAAAACAGGCTTGCCATCACCGAAATTGTTAATTCCATATATATCCTGATACGCATAATAATCTCTTGTGGAGTTATTCAACAGAATATTATCATTTCCCTGCTGGCCATAAGAAACTTTTAATTTTAAAGCATTGATGACGGTATTGTCTTTAAGGAAATCTTCCTTAGCCACATTCCATGCTGCTCCTAACCCGTAAAAATTTCCCCATCTGCTCTCAGGAGAAAATACAGATGAACCGTCTCTTCTGACATTGGCATTAAAGAAATATTTACCATCATAATTATAAAGCAGTCTTGAGAAATAACCTTCTACTGCATATTCGTAACCACTTCCGGACAGGTCTGTTATTTTCACGGCATTGTCAAAAGACCATGAATCCGGTAATAAAAGTTGTTGCTTTGTTCCTGATATTCCTTCGTTTTTAATTTTATTTAATTCATGACCGATCAGGATATTGAAGCTATGCTTGTTGAATCTCTTCTGATAGGTGAGCAATTGCTGGTGGTTCAGGGTATATCTGAACTGTGAGCCTCTGGTAATTGTACCGCCTACTGATGATGAGGTGCCTCCTTCCGTATTTCCGAACTGAAGGTTTCTCAGATTTTCCAGATACGCTCCAAAATTATAGGTAAAATCCAATCCTTTGATGATCTCATAATTCAAACCAAGATTGGCATTGGCAATATTACTTGTAGTCCGGGACTTATCTTTTTGCAGATTGCCAACAGGGTTCTCAAAAACGGCATAGGATCTTGTGGCTCCGTTAGGACCTTGTCCGTCTCCATAATCATACAGGGCGTTTCCGTAACTGTCATACAATCTTTGGTAGTTATCGTCCCTTAAGAAGACAGGGTAAAACGGTGAGATATTTCTGGCAAACTGAAATGGGTTGGAAAAGCCTCCTGTCTCCCCAAAATCCTGTTTGCTATAAGTATAAGACAGCGCGGTGGTTAATTTTAATTTAGGAGTAATGGTATAATCCAGGTTGGATCTGATTCCGAATCTTTCAAACCCGGAAGAGATAAGGTAACCTTTATCATCCAGATAATTTAAGGACGTATAGGATTTTACCTGATCACCGCTGGCATTAATCCCCACATTGGCTTCTCTTCTCAAGGCCGGTTTGAAAAGAAGCTTCTTCCAGTTATCCTGATATAATAATTTTGCATCAGGATTAAAAGAACCGTCCTGCCTGATCAATTGACTGAAAGGAACATTATAAACATTATAGCCTAGTTTGCTTAATGCAGCAAGTCCCACATCATGGGGTGCAGGGCCGGAAGGAACAGCTCCAGGTTGCTTTAACCTGGCAATTTCACCAATTCTCGCCCTGTTGTAGAAAGCGGTATAATAATCCTGTGGTGAGGTATACACCGGATAATCCTCAATGGATCTGAAATTAACCCCGGTTTTCACATCCACATCCACACTCAGTTTTTTATTTTTACCTCGTTTGGTATTGACAATAATGACGCCGTTGGCACCTCTGGAACCATATAGAGCGTTGGAAGAAGCATCTTCAAGGAAAGAAATACTTTCAATATCTGATCCTGCAATACTGTTCAGGTTTCCACTATAGGGAATCCCGTCCAAAACGATCAACGGATCACTGGAAGCGTTAATGGAGCCAATTCCCCTCATTCTTATTGTAGGCTGTGAACCGGGCTGCCCGGAGGAAACTACCTGTACTCCTGCTACCTTACCTCCGATTCCCTGAAGGACGTTTCCGTTTTGAAGATTAGACAGGTCTTTTGCCTTTAATGATTGTACTGATCCGGTGATCTCTTCTTTCTTCTGTTTCCCAAAAGCTACCACCACCACTTCTTTGATGGCATTTTCCTTTGAAAGGCTGTCTTTACTTTGTGCAAAGCCATATTCAGCGAATAAAAGCAGGGCCAATACACCAAGTTTGCATTGTTTTTTTCTCATTATATTATCATCTTTAAGGTTTAAATTGAAAGGGTGTATTACTGTTGACCTCTCCGGTTAAGGATAAAGAATTCCCTGCCTCCTTTTTCAGGAGGTTTATAATGCGTGGGAATGTTAAAATTTACAGGAGATGTGCCCGGATTAAATCAGGATTTGAATAATGGGCTTTAATTCCTACAGTAATGTGTATTTCTTGAAATTATGACATTATCATAGTACACATACACATCATAGATTCATAACACATGTTTTTAGAAATGACAGGGTGTTGTGAAAAGCTATTCTTTGTGCAACCTTCAGGCTGAACAGCTGCAATAGCTATGATGGTGAACTGGTAAGAATCAAAGTCGTTCTTATTCATGAGAATAAAGTTTTATTTTTTTTAACTGTTTCAAAATTATTTAATAATTCACAAACGCAGCCCAAAAGAGGATATGAGATAAATCATATTAGTCTACTAAATTAGTGGGTTAATTATTGTTGAAACTTTTCTTTGTTATTATTCGTTTGATAATCAATATTTTGATGTTTTGTTTGAAGTGCTGATAATTATTAACAAAATTAAATTCTGTACTGTGAATTAAAATTAACAATACAAGTCTATTGTTTTTATAGACTTTTTGTTTATTTTATAACCTCAATAGAATGGACTTCAGCCTGCTCTAAAGTATAAAATAACTTCGGATACAGCAGTCCGGAATTCCAGTTTCCTGATAAAAAAAGCCATGGTATTATTTTACCATGACTTATAAAAAAACCTGACTTATAAAACCGGTGTTTCCGGATTATTTTTGATTATTATCTATTGGGCAAATTTATTTTGTGGCGGGTACTTATAACAACAAAACAGGGAAAGATTATTGAATTTATGCCATCATAGTTGGGCGAGAAATAAACTCGCTGATATTTTTATAAAATTGTTACTAGTAATTGTTAATCAGTGTAATGTGTTTAATTGCTTAGTGAATAATTTCAGTAATTATTTCATTAAATTAAGAATTTTTAAGGAATTTTTTTTAATTTTAACATCATAATGAATTGACTTCTGATGATCAAAAGTTTTTCCCTGATATCTTTATTATTGTCAATATTTACTTTCTATCAATTTCCTGCTCAGACTTCGAATCTGAAGAATGAAGAAAAGCTGATTATGGGGCAATATGATAAAATTGAGTACAATGATGTCGGCCGGATCACCAATATGGATGATATCCGCAAGGTAGTTGACCAATCAAAAAAAATCAATTTCAAGCCGGGAGAAATCAGAGGGCTGGTTCTTTTACAACGGAACGCGTTGCGAAGAGGAAATTATACCCTTTCGGAGAAGTACGGCGATGAAGCAGAATCTTTGGCTTACGCTGAAAATGATAACTATTCGCTAAGCCTTATTCAACTTAACAGGGCATGTGTAGCAATAGAGCTCGGATTATATCCTGAAGCTAAAACTATTCTGGAAAAAAAAGAATATGGAGAAAAAAATTGGTAATAAGGCCAACAGGAATATTTATTTCTCCAATTCCTATATGCTTCTTGCCGGGATATATTCGAGGACAGGAGCTAAAGATTCCATGCTGTATTATACCAGGAAAAGCCTTGATGCCATTGAGGCAACACCTTTGGCTGGTCTGACAGATTATCAGAAGGTCAGGTATTATTATCTTGAGATATTTCAGCTGATGAATATGGGAATTGCTTATGCCTTTCATCCTGAAAAGCCCAGAGTAGATCTTGCAGAATCTTACTTCCGGAAAGCACTGGCATATTCGGTAACACACCCGCAGTATTTCAAGCTATGTGATATTGAGGTATATGAATCTGTAAGCGCATTTTATTATAAAAAAAAGGAGTATGAGAAAAGCATAGAATTCTCAAAAAAAAGTTTTGGAACTGGAAAGGATAAAGAAGAAACCGGAAGAAAGGCTGGCAGCTTATGAAGGGATTAAAGATGCCTATAATGCGCTGGGAAATTCAACGCAGGAGCTTAAATACCTGAAATTATATACCGGTTTGAACGACAGTATTAAAAATGCACAGAAAGTCACGGTGATCAATCAATCCAGGAAAAAAATAAAAACTTTTAGAGATGCATATAACGAGAACCGGCTTATTATTGCTTTGACAGCTTTAGGGATTATATTACTGATCATTGCCATAGCATGGAAGTATAACAGAAAAAAAGAATATGAATACCGTAAAAAATATGATGAGCTGATCCATGGCCTTAACCGTGAAAAGAATCAGCCCGATGAGGTTGATGGTAATAAGGATCAGGGTATTTCCAATATTTCTTCTGAAACGGAAAAAAAACTTTTAAAGAAGCTGGCGGCATTTGAGAACTCAGACAAATTCCTTAAGAAAGGTATCAATATTGCGTATTTGTCCCATTTTCTCAATACCAATCCCAAATACCTGTCAGAGATTATCAGAGAACATAAATCCCGGAATTTTAATACCTATATCAATAGTTTAAGAATCAATTATATTGTTCATCAATTATACAATAATCCCAAATACAGAGAATATAAAATAAGCTATCTGGCAGAAGAATGCGGATATGCTTCACCCCAGGTTTTTGTCATTGCTTTTAAAAAAGAAAAGGGGGTGACGCCTTCTTATTTCATTAATCAGCTGAATGGCAGTACAGTAAATATAGGGCTCGGAACATAATATAAGGCACATCGTTACTTGCGTACACGCAGGAGTTTCCCTCAATAAAAATTTATTACAAGCTTAATAACCCTCTAAAAATATATTTGAACATGAATAAAAAAAATTTAACAATCCTCGGATTGTTATTGTATTCCCTGCTTTTTTCCCAGTCTGTAAATACTAAACCGGAATTAGCTGCTAATAATTCTTCTTCAATAACGGCCAGGTTAACAGATACCGATGGAGATGGAATAGCAGATGATGATGACAGGGATGATGACAATGATGGTATTCCTGATGCATTGGAATGTCCCGGACAGTTTTATTGGACAGGGCCTGTTACGTTTTCTGCCATAGATAATAATATTGCTACAGGAACAATCAACGGCGTCGGTTATACCTACACATCAAGCCAGCCACTGGGCTCAACCGGAAATGTTTTTGGTTATGGTAATTTTCCCGCTTCGTATGGTGTGCCTAATAATAACCCCACGATTAAAAATACACAGGCTACCACCAACACATTAACGTTTGCCTCACCGATGACAGATCCCGTATTGGTTTTTTCATCGATTGGGAGCGGGGTTCTGTCTGTACCTATTATATTTGATAAACCTATAGAGATTATATGGGCTTCTGCAGGAAATACTTTAATTGTAAATTCCCCTACCCAGATAACCGGGCGGGAAGGCTATGTTATTCTCAGGATTCCCGGAGTGCATACCAGTGTTTCCTTTAATTATACGGTAGCAGAAAACTGGGCCAATTTTACTTTTGGAGCCACTTTACCGTTGCCTTGTGACTATGACGGTGACGGTATTCCCAATCATCTGGACCTTGATTCTGATAATGATGGTTGTGTGGATGCATGGGAAGGAGATGAAAATGTTACGGTGGCACAATTGGTGGATGCAGGAGGAACCGCAACAGTAGGACCCGGTTCTATTGCGCCTGATAAGAATATCTGTGCCAATGCTTCGTGTGTCGACTCACAAGGGATTCCGCTTCTTGTTAATGCCGGAGGAGCTGCTGATAGCGGAGGAGACCAGGGACAAGGGATAGGAAGCTCTCAAAATATCAATGCATGCAGCAGTTGCTATAAGCCTGGTATCACAGGAGGAGCTGCCCTTGATACAAAGTTGGGAATAACCGTTTTGGGAAGGGCCGGAAGTGGGAATACAGACAACTGGCCGATGGTAAGAAAAGGAGGCTGGCTGGCTTTGGAAGCCAAAACTAAAGGATTTGTTTTAAACAGGGTACCTTTTGATACGTCTGGTAATCCTGTTGGAATTTCTCCTTTAAATTTTGTTGAAGGAATGACCGTTTATGATGCTACAAACAATTGCCTGAAAATTTATACTACTAAAGATAACGGTACGAGTTTCGGGTGGCATTGCATTAATATTCAAACCTGTCCGGATTAATAATAAGGTCTTATTTATTTTAATAGCTCTGATTTAAATTATTTGAAATGAAAAAAACAATTACAATACTGTCATTATTCCTTCTTAACCAATATTTTGCACAAGTTGCGATTGGTAAAGATTCGATAAGCAATTCCTCGGTGTCTCTTGAGTTCTCCAATGGTAGCCGGGGGCTTATTCTTCCCTGGATTACTTCTGCTGCTTCTGCGATAGGAGCTGTAGATGGTACATTTATTTATGATGTTTCAGATAAAAAAGTAAAATACCGTCAGGCCGGTACCTGGAAAGATTTAAGCATAGATACTACAGGAACCGTTAATACTGTTTTACAAAATTCTAAAACAGAATTAGCGGGAGCTAAAATAGTTATCGGAGGCAATGGAAATACAGATACCACCGCCGGTATTCTCGTTCTGGCAGACCAGGATAAAGCGATGATCCTCCCCAAAATGGATACCCCGCATCTGAATATTATCAATCCTGCAGCCGGAATGATGGCTTATGATACAGCCACCCATCAGCTTGCTGTTTTTAACGGAACGGTTTGGACTTTTTGGAAACCCTGATTATTGGGGATAAAAATTGATAATGCAATAGAGCTGTCTCCCTATGAGATAGCTTTTATTTTAGCCATTGTTGTTGGTTTTTAGGATTGAAATTCTTTTTACCAGAAAAAATAATTATATTTTTGAAGATTATTGTGAGTTGCACCTTTCTTTATTCAAAGTGATACATATCACCATGTGCAACGTGAATCCTACTATTATGATGAGAAAATATTTTACTTACGCTCTGCTTTTAGGTCCTCTTTTGGGAGCGCAGAATAAAGAGACTGAAAATTCCGTTTACCAGCAAAACTGGGTGGTCTCAGAGAAGGAGAATGAAGCATTGGCATTTGATGCTGACATCCGTTTATCTGAGTCTGAACTTACATTAGATAAAAAAACTGTTCCGGTTAAGAAAACAATTCCTTGGCGAAACAGAAAAACAAAAAATCCCTTTATATAATCTTTCTTTTAATGAAATAAAACCGTTAATAGAAAGTAGTACACTGTTTAAGATTATCCAGGACATGCCCAAAGGAGGTTTGCTGCATACCCATAGTGGGGGAGTAACCGATGTAAAATGGGTAATTGCAACGGCAAGGAAATACAAAGAATGCTACGTTTATGATCAGAAAGACAATGACCGGTTTATTTTTGGGCAGCTGGCTTTTTTTGAAAGCGGGAAAGTGCCGGAAGGGTTTGTAAACCTCGATAAAAAATTAACTTCAGATGCTCACTTTGAGAAGGAATTACAAGAGCTTCTTATTCTGAAACGGGATAATCTTTGCAATTATAACAATTATTGGATTGAATTTGAAAAACGCTTTAAAAGAATCAGCTTGTTATTGCCTTACCGTCCGTTTTTTAAAGAATATTATATAAAAGGATTTCAGGATTTAGCCAAAGATAAAGTACAGCACGTGGAAATCAGGTTTATCTTTGATGAACTTTACGATTTTCAGCATGGAAAATATCCCGTAAAGACTTCCGTCACCGATTTGCAGGAGATTGTTAAAGAAGTCCGTAGGTCTAATCCCCGGTTCAGTCTGAAGTTAATTTACTCCAGCTTTAAATTCCTGGATCCGACAGCGATTGATAAACAACTCGAAATGGCTTTTCAACTTAAAAAAGAATTCCCGGACATGATTTCAGGTTTTGATCTTGTTGCTGATGAAGCGGCCGGGCATAGTATCAATTCTTTCCGGAACAATTGGGCAAAGCTGAATGAGCTTAATAAAAAATATGGGATAGAGCTTCCTCTTTTCCTTCATGCCGGTGAAAGCAACTCTGTCTTTAATAAAAATGTGGTGGATATTTCATTGTTGGATAACCAAAGAATCGGACATGGCCTGAACCTGATTTATTTTCCAAAAACCATGGAGCGTATCCGGAAGCAGGGAAAATTGGTTGAAGTAAGCCCGATCAGCAACCAGATCCTGGGCTATGTCAGTGATTTAAGGAACCATCCGGCAAGGGTTTTATTAAGCAACGGCATACAGTGTTCTATCAATAGTGATGATCCGGGTGTTTATGGGTATGAAGGCCTGAGTTACGACTTCTGGATGGCTTTTGTATATTAGGAGCTTGATGTGAAGGCCCTGAAAAAACTGGTTTTCAATTCAATAAATTATTCTTCGCTCAATGATGGGGAAAAAAAGGAATCTGTTGATTATCTGAATAAAGAGTGGAATGAGTTTGTTCAAAAAATTAATTTAACGGTAAACTAATGCATCATAAGAGGCAGTATCAGGTACAACAAAGAAATTTGTAGTAAGAAGACCTGATCATTTTAAAGCACTCTGAATATCTCCCTTCATTATTCTGAAGGAAAGTATTTTGTGAAAGAGCAGGCACAGTATCGCGTAAGCAGCTTATTTTCAGATCAACGTGAAGGCATGTATTGTGTAGCTGGTCTGAAATTTGTATTCAAAATCGTTACATTGGATTTTGTAAACCATAATAATTGATGTTTTAAAATGGTGTTACAATAGGTAAAATGTACTGCATTGATAAATAAATTTATTTTAAATGCATTTACAATAACGAACACTTACCACATAAAAATAGTATTATGAGAAATTCCATTTTAACAGTTTTTGCAGCAACAATGCTTATGGTTGGCTGCAAAAAAAATGAAAGTACGGCTGGCTACCAGTCGACAGACACTCAGACAGTAAGTCCTGCAGTTACCGATAAGGACTCGATCAAACCAGCCGATAGTGCAGCTACTAATACAGCTACAACGGTTTCCCTTAGTGAACAAGATAAAAAGTTTGCCGATGCTGCAGCAAAAGGAGGGATCATGGAAGTCATGATGGGACAGCTTGCAGAAACCAATGCTTCTAATCCGGCCGTAAAAGCATTAGGTCAGATGATGGTAAAAGATCATACCAAGGCCAATGATGAGCTTAAACAATGGGCATCCAAGGCAGGTTATACCTTACCAAGTGGATTAGATGCAGATAAACAAAAGAAATATGATGAGCTGAAAACTAAAAAAGGAACAGAGTTCGACCGCAAGTACACCGAGCTTATGGTTGATGACCACAAAAAAGACATAGAAGAATTTAAAAAACAAAGTGCTGACGGTACAGAAACATCCCTTAAATCTTTTGCCAGTAATACACTTCCAACTCTGGAACATCATTTGAAAGAGTCGGAAAAAGCGAAGGCTGCGGTGAAATAGGATATGATCAATGAGTATGTATTAAGACGCATACAATTCATTTACAGAGTAAGCTCTTCTTATCATAAGAAGAGTTTTTTTTATAATCTGTAAACAGGGATTTCAACGTCTGTTTAAAACCGCATCGCCTTGTCTCCTTTGGAATTTAAGAGTACCATACTTACTTCTGAATTAGTTATCAAGCCTGTAAATAAACTCCTCAATTTCCATTTGCCTTGCATTGGCGAAACCCGTATCAGAACCGATTCTGTTAAAACCACATTTTTCCATGACCTTCTGAGAACCAAAGTTGTCAAAAGCTACCCGTCCAAAAATTGGCCTGGCAGTCTCTATCTTGAGAAAGTCTTTCAATGCTGTTGTGGCGATACCTTTCCCCCAGAAATTTTTATCAATCCAATAGGTGATTTCCGCATTACCTTCCATGACAAACTTTGCGATACTTCCGGCGATAGCATTATCAACCATAATAGTCTGGTTGTTGATGGTTGGATCATTCAGAAATTTAGTGTACTTAGCCAGATAGGATTCTTTATTCTGGGATTCCTTTGAGGTAAATGCAGCCAGATGATTGGCTTCCTCATCAAGCTGAAATTGAAAAAGAACCTCTAAATCAGCAACGACTGTTGGCCTGAGTTGTATTTCATGTTGGATATCTTTCATGTTATGAGATTGGTTAGTCTAACTTCAAATATAGAACATGTTTAATTTTTTACCCTATGTTTCTAATTAAAATTTAAAAATATTTTATTTTTAAACATTAAGATACTTGATCATTGCTCTTATTCCTTAATTCTGAAAGTAAAATAGTACCGGAATCAGAAATTTAATACAGACTTAACACTGAAGTTACCCAAATAAAACCGGAATCCGGTAGTTTCGCAAGCAATTCACAATATTGGTAAGCCGTACCATATCTTATTAAATGTATAAAAACCATGATTAAAAAACAACTACCAGGATGGATACTTATGCTTGCAATGACAGGCATCGGATGTCAGAATAATCAATTGACTTCAGCCTCAATGGAAGAAGAATTACCGGCAAAGTCTACTACCAGCAAGGCCGCTGCATCAGAGGTCAGTGTCAATCCTTATGTAGACACCAGCGCTTATATCAATTCGGGTTTTAGCTTTTTAAATCCTTCGCAGGTCAATAAAAACCGGCAGGCCATTGGCGGAAATGCCTATACCGAAGTCTACGGTTTCAATATTCCGGAAGAAAACAGAGTGAGGGGAATCCGCTGGAACACCGATGACGAAACCACCTCCATCTGGCGGCCACAGGGAATTGCAGGATTTACCAAAGATGGCGTTCGCTACCTGCTGGTGAGCTGGTATGCAAAAGATGATGCTGAATATAAAGGTTCCCGCATTACCCTGATTGACATCAGCCCGAGTTCAAGCACCTATCTCACGTACCGGCATATCCTGCTGGTACAGCCTGATATTCCGGCAGGTACTACAACCTATACGCAATATAGCTCTTTCGCTCCCTTGAAAGTACACGCTGGTGGAATTGCTTATTTTAATGGGAAAATATATCTCAGCAGTACCAATCTGGGCGTCCGGATATTTGATCTGAATAAAATTATTGAAGTCAGTACAGGGGACACTACCAATGACAAATGTGGTAAAGATGCGAACGGTAATCTGTTTGCCTTCAATTACCGGTATGTATTGCCTCAGACAGGGTATCAGAAAATCAACAATGCCAGTCCTTTTTCTACCATACAGGTTAATGATGAAGGGACCCAGCTATGGACCGGGCAATACTATGCGGGCAGCGCTGATGCTTCCATTGTTCCTAAAGTCTTTGGTTTTCCTATTAACGCAAGTGGAACGATTCAAAATTCAGGAATTGTTACCATAGCGCCCAAAAACAGTCTTTTTGCGGATAATCATGCTCATGGCATCCAGGGAGTATTCCGGAAAGGCAACAGGACATGGCTTTCCTGTACCGGATCTCCAAGCAATTCCTATGGTTCCAATGCAAGGCTGGCAAGGTATACCGATGGAGCCGATGATACGGTACGTTACCGTTGGCCTTATGGAGCAGAATCCCTCTACTACGAAGCCCAATATGGCTATTTGTGGAGCCTGACGGAATATGAACCCAATGCCGGAGCCCAGAATGGTAGCCAGGTCAACCGGTGCATATTTGCCGTTGATTTTTCAAAGTATGAGTAATGCAGAAGAAGCAGCTTCTTGGGATTATAAGGAATTTATGTAGGGGTGGTCTGGTTTGTCAGAATTGTTTTTAAAAAAACTCTCCGAAATCAGTGACTTCGGAGAGTAGTTAACTTTATTACCGGTTTCTATTTCACTGCAAGCTGCCAGGTTTCCTGTATTCTGCCTCTGCTTTTCAGAAGTTCCAGCTGCTTGGGTGTGCCTGTCTCGAGTAATTTAGGTAAGCTGCTGAGCTTTTCAAATTCCGGTTCATACTTTTCAATAATCCTGAATCCGTTATCATGAAAGAATTGCTCAGCCTGACCAAAAGATTCAAAATAATTTTCATGAACATTGTTCTTTTTGAAAAAGGTATTCCATTTTTTATCGCGATCGCTTCCAAGGGTATGGGTTTCGTGTTTCAGGTAAATATCTGCGGTTACCCATGTTCCTCCGTTCTTGTTCAATAGGGAATGGATATTTCTTAAAATACGGCGTTGGGATTCACGGTTAAAATACATCAGTAAGCCTTCATTAATGATCAGTACTTCACTGCTAACTGCCGGAAATGATTTTTCATCCAATGCATTCAGATCCAGAAACTGCAGATTGGAGGGCACGGTTTCCCCCATATTTTCCAGCATGCCGGTTTTTGCTGTGATGATGGAATTCAAATCAGTATCAAGATATGTTGTATTGATATTACGGTGTGCATATTCCAATCCTCTTAAGGAAAAACCCGCTGATAGTTCCAATACAGTAGAGGCAGAGGTTTTTTCGAGGAAATAGTCCAAAGAACGCGAGCGCATTTCAAAGTGAAGTACACTTGCCTGGAATCCGAAATCCTCCTTCAGTGCTGCCGGAGTATCAATATTGAAGTAATCTGCTATCTTTTTTGCATAAGGTATGGTGTCCGTTTCTGCTTTAAATGCCATGAGTGCTTTGGCGGTGTCTGTTACTTTTTCTAACATAATCATTGAATTTTTCTGCAAAGTAACGGCAACCGGATGCCGGAAAATAGGAAAAAACAGACCTCATTTATTTCCTGATAAACTGGTTTCCCAGTTTGTTGACCTTTTTCATGAATTGATGAGGTTTTGTAAGCAGAATCTTACGGAAGTTCATGATGAAATGAGACTCATCATAAAAAAAGTCATAAAGTTCACTTTTATTTTCCCGTTCCTCATTTCTGATATAGCGGTTGTAAATTTCATGAAACCTTATTATAGATACATATTCCTTTGGAGTAATGCCCACCTGTGCTTTGAAAAGCTTATTGAGATGACGTTGTGATCCCGGAATATGTCCGAATAGCTCTTTAATGAGGATATTGCCATTGCAGGCATTGATTTGGTTTATGATTTCTACCACGCGCTGATCCGGGGTATATCGTATCCTTTCAATGATCAGACCGGTAATTTCGGCTACTGCCTCATGCAGGTTTCCCGTGAAGGAGGCTAGGAGCTCTTTTCCGTCAAGATTCCTTTTAGATAGGGATTGTACTTTATTGACAAGTAACGGGAGTTCCTTTCCTTCTATAGCATAATATCCGTATGGCTTGAAACTGATGCCTATTGAGTGAACAGGCTCAGTTCCTTTGAGTTCAATTTTTGAATTGTGCTGGCCCACCAAATGTAAATCATAGAGTGGATGGTGGTAGGAAGTGTTTTGAATAATATGCTCATACTGTCCCTGGTAATTCCAGATCAGTATCCAGCGTCCGGTGGGAATGACTGCTGCCTGTTCACAATAGTCCAGCCGATCCGGGCTCTCAAAAGACCAGATGGATTCCACATAGGGTTTCAGGGGATCCGGTATAGGATAATATTGCATCATTATCAATATGGGTGTTAAACCCGGATAGGCTTTATTCGAGACAAATTTAGGATTATTTGCCTTATTTGATATTATGACTCTTGAAGGGCGGCAGTTTTGAGAAGGCAGCTTTATAAACTAACGGAGAAGAAACCAGATTGAAGCAGCAATTCCGGCATAAGCAGTAACCGTAATAATATCTGCTATGGGTTGTGAAAATCGTTTTTCTGCAATTTTCTCTCCATTGATCTGGTTTTTATGGAATTTCAGAATTTTTTTAGGATTATGAACCGGGTGTGCCACCAGGCTGTCGCTTTCCCACTTGTCAACTATTATTTTATAGCTCCTGCCTTCAACGTTAATTTTAACGTTTTTATTAGGGGTCAGCTTCTCCTGGATGTTGACAGGAACAGGCATTTGCTGTGCGTTCAGGTTCTGGGATTCAGCTGTTGTACTTTTCATTGGCGCAGATACACTATTAACAGGAGCTGAACCATTTTTAGATTCTTGCTGATTGCCGGTTGTTGTATCCACCTGTTTTTTTACCTGGTAGGTATAGCAACTGGTAAGAGAAAATAATATAATGATGAGATAAAGATTCTTTCGCATTAGCCAAATTTAATAATTAAACGGAAAATTTAGTATTTTCTTTTGAAAGATATTGTTAAAAATAACCTCCCGCTGTCGAACAATTGTATTGTGGTCTTATTCAATCACTTTTCATACAGTTGTTTTTATAGTGTCTGATTTTATAATACAAAAACCACATGAAGGATTCATGTGGCAGCGAGGTAGCCAATACAGCTATATCATTGGTTTGTTGTTTCTTTATTTTAACTTAAAAAAAGCTTATTCTATCCATAGGTGTCCCATAGAATAAGTCCTGGCTTTCCCTGCCACAATCACTCTCTCGTTTTTGTTTTCACAATAGAGTTCGCCACCTCTTTCTGATAGCTGGCGGGCAAAAAGTTTATTTTTCCCTAATCTTGATGACCAGAACGGAATAAGTGAGCAGTGTGCGGAGCCGGTGACAGGATCTTCAAGAATTGAGGACTGCGGCGTAAAATACCTTGAAACAAAATCACTGTCAGTGCCTGTTGCTGTTACCACAACACCACCCGGGTCCAGATTGATAAGATCAAAAATAGATCTTTCAAGCCTGATTTTTTTAATGTCTTCTTCAGACTCATATACCAGGACGTAATCCCTTGATTTGAAAACTTCCTTAGGTTGTATATTGAGGGATCTGGATATGATATCCGGAAGAGCTGATGCTTCAGGCATTCTCGATGGGAAATCCATGTAATAAAATCCATCTTTAACCTCAACGGTTAGTTCACCGCTTTTGGTCTCAAAAACGATTCTGCTGTTTTGATAATGTAAGATGGAAGCCAGGCAATGAGCCGTGGCAAGGGTAGCATGTCCGCATAGGTCCATTTCTATTTCCGGGGTAAACCATCTCAGGTGAACGCTATTGCCGGTATCAATAAAAAAAGCTGTTTCTGCCACAGCATTTTCACGGGCTATTTTTAAGAGAACCTCGTCTGGTAACCAGGTCTTCAATGGAACAACACAGGCTGAATTTCCCTGGAAAATATTTTCTGTAAAAGTATCTATTTGAAATAATTCTAACTTCATAATGAGAGTTTTTAGTATATATTTATTTTTCGGTTAGCTTTTGGGATGATTGCTTTTGTTTTTTAAACGCTGAAAAACCTTCTGAAGACTCACTTTTTTTCTTTTGTTTTTGAAGAAAATAAAGGATGCTTATTCAATAATTTTAGGGTAGGTGATTCAAAGTCCCAGCCCATACTTTTTTCAAGAAAATAAAAAACAGCCCCATCATGGGTTGTAATTTCAATGAAATACGCTGGAAATTTGTTCAAAGCATGTCTTACGGGTATAAAGGCTACTTCTTTTATCTGTTCAGCAGGATAGAGGAGTTCATTAATGATGAGACCATTACCGGTTAGAAAAACATTGGCAAGAGAAAGGTTTTTTCTCAGTATCCAATAATCTGATGAACATACAAAAACCAGAAACAGCAAACATATAATACCTGTACAGGCCAAATAAAAAGGCTCTTTTTGTTCGGTAAAAAAATAAAGTGATATTGAAACTATTTGAATAAAGATAACAATGAATCCATACCTGAAAAAGAAGAATTCGAAATAACCTGGATTTAATTTTTTCATGAATAATAGTGTTGGTTTTTGCTGCATTGAGCTGTCAGAAAATGCATTTAATTCATAAAAATACGAAAGTTTAGAGGAATATATACTCTGATATTTCTCAAGGCTTGCAGAAAAGTCTGTTTTATAGATAAAAAGTCTGCTTGCGGGAGCAATTTATTGAATAACATCCATTATGGGTCTGTAGAGTTACATCTAATTTGTTTTCGAATTATATCTATAAGGTTAAGGTCTTATATATGAGGTATATATGATAATTTTGACCTTATTTAATATGAAAAAACAAAATTGATATATGAAGCTTAAAATGCATCGAAAAACTATTTTTTATAATAGCTTGCCAAGCATTTTAAGTTCACCGAAAATATTATAATCCACGAATACCGGTTTTATTTGGGAAATTATTCCCGATTGAGACTGTATCATATTGCTGATTTAGTATTAAGGCCTTACTTACCATAATTCAAACCTAAAAAACAAACAAATGAAAGAAAAAATACGTTTTCTGATATTCTCCTGCGGAGTGTTTTATTCTTGTGTTAATCCATTATTCTCTCAAGTAGGGATTGGATTAAAAAATCCTCAAGGGGCTTTACATGTAGATGGTGCTAAAGACAATGCCGTTACGGGAACTCCAACAGCAGCACAGGCAGCCAATGATGTTATTATTAACAAAACAACAGGCTTTGTTGGTGTGGGAGTGTTTAATCCTCAGGTAAAAATGGATATGAGATCTGCAGGAACCGAAAATGCCTTAGGTCTCAGCACTACTACAATGAGTGCTGTAGATGCCGGTGCAGGAGCAGTGAGGTATGATGTTGCCAATATCCCTGTAGGGCCCAAAATTGAAGTTTCGGATGGAATGGTTTGGCATAAAGCTTATATAGCTCCTCAAAAAGCAGTAGTAGTAGCCCGTAAAATATCGACTCAATCCATAATACCAAATTCAGCTACCAATATCAACAATTGGAATGTGGTGCGGGACATGAGTAATAGCTTTGATGCTTCTTCAGGTATTTTTACCGCTCCCCGTGATGGTACCTATACCTTTCTATTAACATTTAACTTTAATGGAGCCGTAATTAATGACGGATCCAGAGTAGAATCACAATTTTACAATACTACAACCAACACAGTACTGGCATCTGTTTACAAAACTTTCGGACAATCTATGACCGGTACTGCCGATGATGCCAATTCTACCCGATCTACCCAGGCCGGAGGATCAAGTACCGTAACTCTTACTTTACTTGCAGGGACAAAAGTAGCAACCAGGCTTTGGCATAATCTTGTATCAAGTGGTTCTGTGGAACTCAGAGTGACTACTAACCCTGCAGACCCTACAAATCCTGATGATGGATTTAACAACTTAACCATTATAGAACATTAAAAAATAGATGATTATGAAATTGAAAATTCGTTTTGCATATCAGGTAATGACCTGTATTCTATTTTTTTCTTCGGTTAAGATATCAGCCCAGGTAGGCTTTTTTACCGATAAGCCTGTGAAATCATTGCAGATTGATGCTGCAAAGGATAATGGATCCACCCCTGATGCTTTAAAATTGTCTAATGATGTAGTGGTAGATTCAAACGGGAACCTTGGCGTAGGGATTTTAAACCCTGTAACCAAAGTAGATCTCCGTTCACCGGATAATAAAGGGCTTATTGGTTTAGGAACCGGTACACAAACGCCTGCTGAGGCTGGTGGCGGCGCAATACGCTATAATGTAAATGGCTTTTTAGAATATTCTGATGGTGAACAATGGATTGCTTTACCTCTTACAGCACCTACCAAAGCCCTTGTAAATGCCAGTAAGAGTACTGTTCAGAGTATCGGTAGCGGTTCTACAGTTTATATATCAGACTGGACCGAAACTGTAGACCTGGGAACAACACCCAATGGAGATTTTAATTCTTTAACCGGTATATTTACGGCTCCTCGTGATGGTTTTTATCTGGTATCTTTCAATATCACTTTAGCGAATGGTACTATTCCAAAAAATACTTTTATAGAGACCGCAATAGAAAGCAATCGCAATACCGAGAATATTCAGACTTTTAAAACAGTCAATTCTTATCCTGCATTCCAGGCTGGGGCAGTCAGTAATTTTATAAGTGGTAACTGCAATGCGATCTTTAATCTTAAAGCAGGAAATACCATTAAGTTTAGTGTCAGGCACAATATAGGTTCTGCGAGAAATACCCTGAATGACGGGAAATTAAATAATCTCAGCATTAGTGAATTATAAAAAACACAATCATGATACAATATAATAAAATAAAGAGCCTGACAATTGTTTTTGTTCCTCTGCTTTTCTGGGTCCAGGCTAGTGCCCAAATTGGGATAGGAGTAGATAACCCGACAAATCCTGTTGAAGTAAAAACGGATGCCGGCAAAGTGATAATTGATAAATCAGGTAAGATAGGAGTACTGGTTGCCAATCCGAAAGTTGCAATAGATTTACGAAGCGGAAACAATGGGGCGGTTGCAATAGGGAACACAGATAAAACAGCGGTACAGGCTGGTGCCGGTGCTTTACGTTATGTAGCAAGTCCTGCCATTGGGGTAAAAGGATATCTGGAGTTTTCTGATGGTACAAATTGGGTAAGTTTTTTCCCAAAAGGTAAACCCCGCATTGTTGTTATGGCAAATAAGGTAACCCAGGATACTTATGTGTTTGAAAGTGGAACTCCCTCAGAAATAGGAACCAAATCCGGAATTGTACAAAGAAGGTCCTCATATTTAACCAACTGGACTGAAAAACTGGATTCCGATTCTGGTGTCCCTACCGATAATTTCAATCCATCTACAGGGGAGTTTATTGCTCCCAGAACCGGGGTGTATTTTGCCACTTTTACTTTTGCATTACAATCAAGCCAGGTAAATACCGGGGGAAATAACCAGACGGAAGCCATATGGGAAGTAAGAAATCCAGCAGGAGTAATTACCCAAAGGATAAAAACCAACAACGGATATGCATCTGATACCGGGGCAAGCCCTAACGCTGTACCTGTAGGCTCAGCCTGTACTGTAAGCGTTTATCTGAATAAAGGAGATAAATTAAGACCATTCACCTGGATTACGGTAGCATTTGATGGGACGGTAAGTCAGTTTGATGTTTCAGGCAGCGGAGTATACAATTCATTAACCATTGTGGAGCAGTAGAAATCAATCTTACTTATTATACCATTTGAATATTATAAAATGCCGAATACGAAAATATCCGGCATTTTTTCGTGGAAAATTTCTTTAATAATAGAGAATTGTAGGTTGTTTTGCTTAAAAATCCCAACGAAAGCTGGAATTTTTTTGTTTTGATTTTCGCTTGTTGAGTAGTCAATAAGATTATTTCCTTTAAACTTGCTCCGAAGTCGGGAGACTTCGGAGAGCGGGGAAAATTCCAATTTCATGATTGAGAAAATTTTTGTCTGTAACAAAGATAATTTATTTCCTGGACAGACCTCGGTTTTAATTTTATTGTTGTGAGCTGCTGTTCCGTTTCTCAAGGTAGAGGCCATTATCTGGCTTGTTTCCGATACAGAAATCTTGTTGATTTGCAAATAATTGATATTCTAATGGGTTTTAAAAATTGAATTGTATTTCCTGATTTGCCATAGTCCTGACCCCTTTGAAAATAACGGCCTTCGTTGTTTACGCCTCTTACTTCGGCATGAACGGGATAATAGTCAGCATTGAATAGATTATTAATGGAAAACAGGAAAGTGAATTTCTGATATTTGTATTTTGCAGATATACAAGGTTATATCCTGAAACGGATATTTTCCATAGTTATATGCTTCAGTGGGAAACACATCATTCTGAATGTGCCTTTATATAGTTTCAATATCAAACAGCTATTATTGTCAGAAACTGGTCCTAGATTTCATCTTCTTGTTCATTTTAAGAAAATTGATAACCGACTATCATATTGGCCTAAGAACCTCTTGCGGCTTATACGTAAGCAAAGCCACACCATTTGAAAATATCTTGTGGTCAGAAAGTGCCAAATGGAAAAGTTTAAAATCTTCAGGGAAGAGAGAATACCCTTTACCAATAGCTACAGGAACTACCACCAGTTGTATTTCATCGATGAGATTTGCTTTTAGTAAGGATTGTGCCAAAGAAATACTACCCCACATGATCATGTTTTTTTCTTCTTTCTGTTTTAATGATGTGATATAGGTTATCGCATCTTCTGTAACTAACGAAATATTTCCATGATTTCCCCATTGTACTTCCTGTAATGAACCGGAAAAAACAATTTTTGGTAACCGGTTCATTGCTTCTGCAATCTTGCTATCTTCCCCACCGGCATCCGGCCAGTAGTTGGTAAACATTTTATAGGTTTCTTTCCCAAGAAGAATAAGGTCAATACTTTCCATTAGTTTTTCCTGATGCGGAGTTATTTCATTGCCTATGTTATTATAGGTCCCATCAAAAAAGCCTGTTGTTTTCTCTCTGTCAGCACAGAAACCATCTGCGGATATAAATTCTTGTAGAATGAGCTTTTTCATATTCAATTTTTAAAACTGTTTTTTTTTTAAAAGATCAATATCATTACATATTAAGTAGAAAATTAAAAAGACTTTCTGTCATTAAAGTTTTCCTATGGCAAGAAATAGCGTTTTAAGCAAAAAAATGGAGTTATATCTTATTGATGTAAAAAAGTATAATGTACAGGTTTTAATCGGAATTACGATGATGCATGCTTTCCAGATAAATAAAGACGTTAAGTGATTGGTGGATCTTTACATTTTTACATAATGGATACATTTAATCTTGTAAAAACAAATATGCGCAAATTGTCTTGAATTTGCGCATATTGTTCAACTTGCTCTAAATTCAGTAACTCCGGAGAGTAAGTGATGCGAATATCATTGATGATTTCACATCCATAAATGTATTGTCAACTTCGTAGATGATAAAAAAATGCCCCTTTTTTTAGGGGTATTATATTATTGTGCTCTTACTTGCTCTATCTTTATGAATATTTTAGAAAGGTTGGGCTGGGCGCTGCCTGAAGTGGGTGCTCCTACCATAATGGTTGCGGTATAAGCGGTTTTTGAAGAAGGATTACTGTCTATCCAGGTATATCTTCTATGCTCAGGTCCACCACCGGATCCGTCTATAATCCCTATATTCCCCCAGTAAGCGTTTCCTATTGCCCCTGTGCCCTGAGGATACCAGGTAGCTGATGAATCTGCCATACCGCCCCATACTCCTGAAGTAATATTGTTTGTTGTTACAGCTGAACCGATATAACCACCATATTCCGTATTATAATTCCAATACAGATTAACGGTAGAACCTGTATTATTATACAATTGCACATTAGGAACTGCAGCGGTTGTACCACTTGTGGTGTCAAATATTACCCTGATCGAATACTTACCATCCGGAGTAGTAAGGGGTAAAGTATAAGCTTGCTTCCCGTTGGAATCGGTTGTTAGGGTAGGATATCCCATCACAGCGACAGGTGAGATGTCTGCACGGCTGGTATTTCCCACTGTAGCAGTACAGTTTTGTCCTGCTGTTAAGAAAGGAACTGCAGCACTAGTCAGGGGAAGGGCCATATCATTACCGGTGGTGGGAGTTCCGGTTACTGAAAATACCAATTCTCCATCACCAAACTCCAGTGTTCCGGGTCTTAGTTGGAAGGTTAATCCGTTCACTGTAAAAGGAGCGCCTGAATTATACGAGCCTCCGTTTCCCTGGCTGTAGGTCACTCTCAGGTTTCCGTTGAAAGGAGTACCGGGAGTATACGTAGAAGGATTTAAGTAAGCTGTAGTACATTGTAATGCGGTAATCGCCGGAGAAATGGCATTTGTTGCTTGTGTAAGTCTTTGCCATACTGCTCCGTCAAAATAATAATAGCCCATAGCAGTAACATTGATACGTTGTCCTGTAGCATCTCCGCCAGTAACGTCCGTAATATAAATTAATGCTCCTCTTTGATCGCTGCCATAAGTAGCCGTATTGGCTGTAAGCTCAGCTCTTGTAAGCCTCGGAGCCTGTAATCCGAATGTTTGTGTGTTATCCGTAATCAGCCCTGAAGTATCTCTTTTAGCAGATACATCCATCGTTGTTTTTGGTAAAGTTGTATTAAAACCTACTTGGGCACATGAGAATCCAGTAATAAGAACAGCACTGAATAGTGTAAATTTTGTTTTCATATTAAGATGTTATTTGGGTAAATCAAATATAACTTTTTTTATGAAAAAATAAAAATAATTCCTTTATTGTTGAAAAAAATTAATTAATTAGTAATACATAATTAAAATGTGGAGATTTTGAATCGTTTTGTAATATGCTGAATTTCAAATTTTTTATATTGTTTGAAACTAATTTATATAAATTCTATTTTTCTCTAAGATAAGATGATTTTTGTTCAATGTATAGATATTTGTACTCATTATTTATTCTAATATATTAAAGATATAACCGAATATATTATAGTCAGATATAAATGATTATAAGTAGAAATAATAAATTTATTGATAAACTCTAATTGTAAACCCCTTTGGGGCAAGAGAACTTGGCGGGATATTACTCAAAATTTTTTTAATGTTACACTTTTAGTACACTTTAGAAAGTAGAAAGTTTAAGGTAAGACCGCAGCAATAAGTTCACATAAGCTGAAAATCTTTGATTTTCAAAAAAACTTTAGTGTACTTATTATGCGCAAAGTATATAACTTAAATAACTTAAGTGTTTAAAAAGCTTTGTGCCATTTTGGTTTAATAAAAAAGTTTAAAAAGTTTTTTGTAAAATTCACAGTCCAATTCTTTTAAGGTGGAAAGAAAAACGATTTACTTATATTTGCCGCAAAGCAAATTTAAATGTTTAAAAAAGTAAGCACTGTATTTATTCTTGGCTTTTATACGGTTTTCTGTTCGGCCCAGCAGGTCCGGCCTTCCAAATCATCTGAAATTTACCGCGAACTCAAAACCCTTAAACAGCTGCCTAAAGTTTTATACCTTGCAGCTCATCCCGATGATGAGAATACAGGATTGCTCTCCTGGTTAATCAACGATCAGAATGTAGAAACAGGCTACTTGTCTTTAACCAGAGGAGATGGTGGGCAGAATTTACTAGGCACAGAGCAAGGTGCAGCATTGGGGTTAATCAGAACGCATGAGCTTTTAGAGGCAAGAAAGTTAGATGGTGCCCAGCAGTTTTTTACCCGTGCGATTGATTTCGGGTTCTCTAAAAATACGACTGATACCTTTAAACAATGGGATGAAAATAGCATTACAGCGGACGTTGTCTGGGTTATCCGTCAATTCCGTCCTGATGTTATCATTTGCCGTTTTCCTCCTACGGCTGCGGCAGGTCATGGACAACATGCAGCTTCGGCTGTGGTAGCAGAAAAAGCTTTTAGGCTGGCAGGCGATAAAACCGCTTTTCCGGATCAACTGAAATATGTTAATGTATGGCAACCGAAACGTGTACTATGGAATACTTTCCGCTTTGGTGGAGTCAATACGACCGCTGAAAATCAACTGAAAGTTACCGTTGGACAATATGATGCGCAATTGGGAATGGGGTATGGCGAATTGGCAGGATTAAGCAGAAGTTTACATAAAAGCCAGGGTGCGGGAACACAGTCTGTAGCCGGTATCAGAACTGAATACTTTGCCCACGTTGCCGGCGAGCCTGCAAAAGCAACACTTTTTGACGGAATCATTAAAACCTGGACTTCACAAGGAAATGCTGATATTGATCAATCATTGGATAAAATTATTTCCGCTTTCAATTTCAATAATCCGGAGCTTAGCTTGCCTGCTTTACTTGCTTTGCGAAAAAAGGTTATGGTAATCCAGGATTCAGCCCTAAGAAAGGATAAAATTAAATCACTTGACCGTATCATTTTAAGCTGTGCCGGCTTTATGGGCGAGGTGGTTACCAGTCAACCTGAGGCGGTTGCCGGCGATCATTACCTTTTCAGGTTAAATCTGATTGCAAGAGCTGTAAATCCTGTTGTTTTAGAAAATGTAAAATGGCTCAGTCAATCAGAAAGCTTCAACAGAAAACTATCAAAAGATTCTTTAATTACCATTGAGCATGATATTCAGATTCCTGCAGATGCAGCACTTACCGAACCTTACTGGTTGTCCAAACCAGCTACGAATGCAGCAACTTTCTCTGTTCCGGATGATACTTTAATCGGTTTGCCTGAGGCAGAATCGCCGCTTAATATTTTACTTGATCTAAAAATCGGTTCGGAAAAATTTCAGGTTAAACTTCCTTTATCTTTCAAAAAATTAGATCCGGTGCGTGGTGATGTGGTCGAAGCCCTGCGCATTGTTCCTGCATTGGAACTGAAATTTACACAACCTCTTTATTTGGTCAAAGATAATGAAGATTTACATTTAAGTTTAAATGTTAAGGTTAATTCTAACAAACAGTTTACTAAAGGAGTTCTCAACCTAATGTATAACGGAGAACGGTTAGGCGGCACTGATGTAAGTTCTCTCAATGGGAAAGATACTACCATTGATTACATTATTCCAAAAGATAAGCTTGCCACAATACACTCATCCCGCCTGCCATTGGATGCCAGTTTTGTTGCAGATGGAGTCACGTATAATAAAAAACAGGTATTAATTCAGTACCCGCATTTACCCTCCTTACAATATTTTGCGCCTGCCACGGTAACGGTAATGAAGGGTGATATCCAGGCAAAAGTTAAAAAAGTAGGTTACATAGAAGGTGCGGGTGATTTCATTCCTGATTTTCTGCGCATTGCAGGTATTCAGGTAGATGTCCTGAAAGACGAAGATTTTTATGGAAACATAGATGAATCTGCTGGAAATGGGAGTCAAAACAAGCTGTCACAATATGATGCTATCGTACTTGGTGTTCGAGCCAACAACACAGAGAAAAAGCTGGGTCGCTGGATACCTTTTTTATGGTCTTATGTGAAAGCCGGGGGCAATCTGGTGATGCAGTATAACACCAACCAGGATACAACCGTTAATCAATTGGGAATGTACAGTTTCAGTATTGCCAATAAGAGGGTTACCGAAGAAAATGCCGCGGTTAGGTTTTTAAATCCCAATCATAAATTACTGAACTTTCCGAATAAAATTACTGCGGATGACTTTAAAGGCTGGGTACAGGAACGGGGTGCCTATTTCCCTTCTCAATGGGATGCAGCGTATGAACCGCTTTTTGAAATGCACGATACAGACGAAGAGCCACTGCAGGGATCCACTTTATATGCCCGATACGGGAAGGGTAATTTTATTTACACCCCATTGGCCTTTTTCAGACAGCTGCCTGCGGGAAATGTGGGGGCGGCACGTTTATTTTTTAACTTTTTATCTGCACAGAAAAACTGATGAACAAGCAACTTAAAAATTGGAATATCTGGTACGTACTATTAGCTGTTGCATTAGTATTGCAGATCGCATTTTATTATTGGTTTACTAAATTCTGGGCATGAGTAATATAGATTGGACAGTTCTTATTTTTACACTTGTTGTAGTGGTGGTTTACGGTGTATTCACCGGTCGTGGCCAGAAAAACAACAAATCCTACCTGAAAGCAGATAATAAAATGCCCTGGTACATTGTCCTTTTAGGTATTATGGCTACCCAGGCAAGTGCCATTACCTTTCTTTCAGCGCCGGGCCAGGCGTACACAGACGGCATGCGTTTCGTTCAGTATTACTTTGGTTTGCCTTTGGCAATGATTGTGATCTGTATCACTTTCATCCCGATTTTTCAACGCTTGAATGTTTATACCGCCTACGAATATTTGGAGAACCGTTTTGATAAGAAAACAAGGGTGCTCACTTCTCTACTTTTCCTTTTTTCCAGAGGCTTGTCAACGGGTATCAGTATTTACGCTCCGAGTATCATCTTGTCAAGCGTTTTAAACTGGAATATTTATGTAACCAATGTTTTAACAGGTGGGATCCTGTTGATTTATACCTATATTGGCGGTGCAAAAGCGATTGCTCATACCCAGAAGCTACAGTTTCTCATTATCCTGGGAACAATGGCATTTGCAGGATATCTGCTTATTCAGAATATGCCGGATGGAATTGGTTTTAATGATGCGCTGTATCTGGCAGGAAAATCCGGAAAGCTCAATGTCATCACCACAGAATTCGATTGGAAAGATAAATACAATATCTGGAGCGGGCTGATTGGCGGTTTTTTTCTGGCACTTTCTTACTTTGGTACGGACCAGAGCCAGGTAGGAAGGTATATTACTGCAAAGGATAATACCAATGCAAAAATGGGCTTGCTGCTGAACGGATTGGTTAAAATTCCGATGCAGTTTGCTATTCTCCTGATTGGTGGTTTGCTTTTCGCATTCTTTTCTCTGAAACCGGCCCCGATTTATTTTAACGAACGCTCTTATCAATATTTAAAAGAAACAAAACCTGAACAGGCTGCGGTTTTTGAAAAAGAACATCAGGATTTACAAATACAATTTAATGAAGAATCGAAGGAAATTCTAAAGTTGAAAGAAACCCATTCTCCCCAACTCCGAAAAGCAATTCAGGATTTTAAAAACACACAAAGCCAGGTAAAAGCACTTCACGGCAGGGTAGAGGAAGCGATCAATAATTCAGACTATAATGCGGAAAAGACGGATACGAATTACATTTTCCTGTATTTCGTAAAAAATACATTGCCTGCAGGGATGATCGGTTTGCTGTTTGCCGTCATCTTTCTGGCTAGCTGGGGTTCCATTTCGGCAGCGCTGAATTCCCTTGCCGCCTGCTCATTAAAAGATGTTCATTTGATATTCAGAAAAGAAATTCCTGATGATGCCACCGAATTGAAGTATAGCCGTCTGCATACTTTAGCCTGGGGGATTTTCTCAATCGGTGTAGCTATGTTTGCCACGCAAATGGGGTCCCTTATTGAAGCGGTTAATATATTAGGTTCTCTTTTCTACGGCCCGATATTGGGGATTTTTCTGGTCGCATTTTACTATAAAAAAATCACCGGTTCCAATGTATTTATTGCTGCAATACTATCAGAAATTGCGGTTATTGCCGTTTATCAGTTCAATATCGTTTCTTTTCTTTGGCTTAATGTAATTGGGGCAGCAGCAGTCATTATATTTTCTGCAATAGGGTTGTTGTTTTATAAGCCGAAAGTAGTAAATTCGTAAACAAACAATCGCAAAAACAAACAAATAAAAATAATATGAAAACCATCATTAAATCTGCTGCTGTCCTTGTTGCGACAATGACAATCTCCTTGAATGCCTTTGCACAGGACACTAAAAAACCTGCCAGCCCTCCGGCTACTGCTACAGGAAAAATTAAAGATGCAACCATTACAATAAACTATAGCAGTCCTTCCGTTAAAGGACGTACCATCTGGGGTGGTTTAGAAGCTTACGATAAAGTCTGGCGTGCGGGTGCCAATGAAGCAACTACTTTCGAAACGGATAAGGATATTACCGTTCAGGGTAAAAAGCTGCCTAAAGGTAAATATAGCTTTTTCCTAATCCCCAAAGAAAGCGGAACCTGGACTGCAATTTTTAATAAAGAATCCAAACAATGGGGCGCTTATAAGTATGATCAAGCTAAAGATGCTTTACGCGTTGATGTAAAAACAAAAGCCTTACCGGCAACACAGGAAACTTTAGTTTATAAAATAAACAGTAATGGATTCACAATGGATTGGGATAAAATCTCAGTACCTGTAGAGATCAAATAAATTTAATAGAAGAAATTAAATCCCGGAACTCCATTTTGGAATGCCCCCAAAAAGTATCTAACTTTTTGGGGGCATTTTTCATATATAGAAGAGAAAATTTTAGCGTTGCTTCCGAATTGGAATGCATTGAGCTTTGCAAAAGTTATCATAGAAATATCTTTGCTACAGAAGTTCTTTAATTAAATCTGAATGAAATACAATTCGTGGGCTATAGATTGATGGATATCTTTTATTTTCTACGTCTACAACTTGTCACGGCACTCATCATCCTTCTCTGACTGAGCTTCGGCCGGAGCAAAATTAACTATTCGGCTTTGTATGAATTAAAGCTATCTTCTGATATGGGCTTCAGTCAATAAATTTGGACTAATAGTCTGTTAACTGCCTCTTTACTGCACTGCATTTACACGTTATTCAATTTTATATATCTGAAAATCAACATGAAATAAAATGAAGTATAAATGCAGTGCGCATATTTTTTTTGCAACATAAGTATGTTTGTGATTCAATTTCCTTTAAAATCAATTCAACTAGGAATATTTTAAACCAAATTGACAAATGAAAATTAGCTACATGAAAGTTTGTTTTATCATGAGAAAAATAATTCCGTTGCCGGGTAATACTTGTCTTTATGCTCTTATGTTTAAAAGAGGTAAGGTAGAATACGGAATATGCAACAGGACAGATGACCGGAACATCATTAAATTATACCCGAACTTACTGCATCAGCCCCTCAATTTATTTTAATAGTAGCAGTTCCCAATGGTTCTATTACACACTTGGTGAATAAAGGTATAATTCATAACACTTATGGATTATACCTATTTTAACCGATAAACCAACACTAATAAACACATTTTATATTTTTTAACTAAAACATTTAATTATGAAGAATTTTTTATTAACCACAGCTTTATTCTTTTCGTCAATGGCTTTTTCCCAAGTAGGAATAAATACGGCATCACCAAAATCTACATTGGATGTGAGCGCAAAAGAAATGCATCAGGAATTGCAGACAATACGCAGGTATATGGCTTAATACCGCCTCGCGTTACCAGGGCAGAGCTAACGGATAATACAGCCGTTTATAATGCAGATCAGACGGGGGCTATGATTTATATCAGTGATGTATCGGGAGGAGATACCAACCCACCTAGAAGCAATGTCAATACTGTAGGTTACTATTATTTTGACGGTACACTCTGGCAGAAAATATCAGTACCGTATACAGCAACCAATGGTGTAACGATGTCTGGTGATAATTTGAAATTGGGAGGAAGCCTTACGGAACCAACCAATATATCAGGTCTAACCGGTGTGAATAAACTTGCGATCACAGGAACCGGAATTGATGCTATTAATTTTGACAACAATACTTTAAGCATTGATGCATCTAATGACAGAGTTGGGATTGGAACTAATAATCCTACTGAAAAATTAGATGTTGCAGGTAACATTTCACTTAACACTAATCCGTCCGGTACAGCTTCGTCATTAAAGTTTTATGAAGATGCGGCAAACGGAGCTAATTCCATATCAATACAATCGCCTGCTAATCTTCCTGCGAATAGGACTCTGATTCTTCCTTCAAATGCACCGGCTAACGGATATGTCCTTACAACCAATGCTTCTGGGGTAACCCAATGGGGAGCAATGAACCCGGCCTCTGCAACCTTAGCCTCCATATCCCTAACGAATGAAGCATTAGGCTCTACTAACATCACAAATGGTGGAGTTGATGGCGGAAGTGTAAACCAGAGGTTTTTCCAAAAATTTGATACCACAGTCACCGACCCAAATGGCCGCTTTAATCTGAGTAACGGAACATACACAGTTGCACAGTCAGGTATTTATTTAATTTCTGCTTACATCATGCCCAATTCTACCCCAGCCAGAAATCTCACAGGCTTTTTCTATCCTGTAAACCTTGAAATAAGAAAGAACGCAGGTGGAAATCCTTCTGGGGGAACTATTATTATGGATAATGCTACAATAAGATGGGCAACACCTCAGCAACCAGCATTACGTTATTCTGTGGTTGTTACCGGAATGGTTTCCTTAAATGCAGGAGATACCCTTAATGCTGTAGTTTACCTTACCGGAACGAATGCTGCCGCCAGCGCAAGTAGTGGAATTTCATATCCTACCAGTTTTAACTACGCAAACTTTGCTGAATTTAAAGCATTGTTTAGTGTTACAGCATTATAGGAAAAAGCTTATAATCTTGTAAAATATATTTCATTAGGATTCATTATAGGACTGCTGACGTCAGTCATTACTAAGCTTCCATTTTGTAATCATTTATTTACAATATGACACGGTATATCATAGCTGATGTATATTTAAAGGTTTAACTAATAAATAACTATGGAAAAATAATTTGCACACCATATCAAGTTTATGTGGTTTAAATTCTTAAAATTAAATTGTAAAAGGTTTCATTTTAAAGAAAAGTACTTAGTGAAAATGAATTTTATAATTCTTGCTTAATTTGGCTTAAAAGAATAATCATAGACAAAGGTGCCTGTATAGCTCTCGTCAAGATCACAAATTTGCCAAATGGCGTCAACTAAAGACAGTTGGTGCCATTTATTTTATTTATTTTATTTTTGAGAAAGTGATTAAAAATATTGACTTTCTGTAACGGTAAATAGATCTTCAATTCCTTACTTGCTATCATTCATAAAATGTCTCAATGTTTTATTCCGGATTCGCTTTATTCTACAGATAAATAAAAATCATTGAAAGTTCGGAACAATCTGCCAAGATGAATTGCAGAGCCTTCTTTTTCATCACAAAAGACTTTTGTTTACTGGTTTTATGTTATCTTTAGAAAAGAATTGTGCCACATCTTGTTAAAAACTTTAATTCAAAAACTCAATATTATGATTATTGATCAAAATCTTTTGCAATTATACGGTGCAGAAACAACACAATTTAAACCCCATGAAACAATATTCCAAGAGGGGGAGATTCCGAAACGTTATTATCAAATAGTAAAAGGAAGAGTTAAATTAAATCACTATGACGAAGACGGGAAAGAGATTATTCAAAGTATTTTGTTTTCAGGACAGAGTGTTTGTGAATTACTTCTTTTCATAACCGAAAAATATCCTGTAAATGCAATAACATTAACTTCTTGTGAAATCATTACCATCACTAAAGTAAACTTTTTTAAATTACTTAATGACCATCCCAATGTTTCTCTTGACATCAACAAATTCATATCTGAAAGATTGTATCAAAAATTTGTTATGATGCAGCATAATTTATCATTGAGACCGGAGGTGAGGCTTTTGGGTATTCTTGATTACTTTAAAAGCTACAGTAATAACAAAGAAAAATACTCATTTGAGCTTTATTTAACGAGAAAACAGATGGCATCCATAACAGGTTTACGAATTGAAACTGTGATTAGAACTATTAAGAAAATGGAAAGCGATCATATATTGAAATTGATTAACAGTAAAATATTCTATTAAATACTATCTATGATTCCTATTGGACAGAGTAACCTTTCGAAGAAATAATTTATATACTATGAAATTCTAATTTTTATCTATTTATATCATAAAGTGAGTTCGGCCATGTTGCTCTATTTTAATTTACCGGCAATTATGGAAGTAGCTCAATTAGTACTCTAATATCGGATAAGATTAATTAACTTATTTAGATTATAAAGATTAAAATAAGTGTATCAGTTTTGTTGTTAGAGTGTTTTCTATTTTGCAATAAATTAAATTTATGATTAAGAAAATATAAAAATATAATATAGTATGATTTAAAGCATATCATTTAAATCGTACTTACAATATATTTGCTGTATATTAATTATAGATAAGTGATACTGTCTCTTAACAATCCACTTTACGATTCTTCTACCGTCCTAATTTAGGACGAAAGATGATAGTATGTCTAAACTCCCATTGATAAAATATCCAAAAATATTTTTAGTAACCAAAAACTTAAAAAATGAAACATCAAATCAATCAAGAAAATCTTACTACTGATTTTCTCATTCAGAACAATCAGCTTAAAAATGTAATTTCAATTTTTAAAGCTATAAGCAAATCTATTCCTGACAAAACGGCTATAATATCTGAGACCGAAAGTATTTCTTACGGTGAGTTGGACAGACGCTCTGACCTTTTAGCCTCTTACTTGCATACTCTGGAACTGAAGGCAGGAACTTCTGTAGCTGTATGCATGCCACAATCTGTAGACCGGATTATATCCTTTTTGGCCGTACTTAAAATAGGTGCAGCATATATTCCTCTTGATGGACAGCTGCCCGAAAACAGAATGAAAATGATGCTTGATGATTCTCATACAGAGCTGATTATCACAGGTAGTACTTATATCGATAAGTTTGCCGGAATGGATCTTAAGCTCCTCACTATGGGCAACCATGTGTATGAGACTTCGGAGGACAATAAGCAGATCATACAACCTGATGAGATAGATCCTATGCAGACGGCATATATTATCTATACTTCAGGCAGCACCGGAGTGCCAAAAGGTGTTGAAATCCATCATGAAGCATTTTATACTTTTGTGCATTCGTTTACAAAGCTGTGGGGATTCTCAGCGAAAGACAGAACACTTCAGTTTAGTTCAACCGGATTTGATGTTTCAATCATCGATATCTGGATTCCTTTATTTAGCGGAGCCACTATATTTTTATATCCGGATAACAAAATAGTAGGAAAACCATTATTGGATTTTATTGTTGATCATAATATTGATGTTGTACCTTATCTTCCTCCGGCTGTATTGAGTACTCTTCCGACAGATACTCCTATTGGCTGCCTTCATACATTATCAATAGCCGGAGAAGTTCCTTCTGAACAGACCGTAAAAAAACTGGTGTAATCGTGTACGTCTTATTAATGTATATGGACCAACAGAAACAACAGTAAGTGTTGTGAGCCATCAGTTTAAAGATGATGATACAAATCCCCATATAATTGGCAAGCCGTTGGAAAGCGCAGATATACATATACTTAATAAAGATCTTGAGTATGTAAATAGTGGGATCACAGGTGAAATTTATATTGGTGGTAAGCAAGTGGCTAAAGGGTATATAAATAAACCTAATGAGACGGCAGAAGTCTTTATTGAAGCTCCGGAATGGATGAAATCAAAATATGGATCTGATTATCGGCTTTACAAATCCGGAGACCGCGGATTTTGGAGGCAGGACGGTAATATAGAGTTTGTCGGAAGGCTTGACGATCAGGTGAAACTAAGAGGATTTAGAATTGAATTAAAAGAAATTGAGCATCATATATCACAGCTGGCGCAAGTTGCCAATGTAGCTGTAAAAGTTCATCGTCCACAGACGGGATTACCCATACTTATAGCATTTTTAGAATTGTATGATAATGACAAAGAACGGATTTCACTGGAAGATATCCGTGTGAGGTTAAAACAAAGTTTACCTACGTATATGCTTCCTGAAAAAATTATCTTATATGATAAGCTTCCTTTGACATTGACAGGAAAAATTGACAAAAGCAAGCTGCATATCCCATTACAGAAGACGGAAAGAAAAGCAAAAGCAAAAGTTGAGGCACGGGATCTTAAACAAGAATTGACTGAAATATGGTTGGATTTGCTGAATCTTGAGCATATAGATGAAAATGATAACTTTTTTGATCTTGGAGGACATTCTTTAATGTTAGCTCAGCTGCATGAGCGTTTGCCTTTAAACGTTCAGAAAAAAGTTTCGCTTCCAGAATTATATCGTTATCCTACAATCAGTCTTTTTGTAAGAGAGGCAGAAAACAGATTGTCTCAAAATGAAGCCAGCCAGCAGCAAAAAGCCCGACTTGTAGAGCAGCAGCTATTAAAAGATGCAGAGCTACCCTTCGATTTTGAAATAACGGTACAGCCTGATCCACAGATTTTAGCTAACCCTTCTCATATTTTTCTTACAGGAGTTACAGGTTTTGTTGGTTCACACTTATTGGAAGAGCTTATTCCAAAAAACCCTGAAGCCCTGATCTATTGTCTTGTGCGTGCTGAAAATGAAGAGTTAGCTTTAGAACGGATTAAAAGTACATTCTTAAAATTCAAATTGGTTTGGAAGATTGAATACGAAAATAGAATAAAGATTATTTTAGGAGATCTGACCGAGCCTAAATTGGGCCTTGATGAAAGTACATATGAAAAACTTCTCAAAGACATTGAGGTTATTTATCATATGGCAAGCGATGTAAGTTACGTAAAACCATATGAATATATTAAAAAGCCTAATGTTGATGGTATGGCTAATATACTTCATCTTGCTGTTAACGAAAAAACTAAATTTTTGATCATTTCTTCTTCAATGGGTGTGTATAGCTGGGGAAGGAGCTTTACAGGGAAAACCTGGATGACAGAAGATGAACCTATAGAGCAGAATCTGCCTGCAGTTTGCCGCGATATGGGGTATATCCGAAGTAAATGGGTAATGGAAAGTATGGCCTCAAAAGCGCGTGAAAAAGGGCTGCCTCTGATCAATTTCCGTTTAGGTTTTGTTGTATGTCATGGAAAAACTGGTGCAACACCTTTAAATCAATGGTGGAGTTCTCTGATGCGTTCATGTATTGAACTGAAAGCATTTCCATTGGTAATGGGGCTGAAAGACGAAGTAGTAACAGTTGATTATGTTTGTAAAGCGATGGTGCATATCAGCCGGAAACCAGAAGCTGTAGGATTAAATTTCAATCTGAACCCGCTGCCGGAGCATGATTTATCTCTTACTGATTTCTGCGTCCGGATAAGTGATTATTGTGGATTGGAAATGCGAGGTTTGGATTTCCAGAATTGGTTTGAGCAATGGAGGAGAAATCAAGAGCTGCCAATCTACTCTTTGCTTTATTTGTTTACCGATGATGTACATGAAGGCAAGTCCCTCGTTGAGGCATATGAAAATACCTATTATTTTAAAAGCAGCAATACAGAATACTTTTTAAAAGACACAGATATCAGGCCTGCGGTTTTTAATAAAAATGTGATTGAAGCTTATCTCAGGTTTATGAAAATGATTTAATGTTTTCAAAAAAGATGGCTATTACATATTTTCTGTAATAGCCGCCTTTTCAATAGTAATAAATGTAAAAATAAAGTCAAAGCTAATGTGCTTTAACATCTTGATTTAGCTACTAATATTTAGTAATACATACTAAAGTTAAACTATGAACATCAAATATTTTTTTTGAAAAAGCAGCTATTTGTCTGCTTCTTTTTTTTAGGGGTGCTGAGCAGTGGCAGATCTGCAATATGGGGAATTGATAGCCTACGGAAGGAGATACATAATAAATGGCGGTACGAAGGGGATTTTAACAATATCATTTTAGCAGAAAAAAAAACTGATCATCAAATGTAAAAAACTGGGTTATGTGCCAGGTGAAATAAAAGGGTATATCAATATTGCCCATGCACTCAGCGGTATCAATAGAAACAAGGAAAGCCTACAATTTCTGGATTTCGCGCGAAAAAAGCTCTCGAAATATGATGACGCAGAACTTGAAGCTCATATGAATCATGTATATGGAATAAACTACTTTTCACTCGGGCTTCATAAAAGAGCATTGCAAAGGTTTAATAAAGCTTTGGAAGCTGCCAAAAGAATTTCAAATGAAAAAGAAAAGCAGAGCGTGCAATACTCTGTTTATGATTGGAAACGTTCTTGTTTTGGGTTTTTAGGGTTGGTAGATTCGGTTTACAGTAATGAAAAAAAATGTATGAAGTCACCAATGCCGATGCTTTACATAACCATTGCAAATAGGCATTTCAAAAACGGGAATATTGATTCTGCGGAATATTATATCAATAAGGCTAACCAATTATTATTGATAAAAAATATTCCTGTAGAAGGAAAAGCTAATGTACTAAGAGCTTATGGAAAGCTGAATATAGAAAAAAAAGAATATAGTAAATCTTTGCAGTATTTGCTTGAATCATTGGCTATTACTCAGAGGTCAGGGTTCAGAAAAAGAACTTTAGAAACGTATAAGCTTTTGGCAACAGCGTATAAGCATCTCAATAATATGCAAAAAGAAAACGAATATCTAATGAAATATTCTCGGTTAAACGACAGTTTGAGAGAAAATGAAAGGGTGGCTTTAAATACATCTGTAGAAGATATATTGACAAGTCAGGAAGAGATTTTTGCAGCAAGCAGCCAGAATTTCTATTATGGTTTTGCCGGTATTATATTAGTGAGTACAGTCATCATTTTAGTCATTAATAATGTTCATAAAGTAAGATATAAAAAAGCAAGATAAAATGTTAAGCGAAAAAAAAACTTGAAACTGACATTCTCCGAAGAAAACTTGAAAATCTTTATGAAGAAGTCGTTCAGCTTGCTATAAAATCAGACCCGTCTTTTATTCATAAATTCAGGGAAGCTTATTCAGACTTTTACAATAATTTGACAAAAGAAAATCCCGCTCTTACTGCAAATGATATTCTTTTCTGTGCTTATATAAAATTAAATTTTTCCAATAAAGAGATTGCAGAGTATGCACATCTTTCGATAAGAACTGTAGAATCAAAAAAAGTACCGTTTAAAGAAAAAAACTTGGTATATCTTCAGAATCTGATTTTAATAAATGGATCACAAAATATTGATATTCCGTTCATGAAATTTTATAATATATTGCTGTTATCAATGGTATATTTAAAGGGCGCAAATGCAATATAAATGCAGTGTAAATGATAGAAGGGCTTTAACATCTTCCACGGAATGTGAAGAGTAAAAAAGGGGGGCGGTTAATGTGAATCGCTCCTTGCGGATATATCAACAAAAGTCGTGACGACGGTAAAAGTATTTTGTCATAAAAGAACCGGAGCCTTCGAATCTTATCCGGGCATTAATGAGATTTCCAAATGACTTATTCACGCTGAAGTACCAATGTTTCGGGGAATCTTTTAATGCCAAATCAAAAACTTCAGAATTCAGCTTAGATGTAAAAGATAAGTCGTTTTTCTATTTAGGTTGGCTAAGCTTTTTGCCTAGTCGCCCAGATTTTGCGCTTGATCCCTAAAAGTTTGATATAGAGATTTTTATGCACAAAAAAAAAGAGAGACAACTATTTAATAGTTGTCTCCTTAAGTGAACTTGCTGGTTGGAACATCGAACCAATTTTTTAAAGATCTAGAATGTATTTTAAGTGTATTTAGTTGGTAATTAATATTTTATAAAGTTTTGTTTTGGTTTGAATCCTGTTGAGTTGTTTTAGAGTTTTCCCAACAACTGATTACGATATTGAGTCTGAGTACAGCCGGTACTACGTTTAAAAAAAATGATAAAGGCTCTGACTGTCTGCAAATCCTAAATTATCAGCGATATACGTAATGGTTTTATTTGTATCAGCAAGAAGTGTCATAGTGGCAATATTATTTAATTTTGGGATTGGGCTTAGTATTCCTTTCATTGGTTATATTTACCTTCTGTAATACAATGATATTTTTTTAAAAATGGAGAGAAAGCTATCGCAACTTGTATCGGCCTTAACCGTTACGAATCGGATGTTGAAGTATTTGCGCCCGTCCTCATTTTTCATACAAAAGATAACCAGTTAATAACTTATGAAAATTAGCATGATGCTACATTTACAGTTAGTTTAAATTAACTGCCATGATTCTGCTTATAAACCTTGTGTTAGGGGGTTCAATATTTTCTTTAACATCTGGAATGTCCAATCCAGGTGCTAGTATGTCCTGTTTAACTATTTTGTCCTTATTTAACTTGTGTGATTGATCTAAGTTTGCTTTATAATCATTCTTAAAAAGATAATAATGAAAACAATTAGAAAATTTACAATCGCAGGTGCATTATGTGCATCCCTATTTTCCGCTGTAACAATTTCATGTAGTGATGACAACGAATTTCCGACAGAACAGTCGTCGTCGCCAGTAAATCATAACAATGCAAAAACTAACTTTATCAGCGTGAAAGGAGTAGAGTTTGCTTATCGCAGCTGGGGTAAGGAAGGAGGAATACCTTTAGTGTTATTGCCAGGAACTGGTGGTTCTATGGACGACTGGGATCCCGCGGTGACCAATGGACTCGCAAAACAATATAAAATAATCATTTTTGATAACAAGGGAGTAGCTTCATCCAAAGGGACAACTCCTAATTCTGTCCAAGCAATGGCTAATGACGCTATTGATTTTATCAAAGCAATGAACCTTGGAAGAGTAAATATCATGGGATTCTCAATGGGAGGATTTGTTGCCCAAAGAATTGTGTTAACAGAGCCAGCGATAGTTAATAAGATTATTTTGGCCGATAGTGGACCTAAAGGAGCAATCGGTCTTGCCAATCTTCCAAATATTGTTGCAGGAACTGCTGGACTTAGCGCAGAAGAATCCTACTTAAAATTCGGATTTACTGATTCGCAAACAAGCATTGCGGCAGGAAAAGCGTCGTTTGCCCGTGTATATCTACGTGCTGTTGATCGAGATCCCGCACTAAGTGATGCTACTTCAACCGCTCAATTTACTGCAGTACTAGCATGGGCGCAACCTGATGCAAATGCACTTGAGGAAATTAAAACCATTAAAAAACCTGTTCTAATCGTTCATGGCGATAAGGATCTTCCAATTTCTGTACAAAATGCATATAGTATGAAACAAAATTTAGGGAACGCTATATTAGTTGAGTTCTCAGATTCTGGACATGCGGCTTTTTATCAGAATCATGAAGCATTTATAACAAAAGCACTCGCATTTTTTAGCTCAATAACATACTAAATATCAAAAAGCTTTAATTCCGGGGCAGATCAACACTAAAGTTGATCTGCCCATTTTTATTTAAATAATACCCGGGAATATAATTTTTTAAGTAGAGAACTGTTTAAGGTTGAATGGGAAAAAAGGAAAAGTATCTTTTCGAATTAAAAGCAAACATCATTTTGTAATGACCTTACCATTTAGACTTCCTTGAGCTGATCTATTTATAATATCGTGAAGATTTTCAAATTTATAGAAGACATTTTAATGCCTAGTGGAAATGATCGATGAGAAGTTTATGAATGGTTTTCTATTGACGGTCATTGCTGAGGTAAATTGCTTGTGATTATTATATGCTGGCTATAGATAAAACATTAATGCAAAAATGCCCGATAAAACTACCGGGCATTCTTACTGAAATAATTTACCTAAACTTATTTCAAAATGGATAAAATTAAACTATTGGATCAGGGATAAAACACAGCTTATTTGGAGGCTGATATAATCACGTTAGCGACTTCCTGCGGGCGGGAAATGAACACGGCATGGCTCGCTCCCTCAATCTCGGTGATCTTCGTACCTGACCTTTTGTACATATTTCTTAATATAATAGGATTGATGCTCTTATCCGCCGTTGGAACAATTGCGAATGTCGGTTTTGTATGCCAGTCTGCAGCTGTTACTGCTGTGGTAAATGATGAGGCAAGGATCGGTTTTTGGGCATGTGCCATAAAAGTTGCTTGTTCATGGCTAAGATCAGCGGCGAATCCTGCATGGAATTTTTCTATATCGTAATAAGCAAATCCTTCATTATCCGGAGGTAAAATACCAGCTTCCGGAAGCCCCGGTTGGGACGAATACCATTTATCTGTTGTTTCTCCTTTATCAGGTTGAAATGCAGTTACGTAAACTAGAGAAGCAACATTGGCATGTGAACTTGATTCCGTAATTACTGTACCGCCCCATGAATGGCCTACAAGTACAGCCGGTCCATCAAGTTTATCCAATATTCTACGTACAGTTGCATTATCATCTTTTAGTGAAGTCAATGGAATCTGGGCAATTGCTACATTGTAGCCATTTTTTGAAAGGATATCATAAACGCCTCTCCATCCTGATCCATCAACAAAAGCACCATGTACAAGGACGATGTTTTTAATTTTGGTATTGGTGTTCTTTTTCTGAGCTTGTGCATTACCTAAGCCCAAAAATATAGTTACTAAAAGTAAAGTTGCAAAGTGGATTTTTTTAAGCATGACTGTTTAGATTAGAGTTGTTGAAATATTGATGTTTCCTTTTATTGCTTTGGAATAAGGACAGGTTTGGTGTGCAAGTTCAATAAGCTGTTCGGCGATTTCTTTGTCAATTCCTGGAAGACCGACAGATAATCTGGCTTGCAGAAGAAATGCATCACCTGTCATTCCCAAGTCGACTTCAGCATCGACGAATGCATCTTTTGGTAGTATTGCACCAAGTTTTTTTGCTGCTAAACCAAGAGCTCCAATATAGCAGGCCGACCAACCTGCGGCAAAAAGTTGTTCAGGATTAGTTCCTTTTCCATTGGATCCAGGAGCGGAGAGTATTATATCCAATTTTTCGTCACTACTTTTAGCTTTCCCTTCTCTACCTCCAACCGTATGGGTTTTTGCTGTGTAGAGTACTTTTTCGATGTTACTCATTTTCTTATTTATTTTATTGTTTGACATTTATTTTTTTGTTTTTTTGATGTGTTTTAACTTAATTAATAGTACAAAGAGACTATAAAATTTCCTGTCAAAATAGTGTAAAGTACCCTAGATGGACATAATAATGGTTAAAGTGGACAAATAAAATAATGAAATGGACAATGAGGATTCGCAGCAATACCATATATCTTATTGCAAAAATATTTAGCTATCTTTATGCCTTGATAAACTATATTTTTAACACCGGATTGGATCAATTGTGTAGTATCAATAAATTCTTGGCGGATATTTTGATGACGTTAAGCAGCAAGTTTTAGGTTAACAGGCTGCTGAAAAGTGAATTGATAAAGATCGTGTGTACTGCGCAGGCAATTTCTGGCGATGAATAAATAATCAAAACCTAACAGGACATCATCGCCTGTTAGGTTTGAGAATTGTATTTTTTAATAGGATACCTTTTGATGAAAAACTTTATCGTTGGATATCTCCAATAAGGAGCCTTTGTCATCTTTTATCGATTTGGTCAAAACTTTAATTTTCCTGATGCCAAAGTCGTTTTGCTTATCAAGATTAATTATATCGGAACTTTATAGCAGATAAAAAGCACGTAAATGGGAAGCTGTATCCGTTCATTGCTGTATAAAATATGCCGTTTCTTATCCCATTTACGTACCTGGTTTAGCGGTCTTCTAACCAATTCAGGAACATGGCGGTTTTATCTTTGCCGATCAAAAGTTTTTCTTCTGTTGGAACGGTTAGTTTTACAAAAAGCTTTCTTCCAAAATAATGCTCAACTTCCTTTACGGCAGAAAAATTGATGAGGTACTGTCTGTTGAGCCTAAAAAACTGTTTATCGGAAAGGATGCTTCCCAAATGATCCAAAGATTGGTTCATATCATATTGTTCGCCTTTAAAGGTTACAAGGGAAGGGGAGGTATAATTGATATAAATATAAGCGATATCATCCGTTTTGACTGTAAGGTATTTGTTGTTTTTAAAAACCAGGAAACTCGTTTTCTTACTTTCTTGATCATTGATCCGACTGATTATATCTACAAGATCATTGGCAGAGGCTTTCTGGAAAATATTTCTA
The DNA here is from genome assembly GCF_000738495.1 of Chryseobacterium sp. P1-3. Classification (NCBI taxonomy): domain Bacteria; kingdom Pseudomonadati; phylum Bacteroidota; class Flavobacteriia; order Flavobacteriales; family Weeksellaceae; genus Chryseobacterium; species Chryseobacterium sp. P1-3. The sequence goes on from NZ_JPEQ01000004.1 coordinate 699,794, forward strand.
AAATTATGCACTTTCTCAAAAGCATTTTTTTAAATCATCTTCCGAAAATGGTTTGAGCAGATAATCAATCCCGTTTTCTTTAATTGCTTCCATGGCGTATTCACCGAAGGCTGTGCAAAAAATTACTGGACATACGATTTTGACGGCTTTAAAGATGTCAAAGCTAATACCATCGGAAAGCTGGATATCCATAAAGATCAGCTCTGGCGATGGGTTATTGGACAAATAGTCTATAGCGCCCTCGACACTTTGGATCTTTGCCAGAATCCGGGAACCTGGCTGCAAATGCAATATCAGATTTTCAAGTGAACGAGCAGCTTTAATTTCGTCTTCAATTATTAGGATGTTCATATAATATAGGAAGTTTTATGGTGAATTTTTCGTCAGTTGCCGTGATGATAATATTTTTCTGGCTAAGATGGAGGTACCGTTGATTGATATTTTTGAGCCCTAGTCCGGTGGAAGGTTCTGGAATTTTCCTTTCCTGCAGATTATTCTCAATGACCAAATAGTCTTCTTCCTGATAGATCGCAATGTAAAGCGGTTTCTCCAACGAAACAATATTATGTTTGATGCAGTTTTCTACTAATAGCTGCAGGGTAAAAGGCGGAATGTAAGTGTCATGGCTATCACTTCCAAGATTTTGTGTCACAAAAAGGCCTTCTTCAAAACGGGCTTTCAATAGATATACGTACGATTCCATAATGGCCAGTTCTTCTTTTAATGTTAGCACTTTAAGCTTTAGACTTCCAAGAGTAAATCTGTAGAAGTCAGCAAGTTTTATGATAAATTCCGAAGATTGCTCATCATGGCTCTCTACCATATATTTTAGGGTGTTGAGACTATTAAAAAGAAAATGGGGATTTACCTGTTGTTTTAAAAGCTCATATTGTGCTTCAAGATTTGCAGCCATCGAACGTTCTAGTTCCCTTACGTATTGTTGGTTAAGATAAGTCTGGTATAATATATGGATAAACATATAAAATGTTAGGTTGATCAATATACCTCTTACCTCGTACATCAATATTTGGGGGCCGAAATTTAGGTGAGATAAAATGTAGTATTGAATGGAAGAAAGGAAAAACATCAGTATTAAACCCACTCCCAATCCCCTGAACAGCTGACCTGATAGTACTTTTTTACTGCCTGTTTTCTTTGTATAAGCAGGTATCGAATAGATATTATAATACCAGATCAATAATGCAAAACCGGATGTTACAGCGAAATCGGCTATACCTTCGGCCACAACAAAGTGATGGTCTACAATTTTAGGGATTGAGGTTAATATTCCCAATGAAATTGAACTAATCCATATCAGGCGACCTGAAATTTCAAAAGGTATTTGCTTTTTGGGTTTAAACATTTTAATGAAGGTTATTTTCTGTTTGAAGTTATGCTTTTTATGGGTTATTTAAATCAAAACGCATAAAAAATGATTTTTTAATCTTGAGAGAAATTTTCAGTGTAATCAATAAAGTGGAGTTTGTTAAACGCGTAGTATGTAGTGGCCAGGACTATAAATGCGATTATCGCATCGATTGTAGAAGGTAAGCCAAGCAGAACAATCTTTGAGAAGAAAGCGAAAAGTGATGTCAAAAAACATCCCTGCGAAGATCCATTCCTTTATTCTATTGAAACGATGTGGAATAAGGAAAATGATACTGCCTACAATTTTAAATATACCTAGTATATAAATGAAATGTGGAGGATATCCAAGTTGTAGAGTAATATTCCAGACCACCGGATTCCTTGTGAGTTCAAAGAAACCACTTGCGGCGAACCATAATGACATAAAGATGCGTCCGCCAAGATAAATTTTTGTGTAAGTTGAATGTTGCATGATCAATTATTTTTTGCGTTTTAAGCGTGTTATTAAAATTATTTTATAATGTTATGATGAATAATCGTTGTTTACTGTGCCATCAGGTCAGCTTCGATAATCGCGTCGGCGAAAGCCTCTGGTGCTTCCTGTGGCAGGTTATGGCCAATACCACCGTTTAAAGTATGATGCTTATACTTACCTTTATATTTTGATGCATAACTTGCTGGCGGCGGAAAGGCTGCCCCATTTGCATCACCTTCAAGGGTTACCGTAGGAACAATAATATCCGGAGCTTTGGCAAGCTTTTCTTCAAGTTCGTCGTATTGTTTTTCGCCTTTGGCCAATCCCAATCGCCAACGGTAATTATGGATGACTATATCCGTATGATCAGGGTTATCGAATGATTTTGACGAACGTTTATAGGTCTGGTCATCAAAGTTCCATTTTGGTGAAGCTGTTTTCCAGATCAGTTTATTGAATTCCTGTGTATTTGCTTTGTAGCCTTTATAGCCCCGTTCAGTGGCGAAATAATATTGATACCACCATAAAAATTCGGCATTTGGTGGAAGCGGGTTTTCGTTCGCTTTGGGGCTACCAATAAGATATCCACTTACAGCGACCAATGCCGAACAACGTTCAGGCCACAATGCAGCGATAATATCTGCGGTTCTGGCCCCCCAGTCGAACCCACCGATAATCGCCTTTTCAATTTTCAGTGCATCCATAAATTTGATGATATCAAGTGCGACCGCAGACTGTTGCCCGTTTCGCATGGTTTTGTCAGAAAGGAACGTCGTGGTTCCATACCCCCGAAGATAAGGTACCAGTACACGGTATCCCTTTTTGGCAAGGATAGCGGAGGACTGTTCAAAGCTGTGGATGTCGTATGGCCATCCATGAAGAAGGATAACCGGCTTACCTTTACTTGGTCCGATTTCAGCATATCCTACGTTTAGAAGCCCCGCTTGTATAGTTTTAGTCTGCTGAAAATTGATCGTATCTTCTGTTTCGCTCTTTTTCTCATTAACCGACGTTTGTGCATTTAACCTGGAGATTCCAGTACCCATTATCATGATGATGGAAAATGTGAGCATCTTTATCATTGTATTTAGTTGGATTTTCATTATTTCAATATTTAAGTTGATTTAAAATTTTAAGGTCGGAGAATTATTGAGGTAATTTTATGGGCTGGTATTCAAGGATGGAACTCATACGTTGCTTGCTGGATTCATTAGAAGAAACCTTTCCGAATTCGATTCCATATTTGAGATTTCCCATTTGATCGGTTTTAACGGTCTCGACACTTAACAACTCACCATTGACCTTACTTCCAAAATAATTTGGGTCATCCTGCATTTTATAAGTCACGAGCTTAAGATCTACTCCTATGATTCCTTTTTTTGTTTCCAGTGCTGAAATTCCCTTTTGATTGCCGTAAAGCGCAGACATGGTCTGTAAGTTTGGATTAAAGGAAGATGAAATAAACTTCAAGCTTCCCGGATCAAACATAAAGCGGATTTTTCCAGTTTCTTTTTCGGGATTTTTGGCACATGAGCCAAAAATTAAACTAGTTAATAGAAGTATGGATAAGACTTTTTTCATTTTGAGCGGTTTTTAAATAGTGTTCAATTAATTTTCTGGAATTTACTTTTGGCGGTACATTGAAAAGAAAGCCTGTCGATTCCGCTAGCTGCCTGTGGCAACTGATACAGGACTGTTGCGCGAACAATGCTGTTTTTCCTGTTGGTTTCAATTTCTGTCCATTGAATTTTGCAAATCCCCAGCCTTCAGTTTCCGTATATTCTTTCCCGTCTTTGACCATGTATTGCATGTTCACGAAGTCACCTGGTACAATTTCACCGTTCGCTTTTTTTTGTCTGCTTGAAAACTGCCTTTGCTACTGCGCTTCCATCTGGCCAAGGATGAAAATTTTCTTCCTGAATCGCTTGTACAGCGATGTCATTTCCGTAGATTACCCGTATGCTATTGTCAATGAGTGTACTCATGCCAATCACTTTCCAATTTTTGAATTCGGCATTGTAGCTGATCCCATTAGGAGAAACTGGAACTGCAGCTTGTATGGCAGTGGTCAAAGTCTCCACTTTACGACCAGCTTCCGCAGGGCTCGTATGTACAGGAATAAAACTGTCTTTTTCTGAAAGAGACAAAGCAAACTGCTTAATGGTCTCAATCTCATTTTGTGAGAGTTTAGCTCCCGTGTGTGTCATGGCATAGGAGGGAAGAGGCATTTTTTGGGCACGAACCATATTGAATATTGCGTAGAATTTCCCCTTTTGCTCAGCTGCGGATAATTTGTCCCATTCCGAAAAATTCATTACTTCCCGGGCTCTCCTGATATCTTTGTTGACGATCCATGAAATCGGAGCGAGCTTATCTAAGAAAGTGAGATGCTGAGCATTTGAATGACAGTCATAGCAGGAACGTTCTAAAATCCGAGTGACCTCTTTCGGTACATTTTTTATAGGTCCGGTTACCGGTCTTTGTTCGATCGGCGCATTGAAAAACTGTAAGGCTATAAAAGCTGCTAAGATACAGAGGAATACAATGGGTAATATTCTTATTTGTTTTACGTGTTTCATGATATTTTCTCTTTTGTTTCGATAAAATTATAGTAAACAATGCCCGCCGAAAAGATCAAAGACGTTGAACCGGACATATTGAAAGTTGAATAAAGAATTTTTGGTTTTGAGCAGGACAGGGTTTCCTTATAAGCTTACGCTGGTTGCATCAATGATTTCTCCAGAGTTTTGGTTCTGTTCAAAAGCGATAATTTCCCAATCTTCTTTGGTATCCGGAAGTTTGAATGAGAAGCTGCCATTGGCTTGAAGTGTTCGGCTTTGCAAGTCCCGTACAATTTGTACATGTGATAGCGCTTTTCCCGCGTTTTCACCTGCTGACACCTGCGAGGAGGCTTTCTTTTGAACTAGTGCCATGAGAATTGTTGAGTTTTTCGATGCTGATTTCGAGGTGTAGCTGATCTGAATAGATTTACCTTCGGATTTTTCTATTTTTACAATCAGGTTTTCCGCATGGGTCTCCAGCATTGCCGATTGAATGCTGCGTAATACTTTGGTGGATTCGGAGCCAACTGTTTCTGTCTTGCCATTGATTATCATCTGGGGCGTGTATAAGGTCTCTAGGTTCATCCACGTTGTATATTGTTTCTGTCTTTCTGTGAACCTGGCTTTGCTAAAACGGTCTTTCCATCCCTGATGATCCCAATAATCTACATGGTAGGCCAGAATAAAAAGTTTCTTGTTTTCGTTATCCTTTTCGAGCTTAGCGATCAGTTCGTCTGCCGCAGGGCAGCTCCAGCAACCTTCGGAAGTAAACAGTTCGACGACGGCGAAGCTTTTACCCGAATTTTTTGCTTTGATGTTTTCTAATTTCTGGTCATCTGCAAATCCTTTGAAAGCCATAATCAATGTGATGATCAAAGGAAGACTTAAGACGTATAATATTTCTTTTATCGATTTCATGCTATTGATTTTTATTTTATTGATAAAAAGATGAATTAAGGATTTTGATACGATAATTATAAACTGAAGATTTTGAGGGCAAAACCGAAATCTTGAGGCGGGATGCAGATTTCATCGCTGCATTGCATAAACTGAATTGTCCCCCTGATGGTGCCATTCTTTCCTTTTATTTTGATTCTTTGACTAAACTCAACATCGTTCTCAAAATAGGTTACAGGAATACCCAATACTTTTTCGAACTTTCGGAGTGGTGTAGGTTGGGTCACTTTCCCTACCAGTTCATAAGATTTACCATGCTGGAATTTAAAGTTCATTTTAATGGGGCTTTGGGGACTATTGCCCAGCGCATACATATGCCACCCTTGGGGTATTTTTGCTTTCATTGAAATTTCCCCTTCGTCAGGGGATTTTCTTTTGAGAATACATTCCCATGTAACCTGACCATTGGAAGTCTGGCCTTTGGAATAACCGCAGAACATCATTAGGACTGTGATCATTAAAATTGCTAGCTTGTTCATTTTTCTTATTTTTTTGTTAAAAACTGTTGTTTTGTTATGCAAATAGATCGTAAATAACAGGTTCATAACAGTAGAATGTGGTTAGAATGGACTTTTTTCCCATTGAAGCCGGCACTTATGGGCATCGAAGATCTTGGGGAATGCGATAAAAAAGTCCACTTTTTCAAAACCCTAATTATAGATCTGATCTTAAAGCTTTGAAGGCATTTCTCATTTCTTTTGTAAAGAGTTCCGGTTGCTCCCAAGCAGCGAAATGTCCGCCCTTTTCCAATTTATTGAAGTAGATCAGGTTCGGATAGGCGCGTTGGGCCCAGGTTTTTGGAACAGCATAGATTTCATCGGGGAAAGCACTTACCGCTACCGGAATCTTTAATCCCCTTGGATCAAAAAATCCAGCTGTGGACCCTTGGGATGCCTCCCAGTACAGACGCGCTGAAGATATTCCGGTATTTGTAAACCAATACAAGGATATATTGTCAAGAATGTCATCCTTGGACAGTCCTTCCTGCTGACCTGCAAATACACGTGTAATCAATTTTTGGCTCCGGTCGTCATGGTCAAGCATCCAGGCTGCTAGTCCGATCGGTGAATCATCAATTGCATAAAGGGTTTGAGGGCGTAGACTCATTTCATTGGCGTAGCCCAAACCTTTTTTATAGAAAAAGTCCAGTTGTGTGAACGCATTCTTTTCATCTGGACTTAAATCCGTAGGTATAACACCTTTTGCCAAGGCCTGCGATATCTCACTTGGTACTGTGGCTGCCATATTGGTATGAATTCCAAGTAATGATTTGGGAGCAATAAGTGCCATATTTTCGGAGATTGCATTTCCCCAGTCACCACCTTGAGCAACATACTTGTTATAACCCAGTCTGCCCATTAGTGTGATCCATGCTTTGGCCACCCGTACAGGGTTCCAGCCAAGTTCTGTGGGTTTTCCCGAAAAACCATGCCCGGGAATGGACGGAATTACAACATCGAAAGCATCTTCTTTTTTTCCTCCGAATTTCTCCGGATTGGTAAGCGGTTCAATAATCTTTAATTGCTCGATAACCGATCCTGGCCAGCCATGGGTAATAATTATTGGAAGTGCATTTTTATTCTTTGAGCGGACATGAATAAAATGAATATCCACTCCGTCAATATTTGTAGTGAACTGCGGGTAAGAATTTAGTTTTGATTCTATTTTTCGCCAGTCATATTTTGTCAACCAATAGTCCGCAAGTGACTTCATGGTAGTAAGTTCGACTCCTTGTGTTTCGTTATTGACAAGTTCCTTATCCGGCCACTTTGTATTCCGTAGTCGTGCTTTCAGATCCGTGATCTTTGCATCCGGTATTCGGATGTGAAATGGACGAATGCTCTGATCTGGCTGAACGGTATTATTAGAGGCAATTTGTGCGTAGGTAGGTACAGTTCCTAATACAAACATCGCTAAAAATGTGGCTGTTATTATGATCTTTTTCATTGTTGGAATTTTATAAAGGATTAAACTATATTATTACCTAAGGGATTTGAATGCAGCTCTAAGTTCTTCAGTAAAAATCTGAGGTTGCTCCCATGCCGCAAAGTGTCCTCCTTTTTTCGCTTTATGATAATAATATAGGGTGGGATAAGCGGCTTTTGACCAGCTTTCAGGTGCCTGGTAGATTTCATGTGGGAATACGGAAATAGCCACAGGAACTTTTATAGTCTTTGTTTTTTGATGATCTGAACTGAAATTATTGTTATTGTTTTCCCAATAGAACCGTGACGAGGAAGCACCGGTATTCGTCAACCAATACAAGGTAATATCATCTAGTATTGCATCTCTAGGGATTACTTTTTCTGGTTGTAGGTCACTTTCTGTCCATTCTGCAATTTTTTTCGTACAAGAATGCCGCAAGTGCACTTGGAGAATCAGACAGAAGATAACCTGTTGTCTGTGGTCTTGTAACCATCATTCCACCATAAGCTGCATTTCTTCCAAAGAATGTACTTAGAGAATTATATGCTTTAGCTTCGTCTTCTGAAAGTCCGATAGGAGTAGGGTCACCAGCGTTAATCGGTTTTACCAATTCAGCGGGAATTGTTGCGGGCATCGTAAGGTGTATTCCAAGAAGCCCGGCTGGAGCCTGTCGCGCCAGCGCATCGGAGATCACTGAACCATGATCACCACCTTCCGATACATATTTTGTGTAGCCAAGGCGTTTTACCAATACATCCCAAGCTTTGGCAACGCGGTCTGGATTCCAACCTGTTTCTTTGGGAATTTCTGAAAAGCCATATCCTGGGATTGCGGGGATAATCACATCGAATGCATCTTCCGCTTTTCCACCATATTTTACAGGGTCAGTCAGCGGGCCAATGGCATCTATGAATTCTAGCGGTGATCCTGGCCAACCGTGGGTAAGGATTACCGGAAGTGCATTGGATTCTTTTGAGCGGACATGAATGAACTGGATATCCAAACCGTCAATTTTTGTTATGTATTGCGGAAGAGCATTTAATTTTTTTTCAAGTTTTCTCCAGTCATATCCTTTCCCCCAATAGGCTACCAGTTCTTTCAACTGTGCTAATTGAATGCCCTGAGATTCATCATTCACAGTTTCTTTATCGGGAAAGCGAGTTTCTGCGATACGTCTTTTAAGCTCATCAAGCTTTGACTGTGGAATGTTGATCTTAAAAGGACGAATGCTGGTGTCTGTTTTTGAAACAGTATTGGTTGTTTTGTTGATTTGAGCACTGGCAATTGTAGGTATACTTAGAGAGAATGCAGCTGCTAAAAGAAGTGTTGTAAGTTTTGTTTTCATTGTTTCTTGTTTTAAATTTTTGTTCTGATTTCCTTTTTGTTGAGACAAATGTAGACCAGGCCAAAGGCTATAGAAAGAAACAATCGGTTGAAGCGGACATATTAGCTGTCGAGTTGGTTATTTTAATCCGCGAACAAGATGATGCTATAGCTGATCGTTTTGAATAATATATCTGTAAATTGCGTATAAATTAGACAAATATTCGAACAGGTGGTAACTGTGGTGTTTGCAGCACATCTTCGATGAAAAGGTGAGGAAGATCTTAGATTGGTCTACAGAGCAGATGCAGTTATAGTAAATATGAAAACAAAAAGTTTCAAAAACAGAAAAACAGCGGTAAATAAACCGCTGTTTCACTTTGTTGGTCTGATTTTATAAACAACGGATTGTCCCTCCGTCGACCCGTAGTACAGAACCGCTGATATAGTCAGCAAAACGACTACAGAGGTAGACAACGGCACCCGCAATTTCTTCAGGTGCACCAAACCTACCGGTATCATTGGGGATAAGCTCCTGAACTGCTTTGTACTTAATCTCTTCCATATCCGTTCCCCAGCCAAATTTAGGTGCTGCCTGCTCGAGCCATTGCTCTACCATTGGATTGATGATAGCTCCGGGAGATACGATATTAGAGGTAATACCCGTCTCTTTAAGCTGCCTAGCGAGCGATACAGACATATTATGCCGCGCAGCAAGGGTAGCATTATAATGTGGCTGTTCCTTTATGGGCTGTATAGCCAGTCCACCACCGATATGTATTAACCTGCCCCAACCAAGCTCCTTCATCTGTGGAACGATGCGTTGTATCATCCGTACATATGAAACCACATTAGTATTGTACAGCGCTAACCAGTCTTCCGAACTTGCTTCGCCCCATGATTTGTGGGAAGTAACTCCGGCATTATTAACCAGTATATCCACCGGTCCGGAGGAGAGTGCCGCTACAGCTACAGCATCGGCGCCTTCATCTGTCGCAAGGTCTCCGATCGCTACTGTGGCAGATCCACCGGAAGCGTTAATCTCTGCAGCTACATCATTGGCCCGTTTAAGGTTACGCCCATGTATGATTACCATGGCGCCCTCACTTGCGAGCATTTTGGCAATAGCTTCGCCCAATCCGGAACTAGATCCGGTTACCAGGGCACGTTTACCCTTTAATTGTATGTCCATTTTAATTGATTTTTATGTTATGAATGTTTTTTATTTGGCGCATAACCAAATTCTTTTTTGTAGGCAAAGGAAAAGTGGGAGAGATCCTCGAAACCCAGATCCAAGTATACATCGGATGGCTTCTCTTTTTGCTGTTCGATCAGGAAGCGGGCTGTATCCAGACGCTTCCGCAACAACCATCTGCCCGGGCTGGTATTAAACTGCTTTTCAAAATCACGTTTAAAACCGGAAAGGCTGCGACCCGTAAGAAAAGCAAAACGTTCCATTGGTACATTGTAGCGGTAATGGCTGTTCATAAAAGCTTCGAGGTCGATCTTACCCGGTTCATTAAAATCAAACAACACATTTTTAAATGCCGGATTATGCTGAATAAGCAGTAAAACAAGTTCTCTAGCCTTAAGCGCCACAATGCGGTCATCCATTTGCTGCTGCAAATAGGGAACCAAGGAATCTACAAAACCTTTCAGCAATGCCCCCGAGTGGATCAGCAGTGCAGCATGGGGATCAATTATGCTGTCGGTTTTCAGTCCGTACTGCTCGCTCATTTCCTTTAAGGTGCACTGATCGATATGCACTGCTATAGATCTGAAACTTCCATCGGTGGTACTTTTTACGTATTTGGTCAGCTGATTGCGTCGAAAAAAGCGGAAGTCACCTTCCCGATAAGAGTGTTTTTGATCAGCAAGCCAGACATCCTGCTTACCCTGGAGAATATAACTGAAGATATGATCTGCTACAAAAGCTTCGCCTTCAATCGTGTTCCCGGAATACGTATTTAGTACTATTCTGGGGCCTGTAGCGGCATCTTTTGCTTTTTTGGAAATATCATTTTTGCATTCCATAACGATTAGCTTATAATTACTTTTGGTTCTAATTGTTCCTCGAGGCCATATAGGCCACCTTCTCGGCCCAAGCCAGATTGTTTAAATCCGCCGAATGGAGCCAATGCATCGTGATAGATCGTATTGATCGAAACCCTTCCTGCATTGATCTGTGCAGCCACTCGTTGCGCCCGCTCCATGTCTGAACTGCTTACATAAGCATGCAGTCCATATATGGTATCGTTGGCAATGGCAATGGCTTCTTCTTCAGTTTTGTAGGTAATAACAGATAATACAGGCCCGAAAATTTCTTCCTGCGCAATTGTCATTTCATTACTTACACCTGTAAATATAGTGGGTTTGACGTAAAATCCGTTCTCTAGTCCTTCCGGCTTGCCCAGACCGCCAACTAAAAGTTCCGCGCCCTCGTTGATACCCAGCCTGATATAATGTTGTATCCGGTCAAACTGTTTCTGACTGGCCATTGGCCCAATGACCGTCTGCCCATCTCTTGGATTACCAACTTTTTGTGTAGCCATCGTTTTAAGCAAGATATCTTTAACCTCTTGCAGTTTAGCTTCCGGCACCAGCAGTCGTGTACCAGCAATACAAGCCTGACCACTATTCATAAAGGCCGCATTTATCGCCATCGGTATTGCAGTATCGAAATCCGCATCATCGAGAATAATATTCGGTGATTTTCCACTGAGTTCCAGCGTGACGCGTTTCATGGTGTCCACTGCATTACGCGCAATGATCTTGCCAACCACTGTAGAACCTGTGAACAGAATTTTGGCCACAGCAGGGTGGGTAGACAATACCGTGCCCAAAATGTCTCCGCGTCCATGCACCATATTGATTACGCCAGCTGGAAGTCCAGCTCGGTCGAAGCACTCTGCCAAAACCTGCGACTGCATCGCACTCATTTCACTGGGTTTGATCACTACGGTACAGCCAGCTGCTATCGCAGCAGCCAGCTTCACACATATGGAACCTGAATTGGCATTCCAGGCCGTCATGATTCCAGTTACACCAACTGGCACCATAGAAACTACTGATTGGCCTATGCGGCGTTCGAAAGAAAAATCCTTAAGGATTTCCTTGAAGTAGAGGAAGGTCTCTGCGGCATACTGGTTTGACCAGCGAGACCGTTGTATCGTTGCACCATACTCTGTAGTGGTTACTTCCTGCAGATCGTCGAGCCGCTCCATTAGCGCATCATGTAATTGCTGTAGGTAATCCATGCGCTGTACTCTGCTTGTCTGTGAAAAAGAAGGTAAAGCTGCTGATGCAGCAACTATTGCAGCCTCCATATCTTGCTCATTACCCAATAAGACATGGCCGATGAGGCTTTCATCCGAAGGATTAATGATATCCATTTTCTCACTACCTGTCGAAGGCCGAAATTGACCATCGACATAATGTTGGTTAATTATTTTCATTTTATTGTCTTTTAAAACTTCGCTCAATTGCATCGTTATTATTGACACAAAATTACATCGATGCTGTCCTTTAGGGTTTGTTAGAAAGTCCAGATTACTTTGTTGAAAGGCTCAAGTATAATGATTTGGAAGAGTTTTGTTATTAAGAGGAGCGGGACGATCAGACTTGATAGAATGAAGCTACTACCATCAAGAAACATATTGTATGAAAGATATTGATTATAAAACAGGAGATCTCTCTTTGGACTTGAATCAAGCATTTTCAAAAATATTATTAAAAAAAAATTAACCGAGAATCTAATAAGAAAAATGAATTTCATTGATAAAAAACGTTTCAGTTGAGCAAGCAATTATTCTTCTAGCTAAGAATGGAATTTAGGTAAATGAGAAGGAAGCTAAAATTATATTAGTATCAAAAAATTATGATAAGCCAAAAGAGAAAAAAATACTAGAACCTTAATGGGATTTCAAACCACGCTTCAATGCTGCTGAAATCACTGTTATAGCACTTTTAGACTGACAATTTCAGACAGACTCAGGTTTTTATACGTAAAAATTCAAACCATAACATATCAGATTGTAAAAGTTTGATATATAGATTTTTATGCACAAAAAAGAAGAGAGACAACTATTTAATAGTTGTCTCCTTAAGTGACCTCGACAGGATTCAAACCTGTAACCTTCTGAGCCGTAATCAGATGCGCTATTCAGTTGCGCCACGAGGCCGTTGTTTCCTTATTGTTTAAAGGTTTGCAAATATAGCACTTTTTTCCGTTCTTTGAAAGATGAAAAAGAAAATTTTACTTTTATTTACGGTTTTTTCGCTAATTACCTGTAAAAGAGAATCAAAAATTTCGTCCTCAGACTGGACTCATATTTCAAGCCGTACCCAATTTAAGGAGCATGATGGAACATTGGAGCTGAAATCAGGAAATTTCACCTATAATTTTAATAAAAATCAGACTCCTTTTAAGAAAATCATTCTTCTGAACGCAAGTATGGCAGGGTATATTTCAGAGCTTGGAGCCGAAAATCTGATTATCGGAGTCTCTAGTCCGGAGTATATTTATTCAGAAAAAATTCAAAACCTTATTAAAGAAGGGAAAATCCAAAATGTAGGAAGTGATCAGAAATATGATGTCGAGAAAATTATCGCATTGAAACCTGACGCTATTTTCACCAATCATATTGCCAGTTTTGAGAATACCTACGAATTACTGAAAAATAACGGAATTCAGGTTATATTCCTGGATGAGTATATGGAACAGAAGCCATTAGAGAAAACAGCCTATATAAAGCTTTTTGGAGAGTTGTTAGGAAAAGAAAAAGAAGCGGAAGCCAAATATGAGGAAATAGCTGAAAATTATAATGAATTAAAAAAACTGGCCCTTACTTCTAAAGAAAAACCTTTGGTTTTAGCCAATGAAATGTATGGTGATGTATGGTATCTTCCTGGTGGAAATACCTCTGTTGCCCACTATATTGCTGATGCCAATGCTTCATATATACTGAAAGATAATAAGGATGAAAAAGCACTAACCATGGGGTTTGAAGAAGTGTTTGCAAAAACTAACGGCGTACAGTACTGGGTAAATGCAGGAAACTATACCTCTAAAAAAGAAATGCAGAAAGTAAATTCCTTATATGGAAAACTAGAAGTCTTCAATAAAGGGAAAATCTATACATTATCAGGGAAAGAAAAACAAAGAGCCAATGACTTCTTTGAAAGCGGAGTGGTAAGAGCCGATTTGATCCTCAAAGATTATATTAAAATTTTTCATCCCGAACTATTGCCCGGTTATCAGCTGACTTATATGAAAGAGTTGCAGTAACCCGGGCGATTGCTTATTTTTGCCTTTCTTTTTATAGAAGTTATGTGGAAAAAAATTAAACAGCTTATCTTCATCATTCTTGTAATGAATGTTGTATTTATTATCTGGGGCAGGTTTTTTAATCCGCCGATTACCATTACCCAGATAGGAGGGCTTTTTGAATATGGGAAACTTCACAGAGATTATATCTCTTATGATGATATGGGGAACAATGTGAAAAAAGCAGTGATCGCTTCTGAAGATCAAAAGTTTTTTAACCATAACGGCTTCGATTATACAGCTATTGAAAAGGCAATGAAGTATAATGAAAAAGGGAAAAAAATAAGAGGAGGAAGTACCATTTCCCAACAGACGGCCAAAAATGTTTTTCTTTGGCAAGGCAGAAGCTGGATCAGAAAAGGATTGGAAGCTATTTATACTTTCATTATTGAGAAAGTATGGAGTAAGGATATTATTCTTGAAAGATATCTGAACTCTATCGAGATGGGACAGGGAGTATTTGGAGTAGAAGCTGCTGCCCGGTATTATTTTGGAAAATCATCTAAAGATTTAAGTGCTTCGGATGCAGCCTGGATTGCCGCTGTATTGCCCAATCCGAAGAAATACGATCCTAAAAATCCATCCCCTTATCTGAGGAAGAAACACAATTGGATCATGAGACAGATGAGGAATGTGAGTTTGAAATAGTATCTTTGTACTAATGAAATTCTTTAATTCCAGCACAAATTTTGAGTCAGTTCTTAAAAAATATTTTTCTTTTAAGAACGAAACCCTTTCTTTAGAACCCTTTGCAGAATTTCTGGAAAGTATAAAAAAGGCGGACTTTACAGATGTGCTCAATTTTCTCAGAAGCAATCCCAATTTTGCGGATAACTTTAAACATTATATCCATAATATTTTTAAAGGAAGGCCTTTCAACCTGTCTCTCACAGAAGCCAATATCCTTTCAGAAAACGCCTTTTTCCCGGAATTGAAAAAAAGGATTCTGAATAAGGTATTACCTTCGGTAGAGAATGAGAAAACGGTTTGGTATATGATCGATAATGTAAGTCTGAGACCTAAAACGGATCTGAAATACCTACACAACCTTCCCGAAAATGAGATCAATGAGTTTTTAACCCTTCTGGGAGCTTCAGATTTTATTATCAGGCCAAATGTAAAGAAAGAACTTATCTTTTCAATGAATATTCTTTCCTGGCGGGTAACCGGAATGGCGATGGAAGTGGAAGTTGTAAGGATGGCTCCCCAATACAGAAACCTTGATAACCCGTTTTTAGCCCTTCAGAATGAGCTGGAAACACTGGCAGAAGATCTGGTTAATGATCCTGAACTGCAACTGCATTCCAAAGACAGCAGGTACAAGCAAATTAAGATCTATGCAGAACAATGCCTTGAATTTGTAAACATTGCTTTTAAAAATTCTGCCAAATATGGTATTTCGGGAAAGATCAACCAGTCTTTACTGAAAATCCGTCAGCAGACAAAGAGGATCTATGAGATTGTCCAGCTGCTGGTGATTGATTCTGAAGAAGATGTGCTGATCAAGTCAAAACAGTTGATTTTCAATATCCTGAACTATAAATCTCATAAAAATAATATTGCTGACCTCATCAACGATAGTACGAGGCTGATCTCCCACCTTATTACCAATCACACAGCGGAAACAGGAGCTCACTATATCACATCCACGCGCAGGGAATATATGACTATGTTTTACAAGGCGAGTGGAGGAGGAATCATCGTGGGAGCACTTTGTGTTTTGAAAATGCTGTATGGCTATATTCCCGGCAGTGACTTTTCACATGCATTTTTGTATTCCATGAACTATGCGATGGGATTTATCATGATTTACCTCATGGGATTTACGCTGGCAACGAAGCAACCGGCTATGACTGCAGCTACGATGACCAAAGTATTATCCGAGGAAGGAAACAGCAAAAGAAACAATACTGAATTTGCACACCTTGTGTCCAAACTTTTCAGGAGTCAGTTTATTGCCTTTGTAGGGAATGTTTTGCTTGCTTTTCCGGTGGCATTGGCCATCATCTATGGTCTGGATGTCTTTTTCTCACAGAACCTGGCTGTTGACAGATCGGATAAATTATTAAAAGATCTGGATCCTTTTAAATCTAAGGCTATTCTGCATGCCAGTATTGCTGGTTTTTATCTTTTTATTTCAGGAATTATTTCAGGAAATATCGGAAACAACTCCGTGTTTTATCAGATCCCGGAGAGGATTGCTAAAAACCTTTCGATCAGAAGCTTTTTCGGGAAGAAATTTGCAAAAGGACTTTCAAAATATTATGCTAAAAACTGGCCGGGGATTGTTTCCAATTTCTGGTTTGGGGTTTTCCTGGGAGCTACGGCACCAATAGGCTTGTTTTTTGGACTGGATCTGGATATCAGGCATATCACCTTTGCTGCAGGAAACTTTGCATTAGGCCTTTATGGTAAAGATTTTTCAGTAGATTCCTATACCTTCTGGATTTCCTTCTTCACCGTATTTTTAATAGGTTTTTTCAACTTCCTGGTAAGTTTCAGCTTGTCAATGTTCCTGGCTTTCAGGTCAAGGAAAATGAATTTTGGGCAGGTGAGTGAAATCTATAAAGAGATCTTCAGTTATTTTGTAAAACATCCGTTAAAATTTTTCTTCCCATTACGCTCAGGGTTGGATAAACAGGCTAATGATCTGATGAGCAGTACGATTTCCAATAAATCGGAAGAACAGGATCATTAAAATAGGAATAAATAAAGGTTGCCTCATAAGTAATGGAGCAACCTTTTTATTTTAGACTATATTACGATTATACATTCATGATGCCAGAATTTGCTGCTGGAGGAATACTCCGAGGTATCTGAAAAATCAGCGTGAAATTTAAAATACAGCATCAAAGATACATTTCTGATCCTTTACATGATAACGAAAATTAAAGTATCTGCAGATCCTCAAATTTTTCCATACCGAATTTATCCTGAAATTTTTTCAGATAAAAACTTTTACGCATCTGAAAATCATGTTTCAGCAATGGAGAATCTATTTTAATGATGATGCAGCCTTTTTCTATGTTGACACTCCGGATCTCATTGAACAGGCTTTCATCGAGGTAATCTTCTAGAAAATCTTTGATATCAAAAGCCACAAGCTTATCTTCAAAACCATATATTCTGGCAAAGGATTTTACAAGTTCGGAGGATTGGTATTCACGTTTTTTTCTTCTTCATAATCGGGAGGAGGAGGTGTGTGGTTCTTAGTTGGTTTGTAAGGTAACCTTACATTGTGAAATTTAAGATTTAAAGTTTAGAATCCAAGGTTAAAGTTGTACTTTTTTCCATATTGGTGAGAATCCTGAATTTTTATAGACTACACTTCAAAAATGATACTTTCTTCATTGATTTTTTTTACAACACTTTCCGTACGTTCCCGGTGTGTATCCGTGATGAATATCTGGCCAAAGCTTTCCCTGTTCACCAATTCGATCAATTGGGAAACACGGGTATCATCAAGCTTATCAAATATATCATCCAGTAAGAGAATAGGGGTCTTTTTAGTTAACTCTTTGACAAGGCTCATCTGGGCAAGCTTTAAGGAGATAAGGAAAGATTTCTGTTGTCCCTGGGAACCGGTTTTTTTGATCAGAACATGATCCATTTCAAAAAGGAGGTCATCCTTATGAATACCTTTCGAAGTGTAGGTAAGCATGCGGTCCCTTTCAAGGCTTTCTTTTAAAAGATTCTCAAAAGTATTTTCCAGTAAGTGAGATTCGTAAATCACTGAAACCGTTTCTTTTCCTCCGGAGATGATCTGGTAAAAATTCTGAACAATAGGGTTGAGCTGTTCCACAAACTCTTTTCTTTTATTAAAAATCTTAGTCCCGAACCGGCTAATCGGATCATCATAAATCTCCAGGGAATCCCTGTCCCAGGTTCTGTTTTTGGCAAAATATTTCAATAGGGCATTCCGTTGCTGAATGGCTTTCTGGTATTGGATCAGGTCAAAAAGATACTCAGAATCTGTCTGGGAAATCATCGAATCCAGAAACCTGCGTCTGCTTTCCCCTGAATCCGAAATTAAGTTGGAATCATAAGGTGAAATCATAACACTTGGCAGGTATCCGATGTGATCTGCAAGCCTGTCATAGCTTTTATCATTCTTTTTGATGACCTTTTTAGCTTCTTTAGGCTGGGAAACTCTGATTATATCATCACTGTCCTCATTTTGAATTTCAGCATCAATAGTAAAGAAATCTTCTTCTTTTTTAATATTGTTAACGTCAGTATTTCCCAGAAAGCTTTTTCCCACGGACAAATAATGCAGTGCGTCCAGGATATTGGTCTTTCCCACACCATTATTACCTACAAAGCAGTTGATCTGCGGGGAAAACTCAAATTTTTTCTCCGAATGGTTTTTGAAATTGTACAGGGAAAGTTTCTTGATAATCATTCGTCAAAAATACTCCATTATTAGCAAAAATAAAAAAGGAAGTGCCGAGCAGGTCTCCACCCCGAATGAAAAATAAGCGTCATCTCTTTTATTTTCAGAGAAATAAATCAAGAAAAAAGTGACAATACAGGAAAGGAAAAAAGAAACCGCATACAGAGGTTTCAGGGTAAAAATTCCGATGATGCAACTTATAAAAACAAGGATGTATGCAATGTATTTTGTATTCTGAACTCCTACCAGCATGGGAAAAGTTTTTACCCTGTCACTGTTCATGTCCCGGATGTCGAACGGAAGCACCAATGCCGTGATATAAAAAAAACTGATCAGAAAAATAGGAATGCTGAATTCCGGAAGCGTCAGCCAGCAATTCACCAGGGCCCAGATCAATCCCACATAAAAAAACTTTTAAAAAAAGGAATTTTACGGATATACACGTCCAGAAAAAAAACTATTGTACAATAGCCCCAGTACTACAATGATAAACCATTTCAGGAGCCTCACCTCATTATGATTATAAATAATTAAAAGAGCACATACTATTCCGGCCACTGCATTCAGAACCAATATCTTAAAAAAAATGTCTCGTATATTGGTATTTAGTGTACAGATAGCCACTGAAATACGTAATGAAAATAAAGACTATAGTGGGCAAACGGAATGTGTTTTGCTCTTTCATGAAAAATACTGCAAAAAGAGTTCCCATCAGAGAGACATAAATTTGGCTGTCTATGACAGATTTTTTCAGTATTTTTAATAGGTTCATTTATCAAAAATAATATATATGAAAAGATTTTCCAAGATATTTATGCTTTTGCTTTTAATGCTGGGGTTTTCAAAGGTTTTTGCACAGAAATACTATGATGACCAATGGAAAAAAATTGTAGAAAACAGCAAGAAGGGAGCTTATAAATCTAATCTTCCCGTTATTTTAGACATACAAAATCAGGCGATGAAAGAAAATAATACCCTGCAGCTGATCCGTGCACTGAAAGCGGAATTCAGTATTGTCAACCGGACCGTGGATGATGATCAGAACGATGCCGCGTCGAAATTTTTCAGTAAGCTTCAGCAAACAGAAGGGAAACTGAAAGGAGAAGGGAAACTGGTATTCAAAGTGTTACTCAGTAGCTTTTTCCTGGATTATTACAACCAGAATTCCTGGAAGATCAACGGGAGGACCAATATCAATTCACAAGACCTGTCACAGATTGAAACCTGGAGCAAACTTGATTTTAAAAACTATTTAACCAAAACCTATCAGGAGCTGGATCAGCAGAAGCCTGAAATGAAGGCGGTTGCCCTGGAGAAATATAAAGAAGTGTTTTCGGGTACCAAAGATATCGCTTATTTCCCAACTCTTTTTGATTGGTATTCCTTAAAGAAAATCAGTTTTTTAGCAGATAACGCCCTTTTTACTAAAAATGAACTTGCTGAAAATCGTGTTTCTGTGAATACCATTTTTGATGAGTTAATTGCGAAAAACGAAGGAAACTCCAGGCTGTATTTCATGAAAGAAAAGCTGGTAGAAAACTGCAATTTCAACCAGTGTAAAGACAGGCTTGAGCAACTTCAGAATCTGTTAAAATCAAATGTAGAAGGCGATTATAAAGTACTCATCATGGAAGATATCATGAATGAGCTGATTACCCAAAAGAAAAATAAAGAAGCCATTGCAGTGGCTGCACAGGCAAAAAGCCAATACCCCAAATCCCCTTTTCTGGGAAATATCAGAAATAAAGAGGAGCAGATTATCACTCCGTTGCTCAATATCAGATATGAACAGCAGACTCAGAGCAATATGCCGGTTCATCTGGTGGCAGAATATAAAAATGTATCTGAGTTTTCTTTAAACATTTATGAAGTAAAAGAGGATTTTACTTCTCTGCTGCAGTATATTCAAAACTCGTATGCCGATATTTTCGGACGGATCAAAAAAGAACCTGGTGCGAAAGGAGACCTATCAGCTTTCCGATCCTAAAGATTACCAGGTTCATAAAACTTCATTGGAAATACAACCCCTTCCTGCCGGAGCGTATGTTGTAGAATATTCTGTGGCGGGTGACGGTACAAAGGAGAATAATTCCAGACAGAATTTTTATTTTTTGGTTTCCGGGAATACAGTCATTTATCAGACCAAAACAGACAATAACCCATTGTCCAATGAACTGAAATTAGTAAACAGCGAAAACGGGAAGCCTGTAAGCAATGAAAACCTTATTTTCTACGAGTTTGTTTCTAATAAAACTTTGAACAAAGTGGATGGAAAAACTAACGAAAAAGGGATTTTCAAATTTCCTTCCACCGCCAATAAAGAATATTACAGGACCTTTTTGATCCGTCAGCCAAAAACCAATGACTTCCAGATGATGCAGGTATATGGAAGCAATGGTGTGGAAAATTTTAATCCTAACAAAGATTCTCGTAAAACAATACAGATATTTACAGACAGGGCTATTTACAGACCAGGCCAGACCGTCTATTTTAAAGTCATCAATACTCAGCTGAATAAGGAGGTAGAATCTGTATTACCGGGCCTTAAGCAGAAAATTACTTTATTGGATGCCAACAGCCAGGAAGTTTCTTCACAAGATTTTACCACCAATGAATTTGGTTCTTACCATGGAAGTTTTATCCTGCCAAAAGGTCAGCTGAACGGTACCTTTTATCTGAAAACAGAAGGCGATCCGCAGGGATATAAGGATTTCAGAGTGGAAGAGTACAAAAGACCTAAATTTGAGGTTACTTTTGAACCTGTAAAAGAAGAATATAAATATGGCCAGACGATAGAGCTGAAAGGAAAAGCAATGATGTTTTCCGGAGTGGCCTTAAATAATACAACCGTTCATTACGAAATCAAAAAGCATAACATCAGATGGAAATATTTCTGGTGGTATCCACAAGACGATGATGACAATGAAAATTCAATTCTGGGAGAGGTGAAAACCAACGAAAAAGGAGAATTTGTAATCCGTCTTGATCTTAAAAAGGATGAAAAGCTGGAAGGTATTCAGGTTGATAACTATGAAATCAATGCTTCAGTTACCGATATCAACGGAGAAACGCAATCTGCCGATACTCAGCTTAAAGTAGCTTCTGTCTCCCATTACATCAAAGCAGATGAGATTAAGAATACCTTTAGCGACGAAAATGTAAAGCTAAAAGTAGAAACAAAAAATTATAATGAACAAATCCTCAGGAAGCCTTATCAGGTAAAATTATCCAAACTGACAGCCCCGGACAGAATTTTCAGGGATAATTTCAAATCTGCAGTTCAGGATCTTCCGAAATATTCAAAAGAAGAATTTATCAGAAGGTTTCCTCATGATTTATTTGATAAAAATGATGATATCAAAAACTGGAAGACCGAAAAAGTGATTGTAGAAAGACAACAACAGCCAACAGCAGATAATCTTGATTTGGGAAAACTGGAGGCAGGAGATTACCGGCTGGAACTGTTCAATATTGAAGGAAAAGATACGATCAGGACTTCACAAAATTTCAGTGTCTGGGATAAAAGCACATTGAAACCGGGACAAAAAACGTTCCTGACCGTTATTGCCCCGAAAGAGGAAGTTTCAAGGGGAGAAAAAGTGAAAATCTATGTGTATTCAGCCATTCCGGATGCATTAGTGAATGTTTTTGTTCAGGATGGTTCAGGAAAAACAATTTCTGAAACTCACCAGCTGAAAAAAGGAATATTGGAATATACAGCTGATATTCCAAAAGATAAAAGCGTCTCAGAACTGAATATCCAGTTTCAGGTAGTTGCATTTAATGATGTGAATACACAGCCTGTTTCTTTAAAAATAAAAGATACTGAGAAACCTTTGAAAATTGAAACCATTACCTTCAGGGATAAACTGGAACCTAACTCTAAGGAAAAATGGACCGTGAAAGTAACCGGAAATGATAAAGAAAAGATCAATGCTGAAGTATTGGCCAATATGTACGATATGTCGCTGGATCAGTTTGCAGAAAATACATATAGCTGGGATAAATTATATGTGCCGTTTAAGATCATTACCTCTTATGCTATCAGAAATTATCTTTTGCAGAAGGGGTACCAGAAAAGATTTAAGTATTTCAACGGTTCGTATGTAGAGGTTCCAAGCTTTAATTGGTTTGATGGCAACCTGCTTTCTTCACTCCAAGGAAGAGCAGCAGGAATTACTGTTGCATATGATAGCGTTATGCCGGCACCTTCTGCTATGGCAAGAAATAAAAATATTGAGGAAGTTGTGGTGACAGGATATAGTAAAAGAGCTGTATCAAAAGAAGCTGGAGAAGTACAACAGGTTGAAGCAGATGTTGAAAACCAGGCGGAGCAAAAAGAAAACCTGGAAAAAGTCCCTGTTCGCCAAAACCTGAACGAGACTGCTTTCTTCTATCCTGATCTTAAAACAGATGCTGAAGGCAATGTCAACTTTGAATTCACCTCTCCTGAAGCCCTTACAAAATGGAAACTGATGTTCCTGGCTCATACCAAAGATGCCAGAGCTGCTACCCTGGAAAAAGAAGTAGTGACCCAAAAAGAATTCTCAGTAACACCGAATTATCCAAGGTTCTTAAGAGAAGGAGATGAGCTGAACCTACAGTCAAAGCTATCCAACCTTAGCAGCAAAAAACTAAGCGGTTCTGCCGAATTGAAGATATTAGATGCCTTTACCAATGAAGACATTTCTTCAAAATTCGGAGTAACCTCAGGAATACAGAACTTTGATATCGCTGAAAACGGAAACGGAGCATTAACCTGGAAACTGAAAGTTCCTGATAATGTTTCTTCCATTATTTTGAAAATAGTGGCCAAAGCCGGAGCCTTTTCCGATGGAGAACAACAGGCAGTAGCAGTACTGCCCAACAGAATGCTGGTTACGGATGCCGTTCCTGTTTTTGTAAAAGAAGGAGAAACGAAGACCTTTGTTCTGGACCATCTTAAAAATAATACTTCCACAACGGCTTCTAATGTTTCCAACACCTTAGAATTAACCACCAACCCGATCTGGGAGATTATGTTTGCGCTTCCAAGCCTGAAAAATGATCCAAACAGATCTGCAGATGTAATTTTCAATAAATGGTTTGCCGATGTACTGGCTGCTGAAATATTCAAGGCCAATCCGAAAATGAAAACTGTTTTTGAAGAATATCAAAATAAAGGACTACTCAACTCAAACCTTGAAAAGAACCAGGAACTGAAACAGCTATTGCTGGAAGAAACGCCCTGGGTGCTTCAAAGTAAAAATGAAGAAGAGCAGATGCAGAAATTAGCATTACTCTTTGATGCAAATACGATGAAAAACTCCATTCAGCAGGATTGGGATGAATTAAAAAAACTTCAGAATCCTGATGGCGGATTCTCATGGTATTCAGGATACCCGAGTTCTTACGGGACTTCTTTGTATATCCTTAAAAACTTAGGGAAAATCAACTTCTGGTTAAAGGATAATGTGAAAGACTATCAAAGCTCTGAACAAAAAAATCCTGGTAGCAAAACTGATTCAGTATGTTGATAATGAGATCAGCAAATACTGGGATGTAAAGAAAGATAATGTCTGGAGCAACTGGGCACTGGATTATCTGGATACCCGGAACTATTGGGAAAAAGAACACCCGTTGAAAGGAAGTGGGGCAAATTTGAAAACCTTGGTAAAACAAAAGGCAAAAACAGCAAAAATCACAGACTTTACTTTCTTCGGATTACATCGTGCAGCATTGCTGATGAACGACTACGGTCTGAAAGATGTATCTGATAAATTGATGACCTATCTGAAAGAAACTTCTACAGATACCAAAACACAAGGAGTCTACTGGAAGCAAAACTTTAATGACTGGGGATGGTTTGGTTCAAAAGTAGTGAATCATGCCGGTGCATTGGAAGCATTCAACAAATTAAAAGCCAATGACCAGCAGTTTATCGAAGAGATGAAGATCTGGCTGGTGACCCAGAAAGAAGTCAACGCATGGGGAAGCTCGAGAGGAACTGCTGAGGTTATCTTTACGATACTTAATACAGGAAAATCCTGGACAGGAGGAGAGAGTGACAAAGCTACTGTTGTCTGGGGTGGAAAAGAATTGTCAACGCAAACACAGGCTACGGGCTATGTGAAATCTACCGTGAAAACAGACATAATCAATAAAGATCTGGGAACCGTTACCGTAACAAAACCGGGGCCGGGAATTGTACAGGGCGGACTGTTCTGGCAGTATTATGAAGACCTGGATAAAATTAAATCCTCTGAAAACTATATCTCTGTGACGAAAGAACTTTATAAAAAAGTGAAAACTGTAAACGGTGAAGAACTTCAGAAAATATCCTCCGGAACTCCATTAAAAGTAGGAGATAAGGTGACGGTAAGAATGATTTTAAATACAGATCGTCCGATGGAATTTATTCATATTAAAGATATGAGCGCCGCAGGATTTGAACCATTAGATGCTTTATCGGGGTACCAGTGGAAAAATAATTTAGGCTATTATCAGTCTACAAAAGATGCTTCCACTAATTTCTATATTCAATACATGCCAAAAGGAAAATATGTGTTTGAGTATGACGTGGTTGCCAATGCTTCCGGTAAATTTTCCAACGGGATTACCACTATGCAGAACTATTATGCCCCACAGATGAATGCCCACACAAAAGGTACAGGGGTTCAGATTTTGGAATGATTTTTGGCTATAGGGTAGTAATTAAAATTTTAAACCCAATAAAATGAAATTTTCAAAAACTTTAATTACAGGATTGGTATTGATGGCGGGTGTAACTGCTTTCGCTCAAAAGAAAGCTGAAAAGTTTGAAAAACTGCAGATTGAAATGTTCCCGAAAGCTAAAGAAGGTTATAAGCAAGTATATATTCAGCTTCCGATAGCAAAAAATGAAAATGATTTAAAAGTAGAAGTTTTCGTTGGAACCGAAAAAATGTTAGACTGCAATAAATACTCCTTAATGGGAGAAATGAAAAGCCAGGATCTTCAGGGATGGGGGTACAACTATTATGAAGTGGAATCCAAAGGAGAAACAGCAGGAACATTGATGGCCTGCCCGGAACAAAAGCTGACTAAAAAGTTTGTTACCTTAAAACCGGAAATCGTAAGGTACAACAGTAAACTTCCATTAGTGTTTTATGTGCCTAAAGATATTGAAGTCCGCTACAGGGTTTTACGCCCTGATGCCGCAATGAAAAAGGCAGTTCAGAAGTAAAAATATGCTTATTATAAACGAAAGGCTCTCTGCAGTGATGTGGAGGGCCTTTTTTGTGTAAAATATGGATGTTTCCATCTGTTGGTTTTCTTTAAAGTAAATGAATAGTACCATTGGTTGTAGTAATTACAGCTGAAAAGTAACTTCCGGCTTCTCGCCACAAAGGACGAGACGTTTCTGAAAAATTTTATATTTTTTGTTTTTACATTGTTTATCCTCCGTCATTTTTTTAAACAGAACACAGCATCAATGAAAATTAAGTCAACATTTTTTACAATAAAACTTCTTTTAAATTAAACTTAAACAAACGGGATATATCCATGATCAATAGTGTATAATGATTAAACATATTTTAAACTTGCTTTAAATTCACAGCTTTGTTGAATTATCTATGATGAATTAAACAATTTTTGCATTATATTTGTTATAAACATAAACCATGAAAAACAATTTATTGATTTTTGCGTTTAGTTTTTTTGCTTTTCCTGCTGTAGGCTGGGCACAGTCTGCGCCGGATTTTAAAGAACTTTTTAGATAGTGCACTGGTTCGGGACTCGAGCCTTAAAATGCAGATTACCCAGAATAAACTTACCGATCTTGATGAACACAAGCTGAAAGATATCTTTCTCCCTACATTGGAACTAAGCGGTAAAGCCGGCTATCTGAATGGAACAGCAAGACTGACGTCACCGGAAATTAACTTAGCCCCTTTCATCAATATCCCGGAAGGTGCCTTCAACAATAACTTTAACGTATCAGGATTTTCAGGTGTTGCCAAAGCAGATGCCAAAATGCTGCTGTATTCCGGAGGAAAAGTGAAGTATCTGAAAAAAGCAGTGGAAGAAAAGAAAAAGTCTGAAGATATTTTACTGGAAAAAACAAGGGATGAAGTGGTGGCTACTATTTCTAAAGCTTACGACCAGCTGGCCCTGATTCATCAGTCCAGAAAAGTACTGGACGAAAGTACAAAAAGGCTTGACATCAATAAAAAGACTGCTGATAAAGCCTTGGGGTATGGATTGATTACCCCATATGATCACAAGAAAATTGAACTGGCTCAGGCTACTCTGAATGCAAAAGTAGTGGAATATGAAGGAAAAAAAGAACTCCTTCTGACACAGTTGTATATCCTGACAGGAATCAGCAAGGAAAGACTAAGGCTGATAGATCCTGTTTTATCTCCGGTAGAACTATTGGCTGCGGAAAAAGGAATCGAGCAGAGAGCCGAAATCCGGGCGCTGGAACATGGGATCAACGCTGCCGATTATAAAATAAAGGCCGAGAGAACATGGATGATCCCTAAAGTGCAGCTGATGGCTTCAGCTTATTATATCGGATTATATGGAAACAGGATCAAGAGTTCAGAAAATATTATTCCGGCTGTTCCATTGCTTGGTTATGAAGGAAAGAAGCTGGACTGGAGTCCGAATAATGTCAATATCTTTCCATTACTTACTGCAGGAATAGGCTTTAAATGGGAAATCTTTGACGGAAAAGAAGGAAAACATGCTGAAGAAACAGCAAAAGTGGGAAAAGAAGTCCTTCAGAATCAAAAAGAAGATGCCCTGAAAAAATTATCCCTGAACCTGGCCAATAATCAGACCAATTATGATATTGCTACTGCACAGATCGCCTTGAAAGCCAAAGAAAAAGAACTGGCAAAAAATGCTTTGGTACAAGCTGAAAAAGAATTCCGGTATGGGATGAGCAAATCATCCCAGCTTATTGATGCAGAAAATGATCTGGAAGTTGCCGAACTGGAATATCAAAATGCCATTTTCAATCAGAGAAGAGCGGGAATAGAACTGATGAGATCTACCCAGGAACTGGATATCACCAAACTTTATTTAATCCCTTAAAAAATTAAAATGATGCCTAAAAATATATCTATACTCTTTGCTGCTCTGTTTTTTTTAGGGAGCTGTAATCAGAAAAATGAAAAAATAAAAAGAACCGGAAGGAAAAACAAAAAAAAGACGTTATCTCGTTTGCTCCGAAAGTAACCGGAAGAATCTTAAAAATATTTGTCTCTGAAGGGCAAACTGTGAAAAAAGGGGATACCCTTGCACAGCTGGATGTTCCGGAGGTTTCTGCAAAAATAGCGCAGGCACAGGGAGCGGTAAATGCAGCAACGGCTCAGGAGCAGATGGCGAAAAACGGCGCTACGGCAGATCAGATGAGACAGCTTCAGGCAAAATACAAAGGCCTGAAAGAACAATATGAATTTGCTCAAAAATCGTACAGAAGGGCAAACAATATGTTCCGTGACAGCCTCATGTCTCCACAGGCCCATGATGAGGTCTATGCCAAACTGCAAGGAGCAAAAGCACAATACGATGCTGTAGTGGCAGAACTGGATGATGTGAAAAGAGGTACCCGCTTCGAAAAAGTGGAAATGGCGGCAGGGCAGGCTTCCCAGGCTAAGGGTGCGCTGCAGGAGGCTAATGTGGCCTATTCTGAGAGATATATTATTGCCACCAATGATATGGAAATAGAAACCATCAGCCTGAATACAGGAGAACTGGCAACAGCGGGGTTTGCATTGTTTAACGGATATATTCCTGAAAGTACCTATTTCAGGTTTACCATTCCTGAAAGTGCTATTTCAAAATATAAAAAAGGACAGGAAGTTAATATGCAGGTGGTTTATAATAAAGAAAACCTGACAGGAACTATCGTATATATCAAACAGCTGACAAAATATGCGGACATTACAACAGCTTATCCTGATTATCAGCTGCAGGATGCAATCTACGAGATCAAGGTAAAACCAAAAGATATGAATAAGACTAAAAATATTTTAGTCAATGCAAATGTTATTTTGAAATAAAATAGAGTCGGGATTTAATTATAGCTATATTCTCTTCAGGCTTTACAACAATAAATATAAACAGATGAAAGAATTTTTCCGTCTTTTAAAACGTGAGTTCAAACTTTTTATCGGCAATTCTACCTTAAGGACAGTGTTCTTTCTGGCACCGGTCTTTTATGCCACTTTGCTGGGGTTTGTTTACAAAAGCGGAAAAGTTGAAAATACCCCTGTGCTGGTTATTGACAGGGATAATACTCCGTTGTCCAATCAGCTGACTGAGATGCTGGATGACAATAAAAGCATCAAAATTATCAGATACCTGCAGGAACCTCTGAGTATTAAAGATGAGGTGATCAGGCATGAAGCGGCAGCAGTTGTCATTATTCCTTCCCGGTTTGAAGGAGATATGCTTCAGAAAAAATATCCTGAACTGAATGTGTATATCAATACAGGAAACGTTTTGACGGCAAATTTTGCTTCCAAAGCTCTTCAGCTTACGATAGGAACGTTTTCCGCCGGAGCTTCAATCAAGGCATTGCAAAAAGCAGGAATGCCGGCAGCAAAAGCCGCTACACAATATGAGCCTTTTAAAGCCAATTATATTACATTATTCAATACCACAGGAAACTACCTGATCTTTATGTGGCCTGCCATGCTGGCCGTTGTTTTGCAGCAGGTTATCCTGTTGGCGATGGCAGTAAGCTTTGCAGCAGAATTTGAAAGAGGATCATTTGTAAAAGAATATATAAAAATGAAAAGATGGGCGTTTCCTACAATGCTGATCAAAGTAATTCCGATCTGGGTATTTTCAATTCTTATCGTAAGTATCTATTACTTTATGCATATGATTTTCAGGGTTCCGATGCCCGAAGGAATACTCAATTTTATCCTTCTTACCTCTGTTTTTGTAGGATCAGCTTCATTTTTGGGAGTATTCATCAGTATACTGATACCGAATGCCTTGAAGGCAACCCAGATTCTTATGGTAATTGCTTCCCCTGCATTTATCATCAGTGGTTTTACCTGGCCGCTAAGTGCAATGCCTGCCTTCGTTCAGTTTATTGCCAATATAATTCCGTTAACTCCCTTTTTACAGGCCTTTAAAATTTTTATTGATTCAGAAAGGTTCTGTAGAACTCACCTTTCCTTACCTGGAACACCTGAGCGTTCTGGTAGTAGTCTATGCTATTCTGGGCTGGATCGCACTAAAGATTAAGCTGTGGTTTATTTTTAAAAATGCTGCTCCTCAGGAAATAGCAGTTGAGAATGTTTCTCATGAGGATGGAGAGTAGGAGTGCTGACTTCTGCTTTTCCGGCTGTTTGTTGCCGGTTTTCTGGTTGCTGGTTTTGTGATGAAGATATGGTTACAGGAGATTTGTCAGGATACCAAATGTTAGGCTACAACAGATAATTATACCATTTGCTGAAACTCTAATCATTTTTGTCGTCATTTTACTCTTTCAGTTACTATTTTGGTATTATACTTAATCACCAGCCGGTCCCGTAATGCATCACTGTAATTTTTAACAGACTTATACAATCAAACAAAAAAAACTGATATATTTGTCAACAGTTAATTAGAAAAAATATGGAAAACGTATTTGATGCAAAAGATGCTCAAAGCTATATTGATAGAATACATAAGCTTGTGGAAGATACCCATGGATTATGGGGGAAAATGACGGTAGACCAGATGCTGGCGCATTGTTGTGTAACCTATGAAATGGTATACGAACCGGAAAAACATAAAAAACCGGGAACCATAGCAAAATTTATATTAAAAACTTTTGTGAAACCTAAAGTGGTGGGTGAAAAAGCATATCCGAGAGATTCTCCTACAGCACCCCAGTTTTTGGTTACGGGAAGAAAAAACTTTGAAGAAGAAAAAACCAGGTTGATCGGATTTATTCAAAAAACCCAGCAGCTTGGTGCTGAAGCCTTTGATGGTAAGGAATCTTTTTCCTTCGGAAAATTAAGCGCACAGGAATGGAATAATATGTTTGCCAAACATTTGAACCACCACCTGTCACAATTCGGAGTTTAAAATAATCGGATGGAGTATCTGCAACTATTCAATTGTTATGATACTCCATCTGTTTTAAAAATAAAAATAAGAATGAATAAACTTGTATTCTTTTTCATCCTCGCAACCCACCTGGTTTGGGGACAAATGCCGGATATCTCCAATGTATGGCTGAATAACAGCAAACCCTATATCGGTACCATCGGAAGCAAAGGACAGGAACTGAAACTTAAAATCAATACTTCCGAACAGAATAAGAAAAATGATCAGGAATACTTTGTATCAGGATATTCTCTTGTAGATACCAATTATACCAGATTCGAAGGGAAGATCACCATTCTGAAGTATAAAGATGCCAAGAGACAGGGAACTGTTTTCGGTGAATATGAGCTGGCGGAAGAGAATAAAGGGAAACATTCGGGGCTGTTTAAAGGAAAATTCGTGTATAACCTCAAATGGAATAAGAAAACCGAAAAGGTAGAAGGACAATATATTGAACTCACCGGTGACTGGAGAAGCTATGACGGTACACTAGATTTTAAAACCCGTTTAAAAAACCAATAGCCATGTTGAGACGCATTTTGGCAGTAGTCGCAGGGCTTATTACGGGCTCTGTCTGTATCACAGCAACTGAAAATATAGGACATTACTTTTATCCGCCTCCTGCAGAATCCATGAACGGAGACATGGAAGCATTGAAAAAGTATGTTGCTGAGGCCCCTTTCATGGCTTTATTTTTTGTCATTCTGGCATATGCAGCAGCTGCCTTTGTTTCGGGATTTACCGCTTCAAAAATTGCCAATAATGGAAAACCGGTTGCAGCCATCATCTGTGGAATTATTTTTTTACTGATGTCTATTTATATGATGTCTATTGTACCCACTCCCATCTGGTTCTGGATTTTGGGAATACTTGTTTGGGGACTGGTTTTCGCAGGACATTCATTCGCTTTAAAAACAAAAAGAATATGAAATTAGGTGCATTCTCAATTAGCTTAAGTGTGAAAGACCTTCAAAAGTCTAAAGATTTTTATGAAAAATTGGGCTTTACTACAATGGGTGGAGGTATGGAGCAAAATTACCTGATTATGAAAAACGGAAGTACCCTGATCGGTTTATTTCAGGCTATGTTTGACGGAAATATGCTGACTTTCAACCCTGGTTGGGATGAAAATGCCCAAAACCTGGACGCTTTCGATGATGTACGAAGTATACAGAAACATTTGAAGGAAAACGGAATAGAGCTGGATAAAGAGGCTGATGAAAATACTTCAGGCCCTGAACATATCTACCTGAAAGATCCCGATGGAAATATGATTCTAATAGATCAGCACAGGTAATTCTATATAAATCATCTGAAAGCTTATTAAAACTTAACTTATAAAAAAACAATCATGGCAACAGTAAACGTTTATTTAACATTTAACGGAAATTGCAGAGAAGCATTTGATTTTTACAAATCTGTTTTTGGAGGAGAATATCCTTATATCGGAACTTTTGGAGAAATGCCTCCAGTGGAAGGTAAAGAAACTTCCGAAGAAGATAAAAACAAAATCATGCACGTCTCTCTTCCGATTTCGAAAGAAACAATCCTGATGGGTAGCGATACCGCCGGAGAATGGGCATCCCGGTTTAAACCGGGAAACAATTATTCAATTTCCATTAATGCAGAATCCAGAGAAGAAGCAGATAAGCTGTTTAACGGACTTTCTGCAGGAGGACAGGTAACCATGCCAATGGAAAATACTTTCTGGGGAGCTTACTTCGGTATGTTTACCGATAAGTTTGGCATCAACTGGATGGTCAATTATGATGATCCTGCGAAAATGCAGCAGCAACCATAATTTTTAATGTGGAATTATAATACACGCCGGCAGTTATTCTGCCGGTTTTTTAATCCTAGCATATGGAAGACAGCTCTCTATGAAATATTACTTGTTATTATTGATTTAAATTATTAATTTTGTTAAAACGATAGATAATAGTAATTGACAAACATGAGAAAGGTTTTTACAAAGTGGGCGGTTACCTTATTGAGTCTGGGATCAGTATCTCTCTATGCTCAGAAAAATGAGCTGGGAGCCTGGTATATGTATTTTGGAAATAACAAAATCAGCAAGAAACTGAACTGGCATAATGAAATCCAGTATCGTAATTTTGATGCCATCGGGGATCTGGAACAGCTTTTAATCCGTACCGGGATAGGATATGACCTTACGGAAAACAATAATAACGTTTTGCTGGGATATGGTTTTATTCTGAGCCAGCCTTATGTAAATGGTGAAAAGAAAGAGAATATTGAACACCGGATTTTTCAACAGTATATTACCAAACAGAAATTCGGGCGTTTTTAATCTTCAGCATCGGTATCGTTTGGAAGAACGTTTTCTGGAAGATGATTTTAGAATGAGGTTCAGGTATATGCTGGGACTGAATATTCCGATTACTCAAAAAGAGATGCTGCCGAAAACATTTTATGCATCCGTTTATAATGAAATCTTCCTGCACTTCGACAGTCCTGTTTTCGATCGTAACAGGGTATATGGCGCATTAGGATATGTTATCAATAAAAATATGCGGATTGAAGCGGGCTATATGAATCAGCTCCAGGAAAACAGAAACCGCGGGCAGATCCAGATTGGTTTTTATAACAATATCCCATTTACCAGAAATTAATAAAAACCGTACTTTGCTGAATGCCCGGATGATGGAAAAACGGTTTTGTAAAAAATCAATACATTAATACAATAAAATAAACACATATGCATTCAGGAAAGAGATTTGGAGCACGCGAATTTGCGAAATGGACGCGCCACAGTATTTATGCCTTAACATTCTTATCAGCCATTCCTACTGTTTTATACTTTTTAGGCTGGAAATTTCTTTCAGTGCCCTGGCAGCCTATAGCCATCATGGGAACGGCAGTAGCCTTTATCGTGGGGTTTAAAAACAATGCCAGCTATAGCAGGCTTTGGGAAGCAAGGCAGATTTATGGAGCCATTATCAATGATAGCCGTAGTTTCGGTTATATTCTGAGAGATGCCCTTGCCTCAAAAAATCCCCAAAAGGTAAAAGAAATGTTTCTTCGCCATTACGCATGGCTTACAGCACTCAGATTTCAGCTTCGGGAACCCAGGGCATGGGAAAATATGGGAACTGTCCAGTTTGATGAATACTCCAGGAAATATGATATTCCGGAAAGACTGACCCGGTTGGACGAAGAGTTGAAAAAATATTTATCAGAGCATGAGCTTCAATATATTTTAAGCAAAAAAAACAGGGCAACACAGCTGATGGCAAGCCAGAGTAAAGAACTATCTGAAGCGTATGAAAAGGGAGAGATCAACGATTTTCAATGGACACAGATCAATCAGCAGTTGGTGAAATTTACTGACGACCAGGGAAAAGCCGAAAGAATTAAGAATTTTCCTTATCCGAGGAACTTTTCTTCTATCACAACGTACCTTCTCTTACTGTTTATTCTCTTTGTACCGTTCGGACTATTAAAAGAACTGGATAAGCTGGGTGACGGTACGGCTTTAGAAGGATGGACATTATGGTTTAATATTCCGTTTTCATTACTGGTAACGTGGTGTTTTCATACATTAGACAGTGTAGGCGAAGCTTCTGTAAACCCCTTTGAAGGCAGCCCGAACGATGTTCCGATCACCCAGATCAGCCGGACGATCGAAATTGATATGAGAGATATGCTGGATGAGTCTGATCTTCCGCCGGCTATTGCTCCGAAAAATAATATTGTACTTTAAGATTAAAAAATAACGAAGTCAGAATTTAAATCTGCGCTATCTGCAAAATCTGCATAAGATAAAAAAGAAACCTTATAGGTTTTTAAAACCTATAAGGTTTAGATAACCAGCTAGTAAATCAGCAAGCTTTGCCTCGTATTTTCTGTCTTAATAAATAAAAAATGATACTTAAAAAAACTAAAACGAAATGATTCACAGTTATGTTATAATATCCATTGTAGTCTTACTGTCTGTAATGATATTAGTAATGATCGGGCAAAAGCTCAGAGTGGCCTATCCGATTTTTCTTGTGATTGCAGGATTACTGATAAGCCTTGTTCCGGGAATGCCGCGTGTTGAAATAGAACCGGATCTGGTTTTTCTTATATTTTTGCCACCTATTTTATTTGAAGCTGCCTGGTTTACCTCATGGCAGGATTTTCATAAATGGAAAAAACAGATTTTTTCCATGGCTTTTGGGTTGGTATTTTTAACATCTGTGGTAGTGGCTTACCTTTCATCCTCTATCATCCCCGGGCTTACAGTAGCTATGGGATTTTTGTTGGGAGGCGTCAATTCACCACCGGATGCTGTGGCAGCCACTTCCGTACTGAAACATATGAAAATTCCCAAAAAGATCACCAGTATTCTGGAAGGAGAAAGCCTGATCAACGATGCATCCAGTTTAATTGTATTCAAGTTTGCATTGGCAGCCGTTATTTCCGGTCAGTTTATATGGAGGGATGCTATTCAGGATTTCTTTACCATGGCGATTGGAGGAATTGCGGTAGGAGTAGCGGTAGGCTTTTTGTTTGGAGCATTATTAAAGATTATTCCTTCCAATTCCAATATAGATACGGTCATTACCCTTATCGTTCCTTACATTATGTATGTGGGGGCTGAGCATTTCCATTTTTCGGGAGTACTGGCTGTAGTGGCCGGAGGATTGCTGATGTCATACAATTCTCACTGTTATCTGAGCCATACCTCAAGAATTCAGTCTGGGAATGTATGGAGTGTACTGATCTTTTTAATGAATACTATTATTTTTATTTTAATTGGCCTTGAACTGCCTGTTGTGGTAGAAGCCATGAAAGACTATACCATTTCAGAAGGGATTTTCTATAGTATTGTGATCGGAGGTGCTATTATCGGAACAAGAATATTGTACAGTTATGCATTGATGTATTTTCCGCGGCTCTGTTCCAAAGAATTAAGGCTTAAAGCTCCAAAACCGGATTGGAGGGAACCTTTTATCATCAGTTTCGCTGCCATGAGAGGAGTAGTTTCTTTAGCTGCAGCATTGTCTATTCCTGCATTTTTACCGAACGGTGAAGCTTTTCCACACCGGAACATTATTCTGTTTGTAACTTTCGTTATTATACTGATTACTTTAGTAGGGCAAGGGTTGTTATTGGCTCCGATTCTGAAATTATTAAATATACAGGATGCCGGAAGTGAGTTGCCTGAAGAAAAACAGGAAGTTATCCTTATGCGTAAGCTGAAAGAAACGGCCCTTCACAAACTGAAAAATGATTTTTCAGAACTTGCAGAAACCAACAGCCTGGTACGCCATCAAAGGCATAAACTGGAAAATGAAATGATGCTGATGGCAGATAAAGCCCAATGTATGGCTTCCACAGGCGACTATGTAACTGCCATCAATGAAAATAAAGATGTGCTGAGGCAAATCATCCAGGCGCAGAGGAACGAACTGCATAAAATGAAAAAAGAAAAGATTTTTGATGATCATGTAATGAGAGCCATAGAAATGCAGCTGGATTTTGATGAAGCAAAAATTACCGGATTCTCACATGGATAACAGAAGATTTTTACGATAAAGTAAAATAAACTGCAAAAGTCATAAAAAGGATTTAAGCCAAGTCTAAAATTAAGGTTAACTTGCATAAGATTCACAAAGTAAATAAAAACTTAAGTGCTTTTCAATAGTAAATATTAACTTTAAAATACCTTAAGTATTAAATTTCTTTTGTGACTTTTGTGGTTAAAAATAATTGAGTAGTTCATTCAAACTTTAATAATATGAATACGCCAATCATCATTCAATACAAGATAAATGCTCCTATCGATAAGGTTTGGAAAGCATTGACTGATAAAAATGAAATGAAATCCTGGTATTTTGATATTCAGGATTTTGAATCGGAAGTAGGAAAAGTATTTAATTTCTATGAACCCGGGGGTGAAAATAAATACCATCATCAATGCCAGATTTTGGAAATTATTCCCGGCCGGTTATTAAAGCATTCCTGGTCTTATCCTGATTTTTCTCCATTGAAGACCATTGTGACCTGGGAATTATCTCCGGAAGACCATAGTGTGCAAGTAAAATTAACCCATGAAGGAATTGAAAATTTCAAAGATCTTGGAGAAAATTTTTCAAGAGAAAGCTTCACCGGAGGTTGGAATAGCATTATAGGGGAAAGCCTGAAAAAATATTTAGAAAAATAAAAGATGATAGAATTACAGCTTTTTACCATTGACGATTCTTCCGAATTGATTTCAAAAATAAAAAATGAAAGAATGCTGTTGCAGTTTGCAGGACCTGCATATCATTTTCCTCTGACTGAAAAGCAATTGGAAGAAGATCTCGCTAATGAAAACAGGACACTGTTTAAAATTGTTGATGGAACAGGCGGAAATACCATTGGACATGCCCAGATATTTCTTAAAGAAGAGACCTTTTTGCTTGGACGCATATTGATTTGGGACGAAAATAACAGGGGGAAAGGCTATGGAAAAAAAGTGATGCAGCAACTGCTAAGGTATGGATTTGGTCATTTTGATAAAGAAACGGCAGAGTTAAATGTTTATGATTGGAATACCGGAGCTATTGAATGTTACAAAAAAGTGGGCTTTACCATTGACCCTGCAGTCAGAAATGAAGCACAGATTGATCAGGAAACATGGATTTCTTTAAACATGAAAATCCACAGGAAAACTTTTGAATTGCAGTAATGATAAAATATACCGGGCTTCGACCTGTTCTCTGGACGGAAAATATTGATGAGACTATCGCATTCTATATCCATATTCTGGGCTTTATTTTAATGGGTAGAAATGATGACTGGCAATGGGCTTCACTCCGGAAAGATGACGTTTATATTATGCTTTCTCAGCCCAACGAAAATGAAAAAGTTGATAAAATAGGTTTTACAGGATCATTGTATTTCAATGTAAATGAGGTGGATGAGCTATGGGAAGATCTTAAAACAAAAGCTAAAATCTGCTATGAAATAGAAACTTTTGAATGGGGAATGAGGGAATTTGGCATCTATGATAATAATGGCTATATACTACAATTTGGTGAAACTGTGGATAATATTGGCAGTACGGAATAAAATTTGCTATTTTTGGGGAAATATTTAGAAAATCAATGAAAAGAAATATAATAGCGGGTTTCGCAGCGATTTTATTACTGGCTTCTTGTAATAAGGATAAAGAGATTCTTGATACATTGAGCACCTATAATAACTCAATGGAAGCAAAAGGATATCACTTCGGAGATAAGCTTACACTTCCTAAAGAAGTGACAGAGAATGCAGAAAGCGTAACCATCAGTTTCGGGGATAAAGAAACTAAAGATTTAACGATTGACCCTAAATTTTTCACATTAGGGGATAATGCCGTAACTTTTAATATCAAAACAAAAGGAGGCGAAGTATTGAATCAGGATGCAACGATCAATGTGTTTGCAAAGAATCCTGAAAAGAATATTTCATACCAGATTATTGCAGAATATCCGCATGATCCTAAAAACTTTGTCCAGGGGTTCCAGATCGAAGGAAACACGATTTATGAGAGTGACGGTCAGAACGGTTCTTCACAGATTTTAAAATATACACTTGGGACAACAACCCCGCTTGCTTCTACCAAACAGGCACCAGAGGACTTTTCTGAAGGAAGCACCATTGTAGGGGATAAAGTGTATCAGCTGACATGGCAGAGTAAGAAAGGATATATCTATGATAAAAACTCATTGAAGTTGATTTCCGAATTTGCATACCCTAATGTATTGGGTGAAGGCTGGGGATTGACATACGACGGTAAAAACCTGATTGCATCGGATGGAAGTAAACTGCTGTATTTCCTTGATCCGAATGATCCGTCAAAACTGATTAAATACATTGCTGTAGCGGGAAGCACTCAGGCTTATGATCAGCTGAACGAACTGGAATATCACAACGGGTTTATCTATGCCAATGTATGGCAAAAACCTATTATCTTGAAAATTAATCCTGCAACCGGTGAAGTAGTGGGAACATTTGACTTTACTGATATTGCAAAGCAAAATACCAAAGGGAGCGATGATGTATTGAATGGAATTGCTTTTAAAGGAGACAATATGCTGGTGACGGGCAAAAACTGGCCGAAAATCTATGAAGTTACCATTAAATAGGAAAGAAGATTTCTATTTGAATAAATAAAGTATGTAAATTGGTAGCGTTCCTCAGGAGCGCTATCTTAGTAAAAAGAATTTTGAGAATATTCTATTTGATACTGATGTTTGTTTTCTGTTCTTCTGCAGCACAGAAAGCTTTTCCTTTAGACACTTTGAAGCTGAAGGAGGCAAAAGATATGCTCGCTGATGATTACGGCAACCTGTATATCTATAGAAACAAAGACTTCAGTTTTACCAAATATGATTCCTTAGGCAAACAGATCGGAAAAATGATGCTTACGGTTCCCTACAAAGTACAAAGCGTACAAAATCCGTTGAATGTCTTTTTATTTTCTGAAAATGCCCAGGAGATGAAATTTGTAGATCAGAACCTGAACGAAATCCAGCGTATTGACTTTAAACAAAAATTCGGGTTCATCAGAATGGCTTATGCTGAAGACCTGCAACAGCTTTGGCTATTGGATGACAGCACAAAAAGATTGATACAGTATAATTTCAGAAATGATACCACCATCAATTCATACCCTTTTGATATCAGCTTTGATGACCTGACGGATCTTTTGGTCTACGAAAATAAAGTGTATATCCTGACAGGGAAGCAGATCAGAATTTACAATCTGAAATTTGAAAAGCTTTTTGAAGCGCCGCTGGATAACGGAAAGCGTTTTA
This sequence comes from Chryseobacterium sp. P1-3, assembly GCF_000738495.1. Classification (NCBI taxonomy): domain Bacteria; kingdom Pseudomonadati; phylum Bacteroidota; class Flavobacteriia; order Flavobacteriales; family Weeksellaceae; genus Chryseobacterium; species Chryseobacterium sp. P1-3. The sequence continues at coordinate 738,996 of NZ_JPEQ01000004.1, forward strand.
GAAGGGAAAATGATGCAATTCTGGTCATTGCCAATAATTCCATTTGGAAATATGTTCCTGAAAAAGGTATGGTGATTATTTTTGAAGATCAGGATGCACAAATTGTGGATAAAAACATCCTTTCTTATTTTGAAATCAATGGGAACAAGCTCTATCTTTACAGCCTTGAAAAAGGAAAGATACATAAGCCGCAAAATGAGCATACATCCCAGGAAGAAAATCTACAACAATCTGCTGAAAAACCGGTAGAAAAAGCAGAAGGGAAGTCAGATGCAGGAGATGCAGAAGGAAAACCTTCAGACCATACTTTGGAAAAGTTGATTGAAGATATTTCTGAAGCTCAGGAGGCAGACATAGGAAAGCTTATCAATTAATCAGTAAATACAAGGAAAAAAATATGCATATTGCAGTTACAGGAAATATTGGAGCAGGAAAAACAACTTTGACGACAATGCTCTCCAAGCATTACGGATGGGATGCACAATTTGAAGATGTAGATCATAATCCTTATCTGGAGGATTTTTATTCAGATATGAGCAAATGGAGTTTTGCATTGCAGGTATATTTTCTGGGAAGCAGGTTCCGCCAGGTAAAGGAAATCAGAGAAAGTGGTAAAAATATTATTCAGGATCGTACCATTTATGAGGATGCACACATTTTTGCAGAAAACTTAAATGACATGAATCTCCTTTCGGACAGGGATTTCAATAACTATTCATCTGTTTTTGATTTGATGAAGTCTTTTGTTTCCGCTCCGGACCTGTTGATTTACCTGAAATCGGATGTTCCGAATCTGGTAAAAAAAATCTATAAAAGAGGACGGGAATATGAGACATCTATCAGTATTGAGTATCTTTCGAAGCTGAACCAGAAATATGAAAAATGGATTTCCAATTACACAGAAGGCAAGCTGTTGATTATCGAAGTGGATGACCTGGATTTTGTAGAAAAACCGGAAGACTTCGGATTTATCCTGGAGAAGATTGAAGCGGAACTTCATGGGTTATTTTAACAAATATTTATCAAAGAATTAAGAGTTTCCCGGTTAAATTCTTGGTAAATTTATTAAGAGTAATTTTTTTAATAATTAAAATGTTAGTTAAAGTTTTACATAACGGAAACTGTTCGAAATCAAATGCCGTATTAGAGTATCTTGATGAAAACGGAGTGCCATTTGAGATTATCAATATCATTGAAGATCCTTTGAGTGTTTTGGAGATTAAAACTGTATTGAAGAAGCTGAATCAAAGTGTTTTTTCATATTATTCGTAAAACGGATAAACTGTATATTGAAAACTATGCCGATAAAAATCTTTCCGAAGAAGAGTGGATCAAGGTTCTGGCTGAAAACCCTTCTTTAATCCAAAGACCTATTCTGGTGAAAGGTTCTGTAGCCATGTTGGGAAGACCTATTGAAAACGTAAAATTCTTTATCGAGAAATAAAGAATATATGAATAGCAAACAATTGGCTGCCTCAAACATTGAGGCAGCCAATTTTTATTGAAAGGTAATCCTATTTTATAATAATACGAGTTTGGGCTAAAGCCAGTGGAAAATTTTATTCATTAAATGGGCTAAAGCCCATTTTTGGATGATCAGGTTCTGTCTGATAAAAAAAGACTGTCTAGTCTGACAGTCTTAATTTTACAATAGAATAACGCCTTCTATTTTGGCTACTTCTTTATAAATATTGACGACCTGATCGGCATCCAGAACAAATGCATTGATATTGCAGGCGGTGTATTTCCCATTTTTGCTTTCACGGTTTCCCAATGTAAATTTGATCCCATCAAAAACCCTGTATATTTCAGTAAGTTTTGCCTGGTCTGTAGGAATAATAAATTTAAATAAATAATCTTCCGGAAAATCGTGATGACCTTCCAGTTTTTCCCTTAAAGATTTGTAGAAATCTTCAGGACTTGCGTGTTGATTTCCTTGTAATATATCCATCTGCAATTATTAATATAGTATATAAATATAACGAAATTTTTCCTATTTTCCAAATGGTCCCAGAAGGGATTTGGAGTTCTGGTGTTCATAATCTTCGATAATGTTAAAGAGTCCGTTCACCAGTTGTTCAGAAGCAAGCTGGCTGAGTCCTCCTGCATTCACTGTATTTTTGTTTCCTCCCAGAAGATTGCCCAGGAAATTACTTCCGGATAATGCTGTATTGATGGTTTTGACGATACCATATTCATTCAGTTTTTCATCTACTTTAGGAGCAATAGCAGCAATAAGCTGCTGTGATGTTTTTTCTTTCAGGATCTGGGTAGCTGTGGTCCCCTGGATTATTCGTGTTACATCTTGTGCATTTAAGCTGTTTACCGCACCTTGTAAAATCGGTCTGGAAGTATTCACGGTATAGGCTGCTGCCTGAGCAATATAATCCCTTTCTTTAGCAACGAGTGATGGAGCTATTTTTTCCAGTACGGAATTGATGTCCCTAAGTTCTTTCGGAAGTGCCTTATCTACCATATTATTCTGTAGAAAAGCTTCTTTGTTTCCGTAGATTCCCATTCCTTTATCAATGCCGTTAAGCAGGATTCTTTTAATGATCGAAAGCCCCATGTCGGAAGTGGCTAAAGTGGTACAAGATTGTACTGTTGTCGTAATAGCAGTACCGGTTCCTATGATAAGGGCTGCTGCAATGATATATTTTTTCATTGATCTTTTTCTTGGTTTTTTCAAAAACTGCACCAAAGGTAAATACTATTCTCATATTAACAAAATATTAAATTTTGATACGGTATTTGGTGAATTATTTTCTGAAAACATAGATTTTATCATTAAGGAAATGATTGTTATTTGAACAGTATTTTGCTGTTAAAGTTTATGAATTTTATTTTTTAATAGTTTTTATATAAAATATTACATTGTTTTTTAAATTTTTAAGATGTTTTAACATTGTTCAATATTTTTTATATTTTTGGTTAATGTCTTCTTTTGAGAAATTAATTGTTTCCACTGAAGCCGTTTACCGAAATTGATTGTACGAATAAAATTGAAACTATATGAAACAAAGTAATTTAAAGTATTCATGTCTCATCGCTGTTTTATACTTTGGGATGAACGTGGATGCGCAGGTTACAAATGACTCTGCTAAGGTCCAGAAAATTGACGAAGTAGTCATGATTGGATATGGTAGCCGTAAGAAAGTAGATAACACCACATCTATCAGCTCTATCAGCGCAGAAGAAGTAACCAAGACCAAAGTATTGAATGCCTCACAGGCTATTCAGGGGAAAGCAGCAGGGGTACAGATAATAGCATCAGATGCACCTGGTTCTACACCAAGTGTCATGATCAGAGGTCTGGGTACCGTGTTAGGAGGAAGAACTCCATTATACGTAGTAGATGGAATGTTTACTGATAACATTAATAACATCAATTCAAATGATATCCTTACCTATGACGTATTGAAAGATGCAGCAGCATTAGCAATCTATGGGAACAGAGCTGCGAACGGGGTTATTATTATTACTACAAAGTCAGGCCGGGGAAAATTAAGTGTTACTTATGATGGCCTGGTAGGTTTCAGAAGCCCGCTGAAAACAATCAGGATGGCCAATGCCTCAGAATTTGCAAATTATAATAATGCGGGTAAAACAAGCACCCATTTAAATCCAAATCAGCCCTATAATACGGATTGGTTTAAAGAAATTACCAGGACGGGAATTTATAATCAACATAATATCTCTATTTCTGGATCTTCTGAAGCTGCAAAATATTTCTTAAGCTTAGGAAATTACGATGAGCAATCTATTCTTAAAGGAACTAACTATAACAGGACTACAGTAAGAACAAATAACGAGTTCAGAATATCCAAAGGAATCAGATTATCTCAGACTTTAAGTGCTACTTTTACTAACGATACCCCTAAATCATTTGGTGTCTTTACCAATGCATATAAACAATCACCGTTAGTTCCTGTGTATTATCCAAATGGCAAATATGGCCAGCCAATTTACGATTCCAATGGTAATATCAGTTATACAGGAGGCCGTTTTAATAATGTAGGAAATCCGGTAATGCAGCTTGCCTATGATAATCAAAAAGGAAAGAACTTTTTATTGCAGGGAGGGTTAAAATTAGATATAGATATTTATAAGGATTTAAAATTTACTTCTCAGTTTAGTGGAGAGTATAATACTTATAAATACTATAATTTTGTAAACTCTAAAGCATTCTGGCTGGATAGTGACCCGACAAGAGTAGATAGTGGTTATGACTCTTCTCTGCCACTAACAAGATTGACCAATAAGAATCAGAATTACTACAATTGGCTACTAAATAACTATTTAACTTACACAAAAAAAAATAGGAAATCACGATATCGAAATTGTAGCCGGCACAGAAACTTCAGTAGCCAATGGTCTTGAAACCTTAGTGATTAACAGAAAAAATGTACCTGTTTCACAGGATTACTGGAATCTGGATGGTGTTGACTATTATGGTAATTTATTTAGTGATAATACAACAAAAGCGATTGAATCTATAAAAGGAAACCGAAATACAACTGTTTCTTATTTCGGAAGACTTCAATATAAATTTATGAACCGCTATTTATTAAGCGGAACTATCAGAAGAGATGGGTCATCCCAGTTTGCTGAAGGTCACAGATGGGGGACATTCCCATCTTTTGGTGCCGGCTGGATTATCTCTGAAGAAAGCTTTATGCAGGATGGATTCTTTAATCTTTTAAAATTGAGAGGAGGTTGGGGTAAATTAGGTAACCAGAAGGTCCCGTTAAATTATTTGCCACTCTCATCAGGGGCAACCTATAACTATGGATTCGGGACATCACCTGTAAGCAACGGGGTTACCATTAATCAGGGATACGACCCGAATTTAGGATGGGAAGTTACAGAAGAAACCTCTTTGGGGTTAGATTTTGGAATATTGGATAAACGATTAACCGGTAGCTTTGATGTTTATAACAGAAAGACCAATAACCTTATTTTAGGAGTTATTCCTTATTTGGCAACAGGGATTTCGGATGTGAATTATTCACACATGGGAAGTGTTGTGAACAAAGGTGCTGAGGTAAGTCTAAACTGGTCAGATAAAGTAGGTGAAGACTTTACTTATTCCATTGGAGCCAATTACTCTTATAACAAAAATAAACTTGCTAGAATTGATCTTTCAAAACCTGTTTCTCAGATTGTAGGAGGAAATCTTGGTAACGGAGTGGATACCAAGATTTTCAATGCTTCAGCGGTAGGTTATGCTTTAGGAAGTTTCTATTTGTATGAAACAGACGGATATAATGAGAAGGGTGATCTGAAATTCAAAGATTTAAATGGTAACGGTATTATGGACGGAGGAGATAGACGTTTCTTTGATTCCTATATTCCAAAATCAACACTAGGAGTGAATATTTCCATGTCCTACAAGAACTGGGATTTTGCTCTTAACGGTTATGGAGCCTTTGGGTTTAAAGTGTATAATGGTAAAAAAGCACAAAGAAATGGTGGTGAAAATGTTGAAGCTTCTGTAGCGAATAATTTCTGGACACCATCAAATACTAACGCCGAAAATCCTGTGAATCCATCAAGTATTCCCGTAGCATCTAATTTCTATTTAGAAAGCGGAGATTATTTCAGAATCAATAATATTTCAGTAGGATATACCTTTAAGAATGTAACGGATTATATGAAGTCCATTAAGCTTTATGTTAGCGCAATCAATCCGATAGTATTCCAAAAGTATTCCGGATATTCTTCCGAATTATCAGGATACAATCCGGCAGATCCTACAGCAGAGGGAGATCCATACAAACGTGCCGGGATAGAGCTGGATGCTTATCCTACGTTGAGATCTTTTATATTTGGTGTTAACCTAAACTTTTAAAAAATGAATAAGAAATATATCATAGCAGCCGCATTTTTAATTTTAGGAGCTGTTAACCAGAGCTGCAGTAATGACTTTATTGATGTATCACCTACAGAGAAAATCCCTGAATCTGCTTTAGGTGAAATATATAATAATAATGAAGGAGCCAATAGTTTAGTGACAGCTATTTATGCTAAATTTTTAGATTGGAACATGAGTACTTTTGCGTGGATTGGGGTGACATCTATAGTTTCAGACGATGCTGATAAAGGTTCCAGTCCAAGTGATTCCGGTTCTGATAAAGACATCTTGGATGCTCTGAATTTTAATCCGGCCACCCCATCATTTAAAGAATTATTTGCTTCTAATTATCAGGGGATTAATAGATGTAATCAAGCTTTAAAATATCTGCCCCTACTGGATAAGGCAGATGCACAATTACGGCAGAGATTAACCGGAGAAGCTAAATTTTTAAGAGCATTTATGTACTTCACGTTGGTGAGATCTTTTGGAGGCGTTCCGTTAGTAGACCATGTTCCTGTAACAGGAGTTGAAGCAGATAAACAGATGACGCTTACCAGAAAAAGCAAAGAAGAAATTTATGCATTCATCGAGCAAGACCTTAAAGATGCTATAGCAGTCCTTCCCAATAAGTCAGCTTATGGTGGTAGTGATGTGGGAAGAGCATCTGTGGGAGCAGCTCATGCTTTATTGGCCAAAGTGTATTTATATCAGAAAAAATGGCAGCTAGCTGTGGATGAAGCCAATTTGGTGACTGGTTATTCACTAACGCCTGTCTTCCAGGATATTTATAAAGTCTCCGGGGAAAACAATGCTGAATCTATTTTTGAAATTAATGGTACCGGAGGAACAGCCGGCAGAGCTATCCAGCAATATAGCCAAGTACAGGGTGCCAGAGGTACTACTGGATGGGGATGGGGATTTGCTACACCTACTCAAGGACTATACGATGCTTATTCCGCAACAGATACAAGAAGAGATGCTACCATTATCCACAGAGATATGACGCTATATGATGGATATTATGTAGGGCCAAATACGGAAAATAAATTCTATAACTATAAAGCCTATTCATCTAACTATAGAGACCAGGCTTCAACAGATGTAAACATCCGTTATCTAAGATATGCTGAAGTTTTATTAATCAAAGCTGAAGCAATGAATGAGCTGGGTCAGACCTCTGCAGCAATTCCTTTCCTGAACCAGGTAAGAAACAGAGCGAATATCGGAGATACTCCGGCTGTCTCTCAAGCTGAAGTGAGAGCGGATATTTGGAAGCAAAGAAGACTGGAATTAGCATTCGAGCACGATAGATGGTTCGATTTAGTAAGAACAGGGCAGGCAGAAGCTGCCATGGCTGCAGATGGTGGTAAAAAGTTCATTGTTGGGAAACATGAATTATTCCCGCTTCCTCAGGACTTTATCACGGAGGCCGGAGGACTTTCTGCACAAAACCCCGGATATTAAAATGAAATGATAAGCTTAGAGGAGAATGTAAGTTCTCCTCTTCTTTTAGAAATCAATTGTAAAATAGTTTGAATTATGAAAAAGACCCTACTGTCAATAGCTTTAATTTCTTTATTAGCAATATCTTGTAAAAATCCCCAGGCGGCGGCACAGGGAACCGTACAAAAAACAGCAGTAAAAAGTGATATCACAGATGAGCAGCTGATGGATAAAGTGCAAAAAGATGCCTTAAAATATTTTTGGGATTATGCAGAGCCACATTCATTGTTGGGAAGGGAACGTTATCACGAAGATAATATTTATCCCGATAACGATAAACATGTGATTACTACCGGAGGTTCAGGATTCGGATTGGCAACAATCCTGGTCGGGGTGGAAAGAGGATTTGTACCACGCGGGGAAGCGGTAAAAAGACTGACCCATATTATGGATTTCCTGGCAAAAGCTGACAGGCATAAAGGAGCCTGGTCTCACTGGATCAATGGAGAAACAGGGAAAACCGTTCCTTTTGGAAAAAAGGATAATGGAGGAGATCTGGTAGAAACAGCATTCCTTACCTCAGGAATACTGATGGTCCGCGAATATTTTAAAAACGGAAATGCCGAAGAAAAAGCCCTGGCAGCAAAATGTGATGAGCTGTGGAAAGGAATTCAATGGAACTGGTATACGAAAGGAGGCGAAAAAGTATTGTATTGGCACTGGTCTCCGGATTATCAGTGGGAAATGAATTTTCCTCTTGAAGGATATAATGAGTGTCTTATTACCTATATTTTAGCAGCATCTTCACCTACCTATTCCATAGATGCCGAAACGTATTATAAAGGTTGGACAAGGAACGGAACTTATCTTACCGATAAAACAAAATACGGATTACCCCTTTATGTAAAGCATAACTATGCTGAAGAATATGGAGGTCCGCTTTTCTGGGCTCAGTATTCATATATCGGACTTGATCCTACAGGATTATCCGATAAACTTGTGAAAAACTATTTTGATATTAATAAGAATCAGACCCTTATTGATTATAAATACTGCGTTGAAAATCCGAAACAATGGAAAGGCTATGGCCCGAACTATTGGGGACTGACAGCAGGATATACAAGAAATGAAGACGGAAGTACAGGCTACACGGCTCATATGCCGGGCAATGATAACGGTGTAATCACTCCTACGGCTGCGTTGAGTAGTTTTCCGTATACTCCGGAGGAATCAATGGCTTTTTTAAGATTTATCTATACACAGAAGCCTGAGTTTATAGGAAGTGCAGGACCTTATGATGCGACTTCCATTCATTATAACAATTGGTTCACACCAAGATATCTGGCCATTGATCAAGGAACAATAGCTCCCATGATTGAAAATTATAGAACTGGCTTTTTATGGAAGTTGTTTATGAATGCTCCCGAAATCCAACAAGGATTGAAAAAACTGAGCTTTCAATCTACTAAATATGGAATAAAATAATTGATTGGAAGAGGTTCGTAAAGACTATTCCAAACAATGATAAAAAATATAACTCGCTGATTTAACCGGTAATGCAGATTTTGAATCGGAGTCACACACACAATAATCTGCTCGATCTGCATAATCACGAGAGAAAAAAACAACTATAAATCACGTGGATTCAGAAGAAATAGAATATTATGCTGAGCTTAAAAGGAAATCCATTGAAAATAAATAAAAACCAAATCCAAAGGCTTTAGCCAAAAACCTGATAGTATTATGAAATTAAAACATATTCCCCTTTTATTGCTTCCGTTTTCGTTGCAGCTCAATGCACAGGAAATAAAAGCCGAATTGAATAAAGAAATCAAACGCTCCGAGAAAATTTCCTACATTTTGGATTATCCTCAAAAAGCCAAAGGAAATGTACCATTGATTGTTTTTCTTCATGGATCCGGAGAGCGGGGAAATAATCTGGAAGCAGTAAAAGCCCACAGCCCGTTTACCTATAAAAACCTGATCAAAGAACCGGTGGCTATTCTGGCTCCGCAATGTCCTTCCGGTACCTGGTGGGATACGGTGACTGTTTATCATCTCATCAAGGAAATTCAGAAGAAATATAAAATTGATGCTTCCAGGATTTATCTCACGGGGCTTTCCATGGGAGGATGGGGAACTCTGAAGCTGGCTATGGAGCATCCTGAAATGTTTGCAGCAGTAGCTTCAGTCTGTGCTCCAACTGATCAGGTGATGACCGCCAATATTCAGCAATACAAAAACCTGAATATGAAAATTTTTCATGGAGGCATGGATGATATTGTGCTGCCGGAAAATGCTTTTAAATTTTACCAAAAATTGCATCCGGTAAACCCCACGGCAGAACTGATAATTTTCCCGAATGATAACCATAACTCTTGGGATTCTGCCTATTCTGATCCTGGATTATATGAGTGGATGCTTTCAAAAAGAAAAAATTAAATGTTTACCAATAAAATAAGCTTTTTATACGGAAAGCTTTGAATTGATTATATTACCGTATAGAATAAATTTCATATTTTTGAATATTGTCTTTTTTAGAGACAATAATGAGGTTTGAAATAAATTGAATTAAAAATAACGTTCTCACCTTAAAAACAGAGAACAATAAGAAGTTAGACTTATGAAAAAACTAATCGTACTTGCTACCTTGGCGTTGTCCCCGGTGTTTTCAGCACAGGAAATGGTAGATAAACCCGTACAATCTTATCAGACAGCCCAATATCAGGCAAAAAAGAAAGCCTTTGTAGATAAGCTTTTAGCTAAAATGACATTGGATGAGAAAATCGGCCAGCTTAATCTGCCGACTTCCGGAGATTTTACAACAGGCCAGGCCCAGAGTTCCGATATCGGAAAAAAAGTGGAGCAAGGATTGGTTGGAGGATTGTTCAATATAAAAGGAGCCGATAAAATCAAAGCGGTTCAGAAAGTGGCCATAGAAAAAAGCCGTTTGAAAATTCCTTTGATCTTTGGAATGGATGTCATCCATGGGTACGAAACCACTTTTCCAATTCCATTAGGACTTGCAGCTTCCTGGGATATGAACCTGGTGCAGCAGTCTGCAAGAGTTGCTGCCAGGGAAGCCGCATCAGATGGGATCAACTGGACCTTCTCCCCGATGGTAGATATTTCCCGTGAACCAAGATGGGGAAGGGTTTCCGAAGGATCCGGGGAAGATCCGTATCTGGGGAGTGAAATCGCCAGGAATATGGTATATGGCTATCAGGGAAAAGATTTATCCTTAAACAATACGATCCTGGCCTGTGTGAAACACTTTGCCTTATATGGGGCATCAGAAGCGGGAAGAGATTATAATACCGTGGATATGAGCCATGTAAGGATGTTCAATGAATACTTTCCTCCCTATAAAGCAGCGGTAGATGCAGGAGTAGCTTCCGTAATGGCTTCCTTCAATGAAGTAGACGGAGTTCCTGCTACAGCCAATAAATGGCTTCAAACCGACGTATTAAGAAAAATGTGGAATTTTAAAGGCTTCGTCGTAACCGATTATACCGGAATCAATGAAATGGTAGACCACGGATTAGGCGACATCCAGCATGTTTCGGCGCTAGCTTTAAAAGCAGGAATTGATATGGATATGGTAGGCGAAGGTTTCCTTACTACACTTAAAAAATCATTAGCCGAAGGAAAAGTGACCCAGGCTGAAATTGATACGGCTACCAGAAGAATTCTTGAAGCCAAATATGATCTGGGATTATTTGAAGATCCTTATCGTTATGGAGATGCCAGATTGGCGGCAAAAGAAGTCTATAACATGGAAAACCGTACAGTTGCAAGAAATGTGGCTGCCCAGTCTATGGTATTGCTGAAAAATGATCGTCAGGTATTGCCTTTGAAAAAATCAGGAACAGTAGCTGTAATTGGCCCATTGGTAAACAATTCCATGAATATGGGAGGAACATGGAGTGTTGCTACCAAACATGGCTCTTCAGTTTCTTTAATGCAGGGACTACAGGAAAACTATGGAAAAGAAGTCAGGTTTATTTCTGCAAAAGGAGCTAATATAGACTATGATGCGAAGCTGGAAGAAATTTATGCCGCCCACGGTAAAAAAACAGACAGGGACAACCGTTCAAAAGAAGCCCTTTTAAAAGAAGCGGTGGAAGTTGCCAATAAAGCAGATGTAATTGTGCTGGCTATCGGGGAATCTGCAGAAATGAGTGGTGAGTCTTCTTCCAGGACAGAAATTACCATTCCTCAATCCCAGGTAGACTTGCTGAATGAGTTGAAAAAAACCGGGAAGCCGATTGCCATGGTTCTTTTTACAGGTCGCCCTTTAGCCCTTACCAATGTGAAAGATACTCCTGATGCTATATTGAATGCATGGTTTGCCGGGTCAGAAGCGGGAAGTGCAATTGCCGATGTTTTATTCGGGAAGGTAAATCCATCAGGAAAACTTCCGATGACTTTTCCCAGAAGCCTCGGACAGGTGCCTATTTATTATAATGCTAAGAATACAGGCCGTCCATTGGATCAGAAGCTGGTAGAAAAATGCGAATACCAGAGATTCCGTTCCAACTATATGGATGAATGTAATACACCGTTGTATTCTTTTGGATACGGATTGAGCTATACAAAATTCAATTATTCAGATATCAGCATCTCTAATGCAAATCCGAAAGGAAACCAAACTATCCAGGCATCTGTAACGATAACCAATACCGGAGATTATGATGGAGCAGAGGTTGTACAATTGTATATCAGAGATATGGTAGGAAGTATTACAAGACCGGTGAAAGAATTAAAAGGTTTCCAAAAAATATTTTTGAAAAAGGGAGAATCCAGAAAAGTAACGTTTGATGTAACCCCTGAACATCTGAAATTTTATAACGGAGACCTGAAATATGATTGGGAACCAGGTGAATTCGATATTATGATCGGAACCAATTCAGATGAGGTAAAGCATTCAAAAATCAACTGGTCAAAATAAATAAGTAAAAAAATATTCACAGCAATGTGTTTTATGTTTTTTTGGCATGATTTTTTATAGTAACCTGCGTAGCTATAATAATACAAACAACATGAAAAAAACAATTTTACTTAGCGCGATGTTCCTTGGTACTTTAGTATTTGCACAAAAAACACCTGTATTGGGTGGTGATAAAGATGCGCACGGATGCATTGGTTCGGCAGGGTATACGTACTCTCAGATCAAAAAAGACTGTGTAAGAACATTTGAAGAAAAGATCAAATTGAAAGAAGTAGCCTCAAAAGGAGACTATATTGCTGCGGTTATTTTCAGCAAAGACATGAAAAAAGCTGAAGTTTTCGTTAAAGATGCTGAAGGTGGAAGTGTAATTCTTACCAGAGCAGGGAAAGCAAAGGCATGGAAAAAAGATGGTTATGTACTGGTTCCTTTTAAAAAAGGCGGATATCAGCTTAAAAAGGACAATGTCGTGATTTATCAATAAAATCAAATTTTCAAAAAAATGAAGTCACTCGAAAGAGTGGCTTTTTTTGTAGTCTGAAATAAATTATTTCCTTATTTTAGATATACTTTACCAGACTGAAAACATTAATAAATTAAATATGAAAAAAACAATTTTATTGAGCACATTGTTCCTGGGATTTTTAACTTTTGCACAGCAAAATACTCCGGCTTTAGGAGGAGACAGGGATGTTCATGGTTGTAAAGGCTCTGCAGGTTATACCTATTCACAAATCAGAAATAACTGCGTGAAAGTCTTTGAGCAAAAGATTAAGCTAAAAGAAGTGAATTCGGATAAAAGCTATCATACAATGACTGCTGTTATCTTTAGCAAAGACATGAAACGGGCAGAAATTTTTATTCCGGACGGAGCTGCAAAGAGCATTATTCTTGAAAAAGAAGGAAAAGATAAAATCTGGAAAAGCGGAAGCTATATTAAAGATAGTTATGTTTTAATTCCCTACAAGAAAAAAGGATATCAGATTAAAAAGAATGATATTATAATTTACCAGTAAAAATCATCTGAATTATCCATTTTTACCTCACATCTAATGTGTGGATATTCAACGCTTTTTGTGTACCACGGCATAACAAAAATAAAACTGTTTCATTTCTGAGGCAGTTTTATTCTATTATTAATAGCAGCATACTCGATTTAATGTATAGCTCTTTTAATTTGCAGGGTTTGAAGATTGCCGATTGTATAATAATATTAAGATATAACGTTAAAATAGGACCGGGGGCAGGAAAATTTTTAGCATAAAAAATCATAAAAACAGAATTTTCATCTCTCACCGAAAAACCGTATTTTTGTACATCTAAAAAGTAAAAGAACGAATGAATTCCTACAAAAATCCATTGGAAGAGCGCTATTCCAGTGAAGAAATGTTGTTTAACTTCTCACATAATAACAAATTCCGTACCTGGAGAAAGCTTTGGATCGCTTTGGCTGAAATCGAAAAAGATTTAGGGCTGGAAATTACAGACGAACAGATTGCAGAGCTTAAAGCGAATGCTGAAAACATCGATTTTGATAAAGCAGCAGAATATGAAAAAAAAATTCCGTCATGATGTAATGGCTCACGTTCACACCTATGGAGATGTGGCGCCTTCAGCAAAAGGAATCATCCATTTGGGAGCTACTTCAGCTTTTGTAGGAGATAATACGGACTTAATTCAGATCCGTGACGGACTTTTAATCCTGAAGAAAAAGCTGGTAAACGTAATGAAAAACCTAGCAGATTTTGCAATTCAGTACAAAGACCTTCCGACTTTAGGATTTACTCACTTCCAGCCGGCTCAGTTAACAACAGTTGGAAAAAGGGCAACCCTTTGGTTACAGAGTTTGGTTCTTGACATCGAAGAATTGGATTTCTTCCTTGAAACCCTTCGTTTCAGAGGTGTAAAAGGAACTACAGGAACTGCTGCAAGTTTCCTGGAGCTTTTTAACGGAGATTATTCCAAAGTAAAACATTTAGATAAAGAACTTTCAAAAAGATTCGGATTCGAAAAAGTATTCGGAGTTTCAGGACAGACTTACGATAGAAAAATTGATGCTAAAGTAGTGGCTTTATTAGGAAATATTGCTCAATCTGCTCATAAATTCACCAACGATTTACGTTTGCTTCAGAATCTTAAGGAAATTGAAGAACCATTCGAGAAAAACCAGATCGGTTCATCGGCAATGGCATACAAGCGTAACCCGATGAGAAGTGAAAGAATCGGTGCATTGGCAAAATATGTAATGTCTCTTACAACAAGTTCTGCCATGGTAGCTTCTACCCAATGGTTCGAAAGAACATTGGATGACTCTGCGAACAAGAGATTAACCATTCCCCAGGCATTCTTAGCGGTGGATGCTATCTTATTGATCTGGAACAATATCCTGAACGGAATCGTAGTATATCCGAACAGAATCAACAAGCATATTGAAGAAGAACTTCCTTTCATGGCAACAGAATACATCATCATGGAAGAAGTGAAGGCGGGGGGAGACCGTCAGGAAATTCACGAAGTAATCAGAGTTCATTCTATGGAAGCTTCCAAGAAAGTAAAGGAAGAAGGAAAAGAAAATGACCTTATTGAAAGAATCTTAAATGATAACTCTTTAAAATTAGACAAATCAAAATTAAAAGAAGTTTTAGATCCGAAAAACTTTATCGGGTTCGCCCCGATTCAGACGGAGGAATTCATTAAGAATGAGGTACAACCGATTCTGGACCAGAATAAAGACTTAATAGGATTGGAAGCTGATCTTAAAGTATAAAATATATGCAGTCTTTTGGGCTGCATATTTTATTTAATCCAACCATGAAAAAGACGCTTCTATTCGTTGTAATGATTCCTGTACTTTCTTTTTCTCAGGGAAAAGATGTATTAAAGTATTTTATTTCCAAAGATAATTTAGTTGGAGTAAAAAATAAAAAGGGAGAAATCATTATTCCTGCACAGTTTATCAATCTTACCGGAATGAAAAATGGTGAATTGGTTAAAAGTGTAAATAATACAATTTTTTTTTGACTCTTCATTAGCTAACAAAAGTGAAGTGGAGAAAAATGCTTGGGGAGTTGTTTTTGATGAAAAGGGAAAGCTTCTTTATCAACCTTATTCTTATGATAATGGAGCGGATTATTTTTCCGAAGGTGTAAGAAGATTTGTTAAAAACGGTAAAATAGGTTTTGTAGATAGAAACGCAAAGACAGTTATAGAACCGGAACATGATTTCGTCTCACCGTTTAATTATGGCTATGCCTCTTTTTGCGATGGGTGTGACTGGGAGAAAACCAATGATGAGCACAAAGCAATTGTAGGTGGAAAATGGGGCGTGATGAATACCAGAGGGCAAACCGTTCAGCCGCTTGCAAAACAATCAGGGGAAGACATTGAGATTGATGGGAAATATTATCCATATCCGTTTTCCTACAGCGGGAAAGAAAAAAATATTCTTCAATTTTTTGAAAAACAGAATAAAAAGCTCTCAGATATTTATTATGTCAATGTTTATAACACATTTTCTGATGATGAAAAGAAACTGTTTTTTGAAATCGTAGAAAGACCTAAAGAAAATTTTCCATATTACCAGGTAAACACGTATGATTACAGGAAAAAAGATCTGGGTACACTGTATCGTTTTAAATTCCTGGTTTCAGAAGATGGTAAAACATTTTATGCCATTGAGGATTTTAACGAAAAAAAAAGTTCCTTTTGAAAACTGGCTGAAAGAAGAAATAAAAAATGCAGAAGACTTTCAGAAAGAGCATAAGGACAATCCGAATAAATTTATCAATAAATAATATAAATTGGAAATTCGGCAGTTCAAATTTGAAGAACATATGACTTATTCCTTTAAATTTGTAAAGAATAATAGTTGTAGGAAATTTTTGAAAAAGAATTTCCAATATACATGGGTTTAAAGAAAGAAACTTTAACCCAAAAAAGTAAAAAGAAAATATTAAAATCTGACATTTAATTTTTAATAATGTTACAGAATCAGGATCATCAACAATTAATTACCGATTTAAAAGAACTGGTTGATAAGACAAAAAGTCAGGTCGCCGTTCAGGTAAATTCGGCAATGGTGGTTTTGTACTGGAAAATTGGACAGAGAATAAATGAAGATGTTCTGGGGAATAAAAGGGCAGAGTATGGTAAAGAAGTAATTTTACAAATTGCTCAACATCTTACCGTAGAATTTGGAAGTTCCTTTTCTGAAAAAAATATTCGAAAAATGATGCAGTTTGCATCAGTCTTTAATAACTTTGAGATTGTCGCATCAGCGATGCGACAATTATCATGGACACATTTTTTACTTCTTATTCCCATTTCGGAAGATACTAAGAGAAACTTCTATCTCGAAGTTTGTAAAATTGAAAATTGGAGTGTCAGAACTTTGAAAGAAAAAATAAATTCTTTGCTTTTTGAACGTACTGCAATAAGTAAAAAGCCCGAAGAAATCATTAACAAGGAACTTAAAAATTGGTCTGAAAATAATATTTTAAATCCTGATCTGGTTTTTAAAGATCCTTATTTCCTTGATTTTTTAGAATTGAAAGACACTTTTTCTGAGAAAGATTTAGAAGAATCTATTATTGTGGAACTTCAAAAATTTATTTCTGAATTAGGAAGCGATTTTGCATTTCTTTCAAGGCAAAAAAGAATCACGATTGATAACAGAGATTATTACATAGATTTGCTTTTCTATCATAGAAAACTGAAATCTCTGGTTGTTATCGAACTGAAATTAGGAGAATTTGAGGCTGGCCATAAAGGACAAATGGAGCTGTATCTTTCCTATCTTAACAAATATGAAAAAGTAGAAGGGGAAAACCCACCGATTGGTTTAATTCTTTGCTCCGGAAAAAATACCGAACATATAGAACTGATGAATCTCGAAGGAGATAATATAAAAAATTGCAGAATATTTACTTATCTTACCTCCGGAAAGAATTTTGCTTGAAAAATTGAATCGTTCAATAGAGATAGCAAGAAATAAATTTGAATATAAATCTAATATTAAATAAAATCTGACATCTAATGTCTAATAACAAAAGAATTTTCGTAGAAAAAAGAGGAATTTTCGATGTTGAAAGTCCAAAAATTTTTGATGAAGTAAAAGCAGTTGTTCCGGCAATTCAAAGTGTGAAAGTCTACAATGTGTATGATATTTTTAACTTGAATGACGGGGAATTCGAAAAAGTAGTGAACAACACTTTCGTAGATCCTGTGACTGATATTTTACATACAGAAAACCCTGCAAAAAGCATCCACTTCGCAATGGAGTTCCTGCCTGGTCAGTACGATCAGAGAGCAGACTCTGCACAACAGTGTATCGCTTTATTAACAGAGAATGAAAAGTCAAAAGTAAGAAGTGGAAAGCTGATCGAATTTGAAGGAGTTACAGAAGCTGATTTGGTGAAAATCAAAGATCTTTTGATCAATAAAGTAGAATCTCAGGAAAAAGACTTATCCGTACTGGATATTCCTGCTGATGAAACCCCTTCAAAAGTAATTATCCACGAAAATTTCATCAATTTCAACGATGCTGAACTTGAAAATTTCTATAATAATCACGGTTTTGCATTAGGATTAGATGACCTGAAATTTATCCAGGAATATTTTAAAACTGAAGAAAGAAACCCTACAGAAACTGAACTGAAAGTATTAGATACTTACTGGAGCGATCACTGTCGTCACACGACTTTCGAAACAGAATTGTCAGACATTCAGTTTGAAGGAAAATTCAAACATACATTGGAAACTATTTTCAATGACTATATCGAAAAAAGAAAATTCTTAGGCCGTGAGCTGAAGCCAATCTCTTTAATGGACCTGGCAACAGTATGTGGTAAATATTTCCATAAAACAGGCAATCTGGATAACCTTGTGATTTCTGATGAGATCAACGCTTGTACCATCCAGATTGAAGCAGAATACGACGGTAAAAAAAGAACCTTGGTATTTATTATTCAAAAACGAAACACACAATCACCCAACGGAAATTGAACCCTTTGGCGGAGCATCAACGTGTTTAGGAGGTGCGATCAGGGATCCATTGTCCGGAAGATCTTTTGTATTTCAGGCCATGAGATTAACAGGGGCTGCAGATGTTTTAGAATCAGTAGATAAAACATTACCAGGGAAGTTACCTCAAAAAACAATCACGAAACAAGCTGCGAACGGATATTCATCTTACGGGAACCAGATTGGTCTTGCAACCACGATGGTTTCTGAAATCTATGATGAAGGTTACAAGGCAAAGAGAATGGAAGTTGGTTTCGTAACCGGAGCTGTTCCTGTAGATTGGGTAAGACGTGAAAAGCCGGCCAACGGTGATTCAATTATCATTTTAGGAGGTGCAACAGGCCGTGACGGAGTTGGAGGAGCAAGCGGAAGTTCAAAAGAACAGGACGAGACTTCTATCCATACCATGAGCTCAGAAGTTCAGAAAGGAAATGCCGTAGAAGAACGTAAAATCCAGAGACTGTTCAGAAACCCTGAACTGACAAGACTTATCAAAAAGTCAAACGATTTTGGTGCTGGAGGAGTTTCCGTAGCGATTGGTGAAATTGCAGACTCTTTAGAAGTAAATCTTGATGTATTACCATTAAAATATGAAGGATTAAACGGAACAGAACTGGCTATCTCCGAATCTCAGGAAAGAATGGCCGTTGTAGTAGATCCGAAAGACAAAGAAAAGTTTATCAAATTCTGTGAAGCTGAAAACATTGTAGCCGTAGAAGTAGCAAAAGTGACAGACTCAGGAAGAATGCAGATGTTCTGGAAAGGAGACAAAATTGTTGACCTTTCAAGAGCATTCCTTGATACCAACGGATGTTCAAAATCCCAGGAGGTAAAAATCAATCATCTTGAAGAAGTAAAAGCAGAAACTAAGGCATTCAACGAAGAAAACTTCCTGAATACTTTAAAAGATAAAAATGTAGCTTCCCAAAAAGGACTATTGGAAATGTTTGACTCTTCCGTAGGAGGAACAACTGTTGCGATGCCTTTAGGAGGAAAATATCAGCAAACCCTGATGGAAGGAAGTGTACAGACACTTCCGGTCTTAGGCGCAAAAGATATCAAAACGGTTTCCTTAGCAAGCTGGGGATTCGATGCTGAAATCTCAAAACAAAACTCATTATTGGGAGCATCTTACGCAGTAGTAGAAAGTGTGGCGAAGATTGTTGCCATGGGAGGTGATTATAAAAACATCAGATTAAGCTTCCAGGAATATTTTGAAAAACTTGGTCAGGCTCCTGAAAAATGGGGTAAACCTTTAGCTTCCCTCCTGGGTGCTTATGATGCACAGATCAACCTTGGATTAGCGGCAATCGGAGGTAAAGATTCCATGAGTGGTACTTATCAGGATCTGAATGTACCGCCAACGTTGATTTCTTTTGCATGTGCCAACGGTGAGAAACAAAATATCATTTCTCCTGAATTTAAAGCTGCAGGAAACAAAGTATATTTCTTCAACCATATCGCTCAGGAAAACGGTCTTCCGAACTATGATGCTTTAAAAGATATTTATGAATTCATCTTTGAAAACATCAAATCAGGAAAAATCGTTTCTGTAAAAACAGTAAAAGACGGTGGAGTAGCTGTAGCACTGGCAAAAATGAGTTTCGGAAACAGATTGGGAGCTGAAATCAATGCTGATGAAAAATTTTTGTTAGCTAAAAATATCGGTAGCCTGATCATCGAAGCTACGGAAGAACTAAGTAATGTATCTCTTCAATTAATAGGGGAAGTAAAAGATTCAGGGATCTTAAAGATCAATGGTCTTGAGTCTAGCATCTTGAATCTAGTGTCTGCTTATACAAGTACATTCGAAAACCTTTTCCCAACAGTAGAAAAAGAAAAGATAACAGTGGAAATTGATGAAAAATCAAACTCCATCAATCCAAGAAATATCATCATCAAAAAACACGGAATTGCACATCCTAAAGTATTTGCTCCGGTATTCCCGGGAACCAACTGCGAGTACGACACTTTAAATGCATTCCAGAAAGAAGGCGCTGTAGTAAGCAGCTTACCTTTAATCAATATCAGTCACCAATTGCTGGATGAAAGCATTGATGCATGGGTAGAAGAGATCAGAACTTCACAGATTCTTGCCTTCTCAGGAGGTTTCTCAGCAGGTGATGAGCCGGATGGTTCTGCGAAATTCATTGTCAACGTTTTTAAAGAACGACAAAATGAGAAATGCAGTTCATGAACTATTAGACAGAGACGGTATGATCATCGGGATCTGTAACGGTTTCCAGGCTTTGGTTAAATCAGGATTATTGCCTTACGGAAGAATCAAGGATCTGGATGAAAATTCTCCGACCCTGGCTCACAACGCTATCAGAAGACATATTTCTCAGATGGTAACGGTAAAGGTAGTGAATGACGAAAGCCCATGGTTAAAGGGAATGAAAGATCAGATTTTCACCATTCCGATTTCTCACGGAGAAGGACGTTTCATGGCTTCGGAAGAAGAAATCAAAAAGTTATATGAAAACGGGCAGATCGCAACGCAGTACATCGATTTTGATGGAAATATTGCTCACGGAATGCCGTTCAACCCGAACAATTCATTATTCGGAATTGAAGGAGTTACCAGCCCATGCGGAAAGATCTACGGAAGAATGGGACACCCGGAACGATTTACGGAAGGTCTTATGAGAAACATACCAACCGCGAATTATCACAACATATTCAAAAACGGTGTTGAATACTTCAAATAACAATACAAGAAAAAATGATCGTCATTCATGGCGGTCATTTTTCGTCTTTAGAGGGTTTTTACGAAGAAATTTCAAAGGTCTTAATGAAAGACACCGATTGGAAAGTAGGAACCTTAGATGGGTTTGATGATATCCTTTATGGAGGTTTTGGTATATTTGAAAGTCATGAGGAAATTGAGATCCTGTGGGAAGAGTCAGAAAAATCAAGAAAGGATTTAGGGCTCATAGCAACTAAAGAATTTTACGAAAATAAAATCAGGAAAGGTAAGCCTTTCAATATAGAATTGGTCCGGCAAAAGCTAAAGGATCTAACGGAAGGAAAAGGGCAAACATTATTTGAAATTCTGGTGGAAATTATCGAATCGCACAGGAATATTATCCTGAAATTAGATTGATGAATCATCAATACTCCTTAATTAAACCTTATAGGTTTCAAAAACCTATAAGGTTTGAAATACCACCAATTTATCCAATCAACTTGTTGATTCTATCTTAGTATCTAAAATCTAAAGAATCATCAACATAGAAATCTTAATGGTTTAAAATCTTATCAATACATCCTGTCATAAAAAATCTCTCGCAGATTAGGCTGATTTAGCAGATTTTTATCTTACTTTGAAAAATAATTAGAAGCTTTGGGTAAGAAGCAAAAATCAATAAACAAAGAATTAATTGAATGAAGAAAATAGTATATGGACTGTTCTTTGGAGACAGTATAACGTATGGAGAATATGATGGCGTTTTTGGAGGTTGGGTAGATATTTTAAAGAGATATGCCCTTCAGAAATTTCATGAAGGAAATGGGGATGAACTGATCTTATTCAATTTGGGAATCGGTGGAGAAACAACAGAAGGTTTATTGAAGCGGATGCCTGCAGAATTAAGTGCAAGAAATTCTGCAGACGGAAATCTGGTTTTCATAAGCTACGGAGCCAATGATCTGGCTATAAAAGACGGAGTACAGGTAGTAGATCCTGGAAAATTTAAAAATAATATCATCACTGCTGTTCAGCAGGCCAGACAATTTTCAAGCGATATTTACCTGGTAAGTATTCTTCCTGTTTCTAAAAATATTGATGGAGTAGTGACGGGCTCGGGAAAATTAAGGTCAAATGAAGAGGTGATTGCTTATAATGAAATTCTTAAAAGTATTGCTGCAGATTACTCTTTGGGGTATATTGATTTTTATTCAGCATTGATAAGGGATAAAGAAATTCTGCTTTCTGCAGATGGAGTCCATCCCAATGAAAAAGGATACGGAATGATGGCTGAAGTAGCCATACCCATTATTGAAAGATATATATAACGGTTCATTTTTTTATTACGAACCCGTGCAGAAATAACAAGTTGCATGGGGCTGTATTTTAAAATACTCAATAAGCGGCGGTCTCAAGAAGGACAATCTTTTTGTAAATATAAAAGATTATCTCACTTTTGGGACTGCTTCTATTAATTATAATAATTATAAGCTAAAAAGATTATTCATTAAAATAATTACCAAAACAATTGCTATTTCATAGAGGTTGTGTTTTTATATTCTATTTTATTGATATTTAGATTTATATTTTACATTATAAATAAATTTTTATTTAATTTTTTTCTTATTAGTAAAGAAGTGTTATTTTTAGGGTCAACTAATAAAATAATGATCATGAAAAAAACATTTTTATTTGTCTTGATGACATTTTTTATGTCGTGCGGTACTTTAAGTGCACAGCTTGACTATATTTTTATGCTGGATAATGGAGGTTCCCTGGATAAGTCCGAATATTTAGTGATGAGGCGTGGCGCTATTAAATTAATGGAACAGCTTATCGCCTGTAATCCTGAAAACAGGGTAGCAGTGGTACAATATGGGACTGGGGTATTTGATAATGACACAGGAGTGTATAAACCCTTAATTTATATAGAATCTGATTTTACCAATGATTTTTTTACAGCACAGAATTTTGAACGCCGGTTGGATTTCGGAGATTATTTTCAACAATCTATGGGCCTGGTGGGAGATGCCTTAGACGGAATTCCAAATCCTGATATTATAAGCCCCCAGAAAACATTGAATTCATTGCAGCAAACAAGGGTTGTTGTATTTACTGATGCAGAAAGAGCTTCAACTGGCCTTAATTCTTATCTTGTAAATCCTGCTTTTGCTGCCAATTATGGTTCTTATGAGGCATTTGCAAATGTGATGGATTTTAAAATTAACAGAGGGATAAGGTTTACGGTTATTCATGCTAATACAAACAATGATGCAATCCTGGCTGCCGCATCTATTGCCAGTCCTAACGGATCGTATACCGGGCCACTTGAAACTGTTGCCCAAGATCCAAGTAATGGTCATGCTAGGTCTTATTTTAATAGAACTAACGGATTTCATATGATGGCAGGAG
Organism: Chryseobacterium sp. P1-3; assembly: GCF_000738495.1. Taxonomy (NCBI): domain Bacteria; kingdom Pseudomonadati; phylum Bacteroidota; class Flavobacteriia; order Flavobacteriales; family Weeksellaceae; genus Chryseobacterium; species Chryseobacterium sp. P1-3. The sequence continues at coordinate 762,366 of NZ_JPEQ01000004.1, forward strand.
AAACGAATTACTGGAAAGATTTAGCAGAAACCATATGTGTTTCTTCGGACAGAAATATAGATTTTCTTTATGAGCCAGGGCAATGTATACATGCTACTTCAGACCTTCAGGGATATTATCATCTTCCGGCTGGAATCACTTTGAAGGAGCTTAAATTGGACCTGATTAATTTGCAGACCGGCGCAGTATATCCAGTGAATGCTTATCCTGTGTTATCTGGAAACTTTTTTACTTTTAATTTTGTTACCTATAGCTTTGATGATGCATTGTCTGCTGGATCAACAGGTCCGCATAAATTCAGGCTGACGATGATTGACTCTTATGGGAATGTTGCTTATAGCTGGAACAAATACCCGTATTTTGACTTTGACATTGATATGAGCTGCCAGACACCGTTGAATGCAAGGTCTTCCGTGGAAGAAAAGTTTATCACACTAACCCCAAATCCTACCCATGGACTATTTAAAGCAATTCTGAACAAAGAAATTACATCAGGAACATTGGAAGTAAGCGATATGACCGGAAATACAGTTTTTAATAAAATAGTACGTGGAGAAAAAGAAATAGAAATAGACCTGACAGCTCGTAAAGAAGGAGTTTACATGGTAAGAGTAACAACTGATAAAAACGAAATATACTCAGAAAAAGTCATTAAAAAATAACAATAGGAAAAAGAGTCTGTCTCACTTTTGAGACAGACTCTTTTATTAAAATATATAAGTCCATTGGCTTAAGTCAAAACTTAAAACACAATTGCAGCAGATTTTTTTTTAGCTCCTGACATACCCTTGTCACAATTCCTCTATACCTTTGACATCCAACAAAAATAAAGAAATGATTAAAACGAAAATGGAGCCTTTCAAGGTAATTGGCATTACAGTAAGAACAACTAATGAAAACAATCAGGCAGCCAAAGATATTGAAGCATTATGGGAAAAATTCATCACTGAAAATATTCAGGGGAAGATACCCAACAAGGTAGACAATGAGGTTTACTCAATATACACAGATTATGAAAAAGATCATACAAAGCCATATACTACACTATTAGGATGTAAAGTAGAACATCTTGATCATATTCCGGAGGGAATGACCGGAAAATCTTTTGATGGTGGAGATTATATCAAATTTACAGCAAAAGGAGATCTGGCAGAAGGCCTGGTCATTAATGAATGGTTTAAAATATGGAGTATGGAACTGGGAAGAAGCTTCACGGCTGATTTTGAAATATATGGAGAAAAAGCGCAGGATGCATCAGATGCAGAAGTAGATATTTTTATTGCTGTCAAATAACATGCAGTGATGAAGCTGGAAGAGGGAAGTGTCTGAAGTCTGGGAAGATGGAAATATGCAACCTAAAATAAGATTTAGCAGGTTGCAGGTCAATAAATTTTCGGGTTTTCTTCTTCCGGTCTAAATAAAAATATATTTCCAGTATACAAGAATTCCGACGATTACTGAAACGATAGCCATAAGAACCACAGCTCCTGCAGCAATATCTTTAATAAAGCCTATTCGTTTATCGAAATCGGGTTGAATGATATCACAGATCCTTTCAATGGCGGTATTGAAAATTTCAGCACTTAATAACGGCAAAAGAAACAATGAGAATAAGGGCTGCATCGGTGCCGGAAAGCTGCAAATAAAAAATTAAAAACAGGTTGATGAAAAATGCCATCAGTTCAACCTGAAAATTCCGTTCTGTTTTTATCATCACAAAAACACCCCGGAAAGCATTGAGAAAGCTGATATGTACAGGTGGTTTTCGCATTTTTATTTTTTACAAAGATAAGCTTTGCACTTTTATAATGGCAGATTTGCTGTCATCTTTGGAAATAGAGGAGACAAAACGCAACGCCAAGCCAGTAAACGAATTAATGATCTTTGTTAAAAACTCCTCAAGATTATTTTTTTCTTTGTTATATCTATTTATTATATTTGTAGAAACTTATTTTTAAATCTATGAAATTTATTATTTCAAGTGGTGAACTGCAGAAGGCTTTGCAAACTGTAAGTGGCGTAATATCAAGCTCTCAATCGAGACCTATTTTAGAAAACTATCTTTTTGAATTAGACGGAAATAATGTTACCATTACAGCATCAGATGGCGAAACGACTCTTGTTACTTCTTTGGAGGTAAAGTCTGATGATACGGGTAAATTTGCTGTTCCTGCTAAAATTTTTCAGGATTTTATCAAGACGTATGGTGAGCAACCTTTAACATTTGTTGTAAAAGACAATGCTGAAGGAACCGGAAGCCAGCTTGAGATTTTAGACGAAAAAGATAATTTTGCGGTAGCATTGGACAATGCTGACGATTATCCGGAATTGCCGGAATTTGATGCTTCCCAAAGCGTAACAATGCCGGCGGGAGTTTTATCTGAGGCGCTTACCAATACCCTTTTTGCAACCAGTAACGACTCTCTTCGACCGGTAATGACAGGAGTACTATTCCAGTTTGGGGAAAACGAAACGAACTTCGTTTCTACAGATTCTCACAGATTGGTTGTTTATAAAAGGGCAGACCTGATGAATGCAGAGCCTATGGAATTCATCATGCCTAAAAAACCTTTAAACATTTTCAAAAATATTTTAGCAAGTTCGAACGAAGAGGTTAAAATCGACTTCAATGAAAACATGGCTAAATTTACATTTGATAAGCATATCTGGATCTGTAGACTGATCGATGGAAAATATCCTAACTATACCGCGGTGATTCCAAAAGAAAATCCAAATGTATTGACCATCAACAGAAATCTTTTGCTGGGGGCTATCAAAAGAGCGTCAATCATGTCTAATAAATCCACCAACCAGGTACGATTTAAACTTTCAGGGAATATCCTTCATCTTCACGCCGAAGATACCGAATATGCAAACAAGGCAGATATGCAGATACCTTGCGATTACAACGGAGAAGATATTAACATCGGTTTCAGCTCTAAGTTTTTAACTGAAATGCTGACCATACTGGGATCTGATGATATCACCATGAAAATGTCTCAGCCCAACAGGCCCGGAATCATTGAACCACTTGATGGTCTTGAAGACAACGAAAATATTTTAATGTTATCAATGCCGGTTATCGGATTGTAATTAAGAATAGAAAAACAGTAAAGCCGGAATTTTCCGGCTTTTACTGTTTATGGGAATTGTTTTACTCATTATTTCACAATATATTAGTGAAAAAATAATATTCTTGCATCCCACCGGTTTATGAAAAACATCTATGATCCCAATTATGTTAAAAAACTTTTCAATCATATGGCAGGATCATATGAAAGGATGAATTATATTACTTCTTTTGGTTTTTCTATCAGATGGCGAAAACAGTTTTTAAAAAAATTAGGAAATTCTAATAATGATTTAAAAGTTATTGATTTACTTTCAGGTCTGGGAGAAAACTGGGTTTATTTACATAAGAATTTTCCTAATGCTCAATTTTCTGCTCTTGACTTTTCTGAAAAAATGGTTGATAACTCCAGAAATAAAGCAAAAAAGATTTTCCAGGGAAATCTGCATCTGATTTGTGAAAATATTCTTCATCATCATCTTCCGTCAGACTATTATGATATTGTTTCTTGTGCCTATGGATTAAAAACATTTAATGCAGAACAACTTGAAATATTAGCAAAAGAAATAACAAGAATTCTTAAAAAAGATGGAAAATTTAGTTTCGTAGAAGTATCCAGACCTGAAAATAAATGGATTTACTTTTTTTATAAATTCTATTTGGGTAAAGTGATCCCTGTTCTGGGAAAACTATTTTTGGGTGATCCTGATGACTATAAAATGCTTTGGGTTTATACGGAGCAATTTCAAAATAGCCGATCTGTAAAGGATATTTTTGAAAAGAATGGCCTGATAGTATCCTATGACAGATATTTTCTGGGGTGCGCATCCGGGATCAGCGGATGGAAAGAATAAATGAAAATCCTAAACTTGTTCTTCAATCTTGAAATAAAAATATGCCTATACACATACAATCATACTATTCCGGTTTCCCTTCAGAATTTACTACTGAAAACTATAGTGTAATAGTATGGAAAGGTTCCGGCTTTTTCTCTGTAGATGAAATAAACTATGCTTATAAAGGTTATAATATATTATTTCTTTCTCCTTATCAAAAATTAAAGCTGTTTTCAGAAACAGGGGAAAATATTTCTATTCTCCTATTTCATGGTGATTATTATTGCATAGAATATCATAAAGAAGAAGTGGCCTGTAATGGTTTACTTTTTAATAATATTTATTTAAATCCTGCTATAGAACTTTCCAAAGAGAGCTATGAATATATTCTCGGACTTTTTTAATCACATTAAAAAAAGAAGAATCAGAACAACATCCGTTTTCAGAATCGATAATCAAAACCTATATTCAGTTGATCCTTGCCTTAGCAAGTAAACAAAAAAGCAATATTGATCACAACATAACTTCTAGTGGAAAATTAGTCAATAAAAATGCCTCGAAATTTCAAAAACTGTTGGAAACCCATTATAAAAATGAAAAAGAACTTTCATTTTACAGTGATAAACTGAGTATTACAAATAATACATTAAGCAAAGCTGTTAAGAAAGAATTTAATAAAACACCGACCCGGCTTATCAATGAAAGAATCATTCTGGAGTCTAAGAAACTGCTGCACCTTACGTATAGTTCTGTAAAAGAAATAGCATCAGAGCTGGGGTTTACCGATGAATTCTACTTCAGCAGGTATTTCAAAAAATCAGTAGGCTGTTCTCCCAAAAATTACAGAAAAAAGGTAGGAGTTTCTGTGGTGGCGAAAATGTCCATATAATGTCATGAAATATCTATGTTAATACATCTTACATGAGGATACCTTTGTAAAAAAAAGTAAACCACATGCAAAACATTAGCGTATACAACCGTTTATTAAAATTGGATACTTATTTTCTCAATTTTCTTAGAATTTCAATTTTTGTTGTTATGGCCTGGATCGGCGGGCTTAAAGCTTTTCAATATGAAGCGGACGGGATTGTTCCCTTTGTTGCTAACAGTCCTTTGATGAGCTTTTTTTTATAAAAATGCAGAAAATAAGGTGGAGAATAAAGATAAAAAAAATCGTTGCCGAATACAGTTTATATAAAAATCCGGAGGGAAAAATAGTACAGAAAAATATTAACTGGCATAAGGAGAACGGAACCTATATATTTTCCTATGGTTTGGGCACAATGATTTTTCTGATAGGAGTATTGGTTCTGTCAGGTATTTGGTTTCCTAAAGCAGGTACTGTGGGAGGAATGTTAACGTTTTTAATGTCGTTGGTAACACTTTCTTTTTTAATCACTACCCCGGAGGCCTATGTTCCTAAGCTGGATGGAGATTATCCTACCCCTCAGTATGGGTTTCCGTATCTGTCAGGAGCAGGTCGCTTGGTTTTAAAAGACATTATTATGATGGCTTCAGGCTTGGTATTGTTTTCCGACAGCTTAAAAAAAGCGGTAAATCCTTCCAATGATCTACCCGGAATTAGATGAGAAATTTTACTATTGTTTTGAAAATCTTTTAAATAGAGCAATGAGCACACAGACAGAATTGGGACGGTTCGTAAAGGACCAATTAATGAAAATTTATTATCTTAAAGTTGCCCCTAAATTTCTCTATTTCTCAAAAAAACACGACATTTGTACGTTTAAAATAGTACAATGGTAATTGTACAAATTCAAATCAATTTTGAAAATACACCGGATACATTCATAGGCAGTATCCGGCTTTAGAAAAAATAAAATTATCAGATGAAAATATCAAACAATTGGCTGAAAGACTTTGTAAAAACGGAATTAAAAACTGAAAGAATCGGTGAGTTCCTTACAGATATAGGTCTTGAAGTTGAAGGGATAGAAAAATTTGAAAGTGTAAAAGGCAGTCTGGAAGGAATTGTTGTAGGTAAAGTATTAACCTGTGAAAAACATCCGAATGCTGATAAACTTAAGAAGACAACAGTAGATGTAGGGAACGGAAAAGTGTTGAACATCGTTTGCGGGGCTCCTAACGTAGAAGCCGGCCAAACGGTTCCTGTAGCGGTTGTCGGAACTAAAATTTATGATAAAACCGGAAACTTTTTTGAAATTAAAGAAGCAAAGATCAGAGGAGAGGTTTCCCAGGGAATGATTTGCGCAGAAGATGAGCTGGGCCTTAGCGATGATCACGGCGGAATTATGGTACTGGATGAGACAAAATATGAAGTGGGAAAAAACTTTGCCGATTATTTTGAACTGGCCAATGATGAGGTTTTTGAAATCGGGTTAACGCCAAACAGAACTGACGCAATGTCTCACTATGGTGTTGCCAGGGATCTTCATGCTTATCTTTCTACCAATCAATTGAAATCACAGTTTAATAAAGTGGCTTCAGAAGCTTTGAATAGTGAGGGCTCAAATGATTTTAGCATCGAAATTGAAGATGCTGAATTATGTCCAAGGTACATCGGAGCAGTGATTGAAGATGTAAAAGTGGCAGAATCACCATCCTGGTTGAAAGACAGGTTAAGAGCCATCGGACTAAGCCCGATCAATAATGTGGTAGACATTACCAACTATATTCTTCATGGGTACGGTCAGCCTCTTCACGCATTTGATGCTGATAAAATTGCTGACAAAAAAGTGAAAATAGGACTGGTAAAGCCAGGAACAAAGTTTACAACTTTGGATGGGGTGGAAAGAACATTGAATGGTTCTGAAATCATAATCAAAGACGGTAAAGATAACCCGATGGGTATTGCCGGAGTATTCGGAGGAGAACATTCAGGAGTGACTGAAACTACAAAAACAATATTCCTGGAAAGTGCTTATTTCAACCCTGTAGCGGTAAGAAAAGGTGCGAAATTACATAGTCTGAATACAGACGCTTCTTTCAGATTTGAAAGAGGGGTGGATCCCAATATTACAAGAACAGCTATTACCCATGCTATTAAAATGATTCAGGAGATAGCAGAAGGTAAATTGAAGGGAGACCTGTTGGAAGAATACCCTAAGAAAATTGAAGATAACTATGTGATCTTAAGGTTCTCAAAAATTGAACAGATTTTAGGAACAAAAATTCACAGGGAAAAAGTAAAAGAAATTTTAAAGGCGCTGGAAATCCAGGTGTTAAATGAGATTCCTAACGGTTTCGAAATTTCTGTTCCTGCTTACAGGGCAGATGTGACAAGAGAAATTGATGTGATTGAAGAGATTCTCAGAATCTACGGATACAACAAAATCGACGCTCCACAAAAAATTTCATTTACCCCTGTTAAACTAAGCGCCAATGATCAGGATGAACTGGAAAATAGCTGGGCAAGAACTTTACAGGGGCTTGGTTTCAATGAAGTAATGAATAATTCACTGACTTCTGTAAAAGATGAAACGGATGCCGTAAAACTATTGAACCCTTTAAGCGGTGATCTTGCTTTCATGAGAAAATCTTTATTGGAAGGGCTTCTTCAGAATACAGTGTATAATATCAACAGGAAAAATCAGGATATTAAATTCTTTGAGTTCGGGAAGATCTATCTTAAAAAAGATCAATACGAAGAAAGAAAACAATTAGCTATTCTGGTTTCAGGGAGAGATGTTGCTGAGAATTGGCTGCAACCTAAATCGGCAGTAAGTTTCTATAATCTTAAAGCCTATGTAAAAGTATTGCTGGAAAGATTAGCCGTAGACTATAAAGAAGTAGCTTTATCAGACGAAAGATTCTCTGATGCATTAGCGTATGAGGCAGACGGTAAAGTCTTGGTAAGAATCGGAAAAGTAGCGCCGGTATTGTTGAAAGACTTTGATATTGATCAGGATTGCTTCTATGCTGAAATCGAGATTGAATTAGCTCAGGAATTACGTTCTAAAAATGAATTGAAGTTTAAAGACATTCCGAAATTCAACAAAATCAGAAGAGACTTAGCTTTATTGATTGATAAGACTGTTAACTATCAGGATTTATATCAGATTGCAAAGAAAAATAAATCCCCCTTCATTAAGAGCATCAACCTATTCGATGTTTATGAAGGGAAAAATCTGCCGGAAGGGAAGAAGTCGTACGCAATGAGCTTCGAGCTGTTAAACGAGGAAAAAACACTGGAAGAAAAGGAAATCACAGAAGTAATGGATTCCCTAATTAAATCTTTCCAGAAAGAATTCAATGCTGAATTGAGATCTTAAATGTAAAAAACAATTATATAGAAACGGACTTTGTAAGGTCCGTTTTTTTATTGATGTAGGTCCCAGATAAATCTTGGGATCAGTCTCAAAAATTGGGGATATAATAAATTGGGTCTGTATGTAAAAATTCTGTCCATTATTGATTAGCATCAAAATTATTGAGCCCTCACGCAAGTTTAAAAAAAAAATGTTCCATTTCAAGTAGGCAAAGAAGGCAGCATAGCTGCTGACTAAGCGCATGCAAAGTCTTCGCTTCATCAGAATCGATTAAAGATCGATTCATTTCTTAGCTTACTTAAAATAAAGAGTAATCAAAAAGAGGTCTTTGCGTGAATTTTGAAAATTAAATAGATCTAAATGTTACAAGACCCCAACTTTAGGGTTTGATCCAAATCTTGGGCTAAACCAGTTTCAATGACACACGAAGGAGTCCGGTGACAGATTATAGACAAAGATGGTATTTGTGCTTGAAAACTATTCAAAATGCAAGGTGTTAATGAATAATAAAATTTACAGGAACCCGTTTAAATAATATAATTTCCGTAAATTTGGTTAATTCAAAAAGAAAAAAAATGAAAAATCTTTTTTTTAAGTATATGTACAGCAGCGGTTTTGGCTTCATGTGGAACCATGACCAGTCCATCGGCTTCTAAGGTAGGAAAAGCTCAGCCTGCACTTGCAAATACAAAATGGACGTTGGCAGAAAATGTAAAAGGTAAAATCCCAACGCTGAATATTGAAGGAGAGAAAATCACCGGAAATGCCGGTTGTAATAACTATTTTGGAACGGCTAAAGTAGATCCGTCTACAGGAAGTTTTTCTGCCGGGCAAATGGGATCTACAAAGATGATGTGTAATAATATCGGTGTAGAGCAGAACTTTATGGATATGATGGGAAAAGCCAACAAGTATGTGATTTCCGGAAATACCCTGGAATTGTATAAAGACAATCTTTTATTATTGAAGTTTAACAAATCAGAATAAAACAAAAGGAACTCTTTGGAGTTCCTTTTTTATGTTTGGATTGTTATTAATCTTCCTCTTCTTCGTCGTACTTAGCCAACTCTTCATCGCACCATTTAAATGCTGCTTCTACCACTTTCGTAGCTTCATCTGCCATCGTTTCTTCATCATCACCCTCAAGATCATCCAACCACTCAACTTCTTCTTCCTCAACGTTTAAGATAAATCTTGGATATTCTGTGTGGACTACGAATAAATCTTCTGGAAACTCCGAATTATCTGCTAATAAAAACTTTGGTAATTTCATTTTTTTAATGTTTTAACTTTCTCAAAGATAAATAAAATTATTGACTTAAAATGAGTTCAAAAACATTTTTGAAACTTTTTTCAGCTTTTTTACTTTCAGAATAATCATAGAAGCCTTCCCCTGATTTTACACCCAGTTTTCCGGCTGTTACCATGTTTACCAGCAACGGATTCGGGGCGTATTTCGGATTTTTGAATCCGTCGTACATCACGTTCAGGATAGCAAGGCATACATCGAGACCAATAAAGTCTGCCAGCTGAAGCGGACCCATCGGATGAGCCATACCCAATTTCATTACTGTGTCTATTTCTTCAACTCCGGCAACACCGTTGTAAAGTGTTTCAATAGACTCATTGATCATTGGCATTAAGATTCTGTTGGCTACGAATCCTGGATAATCGTTAACTTCCACCGGAACTTTTCCTAATGTTTTACTCATTTCATAGATGGAATCAAACGTTTCTTTAGAAGTAGAATATCCTTTGATGATTTCAACAAGCTTCATAATCGGTACCGGATTCATAAAGTGCATTCCGATTACTTTATCAGCTCTTTTTGTAGCGGCAGCAATTTTAGTAATGGAAATTGATGATGTATTCGTCGCCAAAATGCAGTTTTCCGGTGCAAATTCATCCATCTGACCGAAGATTTTTAATTTTAAATCCTGGTTTTCAGTAGCTGCTTCTACGATAAGATCAGCACTTCCTACAGCTTCATTAAGGGCTGTAAAAGTAGTAATGTTTCCTAATGTTTCTGTTTTTTGTTCTTCCGTAAGGTTTCCCTTTGCAATTATTCTGTCAAGATTGGTGGTAATGGTCTTTATTCCTCTGTCCAAAGCTTCCTGGGATACATCTACCAGGTTTACTTTAAAACCGCTTTGTGCAAAAGTATGTGCAATACCATTCCCCATGGTTCCCGCTCCGATAACTACAATGTTTTTGATCATTTTTCTTTATTTTTATAGATAGTTAAATTTCTTGCATTCATAAGATCCGGCTGAGACACGGTGACTGTCGGATCAAAGTTGACAAATCCGCTGCTGTTTTCCTTTCTTTTTCTATTTTGAAGAGCGGTTACAGCGCTAAGATTTTGGATCAGTTGTTTTTTTTGTTTAGCATTAAGTTTATCCGTTCCCACATACAGATTAAATTCACCTTCCCTTCCCAGGCCGCTCTGAATAAGAATTTCCATTCCTTTGATCTTATTCTTTTTTTCAAACTGTCTCAGGGAAGAAATTACCGGTTCTTCCGAAGGCGTCCCACAGCATACACTTGAATAACTGATCTCTAGATAGTTTTGACTCTTTTGTGAAAAAAAAGAATGCAAAACAGAATGTACAGATTGATAGTAATACCTTTTTCATATTAATACAAGAATTGAAAATATGTTCAATTCTCAGCTCTAAAATTAAGCTTAATATTTTACTTATTAAAATAATCCCATACAGCCTTGGAAACATCAGAGATAATTTTGCAATTTATGACATCTGATTCGTAGGAGTTGTTTACAAAAACGGCAATGGCATAGTGCTTTCCATCAGGTAGCGTTATAATTCCCATATCGTTTTCTGCCACCGTAAGATCATTGTCGTACTTCCCTGAAGCTCCTGTCTTGTGGGCAACCGGAGTTCCTTTTGGCAGTTGTTCTACAATTTTATTGGTTCCTGTTTTGGTTCCCAGCATGATCTGCATCAGATAATCCGTAGATGGTCTGGAAAGTATTTTACCGTCATAAAACTTTTTTAGCAGCTGCACAGCAGAATTGGTGGTGCTGTAGTTTCCGTATTGGTTTTTCCAGTTCTTATGCATATCATCCTCATTGTGCTTAATCCGGAATCCTTTCACTCCTTTGGAATCCATGAATTGCTGGACGGTTTGTGTACCTCCGATAAGTCTTAAAAGAAGATCGCAGCCGTTATTGTCACTCAAAGCGACTGTGTAATCAATCACTTCATTCAGACTTAGTTCAACGTTCCCATCAGGATATTTCTCCCGGATCGGAGACCAGGTGTTTTCCGGTAAATCAGTTTTTTTGATAAATATTTTTTGATCCAGAGACAGTTTCCCCTGATCTACAAGATTCAGGACAGCACAGGCAATATGGAACTTAAAAACACTCAACGTGGGAAGCTTTGCCTCACCATTTTTGCTGTATTTGAAATGATTTTCAAAACCCAGAACGGAAATTCCGACAGTCGCTTTTTTATCTTTGGTAATGGCATTAATTTTTTGTTCCAATGTTGTTTGTTGAGCTGACATGAATACAGCAATAAAAAAGAAAAAGAAAAGTGATTTTTTTCATGATAATAAGGTTAAAAAAAAAACTCCCTTTTATAGACTAAAAGAGAGTGACAATTTAAGACAATTATCTTTATTTAACTTCAAAATAATTCAGATTGACTCCATCATTTTCAAAAATAATCCTGATCTTATTTTCTCCCTTTCTCAGGTGAATATTTTTAACCGAAACAGTGTTCCAATGTTCTTTCTTTCCTGTAGGACTTAAAGAAACAGTGGCTAAAGGCTTACCTGAGGCTGTTTCCAGCTTTATTTTAGAGGCTTTTCTCGAAGAGTACCTGATCTGAAAAAGATAGTTCTTGTCAGCTTTTGCCGTAATGGTATATTGAAGCCATTCCCCGGCTTCTGTTTTTCCTACATAATACCGGTTCGTTATCTTGTCATTACAAAGGTAAATATCAACTCCGTCATTTCTCATCTGCTGACCTGAATTCCATTCCGATCTTTTGTCCGGATCACTTACCCAAAGGTTGATAAAATCTTTATCCACATAGGCTGATCCCATTCTTCCTAAATCATATTCCGAAGCAAATACTCTTCCCGGAACGATATGTTCTTTAAAAGGCTTTGTGTTAGCATCAGTTACCTGCCTGAACATTGCATCGATAACATCCTTTTTAATTTCAACATTACCGAACCTATAATGATCTGCAATCTGCATCAGGGCTTTTTGTGCATATTCCTTTGAGGGCCTTTCACCTCCGTTTTTCCAGTATTGTAAAAGCTTTTCATACTCCGGAGTGGTTTTTACATTGGCGATGCCTGCTATATTATCAATTTTTTTTCATGGGCCAGAAAGCATAGCCAATAGTATGCTTATCCAACAGTTGTATTAATTCCGTAAACCAGACATTGGAATTTTCACCGGTTTCTCCAAGCCAGATCGGCATATTATGCTTTTTCCTCAGATCTAAGGCAAACTGTATGGTTTTATCATCATTGTAATTCCAGTATTTATGAAAGCTGAAAGCCATATTGTCATCCCAGATGGAGGGTAATCCATTATAATTGTTGCCCCAGCCATTTCCTTCTATGAAGATGATGTGGTTTTTATCAACCTCACGAATAGCAGCAGTAATTTCTTTTTGCAGTTTCCAAAGAGGAGCATTTGACATTTCGTCGGTTCCATTAGGGTTTTTCCCTGTGAAATTGATATTGGGCTCATTGATGATATCATAGCCGCCAATCCATGCTTCATCTTTATACCTTTCAGCCAGTTTCCTCCAGAGAGCAATGGTTTTCCTTTGATTTTCCTCACTTTCCCAGAGAGAGGGCTTCGAAGTATCGTTATCTGAAATATTGGCATCATTTCCTTGTCCTCCCGGGGCAGCATGAAGATCAAGAATCAGATATATTTTATTCTCTCTGCACCATTGCAGCAGGTTGTCGGTCATTGTAAAGCCCTCTTCCAACCAGGTATCTTTACCTTTTACCGGTTCCTTTTCTATAGGTAATGTATATAAATTATAATGCATGGGAAGCCTTATAGAATTAAAGCCTGCTTTAGCCAGAAAATCAATATCCTGTTTTGTAATTCCGTTTTTCAGGTAAGCCTTATAAAACTCTTTCATCCCGTCTTCCCCAATAAGGCCTGCTATTTTTTCTTTGATTTTATATTGAGGGCCTGCAAAATCTGCTGTCTTTAGCATATATCCTTCCTGAAGCATCCATCCTCCTAATCCAAGACCTCTCAACTGGATGTTTTCGCCTTTGTCATTAACAATTTTTGATCCGGATGTTTTTAATAATTGTGATGTCCCAAATTGAGACAATATTAAAGCGGATATTAAGAGAGTCCTTTTCATAGTTGTTTTTTGAATATTAAATAAAATAAGAGGAATATTTAGAATTTATTGGTAATGGATAATCCAACCATAAGAATTCTGCCTTATGATGGCTTATTTTGCCGGAAGTCCACGGGATATATAAAATAAAATCTTTCAATTGTTTATTGAATTATTTTCAAATATATCGCTTTTTTTGTTGTAAAAAATGAGTTTGCAAGAATAAATCTTTATTTATTCAATTTTCGTAAATATTGAATTGACGGAATTATAAGAGTTTTCTTTGCTGAATAATCAGAATCCTATCTTGTAGCTTTAAAAGGTACGAGATAGGATTCTGATTTTGCCATAGATGATACAGCAGATTATTTTGTTATCAGCTGATCAGCTTCATAATTTCCAATGCTACTTTCAGCGCTTCAGTTCCGTCCTCTAAGGAGACTTCCACATTTTTACCATCGGTAATGGCATCAGCAAAAGAATTTAATTCATCCAGAATAGCATTATTGGGTTCAATGTTCGGATATTCAAACAGGATCTGATTTTTCTCTCCATCTGCATTTTCAATGATCATATCAAATGGAGTAGGGTTTTCCGGAGCATCTTTCATTCTGATTACTTCTGCCTTTTTCTCCAGAAAGTCAACGGAGATATAAGCGTCTTTCTGGAAAAACCTGCTTTTCCTCATGGCTTTCATAGAGATCCTGGATGTAGTAAGATTGGCAACACAGCCATTTTCAAACTCTATTCTGGCGTTAGCGATATCCGGTGTTTTGCTGACCACGCAAAACGCCGCTGGCATGGATATTTTTCACTTTAGATTTTACCATGCTCAACAGAATATCCAGGTCATGGATCATCAGATCCAGGACTACAGAAACATCAGTTCCGCGTGGATTGAACTCAGCGAGTCTGTGGATCTCAATAAACATTGGATTTTTGATATATTCTTTGGTGGCAATAAAAGCCGGATTATATCTCTCAACGTGACCTACCTGAGCTTTAATCCCGTTTTCCTGACATAATTTCAGGATTTCTTCAGCCTGTTCAAGCGTTTGGGTAACCGGTTTCTCAATGAAAAAATGAAGTCCTTTTTCGATGCCTTTTAAAGCATAATCATAATGATAAACTGTTGGCGTTACAATATCCAGCATATCAATCTGGCTCAGCAATTCATCAAAATTTTCAAAATATTTGTATCCGAATTCTGCTTCCAGTTTCTTTCCATTTTCAACATCTTTATCATGGAATCCTATCAATTCATATCTATCTGATTGATTAAGAAGCTTTAAATGTATTTTTCCCAAGTGTCCGGCACCTACCAAACCTGCTTTTAACATACCTGTATTAAATTTTTGTAAATATAGTGAATGTCCTTATATAATGATACATGACTTTTCCCGTGGAAACATTTCAGATGATCAGTACAGTTAAGAGAAAAGATCCGCCAGCAATTTTATTGAAGGAATACAGAACGGGAAAGGCTTTTGAGTTGATCAGTATAGATTGTTTTGTTACTTTTGTAAAAACTAATACAGGTACCTAATAACTATTATTTAAATAATGATGCGTGATTCGTTTGTACATAAAGGAAAAAGAAAAATTTTAGTCGATTATCTCCGGCAGAGAATTGGGATCTCAGATGAAAATGTACTTTCGGCAATGAATGAAGTTCCGAGACACCTTTTTATTGAAAGTATTTTTGAAGATTTTGCCTATGAAGACCGGGCTTTCCCTATTCTGGCTCATCAGACTATTTCCCATCCGTCAACGGTGGCTGAACAGTCGGAGTTATTGCAGGTAAAACCTGGAGAGAAGGTATTGGAAATCGGGACAGGTTGCGGGTATCAGACTGCTGTGTTATTGGCAATGAGAGCACACGTTTATACTGTGGAAAGACAAAAGGATTTGTTTGATTTCTCAAAGAAAAAATTAAGAGAACTCCATCTTTATCCAAAATTTCAGAGTTTCGGAGACGGTTTTGCCGGGTTGCCGACTTTTGCTCCTTTCGATAAAATTATCGTGACGTGTGGTGCTTCCACCTTACCTGCTGAACTGCTGAAACAACTTAATATAGGAGGAAAAATGGTAATTCCATTGGGACCGACGGATGAACAGGTATTGTACAGATTTACCAAAGTAGGACCTACAGAATTTGAAAAGGAAGAATTCGGAGCCTATAAATTCGTCCCTATGCTGGGAAGTACCAATCAGTAATTTAATCAAACTCATATTGCCTGGCGGCTCAAAGCCTGCTCCTTATACTTGTTTTAAAAACAAAATCTTATTGTCTTTTAAAGTTAAATAAATTAATAGGATTTAATCTTTTTTAATAAATTTTAAATCTGTTTCGGAATGAAAATTGGACTCATATAAGAACCCAATCACTAAAATCTTATTATTATGGATACGAACAGATTTAAGGCGTCGCATGATTTTAGTAATCTTCAGAAAAACCTGCATAACAATCCCGGATATAGTGTAGAAAGCTATTCCCAGCAGGTGAAAGATTATATCAATGACATGAAAAGCAAGAATCAGGAAGCCACCAAGCAGGGTTTTATGGCTCAGGCTCAGAAGTCAGCAAAAGAAGTTTGGACGGAAATTCAGGAAATTGCTTCAGAAGCCTGGGAGAAAAACAAAAACCATTCAGATGAAAAGAAATAATTTTTAATATTAAAGTTCAGGAACCTTACTTTTGCGAGTGAGGTTTTTTGTTTAAAAAATCATCCAGACAATGAAAGTTTTTATTAATAAGAATATTCCTGAAACAGGAATTACAATGCTGAACGAAGCAGGCCTTGAAATTATTTTGCCGGAAGAAGAAAGTCTTTCCTATGAAGAATGGCTGAATTACTGTAAGAATACCGACACAATTTTAAGTATTGGTGCAGAATTTAAATATGATAAAAACTTCTTTGAAGCCTGCCCGGACGTCAGGGCAATTGCTTTGTATTCTGTAGGATTTGATCATGTAGACATTAAAGAAGCTAACAGCAGGAATATTCCAGTCGGCAATACTCCCGATGTTTTAAGCAAGGCAACTTCAGATGTTGCGTTTTTACTGATGCAGTCGGTGGCAAGAAGGGCAAGCTATAATTTTCAGAAAGTAAAAGATGGCAATTGGGGAGCATTCGATCCTTTACATGCTTTGGGACAGGAGCTTTATGGAAAAACACTAGGCATTTATGGGCTGGGTAGAATTGGTTTTGAAATGGCTAAAAAATCCCGGAAAGCTTTTGATATGAATATCCTTTATCATAACCGGCATCGGAATGATGAAGCGGAAAGGGAATTGGGCGCAACCTATGTTTCGTTTGAAGAACTGGTTGCAAATTCAGATATATTGAGTATTCATGCCAATTATACTCCCGGACAGAAAGAACTTTTCGATCGTTTCGTGTTTGAAAAAATGAAGTCCGGTGCTATTTTTATCAACACGGCAAGGGGCGGTTTCCAGAATGAGAAGGATTTGTATGATGCACTGGTTTCAAAACAGATCTGGGGCGCCGGTCTTGATGTTACCAATCCGGAACCTATGTTGCAGGACAATCCGCTTTTAGAGCTTTCAAATGTTTGTGTACTGCCTCATATCGGGTCTGCAACCATGGAAGCCAGAAACGGTATGGCAAGACGGGCAGCAGAAAATATCATTGCCTTTTCAAAAGATGAAAAAAATGCCATATTGCGTCAATCCTGAAGTCTATGATCAGCATTCATGAAAACTTGGAATTATTTTTGTTCTAAACCAGTAAACCTTAAACACCAAATGTTATGATACCAGAAGACAATATTAATCAGCAAAACAGAAGGTTGGAAGAAATGGATTATAATCCCAACGAAGATATATTTAAAAAAGAGAAGCATATTCCCCTTGACGGAGACGGCAATCCTATCTGGAATGAAAATGAAGATGAAGATAAAATAGACGGAGGTCTGGATATTCCCGGAGGAGAAGAAGATGATGATATGGAGGAAATAGGTGCAGAAGATGAAGAAAATAATTACTGGAGCCTGAGTGATAATAACGACGATCATGAAGAGGAAAACGATGATGTTTTAACTTAAACTTTTACAAACAAAACCGACCTTGCTGAATTCAGTAAGGTTTATTTTTGAAAGGTAATCTTATCCGGCAAGAAGAAAATTCCCGTTCCCTGGAAGGAGAGGAATTAAGGTGCTTTTCAAACATAGTATTCAAAACAGGATTCTGGTTTGTAAAAATGCGGAATAATGAACTGTAAATAAGCAATTGCCTTTTTCGTTTTTCTCCCCTTGTCTATATTTTCTAATTTGAATATCTTTAAAACTTCAAACATTGTTTAAAACATAGACCGTTAAATAGCAATATGACATTTCAAGAACAGATACAGCAGGGGATTCCTGATCAGCTGCCACAACCAAAACCATACGAAGCGAATATCAACCATGCGCCGAAGCGTAAAGAAATTTTAGGAGAAGAAGAAAAAAAGCTGGCATTAAAGAATGCCTTACGTTATTTTGATCCTCAGTTTCATGCCGCCTTGATTCCTGAATTCAAGCAGGAACTGGAAGATTATGGAAGAATTTATATGTACCGCTTCCGTCCGGATTATGAAATGAAGGCAAGGCCTATCACAGATTATCCGGGAAAATCCGAACAGGCAAAAGCGATTATGCTGATGATTCAGAATAACCTGGATTATGCAGTAGCTCAGCATCCACATGAGCTGATCACTTATGGTGGAAACGGTGCCGTATTTTCCAACTGGGCACAGTACCTTTTGACCATGAAATATCTGTCTGAAATGACGGACGAGCAGACATTAGTGATGTATTCAGGACACCCGATGGGATTGTTCCCTTCTCATAAGGATGCACCAAGAGTGGTGGTAACCAACGGAATGATGATTCCCAATTATTCAAAACCGGATGACTGGGAAAAATTCAATGCTCTGGGAGTGACGCAGTATGGGCAAATGACTGCGGGAAGTTATATGTATATCGGGCCCCAGGGTATCGTTCACGGAACAACCATTACCGTATTGAATGCTTTCAGAAAGATCAATAAAGAACCCAAAGGAGGCCTTTTCGTAACTTCCGGATTAGGGGGAATGAGTGGAGCTCAGCCAAAAGCCGGAAATATTGCCGGTTGTGTTACTGTGTGTGCAGAAGTAAATCCAAAAATCACAAAAATTCGCCATGATCAGAAGTGGGTCAATGAAATTCATGAAAATCTGGATGAATTGGTAAAGAGAGTGAGAGAAGCACAGGAAAATAAAGAAACTGTTTCTTTGGCTTACCTTGGGAATATTGTAGAAGTTTGGGAAAAATTTGATCAGGAAGATTTAAGAATTGATATCGGATCAGATCAGACGTCTCTTCATAATCCATGGGCAGGTGGATATTATCCTGTAGGACAGAGTTTTGAAGAATCCAATAAGATGATGGCTGAAGACCCTGAATTATTCAAAGAAAAGGTTCAGGAAACTTTAAGGAGACATGCGGCAGCCATTAATAAACATACACAGAAAGGAACGTACTTCTTCGACTACGGAAATGCCTTTTTATTGGAAGCATCCAGGGCCGGGGCAGATGTGATGGCAGAAAACCCGACACTGGGCAGGGAATTCAGATATCCAAGCTATGTACAGGATATTATGGGGCCAATGTGTTTTGATTATGGTTTCGGGCCGTTCCGTTGGGTATGTACAAGCGGAAAACCTGAAGACTTACAAAAGACCGATGATATTGCGTGTGCTGTTTTGGAGGAAATGATTAAAAATTCACCTGAAGAAATTCAACAGCAGATGAAAGACAATATCCAGTGGATTAAAGGAGCACAGGAAAATAAACTGGTAGTAGGCTCACAGGCTAGAATCCTGTATGCAGATGCTGAGGGAAGAATGAAAATTGCAGAAGCTTTCAATAAAGCTATTAGAAACGGGGAGATCGGACCTGTTGTATTGGGAAGAGATCATCATGACGTTTCGGGAACGGATTCTCCTTACAGAGAAACTTCCAATATCTATGACGGCTCAAGGTTTACAGCAGATATGGCTATTCATAACGTGATTGGCGACAGTTTCCGTGGAGCCACCTGGGTTTCTATCCACAATGGAGGTGGCGTAGGCTGGGGAGAAGTAATCAACGGAGGTTTCGGAATGCTGCTGGATGGAAGTGATGACGCAGACAGAAGATTAAAGTCTATGCTGTTCTGGGATGTAAATAATGGAATTTCAAGAAGAAGCTGGGCAAGAAACGAAGGCGCTATCTTTGCTATTAAAAGAGCAATGGAGGCTGAACCTAATTTAAAGGTGACCCTGCCTAACCTTGTAGATGAAAATTTATTGTAAATAATAAGATTTTGGCTTCAGTAACCATTAATAAAAAGCTATTTTCCCACCTCAATGTTGAGGAGACTGACCCTGTCTGGGAAAAATTTACTGAAGTATCATTTTCAAAGAAAAATATATTTCCGGACAATAAGGCTTATCTTGTTGAAGATGGGGTTGTCCGGAAATATTATATCAATACGGTATCGGATATTGAGGTAGAAATATCAGCAGATTTTTATTTTCCCGGAGATATCTTTAGTGTCGGGAGAGAAGAGCCCGATGCAATCTATGAATCCCTGGAGAATGGGCTGGCATGGGAAATAACTTTGGATGAGGTAAAAAAAATGTTTGCTGACAATCCCCACTGCCGGTTTGTACAAAACTATTATCTGAGCCGGAAATTGAACGCCGCCATGAAACGCGAAATGCTTCTGCTTAAAAATACGCCTCAGGACCTCTATGAATACTTACTCAAAAACAAACCTCATTATATTCAGAATATTCCTTTAAAATATCTGGCTTCCTATATTGGGATCACTCCTATTTCTTTAAGCAGGATCAGAAAGAGGATTACTTAAAGGCAAGAGTTATCCATAAACCGACGGTTTTTTCGCCATCTTCTTCCTTATAAGCTGCGGTTAATAAATAAAAACTTGACGCTTACAATGATCTGCATTACTCATCAATTCAAAAAAGCAATCACAAATTAGAACAACCGTTATTTCCATCTTCGTGCTTCCATCTTTCAACCTTAATTAATTATCTTTTGTTTATTGTCTCGCCTTCCGTAACTCTTTTTCTTTGTGAAAAAAGAAATTATGGAAATACAAAAATTAAACTGGGCAGGAGTAAAGCTGATCTCCAATGGCAAAACCATCTTAATAGACGCAGCAGAGGATTTTTCCTATTACAAACCCGTTCTGGGAGATGCTGTAGAGCAGGTGATGCAGTTCTCAGATCATGTACAGGCAGATTACATTCTGTTTACACATATGCATCTCGATCATTTTGATAAAGGAGTCATCAGGAAATGTTTAAAAAAAGACGGAAAGCTGATCGTATACAAAGGGCTTGAAGCTGTGGTAAGAAAAATTTTGGATGAGGTGGAGATCATTGTTCTTGATCTTAATGAAACCTTTACAGAAAACAATATGACCTTCAAACCTGTATTTGCCATGGATGGAGTGGGAGAAATACAGTCTTCCTGGATTGTAGATGACGGAGAAACAAAGATCTTCCATGGCGGAGATACCATCTGGCACAATCAGTTCTGGAAACTTGGAAAAGAAAACAAGGATATCGATTATGCCTTTTTACCTGTGAATGGAGTGGTTGTCAATTTTGAAATCATTGGACTGGAATACAGCCCGGTTCCAGCTTCTCTTAATTTGAAAGAAGCTTTTGCCGCAGCTCATCTTTTACATGCTGAAAAGCTGGTTCCTATACATTATGGGTTGTTTGCACATGAGAAATGCTATATCCCGCAATTGTTTGATGAGAATGATCTGAAAAAAGTTTCTGAGGAAATAGGGCAGGAATATATGGTTTTGAAGGATGGGGAAGTGTTGACAGAGGCTTAACTTTTGTTTGAAGTTCTCGCGAGAAGAATATTGTTTCCAACCTTTTTCACCAATAAAGCATCTTTATAGATAAAATGCCCGCTATGAAAATTACCATCCTCAAATCCTGTCATAAAACCCGGGATAACATGACTGCCGGTGAAAAAGGAAAATTCGGCTCCGTTTGTTCCAAAGCCGTTCATGATTTCACATCTTTTTCAGATGAAGAACCCATCAACATTTTTGATCCTGATAAAGATATTGGCGGAAGGTTTCGGAAAAATAAGCTTGGGGGAAGCCTTACTTTTTCATTAACGAGTAAACTGGTTTTCGGGATATTGCTTTTCATTGGTTTTACAGCTTTGCATTCACAGGAAACAAAACCGGAGATCGAAAAAGTACAGAATGTAATATCCACTGATCCTTTCAATAGGAATCCGTCTTTAAAAATTGGCACTCCCGTTTTAACACCGGAAAAAAGGCCATTGGTATTATTAAATGATAAAAAGATTTCTATAGAAGAATTACGTGCGATAAAACCGGAGAGTATTGAAACTGTTAATACTTTTATTGCTAAGGAAGCCATAGAAAAGTATGGCGAAGATGCTAAAAACGGTGCAATTGTGTTTACCACCAAGAAGAAAGGAAAAAGAAGATAAGAATAATAAAACCTCCGGAACGCAAGATGACCGGAGGTTTTTATTTATTGTTTCACAGCCCGGATCGCTGCTTCATAGTTAGGTTCCTGGGAAATGTCGGGAACCTGTTCTTCATAAATAATTTTCCCCGAAGGATCAATTACTACAACAGCTCTGCTGAGAAGTCCTTTCATGGGTGAATCAATCATTTCCACCCCGTAGTTCCATCCGAAATCGGAACGGAAATCCGATAGCATGACCACTCTGTCTATCCCCTCGGCACCACAGAATCTTTTCTGAGCAAAAGGCAGATCTTTAGAAATGCAGAGAACTACCGTGTTAGGAAGATTGGCTGCTTCTTCATTGAAATGGTGAACTGAAGCGGAGCAAACTCCTGTGTCTACACTCGGAAAGATATTAAGGATGATATACCTTCCTTTGTAAGCGTCCAGGCTCTGATCGTTCATATTTACATCCGTAAGAATAAACCTGGGAGCGGGTTTATTTACTTCGGGTAATCTGGAGTAGGTGTGTACAGGTTGTCCTTTCATCAAAACAGTATTGGCAGTTTGGGTATTTTGAGCAAAACCACATGCCGAGAAAAAAAAATAATGTACTGAAAACTATTTTTGAAAACATTTGAAAATTTATTTTTACAAAATTATCCTTTTTTTCAGTTGGCTGGGCTAATTTTCGTTCGAATAGCTTTTAAATAGAGCGAATCTATTGAATCATTATTCTGAAAATGAATTTTTACCTCTACCTTTATTCTTCAAAAGTTCAGATTCAAATTATTAAATATTAAAAATATGAGTTCAGCAAATGCATCATTTCAAGATATTTTTAAAAGCGAAGGCAAAATCCCGGAAGAATATAAAGTACCCGAAATTCATCAGAAAGTCTATCTCCTGAATGGTGAGCTGGTAGAATGGAAAGGAGCAACACAGAATATCTATTCCCCGGTTTGTATCCCTACTGAAAACGGACTGGAAAGAAAACTCTTGGGCAGTATCCCGGATATCGGCCCCGAAGAAGCCATGGAGGTTCTTGAAGCCTGTGTAAAAGCTTATGACAATGGTCTTGGTGAATGGCCCACCATGTCGGTAGAAGGTAGAATCAAATGCATGCAGAAATTTGTATACCTGATGATTCAGCAGCGGGATCTGATTATCAGATTGCTGATGTGGGAAATAGGAAAAACACTGGCAGATTCCACCAAGGAATTTGACCGTACCGTAGATTATATCAATCAGACTATTGATGCACTTAAAGATTTAGACAGGGAATCTTCCCGTTTCCAGCAGGCGGAAGGAACGATAGCGCAGATCCGAAGGGCTCCGTTGGGGGTTGTGTTGAGTATGGGACCATTCAATTACCCGTTGAATGAAATCTTTACCACTTTGATTCCTGCATTGATTATGGGAAATACCATTTTATTTAAATTACCTAAGCACGGGGTATTGGCACATTATCCTTTATTAGATGCATTCAGGGAGGCTTTTCCTAAGGGAACCGTAAATACCCTGTATGGGAAAGGTTCGGAAATTATTACTCCTATTATGGAAAGTGGAAAAGTCAATGTGCTGGCTTTTATCGGGTCCAGTAAAGTAGCCAATGGCCTGAAAAAGCTGCATCCGAAAGTGAACCGTTTAAGAGCCATCCTGAGTCTGGACGCTAAAAATGCCGCGATTGTAACCAGACATGCCAATCTTGATGTGGCTGTAAGTGAGTGTATCCTTGGTGCCCTTTCTTTTAATGGGCAGCGTTGCACAGCATTAAAATTAATTTTTGTTCAAAAAGAAATTGCAGCAGAATTTACAACCAGATTGAGTGAAGCGGTTTCTGCACTGAAGCCGGGATTACCATGGGAAAAAGATGTGAAAATAACTCCTCTTCCTGAAGTGAACAAACCTCCTTATTTAAAAGAATGTATTGACGATGCATTGGCTAAAGGAGCTGCCGTTTTAAATAAAGAAGGAGGATATACGGAAGAATCTTTTGTGTTCCCTGCGGTGGTTTATCCCGTTAACAGTGATATGAAACTATATCATGAAGAGCAGTTTGGCCCGGTCATTCCGGTGGTCCCGTTTGAAAATATTGAGGAACCTATCGATTATCAGGTGAATGCTTCACATGGGATGCAGGTAAGTATTTTCAGTGAAGATCCGCAGGAAATAGCAAAACTGATTGATCCTTTCGTAAATCTTGTAAGCCGTGTGAATATCAATTGTCAGGCACAAAGAGGTCCGGATGTATTTCCTTTTACCGGCAGAAAAGACAGTGCCGAAGGTACCCTTTCTGTTTTTGATGCCCTCCGTTCCTTTTCAATCAGGTCCTTAGTGGCTGCAAAATTGACGGAATCCAATAAAGAACTACTGAATACCATTGTTAGGGATCATGATTCCAACTTTTTAAGTACCGATTATATTTTCTAATCTCCATAGCAGAAGGACTGGCTTTGAAAATGCTGGAATGTATAGAAGAAAGAGGTTCTTAAACAGATAATAGAGCATAAAAGGTATCGGCGGGCTGAAAGCCCGCCGATACCTTTTACTTTTGTTTTTGCTTCTCTTTATCGATTTCGGCTTTTATCCAATCTAATTGCGGATCTTTTTGATCAATAATATCCTGCATACTTTCCTTAATGGAAATATCAGGAGAAACTCCTTTTTTGGTATCTGAAAAATTGATATTAGGCTGTACAAGAAGCAGCCCGATAGGAAATTTGATCTGGCTGTTGGGCAGCTGCTGATAAGAATAAAACCCTGCAACTGTTCCATCATTAGCTCCTCCGGTTTCTTCTCCCACAAGGGTAGCTCTTTTATCATCTTTAAGCTTTGCCGTTATAATGGAAGAGGCCGAAAAACTTCCACCATTGATCAGAACATAAACTTTTCCGTGGAAAGCATTTTTATTAGGCTTCGTAGGCTTATCTACTTTCATTTTATAGAAAACCTTACCGTCTTTTTTATAGGTGCTGAATGCCTGGGCAAAAAAATAGCTTGGATAGGCAATACTTTTAAATGCATATTCCAGAGGGCTACTTTTTCTAAAGTAATTTGTACGCAGCGGAATATCCCTGGAGGTTACCTGGGAAGGCTTGATCAACGTAAAAGGTTTATCTGCCAGGTAGGAATACAAATTATTAATCTCGTGTAGTGAGCCTCCGTAATTGTTGCGGATATCAATGATAAGATAAGAAGACCCGGCCTCCTTAATTTTAGAAAATGTCTCTTTATAAAACTGATCAGAATATTCCCTGGAGAAGCTTTTTACTTTTATATAGGCAATAGTGCTGTCCTTATCCAGAAATTTAAAACTCCGGTTGTAGGAATTGCTGGAAGCAACATAATCATTGACTTTCTTTTCAAGTGTCCGTTTTTTCATTTCCTTATCTTTTTCAAGATCAGTTTCCGATTTGTGCTCCCTGCTTAATTTATAGGTTCGTTTTTCACCATGATAAAGGGTCTCTATCATTGCAGTATTGGAAAGACCATTTTCTGCGGTATAAAAATTAAAAAACAGATCCTTCAGAAAATAAGGCTGAAAAGTATCATTATATCCGTCACTACTGATCAGTTTTCTGTATTTTATGATATAATCTGCTACAGGAACATTATTGATGCTTATCAGTTCGGTTCCGGGTTTTATACTTTCAATGGAATCCGGATTCTGAATAATATACATCCGGTTGCCGGATATATAATATTCAAAGCGGCTGAATAAACCTTTTGTATGTTCCAGTTTTTTGATTTCTTTTTTGCTGAATTTTCTTCTCGGAATCCTTAAAGAAAGATGCCCTTCACGAACGCCGGCAATAATGGGCTGAAGTTTAAAATAAAACTGAAGAGGAGTAAGGGGCTCTGTAATCGTTTGCTTAAGACTGTCAAATTTGTGATCCAATTCGGGTTTGGAAATGTACCAGTAAAGCTGCGGATGCATTTGTTGAAGCTTTGAATAAGCATAGTCTACATCCTCTTTGAGCAGCTCAGGGGGAATACATGAATCTCGCTGGGCATTATGCTTTTTAACAGAAGCACATGATGAAAGCAAGGCGAGAATAAATATTACCGAATAATTTTTCAATGTCTTTTTGAGTTTTTTTAAGCTGCTAAATTAAAGAGTTTTAAATAAATGATCACTCAAATGAATAATAATTTTTTTTAAAGCATGATAAATTTAGTTAAAAAGGCATTGCAGACGGCTCAGATTTTCATGTAAAGATAAAAGTCAATACATTTGATATCCATTTTTTTTTTGCAAATGATATATTGGATCATTACGATTATAACCCTATTAATTGTTGTTTATTTTATAGTAATTAACAGAAAAGCTTTCGGTGCTGTTCCGAAAGGAAAGCGGCTGGAACGTATTAAACGCTCAGAGCTTTATTACAAAAAGCAGTTTCAGAATCTCAGTCATACCCCATCTATTGCTGAAGGTTACAAAATGTCAAAAGTGACTTATGATTTCTTTTTTGGCAAAAAAGATCCGTTGCTGAAACCGATGCATCCCATTCCTTCTGTCCACACGGATTTGAAAAGACTGGATAAAACTGCAGATGTATTCATCTGGCTGGGGCATTCCTCTTATTATTTGCAGACGGACGGAATTTCATTTCTGATAGACCCGGTGCTGAGTAGGTACGGCTCACCTTTTAAATATTTCAATAAGGCGTTCAAAGGATCGGATATTTTTAAGCCTGAAGATATGCCGGATATTGATTACCTGGTGATTACCCATGATCATTTCGATCATTTGGATTATCCAACTGTAAAGGCAATAGAAAAACGGACCGGGATGGCTATTGTGCCATTAGGTGTGGGAGCACATTTAGAAAGATGGGGATATGCTGAACGTAAACTGATTGAAGAAGAATGGGGCACAGAAATTTTACTAAAAAATAATATAAAAATCATTTTTACACCGGCAAGGCACTTTTCGGGAAGAAGAATAAGACAAAATGATACCCTTTGGACTTCATATGTGCTGGAAACCCCAACGAAGAAAATATTCCTGGGTGGTGACAGCGGCTATGATTCTCATTTTAAAAAGATCGGAGAACAATATGGACCGTTTGATTATGCCATTCTTGAAAACGGACAATATGGTGAGGCCTGGAGATACATTCATACCTTACCTGAAGATGTCATCCAGGCAGCTGTTGATCTTAAAGCAAAATATATTTTGCCTGTGCATTCTTCAAAATTTGCGCTGGCACTTCACCCCTGGAATGAACCCTTGCAGAAGATTACAAGTCTGGGAAAAGATAAAGGATTACATATCCTTACTCCCATGATAGGAGAGGTTGTACAGCTGAATCTTTCAAATCAGGAATTTAAAGTCTGGTGGGAAAACTGATTCAGGCATGCCAGATGCCTTTATATCTTCTGGGATGATTTTCAAACTGCTGGCGTACAAATTCACATTCCGGGTCTACCAGCAAATCTTTTTCTTCCGCATAACGTACCAGCTCATCCAGCAATAACTTGGCATACCCTTGTCCTTCCATTTCTTCATTAAGTTTGGTGTAATACACAATGAGCAGCCTTCCGTCAACCTCTATGGACATATAGCCTGCTTTATTACCGTCAATGAGCAGTTGTAATTCATCCTGATATGGAGATACTTCAAATTTTATATTTTCCATAATTTCTGAGATTTGATTGATAAAAATAAAATGCAGAGGATCCTCAAAAGCATTCTCCTTTAAAATTACAAATTTTAACCATATGAAATATAGTTTTTAAGAATCTTAACGAATTTTATAAGATAATAGAGTTAGGTATTGGCCTCTTACCATAAAGATAAGTGATTATGCATAATTTTAGAAATTATTTAAAAGATAATCAATAGTTTATGATTTTTTTTAACAAATCTTAAGAATTGTGATGAATAATTGGCACTTTAATTGACTGTATCACCATGTTTAATTCAAAAGTGGAATGAAATGAAAAAGTTATTGTTGACTGCATTTTTTTATCGGGACTTTCAGCCTGAGTTATGCTCAGTCAGATTATTATAATGATTATAGAAGAAGTATTACGGATATCAACTGGCAGACTGTAGTGGCAGATCTGTTACTTTCTACTGCTCAGGCCAACCAGGTCTATGCTTTAAACAACAGATACAGGGACTATGATTCCTGGAACCGGGTGTATGTAGTAGATCCGGGAAGATGGAGAGGAGACCGGTATTCAGAGCTGGAAAGGATTCTGGGAAGAGAAAAGTATATCATTTTTAAAAAAAAGATACTATAGAGGACAAAATCCTGTGATCATATATGGAAGGAATAAAAATGATTATAAAAAATACCGTAAAGAACAGGAAAAATATTATAAAGAGCAAAGAAAGTATTATAAGAAACAAAATAAACACCGTCATCACGGGCATGACGGAGATTGGGATTAAACCATTATCAACTATATATATCACTATTAACATGGCCGGCAGTTTTGCCGGTCATTTTTGTTGGAAGTGCTGTCTGTCGTATTCATTTTTAGGCAGATTCAGATAATAATATCCATTTTAAATGTCAGAATTTTATCA
Source organism: Chryseobacterium sp. P1-3 (assembly GCF_000738495.1). Lineage (NCBI taxonomy): Bacteria > Pseudomonadati > Bacteroidota > Flavobacteriia > Flavobacteriales > Weeksellaceae > Chryseobacterium > Chryseobacterium sp. P1-3. The sequence continues at coordinate 790,936 of NZ_JPEQ01000004.1, forward strand.
TTTAATTTGTTTGAATTTTATAACTTTGATTTATGGAACCCAACGAATCACTAAAAGGCTTTTATGAAAGAAATGCTCCCAATCTGGGATTACAATGCCCCGGAACAAATGGCATGGGGCACTTTAATGTTTTCTCACGTGAGCACTGCTCGCTTTTAAGTCCCTATAGCCGGCGGGATTATTATAAAATTTCACTTATTATAGGAAAAGGCAAGCTTCATTATGCCAATAAATGGATTCATGTAGACCGTCCCGCACTGATGTTTTCCAACCCCATAGTTCCTTATTCCTGGGAGGCCGAGGATGTAGATCAGAAAGGCTGGTTTTGCCTTTTTACAGAAGAATTTCTGCAGAACGGAAGCCGGTTGGGCAATCTTCAGGATTCTCCGCTATTTAAAATTGGAGGAACTCCTGTTTTCTTTTTAGATGAAGAACAGCAGAAAATACTCTCAGATGTTTATATAAAGATGATGACGGAAATTCAGTCGGATTATATTCACAAATATGATATGCTCAGGGCATATCTTTATCTGATGATCCACGAAACTATGAAAATGCATCCGGCAGAAAGCTTTGAACCGTATCAGAACGCTTCCCAAAGAATAGCTTCCTTATTTATGGAACTTCTGGAAAGGCAATTTCCTATTGATAGCCCTGAAGCATCCCTTAAATTAAAAACACCGAATGACTATGCGCAGAGCCTGTCCATTCATGTGAATTCCCTGAACCGTTCCGTCAAAGAAATGACCGGCAAAACAACCAGTCAGCAAATCACAGCAAGAATTATCCGGGAAGCTTATGCTTTACTTAAACATACAGATTGGAATATTACTGAAATTGCTTATGGATTAGGCTTTGAAGAACCAGCCTATTTCACCAATTATTTTAAAAAACAAACAGGGATGACTCCCAATGCTCTAAGGATGAATCTTGTTTGAATTTTATAATTCTTAGTTTGAATTCTATATGGCAGCCTGCCGTTACATATTCTAATTTTGTCTTATACAATTAAAATCCAACCATCATGAAATTTAGAAAATTAGGAAGTACGGGAGAGCAGCTGTCTGCAGTAGGCTTAGGCTGTATGGGAATGAGTTTTGCTTATGGACCTGCAGATGAACAGGAAAGCATTAACACCTTACATAGGGCATTAGATTTAGGGGTGAATTTTTGGGATACAGCAGATATGTATGCCAATGGTGAAAACGAAAAATTAATCTCTAAGGTGCTGGTCCCGAACAGAGATAAGATCTTTATTGCCACCAAATTCGGTTTCAGGTTTAAAGATGGAAAAGCCAGCCATAGCGGAGCTCCGGGCACTTATTTTGACGGCTCCCCGGAATGGATCAGGCAAGCAGTAGATCTTAGTCTTCAAAGGTTAAAGATAGATACCATCGATTTATATTACGCCCATAGAGTAGATCCTAATGTTCCGGTAGAAGAAACAGTAGGAGCAATGGCAGAATTGGTAAAAGCCGGGAAGGTGAAGTATATCGGGCTTTCTGAAGCTTCCGCGGAATCAATCAGAAAAGCACATAAAATACATCCTGTTACCGCCCTGCAGTCAGAATATTCCATCCTTACCAAAGATATTGAAAAAGAAGTGTTGCCAACCATCAGGGAACTTGGAATTACGTTGGTTCCTTATTCACCTTTAGCAAGAGGACTTTTTGCAAATATCAACGAAGTTCAGAATTTTGGAGATGATGACTTCAGAAAATCACTGCCCCGTTATCAAAAGGAATATATAGATAACAATACAAAGCTGGCAAAAGAAATCAATGACTTTGCCGCCTCCAAAGGAGTGAAAGGGACCCAGCTGGCATTGGCGTGGGTACTGAATCAGGGTGATGATATTATTCCGATCCCCGGAACTAAGAGAATCAAATACCTGGAAGAGAATGTTGCAGCCGCCAGTATCCACCTTTCTGAATCTGATCTGGCTACAATTGATTCCATACTTAAAAAATATCCAAACGTAGGGGAAAGATATAACGAAGGCTCTATGAAACTGGTAAACAATTAAACGATATTTAAAACTGAGTTTCTGAATAATAATCAGGAGCTCAGTTTTCTTATCTGAACCTGTCGTGGCTGAACTTAAGACAACGACAGAAGGGAGAAATAACAGGACATCAAAATTAAAAGACATATCTGATATGAATAGAAGAGAACTTTTAAAAAACGGAATATTGGCAGGAACATTGGGATTGGTTCCTTTTTCTACTGTTTTTGCAGAAACAAAACTCCCTGTGGAGAAAGAGCAGGATGATTTTTCAGGATCTAAAAAAATAAAGCTCGGGGAATTGGAGCTATTTATCCTTACCGATGGATACATTCATGAAGAAAATATCAATACATTTGCTCCCAGAGGAAACGTTCCTGAATTGAAAACCATCCTTAAAGATCATTTCCGGCCTGATCATTATATTGATATGGCAATGAATATCCTGCTTGTAAAAACCCGGAACAAACTGATTCTGATGGATTCAGGTATGGGAATCTTTGCAGATGGGAAAACAGGATTTCTGTTAAAAAGCCTTCAAAAAACCGGATTTTCTCCAAAAGATATTACGGATGTTTTCATTTCCCATGCCCACCCCGACCATATCGGAGGAGTGATTGATAAACAGGACAATTTTATTTTTCCCAATGCCAATATCTTTATCTCAAAAACAGAACATGATTTTTGGATGCAGGCTACCATAAAAGATTTTAATAACAGCGCTTTACAAGCACAACCTGAATTACTGAAACAGATAATTCCGGCTATACAGCATATTCTGAAAACGATTCAACCTAAAATAAAATACTATAACCTGGATACCACTCTGTACGATACGTTCAACTTTCAGTTAGCTCCGGGGCATACTCCGGGTTTAACCGTAACAACCATTTCTTCAGGGAATGAAAAGCTTATTTATATTGCGGATCTGGTCCATTCCGATGTTATTTTGTTTCCACATCCCGACTGGGGTTTTTCCGGAGATACAGATCTGGATATTGCAACGGCATCAAGAAAGAAATTCCTTCAGCAGCTAGCCGATACCAGAACCAGGGCTTTAGCCAGTCATTTACCGTGGCCTGGCCTGGGATTTACCAAGAAAAAAAGCTCCGGATTTGAATGGATTCCCGAAAGTTTTATGAATTGATAATCACTATTTCAGTATTATTAATAGGAGCGGGCTTTAGCCCGCTCTCATCATATAAAATTCCACCGGCTTTAGCCAATCAATGGATTAAAAAACAATAAAAAAAGCCCTAAAAAAGGATTAACTTTTTGGGGCTATAAAAGAAACTTTTTTATTTTATATCAAAAGTCAGGAATTAAATTCCGTCAATGATTTCATTTAAAACAGTGCTTGGTCTCATGGCTGCATACGTCTTATACGTGTCCGTTTTGTAGTAACCGTCAATATTCTGAGGTTTACCCTGGGCACCAATTAATTCTGCATTGATGACTTCTTCATTTTCCTTCATTGCTTGCGCAACAGGAGCAAACTTAGCGGCTAATTCAGCATCAGCAGTTTGATTTGCCAAAGCTTCTGCCCAGTACATTGCCAGGTAGAAGTGAGAGCCTCTGTTATCTATTTGTCCTACCTTTCTTGCAGGAGATTTATCGGTAGCCAGGAACTTAGCGTTTGCTTCGTCCAATGCATCAGCTAACACCTGGGATTTTGTATTTCCTTGTGTTTGAGCTAAATGCTCTAAAGAAGCCTGCAATGCCAGGAATTCCCCGAGAGAATCCCATCTTAAATAACCTTCTTCAAGGAATTGCTCAACGTGTTTTGGAGCAGAACCTCCGGCACCTGTTTCAAATAAACCCCCACCATTCATCAACGGAACAATAGAAAGCATTTTTGCGGAAGTACCAAGCTCAAGAATCGGGAAAAGATCAGTTAAGTAATCTCTCAATACATTTCCTGAAACAGAGATCGTATCTTTACCTTCTCTTGCTCTTCTTAATGTTTCAGTCATTGCATCTTTTACATCCAGGATTCTGATGTCAAGCCCTGCTGTATCATGATCTGCAAGGTATTTTTCTACTTTTTTGATGATCTCTCTATCGTGGGCTCTTCCTTTATCTAACCAGAAAATAGCTGGCGTATCAGAAAGCCTTGATCTGTTGACTGCTAATTTTACCCAGTCCTGGATAGGAGCATCTTTAGTCTGGCACATTCTGAAAATGTCATCTTTTTCTACTTTTTGAGAAAGAAGAACTTTTCCCGCTTCATCCTGAACTTCTACAGTTCCGTCAGCAGATAACTGGAATGTCTTATCGTGAGAACCATATTCTTCAGCCTTTTGAGCCATTAACCCAACGTTTGGAACAGAACCCATAGTTGTAGGATCCAGTTTTCCGTGTGCTTTCATATCGTCAATCACAGCCTGGTAGAAACCTGCGTAAGAACGATCCGGAATAATGGCTACAGTATCTTCTTCATTCCCGTCTTTGTTCCACATTTTACCTCCTCCTCTTACAAGGGCAGCCATAGAAGCGTCAACGATGATATCGGAAGGTACGTGGAAGTTGGTAATGCCTTTATCAGAATTTACCATTGCCACTCTTGGTCCTTCAGCAAGCGCTTTTTCTATGTCAGCTTTGATATCAGCCTCCTGCGCATTTCCTTTGATTTTTTCAAAAAGATCAGCAAGGCCATTGTTTGGGTTGATATCCAAAGACTTGAACGTCTCAGCGTATTTAGTAAATACATCTTTAAAGAAAGTTTCTACAATAGCCCCAAAAATGATAGGGTCAGAAATTTTCATCATTGTAGCCTTAAGGTGCGCAGAAAGAAGTACATTTCTCTTCTTTGCCTCCTCAATAGCCTCCTGAACGAATACTTTCAGTGCATTAAGATTCATTACCGAAGAATCAATCACTTCACCGGCCTCAAGGCCTGCAAAATCTTTTAATACGGTTTCAGAACCATCATTTCCTTTGAAAACGATTCTGTATTTTGTAGCATTTTCTACAGTAGTGGATGTTTCTGTACCGTAGAAATCGCCATTATTCATGTGAGCTACATCTGTTTTGCTATCAGAAGCCCAGTTACCCATTCTGTGAGGGTTTGCTTTTGCATAGTTTTTAACAGCTTTTGGAGCACGTCTGTCAGAATTTCCTTCTCTCAATACAGGGTTTACAGCACTACCTAATACTTTGGCATACTTCGCTTTGATGGCTTTTTCTTCATCATTTTTAGGCTCAGCAGGGTAATTTGGAACAGCAAATCCTTTTTCCTGCAGCTCAGCAATCGCTGCATCCAATTGAGGTACCGAAGCAGAGATGTTAGGCAATTTGATAATGTTCGCATCAGGTTGGGTAGCCAGTTGCCCTAGTTCCGCCAAAGCATCACCGATTTTTTGATCGTCCTTTAAAAATTCAGGGAAATTGGCTAAAATTCTTCCAGCCAAAGAAATATCCGGAACTGCGATCTCAATATCTGCTGATTTTGTGAAAGCTTTTACAATAGGTAAAAACGAATGTGTAGCCAGCATTGGAGCTTCATCAGTAAGGGTGTAGTAGATTTTTGATTTTTCTGACATTATACTGTTATTTTTTATTTGAAATTTTAAGTCCCACAAATTTAGTTAAAATTTAATTTTTTGCAGGGATCCGGCACTGAGTTTTTTTACTTTAAGATTAATTTAACCTTTATTCAATAGAAAAAAATCTATTTTTGATTAAATTTGAAAAACTTTAAAAACAAAATTATGTCAACGATCACTTTAAAAGGAAACGAAGTACACACTATAGGAACATTGCCATCAATAGGAACTACCGTTAAAGATTTTGCTTTGGTAGATTCAGGATTAAATGTAAAAACGCTTGAAAACTATGAAGGAAAGAAAAAAGTATTCAATATTTTTCCCAGTATTGATACTCCTACTTGTGCAGCATCTTCAAGAAGGTTCAATGAAGAAGCTTCCAAACTGGATGATACCGTGGTGATTAATATTTCAAAAGACCTTCCTTTCGCATTAGGCAGATTCTGTGCGGCAGAAGGATTGAATAATGTTGAGACACTTTCCGATTTCAGAAGCAGTTTTGGGGATGATTATGAAGTAACCATTACAGATTCTCCTCTGAAAGGATTGTTGAGCCGTGCAGTAATTGTGACAGACGAAAATAATAAAGTAGTTTATACTGAGCAGGTTTCAGAGATTGCCAATGAGCCTGATTACGAAGCGGCACTTGCAGCATTGAAATAAAAACAGTAGAAATAAATTTTTGTAAACGGCCTTGTAAACTCATTTTGCAAGGCTTTTTGATAAAAAATATTCAAAATGGTAAAAAGAATAGTAGCCAATATAAAAACAAATGACCTTTCAAAAGCAGGGCATTTTTATCATGACATCTTAAAACTTGATGTTTTGATGGATCATGGATGGATCCGGACACTGGGAAACGAACAACAGGCAAAAGTTCAGATAAGTTTCGCCGAACAGGGAGGAAATGATACCGAAGTTCCCGAATTTTCAATAGAAGTGGATGATGTGGATGAAATATATAATGCAATGAAAACAGCAGGTTATGAGATAATATACGAGCTGACCAATGAAGATTGGGGTGTTCGCAGATTCTTTGTAAAAGACCCGTTTGGGAAATTGATCAATATTCTTTCTCACCTGTAAAATTACAACATGAAAGCAGAACGCATCATCCCTATACTCAGAATCTTCGATTACGAAAAGGCAAAAGAATTTTATATTGGTTGGTTGGGATTTGAAATGGTATGGGAACATTATTTCGATGACAATGCTCCGGTTTATATGGAGGTAAAAAGAGAAAACATTATTTTTCATTTAAGTGAGCATCATGGTGACGGAACCCCCGGCACAAGAGTTTCCATATGGGGTGAAGGAGTAGCACAGTATCATAAGGAATTAATAGATAAAAAATACAAATACAACCGGCCGGGACTTGAAAAAACATTTTATGGGGCTGTCTCTTTTACAGTAATTGATCCTTTCGGAAATAGAATTACTTTCGAAGAAAAATTTGATGAAGAAAAACATAAAAATTTAGAATTTTTCTCCATTCACTGATCCTTAAATGGTGATCCAGATCATGAAAATTTCAGAATATTAAGACTACCTTTGTTCTTTAAATTTAAATATGAAACGTTCAGGAACCGCAGATTTACCACTTCATTATGGCAAAGTACCGCCTTGGCTCTATGAACGTATGTCCATTCTCGGGCTTTCTATTGTGGAAGTCATTCTGATGGATTATGGTAAAGATGAAGTTCTGCGCCGTTTGGCAGATCCGTTCTGGTTTCAGAGTTTCGGAGCCGTGATGGGAATGGACTGGCATTCTTCGGGGATTACTACTTCCGTTATGGGAGCTTTAAAAAGGTCTATCAATCCGAATTCCCAATCTTTAGGGCTATACATTTGCGGTGGAAAAGGAAAATTTTCGAGAGAAACTCCCTCAGAATTAATTCAGATTGCTGACAAAACAGGTTTGGACGGAACCGCACTGGTAAGAGCGAGTAAACTTTCAGCCAAGGTAGATAACACAGCTATTCAGGACGGTTATCAGTTGTACCTGCATAACTTTGTTCTGTCCGACAATGGAAACTGGAGCGTCATTCAGCAGGGAATGCATGAATCTGACGGTACTGCAAGACGCTACCATTGGCATTCAGAAAATATAACCTCATTTGTAGAAGAACCGCATACAGGAATTAAAGGGATTTCAAGAGGAAGAATTCTGAATCTTACGGACGCTGAAGCTTCAGAAAATAGAAAAGGGATTTTAGATATTTCCCATACGGATTCTATGGAGGTAATGAAAGATTTTTCAAAACTGATCCTTCCTGCCCATCATGATGTACGGGCCTCCGATGTAGACCTGAAACGGTTAGGAGCCCTTTTGTATGTTACCCGTGAACAACAACCCCAAAACTTTGAAGATTTATTGATGCTGGAAGGAGTAGGTCCCCGCACTATGCAGTCGCTGGCCTTAGTGAGTGAGGTTATTCACGGAGCTCCTTCAAGATTTAAAGATCCGGCAAGGTTTTCTTTTGCTCACGGAGGTAAAGACGGGCATCCTTTTCCTGTACCAACGAAAACTTATGATGAAAGTATTTTCATTCTCCGGAAAGGAATCGAAAAGTCAAAACTGGGAAATTCAGATAAACTGAATACCCTTAATAAACTTCATCAGGTTATCACCACTGCTGAAAAAGACTTTACACCTGATTTTGATATTCAGGAGGTCATTGAAGAAGAAAGACAAAATTCATGGCGATTTGGTGGAAAAACGGTTTTTGGTGATGCGCAGAAACCTGGTCCTCCAAAACCTATTCAGCTGACTTTATTTTAAAAAAAGGTTTCTACCTTTAACTTCTTAATCCATATAACAACATTTACGGGTGTGTATTACCTTTGAAGGTGTCAGATCTTAATTTTTACGGGATTACTAAGCATAATGATTATAAAAATATCACCGTTTAACTTTTATTGCTTGTAAAATATCTTAGTTACAATGTAGTATATAATGTTTTAGGCAATTTGTTTAATATTCTTTGCCTTTAATTCAATAAAAAATTTTAATTTTAAAATCTTAAAAAGATTTGACCTGATGACCAATAAAGCCTTAGAAACGTGCTATGATTTTCCTTTTTTTCTCAGAGAAGAGCTTGATGAAATATTCCGTGCCCATGAAAAAGTATCGTTCCAGAAAGGTGATAGTATTCTTGATGAAGGAAAGACTTCCAACGAATATTATATCCTTGAAAAAGGTCTTGCCCGCTCATATGTCAATGACTTCAATGGTAATGAGGTAACAACACATTTTTTTTGCAGATAATGAAATTATTATCGAAGTGCTGTCTATCTTCCAGAGAATTCCTTCCCAGGAAAATATCGTATGCATTACAGATTGCGAATGCTGGAAAATGGATTATGAAACATTCCAGGAATTATTCCATAAAATTCCCAATCTCAGAGAATGGGGAAGATCCTGGATGTCTAAAGAACTTTTTGATTACAAGCAGCGATCTGTAGAAATGTTTACGCTTTCTGCCACCAAAAGATATCTTAACCTTCTTGAGCAGAAATCGAAAGTGATTCAATTTGCCCCCTTGAAACAGGTTGCTTCTTATCTGGGTGTTACAGATACCTCCCTAAGCCGCATCCGTAAGGAATTGGTTTCCCATCCTAAGAAAAAATAAATTTATTCTATGACAAAGCTGTCAGAATGAGAACCTCAGTATGGATATCTCCCGGATGCCTGTACAATAGTTTATAGCAGTTAGCTGCCCTCGGTCATTTAATAACAGGTACTCCCTGGTAAAATGAAATTTTATTCACATAAAATCAAATCTTGTCCTAAGACAAGACGATTTTCCTCTCTCCTTGGTAATTTTGGTTAAAAGTTTAACACTAAAAATTACAAAATGAAAATCAATCAGATTTATGTCAATTTACCTGTAAAAGACGTACAAAAAAACAGAGCATTCTGGACAGAGCTTGGCTTTTCTATCAATGAGCAGTTTTCTGATGAGAAAGCCATATGTGTAGTGATGAAGGAAGATCATATTTATACGATGTTTCTGAAAGAAGAGTTTTTCCAGACATTTACAAACAGACCATTTGCTAAAGGAGATACCACACAGGTACTTCTGGCCATCGGAGTAAACAGTAGGGATGAAGTAGACCATATGGTAAAGACAGCCATCGAAAACGGAGGATCAAAATATAGTGAACCTATGGATCATGGATGGATGTATCAAAGCAGTTTTGCTGATATTGACGGACATCAGTGGGAAGTAATGTATGGGGATGTTTCTCAGATACCTTCAGAATAGTCTGGTATTCACAATTATTATACTTGCAAGATGGAAACCCTATCAAACGAAATAGAATTTGTTAAAAATCAGGTATTCAGTACCGGTAAAGTAATCTCTTTAAACATAGACGGGATTACCCATGAAGAATCAATGATCTTTCCTAATGGTGAAGCCAATTGTATGAACTGGATCTTTGGACATTTAATTTATATCAGAAATTTTTTTTCTGAATACGCTGGGAGAAGAGCCAGTCTGGGATAGTGAAAAATTCTCTTTTTATAACAGAGGTGAAATTGCATTGGACCGAAAGGATGAATTCATCAGTTTTGAGGAACTAAAATCTTATTTCAACCAATCTCAGGACAGGCTGGAAACCAGGCTTAATAACCTTGACCGGTTTAATCCTGAAAACAGTAAAGATATTTCCACTTTCTGCCTTCATGAAATATATCACAGCGGACAGCTTGGCTATCTCAGAAGAATTTTGGGAAAACCGGGAGCTATAAAGTAATCTGCCATTGATACAGATCTGCACAAATCATTACAAAAACAAAAAAAATCTGCAAAAATTAAAATATGGACACACCAAAATCAAAAAAAATAGAACTCATTATTCCGGCCTATAGAATGCATACCCAAAGTTTTATGAATGTTTTGGAAGGCATTTCGGAAGAAGATGCATTGAAAAGAATTGAAAATAAAACCAATCATATTATCTGGATGGCAGGGAATTTTGTCAATATGCGTTATGGATTGGGTGGGGTATTGGGATTACAGACCGAAGATCCTTATAATGACCTTTTTTTCCAAGGGAAAGCATTGAATGAAAGTAGTCAATACCCAAGTCTGGCAGAGCTGCAAAAAAGTTTCCACGAAATATCTCCTAAAGTCTATCAAAAATTATTGGAAGTTACGGATGAAGAGCTGGATGAAATTTTTGAAATCGGCATGAACATTCCTTTTGTCAAAGAAACCAAGCTTACTTTTGTGGGAATGTGCCTGGGACGTGAAGATTACCTGTGTGGCCAAATAGGACTGATGCGCAGAATACTGAATTATCCGGGGATGAAATATGAGATGAACGAAAATATCAGCTATTAACCATGAGCCCGATAGAAAAAGGATATAAACAGGTGAACGGTATTAAGCTGTACTATGAAATATATGGAACGGGGAAGCCTTTGGTTTTGATTCATGGCGGAGGCTCTTCTATTCTATATGATTTTAAAGAAGTCATTGCAAGGCTTGAAGATAAATTTCAACTTATTGGTATCGATTTACAAAATCACGGCAGAAGTGAGCACCGGTATATTCCTGAAACATTTGAACAGGATGCAGATGATATCGCTGCCCTTTTAGCAGAACTTCAAAATTGGTAAAGCCTCTTTCTGGGGATTCAGTAATGGGGGAAACACAGTGATGCAGGTGGCTCACCGGCATCCGCAATTAGTAGAAAAACTGATAGTAGCCTCGGCTTTTTATAAAAGGAACGGGATGATAGATGGTTTTTTTGAAGCAATGAACGAAGCTACTTTCGAATCGATGCCGGAAGCTTTTAAAATCAATTTTTTGGCTCTCAATCCGGACTTCTCAAAACTGGAGAACCTTTTTGATAAAGACAGCAAAAGAATGCAGACATTTGAAGATTGGGATGATGAGATCCTGAGAAATATACAGTCTCCTACATTGTTTATTACCGGAGACAGGGATGTAATGAAGCCTGAACACACGGTAGCCATGTGGCGTTTGGTGGAAGGTTCACGGTTAATAATCCTGCCGGCAACGCATGGAGTTTATATGATGGCTGATTTTGATGGCAGCCTGAATACTCATATGATAGACTTCACCACCAGGGAAGTAGAACAATTTTTAAATAATTAACTATAATAATACCGATAAGGAATGCTACAGCAAAATATTCCTGTCATTAGCCAATCATCAGTATTATTGGAGTTTAAAAAATATTAACATTATAAAATTAGAAATCATGCCTAAATTAAACCCGTACTTAAATTTTAATGGAACAGCTGAAGAAGCTTTCAATTTTTACAAATCCATTTTTGGAGGAGAATTCGCAGGAGAAATCCATAAAATGGGGAATGCCCCCGGAACTGAAAATTTATCAGAAGAAGAAAAAAACAGGGTAATGCATATTGCGCTGCCTGTGGGAAATGACCTGTTGATGGCTTCAGATATTGTCCCTGGATTCGGACAGACCCTGACGGTCGGAAACAATAATTATGTTTCAATCTTTCCCGATTCAAGAGAGGAAGCAGAGAGAATTTTTAAAGGCCTTTCCGAAGGTGGGAATATAGAAATGCCGCTTGAAGACCAGTTTTGGGGAGACTATTTCGGAAGTTTTCAAGATAAATATGGTGTTCATTGGATGGTGAACTATAATGAGGAATACGGAAAATAATCTTATATTTAACTAATTATAAAAGGGGGATGCTTACAAAAGTGCCCCTTTTTCCCTCATTATAAAAATAAGAACTATGGATCCGATAAAAATAGACATTACGATTTTAGCCCCGGTAGAAAAAGTTTGGAACTATTTCAATGAACCTAAACACATTATGAAGTGGAATTTTGCTCATGAAACATGGCAATGTCCCAGTTCAGAGAATGACCTTAGAGTAGGGGGGAAATTCAAAAACAGGATGGAGGCAAAAGACAAAAGCTTCGGTTTTGATTTTGAAGGTACTTATGATGAAATTATCCCCAACGAAAAAATAAAATATCATATTACAGACGGACGTAAAGTAGAAGTAATTTTCGATAAAATCGATGAAAATACAACGAAAGTTACTGAAATTTTTGATCCTGAAAAACAGAATTCTATGGAAATGCAGAGAGATGGCTGGTATGCGATCCTTAATAATTTTCATAAGTATGTTGAGAATCATTAAAATTTTTTGTAGCCATGATCAACTTAGTCATCATGTCAAAGAGTTTAAATTCCATTTATACCGTTAATTATGACTCAGAGAATACTTTTCTTCAGGGTGTTATTGCAATGCCGGCAAGGCGGGCTCTTGAAAAAGAAAAGATAGACTCTCTGGAAAAGCTGTCGGATTATTCTGAAAAAGAAATTTTACAGCTGCATGGCTTCGGTAAAAATACAGTAATGAAGCTGAAAAATCATATGAAAGAACACCAGGTGTTTTTTAAGGAATTGTAAAATATACGACGACAAATATTCATTATCATACCATTGCAGGAATGAGGATTTTTTTATAGGCAATGGCCTGATAAGGTCTTATCCCGTTTATGATCAATAAAAAAATTAACGATTAATAAAATCTAAAATTATGAATAACGATATTTTTCCATGTCTTTGGTATGACGGAGATGCCAAACAAGCTGCTGAATTTTACTGTAAGGTTTTTAACGGTGAAATTACTGCTGATACACCGGTTGTTATGAACATTGATGTATTCGGGCAGAGACTGATGTTGCTGAATGGAGGCCCTCAATTCAAGAAAAATCCTTCCATTTCTTTCATGGTTATCTGTGAAACAGAAGATGAAGTTCAGAAATATTGGGATCAGCTATTGGAAGGGGGGATTGCTCTGATGGATCTGGGATCTTATTCCTGGAGTAAGAAATATGGCTGGGTACAGGATAAATATGGAGTAACATGGCAGTTGTTTTTCGGAGAAAAAGCAAGTGATCAGACAATAGTTCCTACGCTGATGTTTATCCATGGTAATAATGGTAAAGCTAAAGAAGCTATGGAGCTTTATACACAGATTTTTCCCAATTCCAGAATCGGAAATGTTTTAAAATATGGAGATAGTGGCGAAGGTCATCCTATTCCTGAACCTGCGGAAAATGTTCAGCATGCTCATTTTGTATTGGATAATTACAGTTTTTTCTGTATGGATAACTCTTATGATCACCAGTTTGATTTCAATGAAGGAATCTCAATGGTGGTTATGACGGATGATCAGAAACAAACGGATGACTATTGGAATGCCCTTACTTCGGATGGAGGCAAAGAAAGTATGTGCGGCTGGCTGAAAGATAAATACGGACTCAGCTGGCAAATCGTTCCTAAAAGACTCATCCAGCTGATGAATGCTTCTGACCGGGAAAAAGCGCAAAAAGTAGTAGAGGCTATGATGAAAATGCAGAAAATTATCATACAGGATCTTGAAGACGCTTATAACTCTTAAAGTTATTTCGGCTTATTGTTTGATGCTATTTAGAGAAAGATTTGCTTATGAAAACACAGAACAAATCCCAATCTAAATCGAAAGTCCCTAAGGATGGGATTTTTCCTGAAATTATCAGGAATGATTATCAGGGAAGCAGGAAGCTGCTAGGTAAAAAAGCGGTTATTTCCGGAGGTGACAGCGGTATAGGACAGGCTGTAGCCGTCCACTTTGCCAGAGAAGGGGCCGATGTTGCCATTGTTTACAAAGAAAGCGTTGATGACGCGAAAGAAACTCAAAGGCTGGTTGAACAGGAAGGGCAGAAGTGCCTTTTACTGAAAGGAGATCTTACCCGGAAGTCTTTCAGAACCCAATGTGCTGAAAAGATCAAATCAGAATGGAAAGGCCTGGATATTCTTGTTAATAATGCGGGGATACATACTTCAAAAGATCACCTGGAGACGATCTCTGATGAACAGATTCAGGAAACATTTGATACCAATATCATTTCAATGATCTCTTTCACCAGGAGTTTTCTTCCATTGATGGGAAAAGGAGCCAGAATTATCTGTACAACATCGGTTACAGCCTACCGGGGAAGCGATCATCTGATTGATTATGCTGCTACCAAAGGAGCTATTTTATCCTTTATCCGTTCTTTGTCTGCTAATCTTGCGGAAAAAGGAATTCTTGTGAACGGGGTTGCCCCGGGACCTATATGGACGCCCCTTGTAAAGGAAGCCTTTGATGATCTTTCCACGTTTGGAAAAGATACACCGCTGAAAAGAGCAGGTCAACCCTCTGAAGTGGCTCCGGCTTATGTTTTTCTTGCTTCTGAAGATGCCAGTTATATTACCGGGGAAGTAATTCATATCAACGGAGGGGATTTTGTAGGAGGTTAACAAGTTGTTGTTGTATATTGTTGCAGTAACGGGTGTTTGAAATTAATATCTTTAAAACCGTAAATTTTCATTGACAATAAATTTAAAAAATATGGAACTATTGACGTACGAGGTTGAAATCAATGCAGAACCGGAAAAAGTATGGAGTGTTCTCTGGGGAGATATTACTTACAGACAATGGACAACTGCTTTTACAGAAGGTTCCTTCTACGAAGGGACATTGGAAGAAGGTAATATCATCAGGTTTTTTGATCCTAAACAGAACGGAATGTATAGCAGGGTTGAAAAAGTTATTCCCAATCAGGAAATAAAATTCCTGCATCTGGGAGAAATTTATGAAGGTATCGAAGTGCCTCAGGATTGGGGAGAAGCAACAGAATCTTATGTTCTGGAGGAAAATGATACCGGAACGCTGTTGAAAACAATTATCCAGACTCCGGCAGAATTTAAAGATTTTTTTGAAGAGAAATTCCCTAAAGCACTCGGGATTATAAAACATCTCTCAGAAAATCAACTATAATACAAACCTATCACACTACAAATTTAAAAATATGGAAACATTATCTTACGAAACAGTAATCAATGCTCCTAAGCAAAAGGTCTGGGACATTCTTTGGGGGCCGGAAACGTATACTGAATGGACAAAACATTTCGGAGCAGGTTCCGTCATGAAATCTGATTGGAAAGTAGGAGGAAAAACTTACTTTATGAATGCTCAGGGCGAGGGAATGGTATCTACTATAGACAGCCTTGATGAGCCCAACCAGATAGTTTTTAAACATTTGGGAATGGTAGACAAAGACGGTCATGAAGATACTCAAAGCAAGGAGGTTATGGAGTGGAGTGGTGCTTTTGAAAAGTATTTTCTGACCGATTTCGATGGAAAAACAAAACTTCATACTGAAGTTCAGGTTGATAAAGAATGGAAAGACCACATGGATACGGGTTTTACGAAAGGGTTGATGGTGGTGAAAAGCCTGGCGGAAGGAGTGAGCCTGGATGCGGTGTAATAACTCCTGATCTTTAAAAATATCTCCTGTTTACATATGAAATTATTAATCATTCTTTTTGCTACATTCATTCTGGCTTTGCTGGGAACAACAGTGTTTCATGGAAAGCCGGATTTTTTATTTTCAGGAAATCTGGGGATGGCTATCTTTATCATTTTTACCGGATTTTCCCATTTTAAATTTCAGAAAGGAATGGCAATGATGATTCCCGATTTTATTCCGGGTAAAATGTTCTGGGTGTATTGTACGGGATTTCTGGAAATAGCAGCGGGAATAGGGCTGATGATTCCGGCAATCCGGGAAATTACAGCTATTTTGCTTATTGTTTTTTATCTGTTGGTTTTTGTAGCCAATATCCACTCGTCCCGGAGAAATGTTAATATTTTCAAAGCAGATTATACGGGGCCGGGAATGAAATATCTTTACACTCAAAGAATTCCCATGCAGGTTATATTAATCGTATGGACCTGGTATTTTGGGATTTATTTACATTAAAGAATTACGTTTTGTCTGTTACAGTCACGCTGTTTTTATAAATAACGTGATAAACAGGCATTGCATGATTTTAAAGTATCGTTTGCTTTTACACGGCTTTTAACAATCCCGGATATTTCTATTATCAGATGATATTGGAATTTTTGTTTAAAGAGAAGTTTAAATCCATTTGCTTTAAAATTTCTATCTCAAACTGAGAAGTAATTTTAAACAAAAATGCGATGGATAAAAGAAAACCGGATTATAAGAAAAATATTTTAAATTTATTAAAGTAAAACCAAAAGCATAACCGTCATGTCAATATGGAGGTTGTCGAAAAAATAACAATGCCACAGAAGGAGAAAGAAAGCATCATCTCACAAACCGTTTCCAACTACGGCGGGAAGCTGATGTCTTACATTCGTCCTAAAGTGAAAAACACGGAGGATGCGGAAGATATTCTGCAGGAAGTGTGGTATCAGTTCAGCAGTCTTACCAATCTCTCAGAGATTGTAAATATAGGAGGCTGGCTGTACAGGGTGACGGCAAATAAGATTACGGACCGTTACCGTAAAAAGAAAACAGAAAATCTTGAAGATTTTGTCTATGAAGACGAAGACGGTGATTTTTCCATCAAAGATATTCTATTGATGGATGAAAGCGCAGGTCCTGAAGTTAAGATGTTTCAGGATGAGATCTGGAAAAAACTGTTTGAAGCTCTTGATGAACTTCCCGAAAAACAAAGGCTGGTGTACGTAGAAAATGAACTGAACGACAAAACCCTCCAGGAAATAGCCGATGAACAGGGAGAAAATATTAAGACCATCATCAGCAGAAAAAATTATGCTGTGAAGCATTTAAGGAACAGATTGAGAAAGTTATATGAAGATTTAAAAAGTTAGAAAAAGAAAGTATGAATCATAAACACAAAAAAGGCTGGATTTTCTTATTGTTATGTCCACCATTGATCTTCGCCGCAGTTACATGGATTGTGATGTGGCTTTGGAATTGGCTTCTTCCTGAGATTTTAGGAGTTAAGGCTATTACATTCTGGCAGGCAATGGGGATTCTTGTTCTGAGTAAAATTCTTTTCGGAGGTTTCCATTTTGGAAAAGGAGTGAGGGATTTCAAAGAAAGAAAGATGAGACAAAAAATGGAGTCCTGGTCCCCTGAAGAAAGAGAAAAATTTAAAGAAGTCTGGAAAAACAAATGTTCCGGAGGGTTCTTCACCAGAAATAACGAATAATTTTAAAATTGTAAAGAAGTAGTAAAGTAAAATTAAAATTGATTCGTCTCTATAAAAAACAAGAAGTAGTAAAATTTAAAATTTTGAAAAAATGAAAAATTCAGCATTAAAAGGTGCTCTTGGAGCACTAGCCGTAGTAGGTGTAGCCTTCATTGCAAAAAAAGCAGCACAAAGAAAAAGATTTATCAAAGGTATTTTTGACGAATATGGAATTAAAGAAAGGTCCCCTTTCGGATTAGCCGATAAAATCAGAGAAATGAATGATGAAGAATATCAGGAACTGAAAGGGAAATTCAAAAAGGAATTCCATTCAGGATGTTGCAGGAAAGATAATACCTGTGAAGCATAAGAAGTAAAAACTCAATTGAAATTGTTAGTTCCGGCGCGGGAAGCAAAGCTTCCCGCGCCGGAATCTTTTTACCCTACGGCAAAGAAAGGATCTATACATTAATCCAATTAAAATCTGCATGTTTTTACCATAAACATCCGACGCAAAGAAAAATAAATCCTTATTTTTGTATTGTTCAATGAAAGATTACTATTATTTTCTCGGGATTTCTCAGGATGCTTCAGAAGAAGACATCAAAAAGGCTTATCGGAAGCTGTCTTTGAAATACCATCCCGATAAAAATGACAATGATGACTTTTTTGCAGACCGATTCCGTGAGATTCAGGAGGCGTATGAAACATTGAGTGATCCGGGCAGGAGGCATGCCTATGATCAGAATTTGGAAAACCATCAGCGAAGTTTCAGGTATAATATTCCACCTGCAATCAAAACTTTTACAGCGAATAAAATTCATGCGAAAAAAGGGGAGGAAATCATTATCAGCTGGCAGACAAGTAATGCTGATGTGGTGAAGGTTCTGCCTTTCGGATTGGAAAAGCCGTACGGAGAAAGGATCTTTAAGATTACAGAATTTAAGGATGGAAAATTCCAGCTTTTGCTTCATGCTACCAACTCGCTTTTACATAAAACAGTTGTTCAGGGAATTACCATTACAGAAGTTTTCGAAAATGACACCGAGAAATTCAAAAGTAACGTTGAGGACATGTTCAAGCCACAGCCCAGGACAGTTGTAAACCGGTCGGGTCAGCCTAAAATTGTAGTATTGTTTTGGGGACTTATTATATTGGCGTTAGCTATTTATTTTTTGCTAAAAACTTTTAGCTAGCTTAAGCCATTTTTTTTCTCCCCGGGCATTTTTTACATCTTTTGCCTTTCTTGAATTTTTTACAGCATGATTTCTTTTCGCAGAACATCTCTTCATTGTTGAATGAGTATACAGGGGCCAAAGGCGGAACTTTAAATGGGACAATCATATTCATGCTGCAAATATATTAATTTAGAATAAATATAATTAATAAAATTTCTTAAAATTCTTATAACCTGATGAATAGCAGTATATGTCTTGTTTTATATTCCTGAAAATTAAATGAGCTGGAGCTAAGTAGAGTTCTCCGGGTTGTAAAAGTTTTTTTTTCATAATAGGCTTCCCGTTCTAGTAAGGATAAATTTCTTTCTGAGGGCTTATTAAGCAAAATTGTTAAATCATTTACATAATTAAATCAATTCAGTTTTTTACATGGTTTTTAATAAATAGTTTAATGTTTATTTAATAACTGTTTTTTAATATTGTTATCTATTATTTATAAAATCAATGTAATTGTTGTGTAAAATGAATAGATGCTGCTATTCCCGGCTAAAAGTGAATTACATTGCCGCAGTAATGATTTTCTTTAAATAATCAGGCATTTCAGGCTATTGTACAATCGTGCAAAAAAGTGTAATTTTAGCCATCTTTTTTACAAACAAAATCTAATAAAAAAAATGAATACAGAACAGTTTGTGAGCCGTCACATTTCCCTTAATGAAGCCGATAAACAGGCGATGTTGGAAAAACTTGGCGTTTCTAGTATTGAAGAGTTAATTTCTCAGACCATCCCTTCTTCTATCCGTTTAGAAAAAGATCTTGAGATCTCTGAACCCCTTTCGGAATATGAAATGTTGAATCACTCGAAAGAGTTGGCCTCAAAAAATGTTGATTATACGAGCTATATCGGGTTCGGGTACCATAATACACTTTTACCATCAGCAATTCAAAGAAATATTTTTGAAAACCCAAGCTGGTATACAGCGTATACGCCTTATCAGGCGGAAATTGCGCAGGGAAGACTGGAGGCTCTTCTTAATTTCCAGACTGTTGTATGTGATCTTACAGGCTTTGCCCTGGCAAATGCATCGCTATTGGATGAATCTACTGCAGCTGCAGAAGCTATGCATATGTTCTTCAACAACAGAACTAAAGATCAGAAAAAAAGCAGGGGCTAATAAATTCTTTATTTCTGATTTAGTATTGCCTCAAACGATTTCTGTATTA
This sequence comes from Chryseobacterium sp. P1-3, assembly GCF_000738495.1. Taxonomy (NCBI): domain Bacteria; kingdom Pseudomonadati; phylum Bacteroidota; class Flavobacteriia; order Flavobacteriales; family Weeksellaceae; genus Chryseobacterium; species Chryseobacterium sp. P1-3. The sequence goes on from NZ_JPEQ01000004.1 coordinate 810,906, forward strand.
AAAACAAAAGCGGAAGGTTTGGCCATTGAAGTAGTAATTGGTGATCATAAAACCCATCAGTTGGATGCTTCTTATTATGGAGTACTGTTACAGTATCCGGGGAAAAACGGAATTGTATTGGATTATACTGAAGATATTGCAGAATATAAAAAAACTTGATCTTCAGGTAGCAGTAGCTTGTGATCCTATGGCATTGGTAAAACTGAAGTCTCCTGCTGAAATGGGAGCCGACTGTGCTGTGGGGACAACACAAAGATTCGGAATTCCATTGGGATATGGAGGACCTCACGCGGCATTCTTTGCTTGTAGAGAAGATTATAAAAGGGATATTCCGGGAAGAATTATCGGGGTGTCTCAGGATATGTACGGAAAACGTGCATTGAGAATGGCTTTACAAACCAGGGAACAACATATTAAAAGAGAAAAAGCAACTTCCAATATTTGTACTGCACAGGTTCTCTTGGCGGTAATGGCGGGTATGTATGCTGTTTATCACGGTCCGAAAGGATTAAACTATATCGCAGATCAGATCCACTTCAAAGCCAATGCTTTAAAAAATGGTCTGAAAGCTTTAGGATACCAGACTGCAGAAGAGCCGATTTTCGATACAGTGAAAATTATAATGGCCGAAGATGAAAAAGGAAGATTGATGAGAATGATGCAGGATCACAGAATCAATCTGAACTATTTCACAGAAGGAGTGGTAAGCATTGCGATCAATGAAAGTACAACATTGGAGAAATTGAATTATCTGATGACTTCTTTCGCACAATTTAAAGATAAGCAAAGCTTCAAATTAGAAATAAAAGAAGGATATAGCATCCCTGAAGAAAACCTGAGAAAAGACGAAATTCTTACAGAAGAAGTATTCAATAAATACCATACTGAAACAGAATTAATGCGTTATATCAAACGTCTTGAAAGAAAAGACCTGTCATTGACGCACTCGATGATTTCTTTAGGATCCTGTACGATGAAACTGAATGCAGCTACTGAAATGTTACCTTTGTCATGGGCAGATTGGGGTAGCGTACACCCGTTTGTACCGGTTGATCAGGCAGGCGGTTACCAGCAAATGATCGCTGAGCTTGAAAAAGACCTTGCTGAGATTACAGGCTTTGCAGGAACTTCTTTACAGCCTAATTCAGGGGCTCAGGGAGAATACGCAGGATTGATGGTAATCAGGGAATATCATATTTCAAGAGGTGACCACCACAGAAATGTAGTATTGATTCCTCAGTCAGCTCACGGAACAAACCCGGCTTCTGCAGCAATGGCAGGAATGAAGATTGTGGTAGTGAAAAATCTTGAAAACGGAGAAATCGACTTCGAAGATCTTAAAGCTAAGACAGAACAGCATTCAGAGAACTTATCGGCTGTAATGATCACTTACCCGTCTACTTATGGATTCTTTGATGCCAATATTAAAGAAATTACCAACCTGATTCACGAGCATGGAGGACAGGTATACATGGATGGTGCCAACATGAACGCTCAGGTAGGATTTACAAGTCCGGGAAATATCGGAGCAGACGTTTGTCACCTGAATCTTCACAAAACTTTCGCCATTCCTCATGGAGGAGGAGGTCCTGGTGTAGGTCCTATCTGTGTTGCCAAACATTTGGTTCCTTTCCTTCCTTCCAATGCGAATATCAGAATCGGGGCTAAAGAAGCTATTGATGGTATCTCTGCAGCCCCTTACGGCTCAGGTCTTATTCTTAATATTTCTTATGCCTATATTAAAATGTTAGGAGCAGAAGGCCTTAAAAAGGCTACAGGGCACGCTATTCTGAATGCCAATTATCTGAAAGAAATATTATCCGAACACTTCCCGATTTTATATTCAAATGAAAATGGAAGAGTAGCTCACGAATGTATCGTAGACTTCCGTCAGTTCAAGTCTTTAGGAATTGAAGTAGCGGATGTAGCGAAGAGATTGATGGATTATGGTTTCCATGCTCCTACAGTTTCCTTCCCGGTTGCAGGAACATTGATGATTGAGCCTACAGAATCTGAAAGTAAAGCTGAAATCGACCGTTTCGCAGAAGCGTTAATTTCTATCAAAAAAGAAATTGATGAAATTGCAAACGGAGAGGCAGATGCAACAAACAACGTATTGAAAAATGCCCCTCATACCGAGCAAATGGTTATCTCTGATTCCTGGGATAAACCATACAGCAGAGAAAAAGCAGCGTATCCGCTGGAGTGGGTAAGAGACCACAAATTCTTTGCTTCCGTATCCAGGGTAGATGAAGCTTACGGAGACAGAAACTTAGTATGTACTTGTGAGCCGATTGAAGCTTATATGTAATCAATACTGAATCAATAACAAATAACGAGGCTGCCTTAAAGGCAGCCTCGTTTTATTTTAGTAATTCTCTTAGTTATCTCCTTTTGTAGGTGTAGGCAATCAGGATGGCTACTCCCATAGTAAGTACGGTTATCATTGAAATTGTTTCAATTGAGATTCCACTTTTCATCTGTGTGTTTTCTTTTTCACATGAGTAAAAGAATAATACTGTCATCAGAAGACAGTCCGATAGTAGTTTTTTAATCATAAATGTATTGGTTTGGTTATTAATTTTTTATGATCAAAAAGTATACCGGATTTGTAGACTAGTATAATGCAGTTTTTATAGAGAAAAATAATTAACCGGATTCTTTATGAGGAAATAATTTTTTTTAGCTTCTAATTTTTTTGATTAAAGCAGCTTTTACAGCCGTAAGGGCATGATCTTTAGCTTCAGCAAAAGAAATGGCATATTTCCTTTCTATAGTCGTCATCTCTGCCGGGAACTGACTCAGCAGCTGATCGTAAAAAGCATCCAGGAATTCAGAAGAAGGCATTTCATAATTAATTTTTAATTGAAAACGCCTCAGGATAGCTGTATCAATAATCTCAGGATGATTGGTGGCACATAATAAAAGCGCATTTTCCGGATAGTAGTCAATCAACTGAATTAATGTATTCACAAGCCTTCTCATTTCGCCTACATCCTTATCGTCACTGCCTCTTGCTTTTCCAATCTGATCCAGTTCATCAAGAAAAAGAACGGATCTTTCCCTTGCGGCTTTATCAAATATCATTTTAATATTCTGGGAAGTTTCTCCGATACGTGATGAAACAATATTGCTCAGGTTTAAAATAATGATATTCTTGCCTAATGCATGGGCCAGCGCTTTAGCAGTCATGGTTTTTCCACATCCCGAGCTGCCCTGGAGGAGAATCTTATTATTTACAGGAAGACCATATTCCTGAAGTTCCTTAATGTAAGTGTGCTCCCTGATCAGCTGTACAAGGATTTCTTTGTTTCCTTCATTAAGGAACACATCATTGAAGTTGATCTGTTCTTTGTCCTGGATAATAAGATTATAAAGATTCATGATAATAATTCAAATAAGATTCTAGCAATCGCAAAGATAAGGCATTATAAAGTTTTGTCAGATATCCTGAAAATAATAAGCCGATAGATAGGCTGGGAAGAAGTGATGAATAAATTGTAAATGTATCAATAAGGATGAGAGGCCCGTTCAAATTTAAGATCCTTGATTCACCTTCAGTTCCTTATATTATTGTAAAAGAAAAACCGGACATAAGCCCGGTTTTCCTTTTGGATATTAAAATTTGTTATGAAACTAAGATCTTTTTGTTATGTTTTTGGGCCCTTTTACCCAGCGAGTAAAAGAGCGGATCTGAAATTCAGACTAAAAACATAAAACAATATAATTAGTATAGATTTTCTATAGGCTGTCTTGTTATAAGAATTAGTTTCTTTCTCTTTTTGCTGTCATGAAATATGAAGTAAACACTACTACGCAAGTTGCAATACCGATGTAAGTTATCATTTTGTATTATTTTTAATTATTTGACTTTTTTTTTATCAATTTTTCAATTGCAATATTACAGTTTTCAAATCACGTGCCAAAGTAAAATACTATGATGTATATCAGTATGTTATAGGTGTTATATGTAACATATAAGTAGTTTTTTGTTTACGATTTGTTAATATATTATTGTGAATTTATTGATAATTTTATATTCTATGTGTAAAAAAATGTAAAAATATTAACTGTTTTTCTGCTTCTATATTGGACTTGATAAAACAAAGAATAAATAATGCTTTGCATAACATTGTTTTTTTATACTATTTCTTACATAAAATTTTAGTCAGAATCATTCTTTATGTTAATGAAATTTATTTTTAACGGTATTTTTTATGCTGGAATTTTTGTCAGCTATCCTGTTTTTGTGACATTGATGATGTTATGATGTCACAGACCAGAGACGATAAGATCTTGGTCAAATGAACCCTTTTGGAATTCCTTTGGAAATACGAAATCAGTTTTATTATTTTTGCATAAAGAATGATCGTATGGGACGCAGTTATATTTTTCTTGCTTTGGCAATTGTATTCGAAATTATAGCCACTTCTTTCCTAAAGAAATCAGAAGAATTTTCAAAATTGCTACCTTCCGTTGTTACCATTGCAGGGTACGCCTGTGCTTTTTATTTCTTAAGTCTGACGCTTCGCCAGATTCCGGTGGGAATTACCTATGCAATTTGGTCCGGAGTAGGAATTGTATTTATTACCGTGATTGGAGTCATCGCTTTTAAGCAGGTTCCGGATCTGCCTGCTATTATCGGTATTGCCCTGATTGTCCTTGGGGTGATTATTATTAATGTGTTTTCAAAGATGGGAACCCATTAAGCAATAATATCCTGTTTCATTTGCAGCTTTTTCCAGTGTAATGATTTGCTTTTGTATAAAAAGAATTTTCCCAGCTTATATTTGAATTGTAAATAGCCTCGAAATTCGATACCCTCAAATAAAGTATAGGGAATGTCGGGATGTTCTTGTAAAGCTTGTCTGATCCCTTCACTGAATACGGTGGGGCCTGTAGTGGCATGGATATTATTCGGATAACGGTGGTTTTGTATATTATCAAGCATCAGTTCCAGGGTATATTTCAAAAAAGGATGGTTTTTATTAAAAATGAGCCCCCATTGTACATATAAATTTTCGTGTCTTTCCGCACTGATCACAGCTTCATCGTCTTCTTTAATAAGCTGTCTCAGCGGTTTGGTTATTGCACTGTCTATATCCAGGTATATCCCTCCCTTTTTATAGAGGATAGCATATCTGAAGAAATCAGCTTTGGCGGCTCCAATGGTTAGTTTCCGGTAGCTTTCAATGTATTCAGGCGGAAATTCTTCAGAGATAAATTTTTTCAATATCATGATCGTCATAGAAAAAATAGCGGTATTCTGGATTTCTCCTTTTTATATTCCAGATGTGAAATCTTGTAATCAAGGGTAGCTTTTTTGTTTTAAAAGTCTGAAATATCTGTTTCGGTATAGCCATATTCTTTCGTTTTTAATGATACATGTTTATCCACCCACTAAATTTTATAGCAGGGAATAATATTTTTTAATAAAAAGAGGGGGAACAATGTTACGTTACCGAATAATGTATTCGATGTAGAACTAGTCTTTTGATTATATTTTCAAAGAATGGTTAAATACGTTTGGGTAGAAATTTTAATTTTTTTTTTAATTTCGTACAGGATATATATTGTTTAAAAAAAATATATCTTATAAAGTTTTAATATGTTGTCAACAAAGCATTTCTAATCGTTATTTTGTGAGGTTACAGTGAATGATTGAATGACCGACTGGAAAAAATTGAAAAGGAATATTTTATCATAGAATATATCCAGACCATTTTCAATAATACAATCAAGATGATGAGCAGTATTGGTGACAGCTCCTTCTTCTACGAATACAAACCAAAGCTCTGAAAGCCCGTTTCTTTTTTTAAACTCTTCAGAAGCATTACAGTCCGGCAATGTGCAATGGTTCCTGTCATAAAACAAAATGCCCTTTGTACTTCCGTTATGCTTTATAATGTTAATAGGATGGTGGATGTAGCTGAGGATCTCTATTGTGGAATCAAAACACTCAATAAAATGATGAAGATCGATAAGTTGTATTACTTTTTCTTCCTGTTGCGATTCTGTCATAAAAAAAACATTCCGAAGTTATTTCCTGAGTTAATTCCTGAAAAACGGCTAATTCCATATGCATCAATTATACAGCGCAAAGAAAGCCAGAATAACAGTGATGAAATTTATTTTTATACAAAACGGCGGTTATTTTATACGAAATCCGGATCTATAATTGGTATAATAAAATAAGGATTTTGTATAATAGTATAGATCTGAGCAACGGTATTACCTATTTTTGTAACACTAAAGAATCTGAGCCGTATGAATTTCAGCCCATGGAAGTTTAAGGAAACACTTGTAATGGACTTTCTGATAGAAAGCCGCTACAAAACCCGCAGGCATCTGCTATTCCTTATTTTCTTTTTTTTCCTGTTGTATAGTGCCAGGTTTTGGCATTCCTATTCCGGGGTATATCAATACTATGTCCTGTTTTTCGTATATGCTATACTCATTGCTATGGTTTATATTAATATTTATATTCTGGTCCCACGGTTCTTTTTTTAAGACACAATATGTTACCTATCTTGTAGTACTGGTGCTTATGGGGGTAATAGGACTTAATATCATCGGATATGGTTTTAAATGTATTTTTGCCGATTTCAGGATTGGAAATACCCATAGGGCAAACGAAAAGGGGGGAATCTATGAAGGCGTGCTGATGTGTATTCCAATTATTTTAACTACAACAACTGTGAAGCTTTTACAGAAATGGATCAGTGATAATAAACGGATCAATGAGCTGAGTAATCTCACCCTGAATATGGAGTTGAATGAGCTTAGAAACCAGATCAATCCTCATTTCCTGTTTAATATGCTGAATAATGTGAAGGCACTTATCAGAACAGATCCTGATAAAGCCTCTGTGGTAATTGTCAAGCTTTCAGAGTTTCTCAGATACCAGCTTTATGAGAATAGCGAAGAAAAAACCTTGCTGACTTCAGAAATCGATTTTCTCTCTAATTTTTTGAACCTTGAAAAAATAAGGCGTGAGAATTTTAATTTTGATATTCATACGGAAGCAGATAAAAGAACCATCAACGGAATCTTTGTCCCCCCGAATTTATTTACCACCTTTGTTGAAAATGCGGTGAAACATAGTGTGGATATCAGTGGGAAAGAATCTTATGTACGGATTCTGATAAAAGTTGAAGGAAAAGAGCTTAGTTTTACCTGTATCAACTCCAGGAACCCGGATTATTCCGTTTCAGACAAAAAGAACAGCGGGCTGGGACTGGCCAATATTAAAAGAAGGCTTGAACTTCTTTATAACGATGAATTTGAGTTGAATATCATTTCAGAGAATAAAGAATTTTCTGTTATTTTAAAAATTGCGGTATGAATTGTATTATTATAGATGATGAGCCTCTGGCAAGAGCGGAAATGCGATCATTGATCCATGAAACCTCAAAAATTGATATCCTTGGTGAGTTTTCCAATGCGCCTTCAGCACTGGAATTTCTCAAAGATAACGATGCGGATCTTATTTTCCTGGATATTGAAATGCCTTTAGTGACAGGCCTGGAATTTGCAGAAATGTTACCTAAAAAATCATTAATCATTTTTACAACGGCCTATGCCCAATATGCGCTGAAAAGTTATGAACTGGAAGCGGTAGATTATCTGCTGAAGCCTATCGATCCGCAAAGGCTGGAAAAAGCTATTGATAAAGCAGTATTGTATACGGAACTTTTTGTCCAGGGATACCGTAAAGAGCACGGTAGAGTCAAATACAAAAGACTTTTTTATTTATCAAAGCAGAGCGGAGATTTTATAAAATCAGTTTTTCAGAGATTAAATTTATTGAAGGACTGAAAGATTATGTTGTGATCCACACTAAACAACAAAAACTGATCACAGCAATGAATCTAAAAACCATTCATCAGAAGATTTCAGGGGAAACTTTTTTAAGAGTCAGTAAATCTTTTGTAGTGAATACAGATTATATTGATTCATTTGACAACCACAGTATTTATATTGATGAATCGGAAATTCCTCTCGGGGAAGTCTACAGGTCAGATTTTTTCACAAGATTTGCGGGGGGACTTCTTAATTCAGACTGATCAAAATATTCTTTATATTAATACAGTTCCTGATCCTGCTCACAATAGAAACTTCTCCTTTTTCCTTTACCGGTTTGCTTTTTAATAAGCTTCTGACCACACGTCGGACATATGGATTTTGTATGAACAAGCCAATGTTTTTTTAGCGTAAATTCCCTCTTCCATTTCAGGAAATCAAAACTGTAATTTCTGGATTCGGCAATAAGTTCTTTTCTTTTTTGAGCAGGAAGATTACCGACCAGGCTTTCAGGCTGCACTCCGATTCTGAAAAGCACTTCATTTTTAATAATATTTCCGACACCTGAAAAAATATCCTGGTTCATCAAAGCATCACAAACCATCATTTCAGGATTGGCCTTCAATTTTTTTTCTGCCTTTGAAGGATCCCACCGATCGCTCATCACATCAGCTTCCCAGTCGATTTCAGATAAATATTCAGTTCCAACAGCTTTTACAGAACACGTGTAAAAATACATTCCACCTGCAGGAAAAATGAGGGCTAACCGCAAACTCTGATCCGGCTTTGTCTGTTCATCAATACTGTAAGAACCAAACATTAATAGATGAATACGAATCGCAGTTTTTTCAAAAACCAGATAAGTTTGCTTTCCGAATGTACGGATTTCCATAAGAGTCTGACCGACAAACGGATCTTTGTCAAATTTAGCATTGCCTGAAGCTTCTGTTACTTGCTTTCCAACAAAAGGCTGCAGGCTTTCTTTCATTAAAATTATTGAGGGACCTTCAGGCATAGCATTACTATTTAAGAAGGAAAGTCCAAATATTATTCCGTAAAAGCATATAGTAAATTAAAGTGAGTGGATTACTACTTTTGTTCTGTTTTTAGAATCACCTTTTTCATCTTTTGAGAAATATAGATGACTTTTGCTGAATGCCGAAAGAAATAATCCGCCTTTTAAATGATGATTCTGTGTAATAAAATTTAAATAGTATTCCGTAAAACTAAAATTTGAAGTAATTTTGAAAAATGATGAATTTAAACCAGATTTTCACCAATCAGCGTACAGGAAACAATCCACATACCAAAGCTTCGAGAACTGATTTTCAGAGGGATTTTGATAGAATTATTTTTTCTTCAGCCTTCAGGAGGCTGCAAAATAAAACCCAGGTTTTTCCGCTTCCCGGAAGTGTATTTGTTCATAACAGGCTGACACATTCTTTAGAAGTATCGTCGGTAGGGCGAAGCTTAGGAAGTATTATCGGTGAATTTATTGCTGAAGATTTTAAAAACGAGCTTACAGAAGAATCCAGAAATTTTTACTTATATAATTTAGGAAATGTTATTGCTGCAGCGTGCTTATGCCATGATGTGGGAAATCCGGCTTTCGGGCATTCCGGTGAAGATGCTATTGCCAGTTATTTTGAAAGAAACGAAAAAGACCTGAAAGCTAAATTCAATGAAAAGGAATGGGCAGATCTGGTTAATTTTGAGGGAAATGCAAATGCAATCCGGGTATTGGCACAACAGCAGCAGGGAAAAGATGCAGGTGGCATTCAGTTGACCTTTTCTACACTGTCCAGCATTGCAAAATATCCGTGTGAAGCCGTAGCCAAGAAAAAAGGAATTATTCACAGGAAAAAGTTCGGTTTTTTTCAGAATGAAAAAGATATTTTCCTTGAGATAGCCCAGGGAACACAGCTTATTGCAGAAAGTGAAGAACCTTATATCTTCAAAAGGCATCCTTTTGTATGGCTGGTGGAAGCAGCCGATGATATCTGTTATAATATTATCGATATGGAAGATGCCCACAGACTGGGAATTGTATCAACTTCCGACTGTGAAAACCTGTTTTTCGAATTGGTAAAATCTGAAAGTAATGATATCGACAGGGTAAAAAACAAATTGGCTTCCATCTCCAATGAAAATGAAAAGATTTCTTACCTGAGAGCAAAGGCTATCAATGCCCTTATCAATAAATCTCTGGAAATTTATAAGCAGAATTTTGAAACCATCCTCCAGGGGAATCTTGATATGGCTCTTCTGGACAGTTATAAATCTGAAAACAGGGCATTACAGGATATTGAATCCTTTTCTATTGAAAAAATCTACAATCACAAAGCAGTGGTAGAAATTGAAAATGCAGGATATAACGTAATGTATGAATTACTGGACCATTTTATTCCTTCTATTCTAAAACCTGAAGACGAAAGAAAATCTTATGATAAAAAAGCACTGAAACTTTTACCAAGACAATTTGTTTATGAAAATGGAACAGATTATCAAAAAGTACTTGGTATCATTGATTTTGTTTCCGGAATGACGGATAATTATGCAACAGATCTGTATAGAAAGATCAAAGGAATAGATATCGGAATGACAGTTTAGTTTGAAAATAAGTAGTATATTTATAAAAACGGTTTATAGCTTGGCTAATGCTGAAACTTAAAAAGTTTTAACAAAAGCCGGCTTATGACTACTTATTATTAAAAACTGAAACTATGGGGATTTTTCTAGCGCCCGTTATTGTCTTTGGGCTTATTATTTTATTTGCTTCGTTTTTTGTGGTGAAACAGGAAACAGCAGCCATTATTGAACGCTTTGGTAAATTCCAGGCGGTGAAACATTCCGGACTTCACCTGAAGCTTCCGATTATCGATCAGATTGCCAAAAGGCTCAATCTTAGAATTCAACAGCTTGATGTAATGATCGATACCAAAACCCTGGATAATGTATTTATCAAAATGAAGATTTCTGTACAGTACCAGGTGATCAGAAATCAGGTAGGGGATGCCTATTATCGCCTGGAGAATCCGGAAAATCAGATTACATCTTTTGTTTTTGATGTGGTACGTGCTGAAGTGCCGAAGCTGAAACTGGACGATGTTTTTGTAAGAAAAGACGACATTGCTGTAGCTGTAAAAAGCGAATTGCAGGAAGCGATGAACAGCTACGGGTATGATATTATCAAAGCACTGGTGACGGATATTGATCCGGACGAACAGGTAAAGCATGCCATGAACAGGATTAATGCAGCGGAAAGAGAAAAAACAGCAGCTGAATATGAATCCGAAGCGCAAAGAATCAGAATTGTAGCGGTAGCAAAAGCTGAAGCAGAGTCTAAAAAGCTACAGGGTCAGGGGATTGCCGATCAAAGAAGAGAAATTGCCAAGGGCCTTGAAGAATCGGTAAGAATGCTAAACAATGTAGATATTAATTCTCATGAAGCTTCTGCGCTTATCGTAGTGACCCAGCATTATGATACATTACATTCTGTAGGCGCCAGTAACAGGAGTAATCTGGTTTTACTGCCTAACTCACCTACAGCAGCCAGCAATATGCTCAATGATCTGGTTGTTGCCATGACTACGGCAAACACAGTAGGCGAAGTAAGTAAAGGAAAATATCCGGACCCGCCTAAAAAAGAAACGGATTTTTAAAGTGATCCTTATTGAAATAAAAAGCTCCCGAATTTTTTGGGAGCTTTTATTGTTATTTCTTTGTTTTAGAAACCTGTTCTGTTAATATATATTTAATGGAAGAGGCATCTGCGGGAGGGTTCGCTATTTTTTCAGTTTTTACCTTCAAAACATATTCATATCCCGGTTCATAGGTAAATCCTTCGATATTGCTATAGAAATTCGTCCAGTTTTCAGAAGCATTTTCTTTTACCTGCAGGCATTTCATGCGGCCTGCCCCTGCAGAACAGTCTGCAGTTTGTGCCCCTACGATAAGTGTTTTTTCGTTGGCATCAGCCGTTTCTTTTTTAGTTTTGGAAACCTGTTTTACCAAAGTATATTTAATGGAAGATCCGTCAGCCGGAGGATTGGCGATTTTCTCAGTTTTTACTTTCAAAACATATTCATATCCCGGTTCATAGGTAAATCCTTCGATATTGGTGTAAAGGTTGGTCCAGTTTTCGGAAGCTTTTTCTTTTACCTGCAGACATTTCATAGGAGCTACCCCTGTACAGTCTGCGGTTTGTGGTCCTACAATGAAAGTTTTTTCATCAGCTGGGGAACCTCCCGGAATGGTTGTACATTGTGTCATTGCGAATAATGCTAATGCGGGAGCTGTCCCTTTTAGAATTGTTGCTATACTTTTCATAAACTTGATTTTAGCGCATACCTCGCAATTACCATGCCGAAATCTGTTTCTTCAATTGTCACAGTTCTTCTATTGTTTTTTACTTTTTTTAATTATTTAATTTGAACTTTGTAACAATCATAACCAAAAACGTAATTCATAAATATGGATAATCAAATTCAAATTGAAAACTACAAGATTCAAAAACCTGAAGAGTGGGCTGAAAATATCGGGGACCAGGAAATTATAGAAAGAATCAAGGATTCCGAATTTGCCAGAAAACAGATTGATGAAGGAAGAGACTACTGTTACTTTTTAGATAAAAAAATATTATACAAGCAATAAAGAAAACGGTGAATACGCCTGCATGGCTTATACACTGAATGAGCCGGGAAACCTGGAGAGGGCTTCCGTGTCTGATGTTGTAGTAGAAGAGAATGAAGTCTATCAGATTCATAGGATCAGTGTGTTAAGGGATGGAGTGCTGATTGATAAAATTCCGGATACAAAGATCAAAGTCCTGGATAGCGAAAATCAAAGCAGTGGAGGAGTATTGAGCAGCAATAAGAAAATCAATATTACCATTAAAGACCTCAGATTGTATGATGTACTGATTTTAGAAGATTCCAGGGTTAAAGTTTTTACCGATCGTGATTTCCTTAGAAAGGAATTTTCGAAATATGTCTGGGTGAGTCCGGATAATTACTGGGCATATGGCAGTTTTAGATTTACTTTTATTAATGAACGTGAACAGACCATTGCTTATAAAAAGACCTTTTTCAGAGATGAACAGGGAAATGTTCTGGAACCGGAAATCAATTATTTAAAGAAAGGAGACCGGTTTGTATTTGAAGAACAAAATTATATCAATCCGGTAGACGCGGGGCGTGAAATTTTCCCTTATATAGATTTTGCTACGGAAAGTACCTGGAAAGACCTTTCAAATTATATCGTTCCTATTTACGATGAAATTTTCAGCAAATCTTCTTTACAGGAATTTGCTCCCCATCTTGTTGAAAAATTAGATGCTATTGCAGATCAGGATGAGAAGCTTCAGTTTGCAATTGAATATGTGCAGAATCATATCTATTATATTTTCAATGCTGATGAAATGAACGGCCATAAGCCACAGGAACCTTCCATCACCTATGAAAACAAGCAGGGGGACTGCAAAGCTAAATCTGTATTATTGAAGGTTATTCTGGATTATATCGGCGTAGAAGCATCTGTGGTACTGGTTAACTTTCATACAGACTATTATATTAAATATTACCTTCCTTCATTATTAAGTTTTAATCATGTGGTGGTTAAAATAAATTATAAGGGAGAGGAATATTTTGTAGATGCTACTATCAGGGATGAGTTTGGTCTGATCGAAAACAGAGGTTTCATGTATTTTATGCATTACCTTGAAGTTAAAAAAGATCAGCAGCTACAGGTAAGAAAGGCTTTTAAGTTTCCTTACTATTGTGTGGATGAAAAAGTTGATTTTACCACCCAGGGAAATACCGGAAACCTGAAACTGGTCACTACCTATAAAGGAAACAGGGCCAATGCCATGAGAAGGTATTTTAAAAGTACCAATAAAAGAGAGATTATAGACAGCTGGAACAGTTTTCTCTTTTATAGCCTGAACTATTCCGGCGACAGGAACGGGACTGATGTAAGGAATATATTTAAAGATGCAGCCATTGATGTCATAAGTGATAACAAAAAAATTAAATGAAGTAAAGATTCAATATACGGCTGTAGTGGAAAACCCCTATTATACAGATCCGCAGAAAAACCGTTTCCTGATGTATTTTGACAGAAACGTAGTGAAAGCCAGTGCAAGAGATTTTATGCATAAAGACCTTCCTTTCTGGCATAATTTCGACAGTGAAAAGTATGAAATCAATTTATATACGGATCAGAAAATTGATACTGAAGAAAAGTATACCGTTCAGGAAAGTACAATAAACAATCCTTATTTTGATTATAAAAGCCGTAAGAAAATTACAAAAAACGGAGCCAGCGTGTATATCGAGCACAATCCTTTAGTTAACCTGGAAATTCCACAGGATGAGTTTGAAAGATTCAGAACAGATCATCATACGGTAGCCGACAGCAATTTTGGCTTGGGAGTTGATGTCATAGAGCCTGGGCTGATGAACAGGCTTAAATTCAGCTTTAAGAAAAAATTTAAGTAACGGGATTAAGATTGTAAGAGGCCCCGGGCAGGGCGGCGAAGCCGCACCCTGCCCGGGGCCAATATGATATCTAAAAGAAAGAATTAATGAAAAAATTGTTCATACTCACTTCTGCTGTTTTTATTACCGGAATTACGTCTGCTCAAAAAGCAGACAATGCATTGCAGGGTTACTTTGAAGAGCAGGGGGATGAGACTTTTTATAAAAGTTTTAATTTTGATGGAAATGGTAAAATAGCGGGTGGATTTAAAAGCAGCTATTACTTTACCAGAAATGATAGCCTGGTGATACTTCCGGATAAAGATGTATTCATTTTTAAAATCAAAAAAGATAAGTTAATTGGTATTTCCGATTGGGTTAAAAACGGTGTGTGGATCCGTAAAAAAGACAGTACTGAGATTAATAACAGAAAAAGTCCTGAAGAGTCTCAGAAAAGAGCAGCTTTATTGGCAGCATATTATGATAAGACTAAAAATATGTCTGGGCTGGATGCCTTGTTTTCGAATGCAAACGACTTTACTAAGATCAGTGAAGACTTTTGCAATCAAGGGGTAGCTAAGGCTTGTCTCAATGCTTTCGGATTAAAGATGATGGAATATACTCCCGGCTTTTTTGATGATCTTGAAAAAATTAAAGATAAGAAACTAAAGCCTCATCCTGAGCTGATTGAGCTTTCTCAGAAAATAATCAACCTTGGGGAAACAGAAGGGTATAATGTTTTGGGAGCCTATTATCACCTTTTAGGACTTAGGGAAAAGGCTTTTGAGGTCTGGAAAGAAGGTGAAAAGCAAGGAGATCCGGCTTCTATGATCTCTATGGGACTTATTGAAGTCGCGGAAGAGATGGAAAAGACGCCTGAAAGCCCGGATATAAAAAAGAAAATGAAAAAGAAAAAATAGATGAAGAAATTATTATTTTCTTCTGCCTTAGTTTTTGCCTCTTTTGTGAGTGCCCAGAAACTAAAGAAGGAAGACGTTACAGGGTTTTGGAAGCTGAAAGAATCAGGTTTTTATGAAAATAAGAAGAAAGTTATTAAAGACTTCGATAATTGTCGCCTGATGAGAAACTATGCAATACGGGAGGATGGTTTTGCCATTTATAATTATGTGGAAGGAAGTGTGGGAAATTGTTCTCCATCTGAACCGAGACTTTCATTCTGGCGGATTGCAGGTAACAGGATTCAGTTTTTTACGGATGATCAGAATATTCTTGAAGAGGTTGTGGTGACCTTGAATAAAGATAAAACCATGACATTTTCAGACTATATTCCAGAAAAGATCAAGATAGATGGGGATGCCCTGGCTGAAAAGGTAATGAATACTGTGCATTACAGCATTCTTGAAAAACAATAACAATCATACATCCAAATTTTTTGTCTCATGAATTATGTTACGATAGTTTATCTTATCAACTTATTTTTGTATTCCTTCTATTTCTTTGGGCGAATCGGCAGTGAAGGAGATACTTCAGGCCTGGATGTGGGTGTTTCAGGAGTCTTATCTCTTTTTCTGATGGGAGCCGGATATCTGAATGCAAAGAAGGGAATGGCTTACAGGTCCGTATTGTGGATGTTTTTTTATTAATCTTTTGCTATTTGTTATGGCTGGTGTATTCGATCAGTTTGGAAAAGACTTTAATATTCTTTCAACGGGGGGAAGTGATAGCTTTTTTATTTACTCTGGCATTAATTGCCTATAACGGGTATCTCTTTCCTTTAACGGTATTGCTTGACGGATCAGGATTGGCAATTATAATTCCTGTGATGTTGTCTTTTATCCTGCCTTCTTTAGGGTATTTAATAGGAATAAAAAGGTATTCCGCAAAAGAAGATGCTGATAAAGTTGCTAATGAAGTTAAAAAGTAGACGTGTAAGGATTTTATTTTGGCCAATTGGTTGTCATATTATAATGATATGATTTCCATGAATATACTTAAAGAATCTGTGTATTCGAGGTAAAGCAGATATTCTACTGATATATTTTAACGTTTTACAGCCTGTTTAAAGCAGGGGAATACTAATGTTCTTCTGTTGTACGGCTGGAAGGTGTAGTTTCTCTGAATTTCTGTTTGCCCGTCAACAGTTCAAAGAAGAGCCTGAAATCCGAAACTAATGACCATAAAGGGTATTTAAAAGTGGCAGGCTTGTTTCTTTCTATAACGGCGTGACTGAACCATGCAAAACCATACCCGAAAATCGGGATGTACCATAAAAATCTTTCTTTTCCTGAGCTGATTACATAGCCTATTACTACAAATACAAGCAATGTGCCTATGAAATGAAAAATTCGTGTTCCTGTTTTACTGTGTTCGGTAAGGTAAAATTGATAAAATTCCCGGTATGTTTTTATTCTTTTAGACATGGCAAGTAGTTTATTGATTCTATTTATGTTATAGCAATAATTTTGCCGATTTTATAGGAACTAATAAAAAAGCGAAAAGGCAAAACAGCAAATCAGTCACATAAATAGATAGACCTTTTGTCATTTTGCCTTTCCGCAGTTTTACTTTGAGTTTAATTATTCTTTAATTCCTTTCCCAGCTTACTGTTCTTATATCCGTAACAAAAATAAATTACCATGCCTATCAGGAACCAGATTCCAAACCAGAACCAGTTTTCATGGCTCATTCCGGTAAGCAGATACAGGCATGAGCTTAAGCCCACCAGCGGAATCAACGAAAGGTTCCTGATGAAAGCTATCACACACATGACCAGGTTGATCAGAATAAAGAAGAAGATAGAAGCTCTGAATTCTCCTTCTTGCGGATCTGCCCAATCCATCAGATTTTGGAAAAAATCGGGCTGCAAATAATAGAATGCAACCAATCCCCCGATAAAAGCAACCGGGAAGATAATTTTACCATTCACGTAAGGAAGGTGAAATCTGCCTTTTATTTTCTCTTTTGCCGGAAGAAGCAGTACTCCGGCACAAACCAATACAAAGGCGAAAATAGTACCGATACTGGTGAAATCCAATATAAAGGTTTTATCCGTGAACAGAATAGGAATACCTACCACAATCCCCGTTACAATAGTTGCATAGGAAGGAGTTTTATATTTAGGATGTATTTTCTGGAATCTCTGAGGCATCAGCCCGTCACGGCTCATTGCGTACCAGATTCTTGGCTGGCCCATCTGGAATACCAGTAATACGGTAGTGATTGCTACAATAGCCACAAAAGATACAATAAGCTCCATCCAGGCAACATTGGCATTTGTTTTTTCAAATATAAATGAAAGAGGATCTCCCACACCATCAAATTTTTTGTAATCTACCATTCCTGTTAATACCAATGTAAGGGCAATGTAGATCACGGTACATAAAACAAGAGAGATGATCATCCCTTTCGGAAGTGTCTTCTGAGGATCTTTTGTTTCTTCTGATAGTACACTTAAAGCATCGAATCCGATATAAGCAAAAAAGACACCCGATACGGCACTCATCACCCCTGCAAATCCATTGGGCATAAATGATGGTATTCCCGTAGCCGGACTTACCGGAGTCCAGTTATCCGTATTGATATACGCAAAACCAACCAGGATAACCAATATAATAACTCCTAGTTTCAGAAGAACCAGTGAGTTGTTGAAATTTTTACTTTCTTTCACTCCTACATAGCAGAGCCATGTAATTAACCCATTAATAACCAGGGCCGGAATATCTACAATGAATTTCAGATTTCCGATCAGGGGAGCATTTTTCCAGGCATTCAGCAGTTCTTTATTTTCTGAACCATTTTGAAACGCCTTTCTTGCTTCCGTATAGCTGCAGGTGAGGTAATCAGGAATATGCATGCCCAGACGGCTCAGGAAACTGGTGAAATAATCTGACCAGGAAAAAGCAACATAGATATTCCCGAAAGAATATTCCATAATCAAAGCCCAGCCGATCACCCAGGCAATTAACTCTCCAAAACTTGCATATGCATAAGTATATGCGGAGCCTGCTGTAGGAATTCTGCTGGCAAATTCAGCATAGCATAAAGCCGTGAAACCACAGGCAAAACCACAAATCAAATATAGAAGGATAACACCGGGGCCACCTCTAAAAACGGCTTCTCCCAAACTGCTGAAACTTCCAGCTCCGATAATGGCCGCAATACCAAAAAATACGATGTCCCATACTCCAAGAACCCTTAAAAGCCCTGTCGAAGTATCTGTATCTGAATAGATTTTTCTTCTAAAAAGTTGACTCATTCAATAACTATATTTGATTTGAAAAAAAGCAAATGTAATGATTTTTTATTTTGATGTTAACAGTTGTTAAGAACATTTAGGCAAAAAAAGCACAGCGGAATTCCTTGAATCTTTATCAACAGGTATTCCCACATAGTTGCTGTTGTACCATTTAATTTCCAAAGGGTCTCCGGAATCCTGTATGATTTCATCACTTACATCTTTACCGGTTCCGTAATTGATCTGCCAGTTGGGATTTTTATTGACACAACCAATAGCAGGAACTTACTTCCTTTTTCTATTTTTTACTGATGTATACAGAATTTTTGATAGGTATCTGATACTCTTTACCGGGCTCCAGAAGCTGCCGCACTACATTGTCTTTTGCATAACTGGCCCTTGCCATATGGGTGGAGAGTAAAAAGATTTGCCATCAGGCTGTATCTGGTATAAATAGGTATCTGTATCAAAATCTTTTTTATTAATGGAAACATTGAAAAAACCGGATAAATTTCCACTTATGATCAGGTCTTTATCCAGTACCTCGCATTCAAAATATAATTTGCAGAGCCAGTTCAGGCATTTGATTTTCTAAAATAAGTGAGTCTTTTACGGCTGTTTTAGGAAAATAAAACTTTTGAGCCTGAAGAAGGTTGATAAAAATTAATGCTAAAAGTATCTTAAATTTCATGTCAGAGTGTATTTATGGTATGTTTTTAGCTGCTGTTGAAAAAGTATCAAATAGAAAAAAAATCAAACCTGATGCTGAAATTGTTTACGTTTTTTCAGACTAAAGTAAGAAATTTTATCATGAAGTTGTGAAATGATTTCATTTTTGTAAAATTGATACTTTAGAATTATTAAATCTGTTAAAACTTGCTTAAACAATAAGTTTTTAATATTTTCGTTAACTTATGTAGACTAATTTTCTTATATCGAGAAGAATGAAATCAAAAAAAATACTTTTAGCGGCTGCCGTGTTTTATTTCGGAATCTCCGAAGCTCAACAGTCCCAATATTTTACCCAGAAAGAAAATTATAGATTCAATCTAGCAGAAAATCTTTACCAGACCAAAATATACAACGCTTCCCAATACGAATATGCCAGGCAATATTTCTACAATCAGAATCTGACACGTTCCAAAAAGGAAGCGGCTCAGTTTTTTGACAATGTGATAGGAGTCATTCTTCAGAAAAATCATGCAGAGGAAGGATTGACTGCTTTCATGAAAGAATACCCGAATTCCGCTTATTTTGCCCAGGCCAATCTTCCTTTAGCGGATTATTACTTAGCTAAAAAAGACTTTGATAAAGCATTGGAAACTTTGAAAAAAGTAAACCAATATCAACTGTCAAAGGAAGAAAACACTCAATATATCCTTAAGCTGGGATATGCAAAATTTATGACCGGGGATTCTAAAGGAGCTATTGATGCACTGGAAGAAGCCTACAAGTCTGCTGATACCTCTCAGAAAGGAGATATTGCCTATATGCTGGGACACTTGTATTACAGCAACAGACAGAACGATAAGGCTTTCCAGTATTTTGATTCCATCAAAGACCAGGATAAATTCTCCAAACTGGTACGTCCTTACTATGTACAGATGTATTACAATGACAAGAATTATGATCAGGCAATTTCAGAAGGGAATGCTTTGCTGAATGAGAATATTTCAGATGCTTATAAAGCTGAGGTTCATAAGATCATAGGGGAGAGTTATTTCATGAAAAATGATTATACTTCTGCGTATCCGCATTTAAAAGACTATCTTAATGTACAGCAGAACCCTTCTGAAAATGATTTATATGAGATGGGATTTGTGGCCGCTCAATTGAAAAAATATGACGAAGCGGTTTCTTACTATAACCAGCTTGTCAACAGCAATTCAGCGTTGGCTCAGAATGCCTATTATCAGCTGGGAAATGCTTATCTCGCTGTAGATAAAAAAACAGGAAGCGCTTTCAGCCTTCCGTTCTTCTTACCAGATGGACTATGATGCCAAGGTGAAAAAACTGGCTCATGAACAGTATGCAAAGCTGAGCTATGATATCGGGAACCCATTTGAAAATCCTTCTGCGGTTATCCAGAGCTATATTAATGACAACCAGAATGCAGCCAATGCCTCAGAAATGAGATCATTATTGGTAAAGTCTTATTTGTATTCAGGGAACTATAAAGAAACTCTAAATGCGATAGACAGACTGCAAAGTTCTACGCCGGAGATCAATAAAGTAGACCAGGAGGTATCTTATTTGCTGGGAACGGAAGAATTCAACAAAGGAAATTATGATGAAGCTGAGAAATATTTCTTAAGAAGTCTTGGTTTTAATATTAATAAAGAATTTAATAGCAGAGCTCTATACTGGCTGGCCCAGGTCTATTACCAAAAAGGAAACTATCCGTCAGCCATTGTTCGTTACGAAAAGCTCCTGGGGGAAAGTTTTCCTGAAAAGCAGCAATTGCCTTATGATTTAGGGTATGCTTATTTTAAATCTAAAAAATTCGATCAGGCTGCTACCTATTTCAAACAATATCTGACAAACCCGAAGCCTGAATTTAAAAATGATGCGGAGCTGCGTCTTGCAGATATTCACTATGCCAATAATGACCTGAACGAAGCGATTGCCATTTATGATAAAAATGATGATGCTACAGATTATACCCTGTACCAGAAAGCAATGGCTTTAGGTTTCAAAGGAGATACGCAGGCTAAGATCAACAACTTAAAAAATCTTTTATCAAAATATCCGGATTCTGAATATTACGATGATGCGCAATATGAAATAGGAACAGCATATGCTGCTCAGGATGATTTTGCAAATTCCAATGATTATTTCGGAAAAGTAATTAAAGGCTCTTCTGATAAGGATCTGATCGCTAATGCTTCTATCTACAGAGCTCAGAATTATATAGACCAGAATCAGAACGATAAAGCACTTTCTGAACTGAAATCCCTGGGCGAGCAGTATAAAAAATACCGCTTATGCACAAAAAATCGTTCAGGCTGCCAAACCTCTTTTCACCAAAAACGGGGACGTGTCAGGATATGAAAATTTTGCAAGAAATATCGGTGTGAACGTAGATGCTTCGGAAATTGATGAGATCAACTTATCTACCGGAAAACAGTATTTCTCTAAGAAAGATTATAAAAATGCAATTTCCTATTATGAGAAGTATCTGACTCAAAATCCTACAGGAGAAGGTCTGTATCAGGCTAAATATGAGCTGGGAGAGAGCTATTACCAGACCAATAATCCTACCAAAGCTCTCCTTGTTTTACAGGAGGTAGCTGCTGTTCAGAATGATTATCAGGACGATGCCCAGACCCGTTTAGCCCAGATTTTTATTGCACAGGGAAATACAGCTGAAGCCAAAAAGTATCTTGAGGGAATTAAAAACTCTTCTGATATCAGTATTAAAAACTATGCAAATGTAGAACTGATGAAACTGTATGCTGAGGAGAAAAATTTTTCAGAAGCCGAAAAACTGGCCAATGCAGTGATTGCCAATTCCAAGAATTCAGCAGCAGTAATGGAAACAGCAAAAGTAATCAAGGCAAGAAGCCTGATGAATTCCGGAAAAGATAAGGATGCACAATCTGCCTATGCTTCTCTTGAAAAATCATCCAACACTTCAGTGGCTGCAGAAGCTTTATATGCGAAAGCTTACTATCAAAACAAAGGGAAAGCCTTTAAGTCTTCCAATGAAACGATCTTTAAGCTTGCCAACAATTATGCATCAGAAGAATACTGGGGAGCAAAAGCCCTGGTACTGATGGCGAAGAATTATGTAGGATTAAAAGATACCTATCAGGCAAGCTATACATGTGACCAGATTATTGCCAACTATAAAGACTTCCCAGAGATTGTTGCCGAAGCAAAAGAAGTAAAAAAGCAGATTAAAAAGTAAAAATGAGTATCATGTTCAGTAAATCATTGATAGATTTTATCTGAATACATAAATACAATAATAGTAATGAACAGAAAAATTCAATTATTATCCATATTATTTTTAGGAGTTTCGCAGTTTGCGTTTTCCCAGATCAAGGAGGAGAAACTGGTTCTTAATAAGAAAAGAGAACCGGAAGTGAAGAAGATCGAAAAAAAGAAGACTTCTGTAGAAACCATCAAAAATTATCCGCCGGAAGAGAAATCCCAGAATCCTGTAAAATATACCATTACGGATGTTCCAGCGGTTTCAGACTTCAAAACCTCAACGATTCAGGGAGAAGATGTCGCTCCAAAATTCGATGGGACGGCCCAGAATAATTATTTCCAGTTTGGGATGGGGAATTATGGGAAAATCTTGGCAGATGGAAATATTTCCAAAACCTTGGAAAATAAGTTTGAAGTAGGAGCGGATGTGCATGTTCTTTCTACAAATGGTCTCAAAAAGGACTACGACTGGAAATCCGGACAGACTTCTGCAACAATTGGTGCTTTCCTTAACTCCTATGGGGAGAAAGGAAAATTCAATATCAATGCGGAATATGGTTTAGACAGCTATAATTATTACGGGATCTATGCACTTCAGCCTGCCGGAGATGTCGACCTGAAGCAGAAAGTGAATCAGTTTAAAGTAAACGGATACTATGATTTCTATTCTAACGAAATTTTAAATGATGTAAGGGTGAAATCATCCTTCCTGAAAGATCATTTTGATGCTCAGGAAAACCAGGTCTCCATTCTTGCAAATTTATCCAAACATGCTGTAGAATTAGGAAAATCCGGTATTAATCTGAATGCGGATTTAGGCGTAGGATTGGAAGCGGTAAAAACAGATTTTGCAATCAGAGATAAAAACTCAGCCAATTTTTTCAATACGAATTTAGCTCCGAAAGTGACCTTCAAAAAAGGAGATTCCTATTTGATGATTGGTTCTTCATTTTCATTCCTGAATGCTAAGAATTCAAATGACCTGATGGCTGAAAGGATGAAAAACAACAAAACGTATTGGTTCCCCCAGGCTGAATTCCAGTTTGCTGCCGCTAAAGAGTTTAAATTCTATGGAGGAGTAGACGGAGGTCTGAAGCTGAATACCTATGGAGACCTTTTACAGGCGAATCCATTTATCCTTTCTGATCAGTATCTAAAGCCTACAGAAACTAAATACCATTTTTATGTAGGTTTGAGAGGGGATATTGATGAAATGTTCAAGTATGATTTTTCTGCAGGTTTTGGAAAGATGAAAGATATCATGTTCTTTAAAGCGAATGACCTTTTCGATAATGCATACACACTGAACCGTTCTGCATATAATTTTGCAAACACTTTCTCAGCGATATATGATGATGGAAATGTAAGCGATATCAAAGGAAGCCTTCAGTATTTCCCATTGGAAAACCTTGTTGTGGATGGAGAATTAAGGTTTACCAAGTACAATCTTAAGAACTATGACAATATTTATAATGTTCCATTGTTCAATGCAAGCATCGGAGCAAAATATACCATGCTTGACAAGAAATTGCTACTTGGCTTCAAAGGAATCTTTGCAAGTGACAGAACCACAAACTCTTATGCGATAGAAGGAGTAGGCGCACCCAATATGATTTTCCAGTCTACGGAGAACACTAATGATAAAGTTGGGGGGTATGCTGATTTAAATCTTTCCGCAGAGTATAAAATTCACAAAAATTTCAGTATTTTTGCACTCGGAAATAATCTTCTAAGCTCAAAATACCAGACGTACAAAGGATACAAAGTCCTGGGTGCCCAGATTCTGGGAGGAGTGAAGATTACTTTCTAATATCAATAAGCAATGGATACAGGCATTTTGAACTGCCATTACTTATTATTCATAATTCATGAATATGGCTGCATAGTTTAATGGATAGAACTTCGGATTTCGGCTCCGACAGTGAGGGTTCGAATCCTTCTGCGGTCACAAATCGCCCCTTTTTAGGGGCTTTTTTGTTTCTTATCCACATGAAGTACTCTATTTGCAACCTGTTAAAACATATAGGAAGATTTGAATAAGTTGGGAATCATGTGTAAAAGTTGAGGAATTAGACTATTTATCTTTGTGTTTTAAATGTAATGCAAAAAATGTCGGTCTATGTTCCCGCTCTAAAGCGCAGAATGTCCATTGTGAAATCATTTTTCCAGCTTATGAATACTTCCTTCCGAAATAGTGATCTGGACGCGGAACCTATCATTACTCCATACATTATTAATAACGAGGCCCAACTGTGGAGAGATTTAATGGAAGTAAACGGAGGTCAGCCATTATTCAGCCAGAAAGCAACAATGGAGAAAGTAGGAATCAAGGATGTGGATAAGATGCAAGAGGAGATCAAGAAAGAAATGCCAGTTCAAGCAAAAGAAATTGAAAAAAATAATGTCTAACTATTGTGTAACTAAAATAATTTCAACATATTAGAGATAGAGCTCTAATGCTCCGAGATGAAATTATGGAGAAGGTTTTTTATGATCACATTAAGAAAGTGATCGAAGCGGAGGGACGAGAGAGTTTCCCCTATGAGGAAATGGCTGAATTATTTGGTTTAAGTTTACAACAATACTAAAAATTAGCGAAAAATGCAGGAGGATATAATTTAAGGTCGCGCTTATCAAAACAAACAATATTCTTCTACAAAATTTAAATTTAACAGCCTTCTCATTGAGAGGGCTTTTAGTTATATTTGTAAAAACAATTAACATGAAAGACTTATTAATTTCTTATAAAAATGTAGAATTATGGGAAAAGCTCAATGAAAACTTTGCTATAGAAATAGTTCCAAATACTGAAAAAGAGTATAGAGTATTTACTAGGAATAAAAATGCAACTTGATCATTTAAAAATGTTCAATCTATATTTAAAAATGGGATATGATCCTGCAAAATTTATCTATGATTATTCGGATAAGAAAATCAATGATGGTATAATCAATAATATCAAGAGAAATTTTAGAATAGGAAAAAAAATAAATTCTAACGCCGTTCATTATTTTGCAGGAAAATTAAGCGCTATTCTGGGAGATGTAAATAGTCAACACGACTATCATAATGCCGAAATAGAATTTCAAAACATAGATCAAGAATTATATAATGTTTTTGCTTCTCTTTTTGTGGAGGTGATCAATCATGATTATGAAAAGGCAGATTTCATGTATAATTATAGAGATATGGCGGGTAAATTTCATGAACAATTAGTCGATTGGAAAAATAATAACGAATTTGTTTGAATTGAATTGTAAAAGCCCCTTAATTGGGGCCTTTTTGTTGTACATAAGTAAAAGAATTAATAGGCTTTGGCGTTCGTAGCTTTTGATAATATTGTTTAAATATTTCATGAAGACATGATGGCTTAAAAACTCTTCCTATCTCTATATCATTGCCTATTCTTCCGGAATAGATTCCTAAAAAGTTGATTGGTGCTTCACTAAGGCCTATTGCTATATTATTACCGATTACTGTTTGTCCTTTACTTATACAATAGACAGGTGATCCACTCATGCCCTCTCTTGTAGATGCATCTACAAGAAAAATCGGTCTGTCGTCGTGATCAATTTCTAATTCGCTTGCAATAGTACCACTTTTCCATATTGGCAATTTCCCGGCTGTACTGATGCCTTTAGGAAAACCTACTATACTACACATGTCTGTTACTTGTTTTTCAAATTCCTCGGGAATTAACGCATCAAAAGCATTGTGAATGTCCACGTCGTCATAAGTTGGCAGCTTGATTGCAACAACATCAATAGCCCTTCCTCGAGGATGCTCAATGTAAGTGATTTGAAAATTTTCGTCTATAAGAGGTATTCGCTTTTCAATCCATTGATTAGTACACCCCTTTTTTTAGAAAATGGACATTTAAAATTTCTGGATTTGTATGCCCATTGCGAGAGAGCGGTGTATTTGTTTCGGAGTTTATACCGGTTACACAGTGCCAATTTGTAATAAGAAAATTCTCTCCTGTTTTCACTTTTAAAGTAAACGCAGTTCCAATTGCTAATGGTTCAGTGGAGCTTTCGTTTAAAAAGCATTCGATGAATAAAGAACATTTTGTTAAATGATGCATTAATTAGTTTTATTTCAAAGTTAACGCTTTTCCTTTAAGTGCGAAGAATATTGACAAGTGCTTTTGATTGTTTTTCCCTGAGATTGTAAAATAATCCGCCTTTGCTTGTAATAATTTTGCAACAATTGTGAATAAGAAGAAGTTAACCTTTCCTTCTTTGATCATCTTGTTTACAGTTTGAGGGCTATCAAACACTAATTCAGCAAATGTATTGGTAAAAGGAAGACTAAAATCAGTTAACTGTCGTAAATCATCACCATCCATTCGGTCTTTAGACTTTATTTGATCGACAATAAGTTTCAGTCTTTCCACAGGAACCGACAAACCGGCTGCTATATCCTCTAATTTTTCTTCTATACTTTTCATTTTATTTGGGTTTAAAGAATTTTTCAATTTGTTCGAACCCAATCAAGGAAATAAGCTTCATGCTCATCATTGTTTACATCTAACATAATTCCTCTATCTCAGAATACAAGATTAACAATGTGCTTTGCTTCATGAGCTATAACGCTATTTATGGGAATAGAATTAAAAGCAACTATGTATTCAGAATTCCCGGATTTAGTATAGTTGGCTAGTATAGTTCCACAAGTTCTGACAATCAGCGGATTGCCAAGTGAATACTTTTGATTGATTGTCCCCCAAACTTCAACCTGGTATAAAATCAGCCTGCCATCATAAATGGGAATCTTAATCTTTTTACACCTCATCAGGTAGCTGTTTTATTTGAATTAATAATTGTTCTGTTTCCTCTTTTGTATTTGGCTGAGGAATAGCAGCCCATTTTTAGGAGATGCTCCGGAGATTTTCTTGTCTTTATGAAAAGTAAGACAATTCCATGTATTCTCAGTTAATTCCCTTTGGTAATTGTAGCAGAATGTTTCTCCGTTCGCTTTATGGGTTTAACATTTAGATAGTTCCGGATCCGAAAGACAGATTGCTAGCAACACAGGAAATTGAAGATAAAATGGTTCATACAGGCCGAACGATTGCTGCAGCCGCCAGAGCTAATGGAAACTACAGGGATATTTCCGGGGACCTTAGAAATGCAAATTATTTCTGTGACTTTGAAATTGAATTACACAAAGCTATTTATGAATACACTGTATACTATATTAGCAATAATGTTTTCTATAGGTTTTGGTTTGTTAGTCACTTTCAATTCAGGTGGAATTAAAAATAGAGAGTTTATTACAAGAATAAGAAAAAGCTTGAAATTGATCAGATCTTTATATATCGGTTACTTCGTAATTGCAACTATATTTTATTTATTTGAATCACAACTCAAATCATTGGAAATAAATAGATTTTTAATTTACGACAGTGATAATTTCGCCTGCAATTCGATTTTAGCGCTTTTACTGTCTGTGTTTTATTATATAGTATTGTTTACTGTATTGTAAATTTGATTGATTTACAGAGGTTAAGTGAAAAAATATTTGATGAAACGAATTAAATAAACAATCCCCACCTCAGACGTGGGGATTCATTTTTCCTTTCTTCTATTTTACATAATAAAAAGTTTTAAAAATTACAGTTTCCCATAATTGTGATAAAAAAAATATTGGTATACTTGTAACGATTACAATCACAAATAGTTAATAATTAAAATTTACAAAACCATGAAAAAATTAATTTTATTGGCAGCTTTCGGAGCGCTAAAGGTGCATTAGAAAACGAAATGGAAGCTAAAAGTGTTACAGTTGCTTTCCAATTATGCGGTGTTATGGTAACGTATTTTGATGCACAAGGAAAGCCATACGATCAAAAATGGTTTACATCCGATCAACCTACTCTAACTGCCTGTCAATCATATCAAGATGGAGTTATTGCAAATTTGCAAAGTCAAGGATTTAGAGTTCAAAAAGCAACAACCGAAGTAAGCACAGATTTAAATTAAGTTACATGAAAAATTACTTTCTTTTTATAGTTTTACTAACAGGAAGCTTGTTTGCACAAAAACAGATACATATAAAATATTTGAATGTTCGATCTACAATAGCTAATGTTTATGAGGACTTATATACTGATGGTACGAACGTAATTTCTAAGCAGGATGGAAACATCATGTATACAGATCCTCAATATAATTCAAAAAAGAAAGGAAAGGATTATTTCTTTATTTCAAAAACTGATAATACAAAAGATTTCAAAGATTTTCTGTTTACCGAAAGCATTGGATATTCTTCTGATAATGATTATTTTGTTCATGATGAAGTTCCAAAAATAGATTGGATAATAGATGAAAATGCTACTAAAACTATCTTAGGATATAAATGCACGAAAGCTACTGCTGTTTTTCGTGGTTCTCCAATAACTGCTTATTTTACCAAAGAAATTCCTTATTCTGTAGGCCCATTTAAATTTTATGGATTACCTGGAGCAATTCTTGATGTAAGAGCTGATGGTAAAGATTATGATCTATGGAAGGCTATTAAAGTGGATCTTAATGATAAATCGAAAATTGACTATCAACCTCAATTTCCCAATCTTGAAAAAGTTCAAATGAAAAAACTTATTGAGTTGAAGGATAAAGATCATGAACAGTTTTCCAATAAAGTATCGGTTCCGGGAAGTACTGGCAAAAGTGTAGCAAAAAGATTTGGAATTGAAAAAGTATTTGAATGGGAGAATACATCTAAATAATCGATATTATCGGCAATAAACAGGCCGCCTCACTTTTAGAGGCGGTTTTTTGTGGATAACTTTTTAACGCGTCAAGTTCTGTCGTGTAATATTATTTGCTTTGCCAGAATAATTGTAAATTTTAAATGAAAGTTACTGGCCGAATTCAGAGAATAAGTGATTTAGATGTTTTTTCCAATGGGAAGCATAAGCAGTCTATCATTATTCTACTTTTGAGACAAAAAGCCGGGAATTTGAAATTCATTTTTATGATGAAAATATTAATATTTAAATGAGGTAAAAAAGTCCAATACAGTAACAATTCGTTTTATTTTAGACTCTGGCTCGTAGAAAAATCTTTTATACCTTTCATTATGTTAATATAAAGTTGTTTTCTGGTATGGTTTTACGGGTTCCCATAAATTTTTCAAATTTTATTCTACGTTTGTAGAGTATTTTCTATATTTGTAGTGCAACAATAAAATATTATTACCATGAAAAATCTAAAGAAAATCTCAAAAGAGAAATTGCGAAGCATTAACGGTGGGCAGAAAGTGTGCTTACCAGGACAAATTGAGGCTCATTGCCCAAACAGTCCTATTCCTCAATGTTATTGGAGAGAAAACACGTTTGAGTGTCCAGATTTTTAACTTCCAATCCCTCAGTCCGAGGGATTTTTTAGTTGCGGCTTTTATAGTAATCTTTTCCAACAAAATATCTTAACGTGAAAAAGTCAATTGGCTTTACATGTTTGCCATCTTTCCGTGAGAACTCTAAACGTTACACTTTGATGGAAAGGTAGAGGACTAAGTGAAAAAGTGAAATAATATTGATAGAAAATGCCACAAAAAATCACAGATACCGCTCAATTATCCTGTAATCAGGGAACAATGCCAAGTACCCTAAGTGTCGTCAGCCAGAACTTTTCTACGGCTGAAGGAAAATATATTGCTACAGAGCAGGATAAACAGGTAAATACAAACATAAAACCATTTGGACTATGTAAATTAAAGCCTACATCAGGTGGTTATTTACCTTGTATCCCTGCACCGACTATGTGGCAGAAAACAACAGAAAAAGATACTATCAATAATTACAAAATCCTTACAGAAGATTCATTTTGTATGTGTGGAACAGGCGGTAAAATTGAAGTAGTGGACAAAGGGCATGGAGAAAAACATGAGGTACAATGACTTTGATAATTCAGCCATAAACAAACCCATATCAGATTGAAATGAGATAATAAATTGCCATTCTCATTGCCTGATGAAGGGTTTATATTGAATGCTGTATCTCCAGAATGTAAGGATTTGGAAACCTTTCCTATACGGCCATTTGCTCCCTTTCATATAATTTAAAAATAAACCTTCCTTTGCGGGAAGGTTTATTAATTCTAGAACAAAAAATAAGGATGAAAATTTTAGTACTATCAAATTTATGAATGTAATTCTGTATGCGTTATGATTGCAGTCATATCAATACAATCTTATAGAAAAATATATAACATTAATGGAATAATACTAAGTATAAGGCTGGCTGCTATTTTAAATCAGTTAAAAAAAAGATAAGAATAAAGCTTTATTATGATACTAGTCATAAAATACGGCAAAATAAGTTTATACCTTTGACTTGCACCCCTTAAAAATATTATTATGAAATTAATTATGATGTTAATGTTATTTACCGGATTTTTAATTATCAGCTGTAAAAAAACAACCTCAAACCGAACAGACTCATATCGATACTCTGAATACAGGAGACAGCATTGTTTCCGGAACAGCTCAAATCACACCGGATTCAGGAGACAATACGCTGCCTATGGACAGTACGGCTTACGATGTAGACTCCATTAAAAACAGCAAATAGTTTTATACTTTCAGCCTGGAATGTTCCATTCTAGTGAGGCTGAACCGGGACCATTCCACAGACATGTAATACGGGTATAACCTGTAGAATTTACAATTACACTCACATTAATCCATACCTATTTTGTTATGGCAGAATCATCATTGTTTAATCAGACTGGTATTCAGCTCACCTTGCTTTTAATGTTAATCATTATTGTAGCAGGTTTAATTGTACTTGTCTTTAAGTTTTTATCTGTTTATTCCTATATTTTAAGGCGTAGAGAATATCTTGAAGCACAGAAAAAGATCAAAGAACTAAGTCTTTCAGAAATAGAGGAATATCAGAAAAGAGAAGAAGAACTGGAATTTGAGCTACCTGAGAATGAACTTTCCGGAACCTTGCCATCTTCTGATGAAAAAGGGATGGTCCGCAATATTAATTCGGTAGAAGAATTCAGGTTTTTTCCCAGCAAAAGAAGGACCTCCTCTTTTCTGAATTATGTATCACCCCAGCTCACCAGGCTTATTTTGTTATTTATGGGCACTGCCATATTCTGGCTCCTTATCGGGACGTCGTTCGGACTGTATGCAGGAATAAAGTATGTGGCACCAGACATAGATCATACAAGCTGGCTGAGCTTCGGAAGGCTGAGACCTGCCCATACCAATGCCGTATTCTGGGGATGGGCGTCTCTTGCTATGGTAGGATTATCCTATTATGTGGTTACAAGGGTAAGTAATGTAGAGAACTATAATATAAAATTCGGGTATATCTCATTGATTCTTATGAATGTCGCTGTTCTTTCGGGAACCATATCTTTATTGGCGGGAATCAATAATGGAGGAGGAGAATATCGTGAATATATCTGGCCTATTATGGGAACTTTCGGAATAGGAGTAGCTTTTTCAACATACAATTTGTTTAAGCCCGTTGCCAAAAGAGTGGTGAAAGAGATTTATATCTCAAACTGGTACATTATTGCTGGTTTTATGTTTATTGTCATCGTAATTATAGTAGGATATTCACCTATTTGGCAGGATGGAGTCGGAGAAACCATTACCCAGGGTTACTATATGCATCAGGCAATAGGGATGTGGTTTATGATGATCAACCTGGGGCTCATGTATTATTTTCTTCCCCAGCAGCTCAATAAGCCTATTTATTCTTACAGTTTGGGAGCGTTGGCATTCTGGACCCATATCCTTTTTTATACCTTAATAGGAACCCATCATTTTATTTTCAGTGCTATCCCATGGAGGTTACAGACTACGGCTATTATTGCAAGTATGGGGATGCTTATTCCGGTAGCGGCAGGAACAACCAACTTTCTGCTGACTTTCAATAATGCCTGGTATCAGCTAAAGACAAGCTATACACTTCCTTTTTATTTCATGGCGATTATTTTTTATTTCACAGGCTCATTTCAGGGAACGGTAGAAGCGTTCAGGTATACCAACTTACTGTGGCATTTTACAGACTTTACCGTTTCCCATTCCCACCTCACAATGTACGGAATCATTACGTTTATGCTCTGGGGATTTTCTTATACTCTGATTCCCAGGCTTACAGGAAAAGAACCCCCGAAATTGCTGGTAGGGATACACTTTTGGTTTGCTCTGCTGGGGCTGCTGATGTATGTCATTGCCTTAATGATTGGTGGTACGCAAACCGGACTGATGTGGATGAAGAAAAAGCCTTTTATTGACGGAGTCATCAACATGTTTCCTTTCTGGTTATGGAGAGCTATCGGAGGGCTGTTTATGTGGATTTCGCATTTGATTTTTGCCTATAATTTTTACAGGATGGTAAGAACAAAGGAAAGCTTCAGGATTCCCCGGACGCCTTCCGAAATTCTGGCAGCAAAAAAACAGTTCAGAAATACAGAGTTCAATTCTTAAAAAAAAACAATTATGGTACTATTAAATGATCATAGAATATTATTTGGATCAGCTCTTTGCCTCTTTGTTTTCCTTACCCTATACATTGCAGTATTGCCTGCACTGGATAATCAGAGAATTAATAAACCGCTGCCAAGGCAATCAAAAGTATTGACGAAAGAGGAAAGAGCCGGGAAAATGGTATACATAGAAAATGGCTGTGTGGCATGTCACACCCAGCAAGTCAGGAATGTTGAAATGGATAATGTTTTTGGAAAGAGACCCAGTATTCCTGCTGATTTTGCGATTAACAGGAGAACAGATTTCTGGAGAAATACAGCCAATCTGATGGGAACACAAAGGGCAGGGCCGGATCTTACCAATGTCGGAGAACGGCAGCCCAGCGCCGAATGGCATCTGATCCATTTGTACCAGCCCCGTGCTGCTGTAGAAGCCTCTATAATGCCGTCCTATGAATTTCTTTTTATAGAAAGAGACTATCTGCAGCCCGGAGATGTAGAGGTGAAGGTACCTGAAAAATTTTTGAAAAATAAAAAGAAAAAAAATCGTAGCAACGCCTAAAGCCCTCCAGTTGGTTGCTTATTTAAAATCTTTAAAGCAGGCCGATTTTACAGATAAGTCAATTGTACCTGCATTTTTGTATAAGCAACAGAAAAAAGAAGGCGGGAATGAGCAGGGAGGCGCTAATCTTCCTGATGGCGCAGAACTCTTTACCACAAATTGTGCATCCTGCCATCAGGCTAATGGAGAAGGGGTGCCCGGTGCATTTCCGCCACTGAAAGGCAGCCCTGTGGTGACAGGAGGAGATCTGGAGCTATATGTTACCATAATCATGAAAGGATACGATCCAAGACCGGAATTTGCAACAATGCCGCCGGTTGGAATGAATGCTAATTTTACCCCGGAAGATGTTACTGCCATTATGAACCATGAGAGAACTAGCTGGGGAAATAACGCTAAGAAAGTAACGGTTGAAGAAGTAAAAGTGATAATGGATAAGATTAAATAATATGAAAGTTTCGTTAAAATATACAATTACAGCGGCTGCTCTGTTTTTTACGGTATATGCTTTTGCGTGTGATGCCTGCAAACTCAGACAGCCTGAGGTTACCCGGGATTTTACCCATGGAACAGGCCCTGAAAGTGATTGGGACTGGTTTATTGTGGGAATTGTTATTGTTATAACGGTATTGGCTTTTGTGTATTCTCTTAAATACCTCATTAAACCAGGTGAAAAGAATACCAATCACATTAAGTATTATTTTTTAAAATAAGATTCATGACAAAAGATAAAAGTAAGGTTTTTCTGTTCATTGACGACGGACCAGCGCCTATTGCGGAGCTTGAAACCCCGATTGTCTTTGATCTGGATACGAAAAAACTGACTGATGGGGAACACATTTTAAAAATAGTAAGCCACTCCCCGTCAGGGAAAGAAGGAATCCGGAAAATAAGCTTTACGGTAGCCAATGGCCCGGCAATCAGAGTGGAAGGACTTAAAAATAAAGATGTCGTAGACGGAACCCTGTCATTAATGATCAACGCTTATGATAAAGGAAATCAGAAAAGTTTTCTGATTAATGGAAGTGAGACACCCCAAACGATTCCTTTCTGGATCTGGATCATCATTATTTTATTTAGCGGGTGGGCCCTGTATTATGAAATCACAAGTGCTAATATGCAATAAACCATAAGTGGTATGGTAATTAGTGAAAGTTCTGGAAGAGCGCCGGTACAGAAATAAAAGAACATTACCAGCAACAATAAGGACCATTAAAAAATGAGAGAAATCACTCTCTGATGAAATCAAAGATCATAAGATTTTCTTTTCAATATAAAACTTAACTGGATTCTGTGTTGAAAAGTTAACTATATATGATTATAGTTGAAAATAATTAACTTCTTTTTAAGATAAATTTAATAAAAATAAAAGCCTAATATGATTCAGATCATACCTTTCCCAATGATTGATGAGTAACTTTGGTAAACATTAAATCATACCTTTCAAACGATCTTTTTGAAGAGCATCACCGGATCAGGGTGCTGTATAATAATTACAATATAAATAACTGTTATTGCTGTCTAATACTAGTCACGGCCAGCAATAATTATCACTAAATATTAATATAAAAAAATTTCAATTATGAACACTAGAAATTCAAGAAACCGCAGTTCAAGAGGAGGTTCACATTCATCAGATAACCTGGAAGAAGTTTACCAATTAGGATACGATCATGGTTATAATGATGCATCTCAGGATGAAGACTATGATGATGATTTTTCAGAGTATGAAGACTACTTTGATGATGAGTATGACGATGATTATGATGACGATGATTATGATGATGAAGATTATGACGATGAAGATTATGATGAAGATTATGACGACGATGATGAAGATTATGACGACGACGATGATGAAGATGATAATAGAGGAAGAAGAGGTCGTGGAAATAGTGGAAACAGAAATCAGCAAAGAGATAGCCAGGGAAGATTTACTTCCGGAGGCAGCAGAGGCGGTTCGCGTGGACGTTCAGGTTCAGGTTCTAGATCAGGCTCCGGTTCTGGCTCACGTTCAGGTGGAAGAGGCAGATCTTCATCATCAGGAAGCGGAAGCGGTACCTCAAGACGAGGTTTTGCATCTATGAGTAAAGCAGAGCGTACAAGAATCGCCAGAATGGGCGGTGAAGCTTCTCATGGAGGAGGCAGATCATCAGGTTCTGGCTCTAGATCCAGATCAAATTCAGGTTCAGATTCAGGAAGATCAGGATCCGGTAGAGGTTCAAGATCAGGATCTGGTAACAGCAGCTCCGGACGTGGTTCAAGCTCAGGAAATGGAACTTCAAGACGAGGTTTTGCATCCATGAGTAAAGCAGAACGTACAAGAATTGCCAGAATGGGAGGCCAGGCATCTCACGGTGGAGGCAGATCATCAGGTTCTGGGAGATCAGGCTTTGGAGGCAGACGTAATAATTCATAATTCATTTTCAAGATTACCTCTTTATAAACAATAAAGAGGTAATCTTTCTAAATCAAAATAATATTTAGTAAAATGGCAACGAAAATCTTAGATACCAATAGTATAAAAGGAGCTTCTGAAAGCACTTCAGGAGCAACCAAGAAACCATCAGCAAGCACAAAGGTTAATGAAGATGGAAAAGAAGACTCTAATCTTCACAAATTTTTTTGTATCAGCACTTAAAGATATTTATTATGCTGAAAATGCAATTATAGAGGCTTTGGACAAAATGCAGGAAGCCGCTACTACAGAAGAATTAAAAGATGCTTTTGAAGATCATCAGCTTCAGACAAAAAAACATGTAAGCAGACTGGAAAAAAGTCTTTAAATTACTTGACGAAACACCTGAAAAAAAAGAATGTGAAGCCATCAAAGGTATCATTAAAGAAGGTGAAGAAGTGATAAAATCTACTGAGGACGGGTCTATGACACGCGATGCAGCATTAATAATAGCTGCACAAAAAGTAGAACATTATGAAATTGCAACATATGGAGGACTGGTTCAGCTCGCTCTTACCATGGGACATGATAAAGCAGCAGATCTTCTTGAAAAAACATTACAGGAAGAAGAAGATACAGACTATAATCTTACAGAAATTGCTGAAAATTATATCAATTTTGACGCAGAACAAGAAGATTAATGCTTAAACCGGTAAATCATATGCTTTTTAGGCATATGGTTTACTTTTTTTTAAAAAATCTTTTACGTAAGAATGAAAACTCAAAAACTGATAAAACTGCTTCAATCACGAAATTTCTCCGAGATAAAAAATAACTGGAGCGGATTCGAAGGCGGATCTGTAATTTTTTCAAAACCAATAGAGGGAAATATTTATCTGTTATTTATAATATGGGAAGATCATAGTAAGGCACTGATCGCTAAATTTTACGACCAGAGGTTTATAGGAAGGAAAGAACCTGCCGAAGTGATGTTCAGCATGTCGGTAAAAGATAAAAAAGATGTTGATTACCTTGAGAAATTTTTACAGGTTCCGATAGGATAATAATTTTCCGATCCCCGGAGTAACTACGCTATAAAACAGCAAGCAGATTGACAGCCCGTCAAAAAAACATCATTCACCTAAATATTTAAATATGAAAGCAGCAGTCATACACTCGCCGGGAACTATTACTTGTGATACCGTAGAAGATCCGGGTATAAAAAAATCCCACCGATATTATTTTAAAAGTCACTTCAACAGCAATTTGCGGAAGCGACCTCCATATGTATTCAGGAGCGATCCCCCAACTGCGTCCTATGGTGATGGGCCACGAATTTATGGGGATTGTTGAGGAGGCCGGTAAAGACATCACTCATTTAAAGGTGGGAGATAGAGTAGTGGTACCTTTTCCTATTTCATGTGGCAGCTGTTTTTTTTGCCGGCATGATTTACCGACAGCCTGTGAACATAGTAATCCAGACCATTACGGGCCGGAAGGAGGCCTCATTACAGAAAAAGGAGGAGCATTATTTGGTTATACAGATCTGTATGGCGGGTATGACGGCGGTCAGGCACAGTATGTAAGGGTTCCTTATGCCCATGTCGGGCCCAGAAAAGTCCCTGAAAACCTTACCGATGAGCAGGTCTTATTCCTTACAGATATTTTTCCCACGGGATATACAGGAGTAATGTGGGGGAATTTAAAAGGAGGCGAAACGGTTGCCATTTTTGGTGCCGGACCGGTAGGATCAATGTCTGCTAAAAGTTCCATTCTGCATGGGGCAAAAAAAATAATAGTTATTGATACCCAGCAATACCGGTTAAATCAGATTAAAAACCTTACAGGATGTGATACGATTCTATGGGAAGACGGCAAGGAAGTCATTCAGCAGATCAGGGATCTTACTGACGGAAGAGGGGCAGATCTGTGCATTGATGCAGTAGGATTCGAACCCGATAGAAATTTTTTAGACAGAGCAAAAGCGGTGCTAAATCTGGAAAAAGGCTCTATTAAAGTGCTTGAAGCTTGTATGAGCTCTGTACGAAGGGGTGGAACGGTTTCCATATTGGGAGTTTATCCCGTGAATTATGATAATTTTAAACTGGGGCAGATATTTGACAAAGGTATCACCATTAAAGCAGGACAATGTAATGTTCATACTATTATTGATAAATTACTGGACTATGTACAAAGTGGACAGGTCGTTTTAGATGATATTATTACCCACAGACTCTCATTAGAAGACGTGGCGAAGGGGTATGATATTTTCGACAAGAAACTTGACGATTGTGTAAAAGTTGTCCTCGATCCCTGGAAGCCTTCAGCACTTTAAAAACTGATAGTATACCAAAAAATAGTACCCATGAAAAGTAAATCTAATTTTGTTTTAATAATCGGAGCAACGGAAGACCTGAGCTATAAAATAGCCAGACAATTAGCCATAAATGGTTACAATCTTATTTTAGTAGCACAAAATATTGACGAACTGGAAGAAAAATCAAACAGGTTAAAAAAATTAGGGGCAGAAGTGATTGCTATCACAAAAAACCTTTTAAGGCAAGAAGAGGTCTATTCTTTATATTCCGAATTGAAATTAAATGGAATAAGCCCCGAAATTCTC
This sequence comes from Chryseobacterium sp. P1-3, assembly GCF_000738495.1. Lineage (NCBI taxonomy): Bacteria > Pseudomonadati > Bacteroidota > Flavobacteriia > Flavobacteriales > Weeksellaceae > Chryseobacterium > Chryseobacterium sp. P1-3. Next base: position 849,353 of record NZ_JPEQ01000004.1, read on the forward strand.
ATTAATAATACGGGACGGGAGTTGTACGGAAAATTAAAAAATTCGGATGTATACAGGGAAATAGATATTGTTAATCTCAATATTATATCCACAATGTTATTAAATGACCTGTTTTTGAAAGAACGTATGCAGGAGGGTTCCGGAAAAATCTTGAATATAATACATGCTGCCCATACTTCAGATCCGGGATATTGGATTTTTCATGGAGTGCAGTGTTTTATCCTGTCATGGTGTCATGCCTTTAAGGATAAGCTTGCCCATACAGGAATTACTCTGTTTACACACGTTGAAGAAGCCGCTGATACAGATAATACAGATGAAGAAAGCATAATACACGCTTTACTTAAGATAAATGCATCCAAAGAACGGAATAGTTTTCCGGATCAGAATACTAAGAATTCAGCAGAATACAGGACTGTTTTATAATCAATTATCAACAGGAATGAAATATAATGTTTCCCGCCGGGAATGTAAAGGTAATTGAATGTAATTAACCCAAATAATCAGTTTAACCAATAAATTTAATATATGTCTGTAACACCTTGCGGAAAACTCCTGCTCATAGGAGGAAAGGAAAATAAAGAGGATGGAGGTAATGAGGAAATGAGAGAAAAAAATAATAATTTTCGTCCGGGCGAAATTCTTAAGCTCCTGGCCGGTTCAAAGGATGACAGGATAGAAGTGATTACTACAGCCAGTGCTGAACCGGAAAGCTTACAAAAAACATATACCGAAGCATTTGAAAAAATAGGGTATTCCAATTTCGGATTTTTAGATATTTGTGATGAGCAGCTCCATACCGACTATCAGATTAAGCGGGCATCAGCAGCCAAAACTATTTTTTTTGCAGGAGGAGATCAAAACAGGATTTGTGATGTTTTGAAACAATCCGCTTTGAAATATATCTTAAAAGAAAAATATATCAACGAAAAAGATTTTACCCTTGCCGGTACCAGTGCAGGTGCTATGTGTATTCCCGATATTGTCATTCTTGAAGCAAATAATGGAGAAGCCATTTTAGAACATGATATTAAATTAGATTCAGGATGGGGTTTTATAGGAAATTGCATTGTAGATACCCACTTTGTTCACAGAGGTAGGTTCGGCAGGCTTGCGCATGCCGTTATTCTGAATCAGGATTGCTGGGGTTTAGGATTGGGGGAAGATACGGCATTAGTAATTGAAGAAGGCAGTACCGCGACCTGTAAAGGATCCGGTATGACCTGGCTTCTTAATGCGGAAGAAATAGGCCAGACTAATAGTAAAACGGTAAAAAAGGGAGAACCCATTTTTGCGGAAAATCTTAAAGTACATATCTTAACAGATAACTGTAAAATAAATCTCAGGAAAGGTATATTTACAGGAGCATCCTATTCATAATGCCTGGCGAATACGGCTATCCATCTTAATATGACCAGAAAACCTCTTATGGAATTAACAATATAATGATTTCATGAGGTATCAGCTTCTTACTTTTCATACAAATGAAATCAGGAGAAACAACCAGTAATAAAGTCCTGTACTCCCATTGTATATAAGGAGCTTAAAACACAATAGACAAGCGAAAGGCAATATTGAAAAATCATAGTATTCGCAATATGTTCAATTCTATCTGTAAGAAACTGTCTATCTTATTGTATATGCCTTCTAACCTTTTAAAGTACTAATATGAATAGCATCAGAAACTTAAACCTCACATTAAAAATATGGAGGCAAAAAAATAGAAAAGCAAAAGGTAGGTTTGAGCTATATAAAATTAATAATATCTCAACTAATTTATCATTTCTTGAAATGCTGGATATTCTCAACGAACAGTTAATTGATGAGGATAAAGAACCGGTTGCTTTTGATCACGATTGCAGGGAAGGTATCTGTGGAATGTGTTCCCTCTATATTAACGGAAGAGCTCATGGCCCGGACACCGGAATAACTACCTGCCAGTTGCATATGAGAATGTTTAAGGATGGAGAAGTAATTACTATTGAACCATGGCGTAGCATAGCCTTCCCGGTGATAAAAGATCTTATTACGGACCGCAGTGCTTTTGACAGGATAATGGCCGCGGGAGGATTTATTTCTGTGAATACATCCGGAAAAACATTGGACGCCAATGCTATAGCCGTTCCAAAAGAAGATGCCGATAAAGCAATGGATGCGGCAGCCTGCATCAGCTGTGGAGCATGTGTAGCTTGTTGCCCCAATGGTGCAGCTATGCTTTTTGTAGGTGCCAAAGTATCCCATTTTGCCTTGCTTCCCCAAGGGAGAGTGGAAGCCAAAAGAAGAGTTCTCAATATGGTTAAGGCTATGGATGATGAAGGATTTGGTAACTGTTCTGTAATTGGCGCTTGTGAGATAGAATGCCCTAAGCACATATCTTTAGATACAATTGCCAGAATGAACAGAGAATACATGTCTGCCTGGATAAACGAAAAAGAATAGAAGGATTATTAAATAACTACTGTTAATATGGTTTTTATTACCGGAGCCACCGGAATTCTTGGTAGAGTGATTACTTTGGAATTGCTGAAGCAGGGGAAAACTGTTATCGGATCAAAAAGAAAGAGCAGTAATCTTGAAGAAGTAAAAAGCTCATATCAATATTATACCCGGGATTATGAGCTCTTCTTTGATAGAATTCAGTGGATTGATGTAGACTTTGATAGTGTCGAAAGCATCAGGAATGCACTGGCAGACGTAGATGAGGTGTATCACTGTGCTGCAATTGTAAGTTATGATCCTGAAAAAGAGGATGAGGTGAGCTATTTTAATATTAATGCAACGAAAAAATATTTTAGAAGCCTGTCAATATTGCAAGATAAAAAAAAATCCTTTACGTGAGTTCATCTGTTATTTTTAAAGATAACTGTCAAAGCCAACTCATCCATGAAAATTCTGAATTCATCCCGGACTACGATAATACGGTATATGCCTTGTCAAAACTTAAGGCAGACAAGGTCGCTGCTAGGGAAATGGAAAATGGCTTGCCTGTAATCATTATAAATCCGGGTATGATCATAGGTACCGGAAACATAAAAAAAAAGCAGCTCCGGCTTCTTACACTTTCTTACAAATAATTTTTATACATTCTCCGGAGGAACAGCCTGCGTTGATGTAAGAGATGTTGCCAGAACCGGTATTAAACTCATGGAGAAAAATAAGTTTGGGGAGCGATTTTTAATAGCATCAGAAAATAAAACCTATGAAGAACTGTTTATAATGGCAGGACTGCATACGGGAAGAAGAAGGGTACCCCTGGTTTTGGGCCCCTTTATTTTAAATATCGGGAGAATAGCCGCTATATTTGTATCCTGGCTGTTTCCATCATTAAGACTCCTCACAAAACAAAATATCCGGTTTCTTACCACCTTTCCAAAGGTATCTAATAAGAAAATTACAGATGAATTGAATTATACGTTTATTCCCATTGAAAAAAGCCTGGCTTTCCATCTGGGTCATCTGGAAAACTGATTGTTTTTCTTCAAAGAATTGATAATGTAAAAGAGCCAGTATATCAGGAATATAGTCTGAATAAAGGCGTCTATCAGGTATACCCACTTGATAACATTGCTGAAATAATAATAAACATCTATAACAGCGAGGCTAAGACCACCAAGAAAAACGGCAGCAACAATAATGAGGTTCTTTTTTGAATTCAATGAAAGCAATAATAAAAGAATACAATAAGGTAAAAGTAATACGCTGACTGTTTTTACGAGCCATAGATCTGTTTTATCCCCCGTAATGTCCAAAAAGCTCTTCATATGAATAAGGGGCCATACTGCCGTAATAAAATAATAAAGCAACTGGATTAACGGAAATATTCTGGGCTTGTGAACAGGCATGTTTAATTTTACAATGGATATACATTCTACAGCAGAGGTTGTCTGATATTATAGTAGCCTATTTTGCAGGCCGTGCACTGTCTGATACCGCAGCATTGATATTACCCGTACCATTACCGGTATTGTTATTGCTGGTTCTCCGTCCCCCTATATGGGTTTTTGTGTTAATACTGTCCCGGCTGCTTAAACTATCCTTTGGATTCTGTTTTGTAGAAGTAGCTGTGTCGGAATAGGTTCTTTGTACTTCAACAGAATCGGTGGCAGGCATATCCTTTTGGGTATCGTTTTTCTTGCAGGCTGCCATGAAACTTATGGCAATGATTGTTAAGAATAAATTTTTCATAAGATATTCAGAGTATTATTTTAAATGCTCTGAATCAAAATTCGATATTTAATCCCCAATAAAATATGAGTAAGATCATAATGCGGAGAACTGATGAAATCCGGATGGATGATTGCAGAAATATTATAATATCCTTGCCAATTCAATAGTGAATGTTAATCCGGAATAATATATCCGGATGTCTATAAAGAGCTAATGAAACTCCATTGATTGATTTTGCAGAATGCTCTCAGGCTCTTTTGCCGCTTTTACATGTTAATTACAGACAAAAACAATCATCTAAATTGTGATCTTTCTCGTATAACAATACAGCGAACGATCTCCATCTTATTAAAGACGGATCGTGAAAGACTCCTTTCTGGCTCCGGATAGTCCGGCTTTAAGAATATGAATTTTAGATTTTTAAGATAATCTATACACATCACTCCGGTATTGAAAACTATTGTTTATTACCTGAAAGCCGGTGCCCGAATTTAATTACGTACTATAAGCCTTTATACCAGGGAAAACCGGAAACTAAAGATTGTAGTTCTTGTCCATATTCTTCTGATGGTGCAATATACAATTCCCTAATTAAGATCATAGTTAGCAATCACCAAGCTCAGAACAAAATGAACATAGTTCTGTTCAACCTCTTTTCTGTTGATCAGCTTGTTTTTATATTCGTAAGAGTTCAGATCTTTTATTAATTTCTGATAAACTTCAAAATCATTACCCTTAATCTTTACCCTGGTATTCCCATCTCTTCTCGGGATAAGCTGGTCATCTAAAGTTCTTACTTTAAATAGCGCTTCACATAATACCGGACGAGCTTTCATAGATCCCATATACCTTTCAACTATATTAATCTTGAACACATCAAATAGTATTGTATTAAAAAACAACTTTAGAGTTGGGCTCCTGTGTATTGAGCTCAAGTTTATAGTTCATAAATTTAAATTTTCGCAAATATATGCTTAATTGTGCCAAAATGCAGCTCATTTTTGATAGATTGTTCCCATAATTTAATTATGACATATCATTGATTAGTTATAATTCACTATTAAAGAGATAATTTTTTATTGATAACAAGGTAAAAATAAATTTTTAATTATATGGTATAACAGGTTAATCTTGAATGGATTGGTGGTATTTGCTGCAAGTGTATAAAGAGAAAAGCAACAGTAGGTTATCATTTATATGGTAACAATAAATTAATACGACAATAGATTTTTTTAGCAGGTTTTATTTTTTTCCTCCTAAGCATTTATGTAATTTTATTCTTTAGATCATAAATTCATATTAATGGAGAAATACAACTATGGAATGATTGGCCTTGGAGTAATGGGGCGGAATCTTCTTTATAATATTGCCGATAACGGTTTTTCAGTGGCGGGCTTTGACCTTGATGAAGAAAAAATAAAAGAATTACAAAACAATGCCGGTCCGGCGATGAAGATAAAAGGTACAGGATCTTTGGAAGACTTTGTATCTGCATTGGAAACCCCCAGGAAAATCATTCTTATGGTTCCCGCCGGGAAACCAGTAGATGCAGTATTGAATAATATCTGTCCTCTCCTTACTAAAGGTGACATTGTTGTAGACGCAGGGAATTCTTATTTTGAAGATACCAATAGACGTATCGCTGATTTAGCCTCAAAAAAATTTGCATTTTATGGGAATGGGGGTTTCCGGAGGTGAAAAAGGAGCCAGAACAGGTCCAAGCATTATGCCGGGTGGAGATCTGGAGGCTTTCCGTCTTCTAAAGCCGATGTTGGAAGCAATTGCTGCAAAGGTAGATAATGAGCCCTGTACGGCGTATATGGGAAAAGGCTCTGCCGGAAACTATGTGAAGATGGTACACAATGGAATTGAATATGCCATTATGCAGCTCATCAGCGAAGCATATGACCTGCTAAAGAAAGGAGCCCGTCTGAATAATGACCAGCTGTACGAAGTTTTTAAAGAATGGAATAATGGGGAAATGAATTCTTTCCTGATTGAAATTACCAGGGATATTTTCCGGCAGAAAGATTCACTTACCGACAATTACCTTGTAGATCAGATTTTAGACAAGGCAGGAGCAAAAGGAACCGGAAAATGGACTTCTGAGCAGGCAATGGAAATAGGTGTTTCAATCCCGACTATTGATATTGCCGTCACTTCCAGAATCTTATCTGCCTATAAGGAAGAAAGAATTCAGGCCGCTCAATTGTATGGTAAAAAAGAGGTGACAAGTCCGGAAGATATCGATTCATTTATCCGCGAAGTAGGGGAAGCCCTGTATTTGGCTACCCTGATCAGCTATGCACAAGGTCTGGCGTTACTGGTAAAAGCGTCTGAAGAATATGCTTTTGAAATCCCATTACAGGATGTCGTGAAAATCTGGAGGGGCGGCTGTATTATCCGTTCAGTTGTACTGGAGAAATTCTATGCAGCATATACCAAAGATCCGCAATTGTCTAATATTTTACTGGATCATGATATTTCAGACCTTGTAAAAGATAAAATAAATGCATTACGTAAAATTGCTGCTTTTGCTGTTTCAAACGGAATACCAGGCTTAGGCCTTCAAACCGCTTTAGGATATTTTGATGCCTATACAACAGAATCCCTGCCGGTCAATCTGATTCAGGCTCAGCGTGATTACTTTGGCGCTCATACTTACCAGCGAACCGACAGAGAGGGAACTTTTCATACCCTATGGCAAAACACAAATCATTAAAACCCGGAGCAATGAACGAACACAGAAGCCTGAAACCTACCAGTATCATTATTTTTGGTGCTACAGGAGATCTGGCAAAAAGGAAACTTTTTCCGGCATTTTATAATTTATACATCGATGGCAGAATGCCGGAACAGTTCACCATTATTGCCCTGGGAAGAGCAGATAATACTGATGAACATTTTAAAAATTATATCAAGGAAAACCTCGAACAATTTTCGAGAAGAAAAATGAAGCCCGAAGACTGGGAAGGATTCCAGACCCATATCGTATATTTCCAGCACCAGCTGGACCAGGAAAACTCTTACCAGGAACTGTATCATAAATTACAGGATTTTGATACAGCATACGGAGTAAGAGCTAACAGGTTATTCTATCTCTCAATAGGGCCTGATTTTATTACAACAATTTCGAATCATATCAAAAAGACGGCATTGGCTTCCGATGCCGGAAAAGACCGTATCATTATCGAGAAGCCTTTTGGTCGCAATAAGCAGTCTGCTATTGAACTTAATCACCTCCTGTCGCAGACATTTGAAGAAGAACAGATTTATCGTATCGACCATTACCTGGGTAAAGAAACAGTACAAAATATATTGGCATTCAGATTCGGGAATTCCATTTTTGAACCTTTATGGGATCATAAACATATAGAATCGATACAGATCACGGTAGCAGAAGAAGTAGGCGTTGAAACAAGAGGTGCTTTTTACGAACAGACAGGAGCATTAAGGGATATGATTCAAAATCATTTGTTGCAGATTTTATGTATGGTCGCCATGGAACCGCCGGCATCATTGAAAGCGGGCGAAATCAGGGACCGTAAAGTAGATGTGCTGAGGTCAATCCGGAGGATTACGGCTGATCAGGTAGAGCATTATGCCGTAAGAGGTCAATATGGAAAAGGTATAATCAATGGAGTAGAAGTTAAAGGATACCGCCAGGAAAACGGCATTGCCGAAGATTCGAATACGGAGACTTTCGCAGCGGTAAAATTCTACCTGGATAACAAAAGATGGCAGAATGTTCCTTTTTATGTACGGACAGGAAAGAAAATGAAGGAAAAACACTCTTACATTACCATCCAGTTCAAGCCGCTTCCTCATTCTACTTTTTCAGACAGTCCACACCTTTTATCAGCGAACAGGCTTATTATCAATATTCAGCCGCTGATGGATATCCGGCTACAGTTTATGACAAAAAAGCCGGGACTGTCATTGGTCCTGGAACCTGTAGAAATGATTTTTGATTATTTTGCTTGTCAGGAAGATACCCCTGAAGCCTATGAAACCTTATTGCTGGATGCTCTTTTGGGTGATCTTACCTTATTTATGCGTTCTGACCAGGTAGAAGAAGCATGGGATGTAGTTACTACCATACAGGAAGCCTGGCAGAATAATAAAGATATTTCTTTCCCCAATTATGAAGCCGGAAGCTGGGGACCGGAAGAAAGCAATGCTTTGGTGGAAAGACAAGGCCATAAGTGGGTGTAAACAGGAAAAATAAAATCAGAAGAAAAAAATGGATATTATCGTATTTGAGGATTTAGATATTTTATATAGAAAAGCAGCGGATACCTTCGCTGATCTTTCAAAAAAAGCAATTCAGGAAAAAGACCGCTTTGTAGTGGCATTAAGTGGAGGCTCTTCACCGAAAGCTATTTTTAGTTTACTGGCCACTCAGGAATATGCCGCAAAAATAGAATGGAGTAAAGTGTATTTTTTTTGGGTAGATGAACGATGGGTGCCTTTGGATGATGAGAAAAGCAATGCAAAAATGACTTTCGGAACCCTTCTCAATCAAGTGCCTGTCAATAAGGAACATATCTTCCCCATGTATCAGGAGGGTGTTGTTCCGGAGGAATATGCAGAAGCATATGAAAAGCAGATCAGAACTGTCCTCGGAAATGAGGGTGTCTTCGATTTTATCCTTTTAGGAATGGGAGATGATGGTCACACTGCTTCTTTATTCCCGGGTGAAAACGTGTTGAATGAACAAGAAAAATGGGTGGTAGCTTATTATCTTAAACCCCAGGAAATGTACAGGATTACTCTGACTGCCCCATTAATTAATAAAGCGGAAAATATCCTGGTTGTTACTTTCGGGGAATCTAAAAAACATGCATTGGGCGAAGTGCTGAATGGGGAATATAATCCGGAACTGTATCCTTTGCAACTTATTGAAAAGAAAAAAGGCCTTCAGTTTTTCACTGATGAAAAAGCCGGAGGAAGAATAGTGACTAAATAATAATGCAGCCATCATAAAAACTGAGAAATAAAGCGGAAGAGCATCACAGGTACATTTAACTGGTCCGAAGTCTTATAAGGCTTTGTAAGTGAGCTGTCTGATCTACATAAGCTAATCCCGATAAATAAAAAACAACACCGTTAGATTCTAGCGGTGTTGTTGGTAAGTAACGCTTAACTTAATCACTTAATGTCCGAACTAACATGGTAAGCTGGCTCAATTGAATGGCCGGTTATTTCACTTACCTCATGGTTTGTTTATGTAGAATGGTTCTTAGTTTTTGCGAATATACAAAAATAAGACACTACAAAGTGTTTAATATGATGAAAAATAAATATTTTTTTTTTATCTGATGATGATCATGGAAAGAAACCCAGTAACAGAAGCCATTCGTACAACATCTACAGGATAAATTTTTTTTTTTTTACCGATCAGGAATTATCCATTATCAGGTTTTTAATTACAGAATATTTTATTTTTTTAATAAAAACAGCATCACTAAAATATAATGATGCTGTGCTTTCAGTGTTTTTACCTTAGCTGTTAATGTTCAGATTGATTTTACAATCAGCAAGAACATTATTAAAAAAGAGAGGATCATTCAGAATGAGTTAACCTTTATACCGCTTGTTAGGATGAGTAAGCTTGGGCTTCTGAATGATCCTGCTCGAAATTCTGGTGTGGTGATTGCTTATCTTTAAGGTACAAGTCATTATTTTGGAAATCAGGCCGGAAGCTTATTTTCCTTGGATCTGACCGTTGTTTTATCCTTAAACAAGCATAATGCAACCGGAATCGTCATAATTTTTTATGATCATACATAGTGTTTTGCATATTTGAAATGGTTATTAGTTTTTGCAAATATACAAAATAAGACACTATGTGGTGTTTAAAATAATAAAATTTTTCATAAACTTGTATAATGAATCTTTAATTATGGAAAGAAAATCAGCAGCAGGCAGTATCCGTAACAAGGAACGCAGTAAAAAAAAAAATTTTTTAGATGCAGTTGGAGAAATTCTGAAAACGAAAGGTTATGCCGCATTAAAGATAAATGATATTGCGGCTACAGCCGGAGTAGATAAAAAAATGATCTATACATATTTTGGTGGAATGGATGGCCTGATGGATGAATATATTCGTTCACAGGATTATTGGAGCAAAATGACACCGGGAGATACAGCCCCGAATTTTGATGACCATGGAAGAGCCTTTGCTAAAGAATTATTATTGGCACAATATGATTATGTACATAAAAATAAAGAGGCACAAAAACTGTTATTATGGCGCTTGTCCGAGCCCAGAAAATCATTAAAAAAAATGACCGATACGCAGGAAGAAAACGGAGAAGCGCTTTTTAAATTTGTAGCAGATCCTTTTTTTGGTGAGCGTGCAAAGGAATATCGGGCAATTATGTCGATTTTAGTTTCCGGATTATATTACCTGAACATGTATGCCTCTTTAAATGGCAGCATCTTTTGTGGTATTGATCTCAATACTCCTGAAGGACGTGATACAGTAAAGAAAGCAATTTCTTTTTTAGTTGATCAGACTTATGATAATCTGAATACTAAACAAGAGTAAGAAGGCCATTTGTAACGGGGCTTCTTAATTTCAACTGCCGGATATTTGAGAATGAGCGCTATTTCAAAACCAGAACAGGCAGATTCGTGTTTTGATAGATTCCTTCGGAAATGCTTCTGCTGGCCAAATAATATAAAAAACTGTGCCTGCCCGGCAAAGCGATAATAAGATCGGTTGCATGGGAAGAGGCAAAGTTCAGAATTCCGCTGATAATATTTTCATCATAAGAATAATGGATACTGCTTGGAAATTCAGTCAGATGCTGATGAATATAGTCTTCGAGTTCCTGCTTTTTCTCATCACTTGTATCATCTCCTTTATGAGTGTCTATATTTAAAAACTGTAAACGGACATCCTCCCTCTGAATGACAGATTTGTGATGGAATAACCTTTCAAGTTTGGTGATTCCATTTATATCACAAGGGATGAGTATATTTTTGATGGGACTGTAGCGGTAATGATGAGGAACAATCAAGGTTTTTACGCGGCTCGTCCTTGCAATACTGATAATATTACCGGAAACATAGCTGTCATTGGAAGAAGCATGGTCATCACTTCCCAGAACAATCAGTTCTATGGAGGGCTGGTTCTTTATTACTTCATTAATGCTTCTTGTCAGTGACCAGTCGCTTAAAATCTTTGAAACCTGTATCTGGGGATACTTTTCCGTTATAACATTGATTAGCTGAGTAAACAATGATTCTGTTCTTGCCAGCAAATTGTTGACATTTTCTTCATTCACAAATGAATGGCCTTCAGCAATATGCAGAATTTCGAATTCAGATTCTCCGGCAGTTTTTAACAGGATAATATGCTGGTAATCGTAATGATTGGCCCATTCTGCTGCAAGTTGTACTGCATTTTCTGTAGTTGATGTAAAATCAACAGGGACAAGGATTGTTCTCATACTATAAAAATTTTTAATCCTGATTTTCGAGATTGGAAGTCATTCTTTTTATCAAAAGCAGGGCATTGTTGATCTCATTTCCAGTGATGTCACCTGCAGCCTTTTTATATAATTCCAATGCCCATGGATATACGGTTTCTATAATCTCTTTCCCTTTGGAAGTAAGAAAGACCTGTTTATTCCTCCTGTCATTTTTATCTTCGGTCCGTTCTACCAGACCCCGCTTCACAAGGCTGTTGATAAGATAGGTGATACTGGATTTATCCTTACTTACCTTATTACTGATTTCCTGCTGGTTAATCCCGTTATCCCGGGATAAAATTCCCAGGACCTCAATCAGCTCAAAAGAAAGATCCGGATCATATTCATTAATTCTGGTCTGGATTTTCTGCCGCAAACGGCTTTTCATCTCACTCATTGCAAGACCCAACTCTAAAGCCACTACTGAAATGGTATTTCCTTCTCCAGGCATATTGCTAATATAAAACCGTTAAAATCTGAATCCGGTTCTAACAAATATACGGAAAATTAGTTTAAATTAAAACTAATTAAGTGTTGAGGTTCTTAAAAAAAAGTGTGTCCTCTGTACAGATCAGAAAATATTGATCAGTTTGGATAAGTAAGGTTCAGTTTTACTACAGGAACAATATTTGCTGCTTTACTCAAACAGTGAAGAGATACGGTAAGAATGTTATTTTAATTTAAAAAGAATCCTATGTCTGCAATTGTATTGAAACGTGTATATGAAACTCCTTTACCTACAGATGGGTACCGTGTCTTGGTAGACCGCCTCTGGCCGCGGGGACTTTCTAAAGAACATGCAGAAATTGATGAATGGAACAAAGACCTGGCTCCTTCTTCCGAACTCAGGAAGTGGTTTCACCATGACCCTGAATTATGGAAAGAGTTTTCTGAAAAATACTGGCAAGAGCTTCAAAAGAATGATTTCGGGAAGAAATTTCTGGAACATCACAAAGATCAGGAAAAAATAACACTCGTATATGCTGCAAAAGACCAGGAACATTGTCATCCGGTTATTTTGAAAGAATACCTGGAAAGTTTACAATAGAGATACAGGTATGCAATAAAAAAGCAGAGATTAATTCCCTGCTTTTTCTTTTTGTACGGCCCGATGCATAATGAGGATGATCCCCAGAAGGAAAAGCGCAATGATCAGGTATCGCCATGCCAGACCTGTTTGTTCTGTGACGGTTCCTGTGACGGAGATAATAAAACTGCTGACAGAGGTGATTACATAAACCAGGCCTCCCATCAGTCCACCGGCTGTTCCTGCATTTTTAGGAAAATACAGCATACTTGTTGTGAAAAAAGAGGTAAACAGGATTCCTGAACAAATATGAATAAAAAAAGCAAAAGGAATCATGATGAAAAGACTTTGTGCAAAATTGCTGATAATAATTAATGCAGCAATCAAAGCAAGCTGTAACAAGATTGGCAGCAAAATTCTGGGTTTGAAGTCCAATGCAAGCCTGCGTTTTCCTATAAACCCGCCAATCATCCATGAGAACCCTAAGATAAGAGTACAATACCCGATAACAACAGGCGTAAAATGAAAGGTGTTTTCAATAATAAACGGTCCGGTGATATTGAACAGCATTACAATAGAATAACTTAATCCTAAAATAAATATACCTAGCATAAAGATTCTGTTTTTCAGCATCATTTTATACAGGCTGATATTTTCAGAAAGATTAAGCTTTTTCTTTTCCGGAAGGCTTTCCCCACTGAAAAACCATTCAAATAAAAATAAAAATCCGGCATAAAAAGCAAGGAAGTAAAAGTTGGCATGCCAGTTAAAAAGTTTCTCAAGGTATCCTCCGAGGAACGGAGCCAGAATAGGACCACAAGACCATACGATCGTAAAGTAGCTCAGGTAATGCTTTACCTTTTCAGCATCATAAATATCTACAAAAATGGCACGGGTGGCTACTACCAGTACGGAAACCGCTGCTCCCTGAAGTATACGCAGCAGGCAGATTATTGCTATGCTGTTTGTCATGGTAATCAGGATACTGCTTATGACCAAAAGAAATAAGGCAAGTAGTTTGGGTCGGTATCTTCCGATACTGTCCAGGATTCCTCCTACAAACAACTGGGAAATTCCATAGCTCAGCAGGTAAGAGGTTAAGGTGATCTGGATGTCTTTTTCCGAAACCATCATTTCTTTGGCCATAGAAGGAAAGGATGGCAAATAAATATCAGTGACAAACCCCGAAAGAGGGATAGACACAAAGGCCATAATGGTTATTAATCTGATGCGTTGTTCAGATGCTGCTCTCAACATATTCTTCATTTTTACCATGCAAAAATAGGTCAAGAAATGCTAAATTCAATTTTAAAAGACAAAGTAAAAATTACAAAAATCAAATATTAGAATGATTTTTAAACTTTAAAGGAGAAGTTTGTGCATGTTTTTTAAAAAAATTATTAAAATGAGAAGGTTGTTCAAAGCCTAAAGTATAGCCTACCTCGGCAATATCCCAATTGGTGTATTTCAGCAGGTTTTTAGATTCTTCAAACATTCTTTCCTTAATAATCTGCGTTGTGGTCAGGTTGGTGACGGATTTTACCGAAGAATTTAGATGATTGACATGTACGTTAAGGTGTGCGGCAAAATCAGCAGGAGTTCTCAATACCAGAGGATAAGCCGGAGAATCTAAAGGAAACTGCTTATTGAGCAGTTCATCGAATAATCTGTACAGCCGGACATTAGCAGGGAGCTCATCAGGATGAATATCTTCCACCCGGTTTTCCAGGCCGAGGTGCAGGACGGATGCCAGGTGGCTTTTAATGCTGCTGCAACGGAACGGATAAGTTGAATTATTGAGCTTATACATTTGCTCAAAATATAGAGTGGCAAGCTGGGTTTGTTCTTCCGTCAGAAATACAACCGGCTTGCTCCATTCTTTGAAAAGGGAAGTTTTTTTAAACAGATTGAATTCCGGATTTCCATGAAAAAACTCCTGATTGAATAAGCAGAAGTAGCCTTCCTGTTCCCCGTCACATTCCCACGAATAAGGAATATTGGGAGAAGGGAAAAACAGGGTAGGGCGGTCTATATAGATCTGGTGGGAACCATATTGGAAGGTGCCTTTTCCTAGGATAAAGCTTACTTTATAATAATCACGACGGTTGTAGGGACTTTTAAAACTGCAATACTTCCGCATTGAAATATTGAAATGGGACTTTCCCGTTTCAAAATCATCGGAATCAAATACCTTTACCTGATTCTTACGGATGCGGTTATAATAATCTTCAATGGTTTCCAGTTGATCACTCATGAGATAAAAATTATAAAAATCAAAGATACGGAATATAATTTTTATTGCATGAAACAGATTGGTTTTCTCATGGCCATTTAAATTTCCATTTTTAAAATGCAGGAAGGAAGACTGAAAGGTCCGGTTTGTGCAGTATCAATTTGGGTAAAGCCGTTTTCCTTTAAAAATTCCAGGAGAGGATCATGGGTCAGCATATTGATCCAGATCTCATCTGTAAAGCTTACTGCTGCCCTGCACTTTTTCCATAACGACTGCCTGATTTCCGGGGTATTAAAATCGGGAATAATCACAAAACTAATCTCTGTAGCTCTTTTTCCTGCAACAATGCCCGGATATACAGAGCCGCTTTTGATCAAGCTGTATCCTGCGGGCTGCTGATCAGCGTAGGTCATGACCAGCTGGTTGGAAAGATTGTTCAGTTCATTGATCATCTTTCTCGGATCTATTTCGTTATTGATATATTGCCTGATATCTTCTTCAGAGATAAAATCCTTATGCAGGGCATACACTGAAGAATCGATGATGGTGATAAGATCAGAGATTCCTTCTTCGGAACCGATCATAAATTTTGAAATGATTTCCATTCTTTTTTTCTGCAAAATTATGACATTAATTCATGCAGAAAGGATACAGATGGTTAAGAATTTCGGAATCAGCTTCTTTTAGTACAGCCGTTCCCGGAGACCTTTTAATTCCGCAAAAATTAATCTTAAGAACAATGCGGAAGTAATCCGTGAAAACATTTTCCTTTACAGGTAAATATGATCATCATTTCCGGGTTGTTTTTGCAGAAAGAATTACTCCGGAAAGTATTCATCTGTTAGAATAAACAGGAAAAAAACTATGGATTTATATAGGATGAAAAATATGATGAAAGAGTTCTGATAAAATATAGAATCCTTCATTATTCAATCAGGTACTTCTCATTTTTACTGTGATCAATTTCCAGCTGTGGAACTCCATCAGTAACCCGGAAAGCAAAACCTTCTATCCATTTTTCTTTAGGAAGATCAATATCTTCACCGTTGAGAATATGTTTCTGAAAGAAATAAGAGATGTCCTGATCCAGGTACTTTTGAACAAACTCAATAAAAAGCTCGTCTGTAAACTTTATTTTCTTCTCTTTACAGGTTTTCAGCAAATCTCGCATCAAATCATCTAAAGATTTTTTATAGCGGGTTTTCAGTATGATTTGATTATCAAGCCAAAGGGCAAAAATAGCGCCTCGTCTGTAAGGGATTTTTTCTACATTTCTGCTTTTCCAGAAATCATCCTTTATTTTATAATTAGGAATATTTCTCTCAGGATTCTTCCAATGGGCCTTAAGGATTTCATGATTAAACAATTTTTGCCACTCATCCATTGAGAGGTCCTTTATTCTTAACCTGTTTTTGTAGGTATAATAATCAGTAAAGCCTTCACTGAACCAATAATTCAGTTCTTCATGTTTGTTTTGAATCGTATTTCCGATCCACTCATGCATTAACTCATGATGAAAGAGATACAGATAAGAATCCTTGTCATTGAAAGGATTATTGGTTCCTTGGATTATAAATGCATTTTTAATAGCGGAACCTGTAGTGCTGTAACCTTTATATAAACTGTCTTTTTGTGAAACAGTGGGAGTCATGATAACAGTAAAATAATCCTGATCATAGTCTTTCCAGAAATCCCTTTGAGAATGTATGGCCTTCTTCAGGTTAGAAAACAGGAAATCATCGGTGAAACCGTTACTCCATTCATCTCTCAAAGCAAAATAGACAGGCTTATCATGTATTGTAAAAGAATAAAACCTGTAATCACCACCAATAAATAAAGAATTATAAAAGCCGCTCCAAAGAGCAGTCTTAATTTTCTGTTGTTGAACTTGAGATGCAAAATTATTATGGAGTGTGAATTTTTTTGGGAAAGCTATCCATTCAATAACGAATTGAAATTCCTGCTCATCCGGCATCTCTGTAAAAGAGACCGGAACCATAAAAAGATTCTTACCTAAAACATGAAAGAAAGTGTTGTTGATTCTCGGTCGGTTAAAGATTTTATAGCTGGGATCAGTAAAATCCTGCTTAATATGATACACCAGAGAAAAGTGAGTTCCTTTTTTCTGACGGATCTTTATTTTGTTGTCTTTAGGTTTACTCTCAAATATAATATCAGGATTGTCCTCCTTTAACAAAACAAGGTTTTTAAAAAGCTCATTCTCGCCCCAGTTTTCATTTGCATAATAGAAAGATAATGTATCTGATGCTTTTTTTAATGTATAATCTACCCGCACTTTTAAACCATTTTTTGAAAGGTCTTCATCATAATATACTTTATAGCTGATTTTATTTTGAGAATAAGCAATAAGCGGAAGTATAAATATCAGGAAAATTAATTTTTTGAACATGGATTAAGTCGTTTTCCCAAATTTAACACAAAAATCTATAGCTGAGATTCCGTTTTGAAGTAGAAAAGATAAAACCGTCAGTACAGGTTATCCATACAATAGCAATTAATACAAAAAATGAATGAAGGAGGAAGGGGATAAAATTTGGTTTATTAAGGCTTACAACGGTTTTTTTATGAAAATTATAGGGCAAAAATCGATAAAAATCGGTTCAAGGATAGAAATATGCTAAAATTTCAGTCATTTTGCCCAAACTTTTTTCTTTGCTACTAGGCTGGAATTACCATAAAACCTATATTTGCAGCCTAAATTTTTAAATATAATGAAAGAACTAATTGAAAAAATCAACGCAGAATTTGAAGCGTTCACTACTGAGGCAAACCAACAAGCGGAAAAAGGGAACAAAGCAGCAGGAACAAGAGCTCGTAAAGCAGCTTTGGAACTAAGCAAACTGTTCAAGGATTTCAGAAAAGTTTCTGTAGAAGAATCTAAGAAGTAATTCACCTTTAGCCGGCTTTTGGAGCCGGTTTTTTTGTGCATTGAATTGAGGTCCTTTATACTGAATCCAAAATTAGCGTTAAATAGTATTAAATTATTTTAAAAATTTATCTTTCTTTATACTTCTGGTATATATTTGCGCTGTTTATTTTAAAAACTAATAATACCAATAACCATGAAGTTCTTTTATTTTTTATTTATTTTCTTTTTTTATGCTGTTTCTGCACAGAAAATAAGAATTGTAGATGCCGAAAACGGAAACCCGGTTTCAAATGCCAGGATCATACTCCGGGATCAGATCATTTATTCCAATGAAGATGGTTTTGCACCTCTTGGCCAGGATGCAGGAGATTTTGAAGTTTCAGCCTCAGGATTTCAAACAGAAAAAGTTCCGGTTTTCATTGCGGAGATAAAGCTTAAACCTATTTATAAAAATATTGATGAAATAAAGATCATCAATGTGGATATCAGAAAAATCTTTGATGATGTAAGCAAGAACTACGATAAACGTTACTACAGCGGACCTTCCCTTTACGATATCGTTTATAAAGAAAAAAAATCTTGATAATGATAAGCTGTTTTTTCTGGTAATTGCAGAAGCCAAATTATGGAGTAAAAGTAATCGCTATAATTTTAAAGATGGTATCCGCAAGAATTATGATGATATCCTTCAGATGCAGCTCAATAATGTAAAATATTTTAAAAATGATAAATCCGGTACTGTGCTTTCAGGAAGAACAGATGAATTTTCTCACGAACAACTGGGCAATTTTTTTCTTGAATTATGAGCTTTACAGAATGCAGCAGCACCTGAAAATGAAAGAGTGTAAATACTCAGGAAGGCTGCTCTTTGAAGAAGGAGATGAGCAGGTGATTGCCTTTAAGATTCAATCCGGGAACGGTGCGCAGATGGAAGGGGAATTTAAATATAACAAGGCGGATAAGGTGATTACTTATTTTGAAAATCATTATTTCCAGAGCGATTATCCTACCATGAAAAAAACGGGAACAGATGGCCGGGAATTTATGTATAAGTTGGGTGATGGCATCCTTATCTTTGACTTCTACAAGAAAGACGGAGTATATGTTCCTGCACTTACCAGACTTGAAGGAGATAAATTTACCATTTTCTACAAGGATGAAACCCATGTCAGAAAGTTCAGCCGTGAAATCATCTATAACACTTTTAACAAAACCGATAAAGGACTCGATCCGAAAGTGAATTTTAAAGTGAGCATCTGGGAAAATGTACCTGTGAAAGAAGAAAAAACAGAAACAATATTACTTTCTGCGGAAGAACAGGCATTTGTTAATCAAAAATAATTTTTCCTCAGAGATATACGGTGAACTTCACAAAGGGATTGATAATTTAATTTATAAATGAGGAAAGTGTTCAGAATATCCTTCTGTACGTACTTTTTTATGTCTGATTTTTCATTATCTCCTTAAATTCTTTTATCTTTAAGCAATCAATATATATTATGAGGTTAAATAGATTTTTTGCAGTGCCTGCAATAATGCTGGCTGCCCAGTTTTCATGGGCTCAGGTAAAGGTAGACCCGAATGAGAGGCTTGATCCTATCGTAAAAAGTTTTGTAGATGAAGTAAACAACAATTCACAGTTGGAAAAAATGGCTTACGAGCTGCTGGACGGGATAGGTCCCCGGCTTGTAGGAACCCCTGAAATGTTGGCCGCCAACGAATGGAGTGCGGCTAAACTCCGCTCCTGGGGAGTAGATGCCCATCTTCAGCAGTTTGGAACATGGAAAGGATGGCAAAGAGGAACTACCCATGTAGATATGGTGTATCCAAGGGTAAAATCATTAGCTGCAACGCAGCTTGCCTGGAGTCCGTCAACTAAAAAAGCGGTAGAAGCAGAGGTAATCATTCTTCCTAAGGTTTCTACTAAAGCGGAGTTTGATAAGTGGCTTCCTTCTGTAAAAGGAAAAATAGTGCTGATGGCACAATACCAGAAAATCGGACGTTCTGATGAGCAGATCAAGGAATTTGCAACCCCTGAACTCTACGAAAAACTGAAAGCAGAAAAAGAACAGGCAGCTAAAGATTTCAGTTCCTATATCAAGAATATCGGCTATGATAATAACACCCTTCCTGAAGCTTTAGAAAAATCCGGAGCTGCAGGAATTGCTATTTCAAACTGGACAGGAATTATGGGAGCCAACAGGATTTTCGGAGCCAAAACAACCAAGATTCCGATGATTGATATCGATGTTGAAGACTATGGAATGCTTTACAGAATGGCTGAGAACGGGGCACAGCCCAAAATTAAAATTGATGCACAGTCTAAAGTTCTTCCGGAGGCTAAAAGCTTCAACACCATTGGGATGATCAAAGGGAAAGAGAAGCCGGAGGAATACGTCATCCTTTCTGCTCACCTTGATTCATGGGATGGAGCACAAGGAGCTACAGATAACGGAACCGGAACAATTACCATGCTTGAAGCCATGAGAATCCTGAAAAAATATTATCCCAATAATAAAAGAACAATTGTTATCGGGCTTTGGGGAAGCGAAGAGCAGGGACTAAACGGCTCCAGAGGATTTGTAGCAGATAATCCTCAGATCATAAAAGGGGTACAGGCCGCTTTCAACCAGGATAACGGGACGGGTCGTGTCGTAAACATAAGCGGCCAGGGATTTGTAAAAGCATATGATTATATAGGAAGATGGCTGGACGGGGTTCCGAAGGCGGTAAGAAGTCATATCAAAACAGATTTCCCCGGAATGCCTGGCGGTGGAGGTTCTGACCATGCCTCATTTGTAGCGGCTGGAGTACCGGGAATTTCTTTAGGTTCTTTGAACTGGGGATATTTCGGCTATACATGGCATACTACAAAAGATACCTATGATAAAATTGTTTTCGACGAGGTAAAAAACAATGTGGTTTTGACTGCAGCATTGGCTTATATGGCTTCTGAAGATCCGGAATTTGCCAATAGAGAGAAAAGAGTAATGCCTCAGGATGATAAAGGGGAAACAATAAAATGGCCGGAAGCTAAAGAGCCGAGAAGAAGCTCAAAAGATTATAAATAACAATTAAATAGTAATGATTCATGTCCGCGGTGCTGATCAGAAGCAGCCGCGGTCACTTTAAGTATATTTTTACAGTAAAAATCCGTGTTACAATTAAAA